>CAUJIH010000015.1 GCA_963205275.1 Verrucomicrobiota bacterium | reverse complement strand
TCGATGGTGTAGCGTTGTTCTGGGGTCAGACGGTTGTATGTAGGCATCTCGGATTCGATTTGGTTGTTGAGCCAGAAACTTCATACAGCCTCTGGCCTTTTTCCAGTCTACCCGATTGCGCTAGACTATTGAATGCGCGGTCATTATTCCAATCCCAGTCGCGGATCAGTCCTAGGACCCATTTCGTTCGTTCTTCCTCAAGAGCGGCAGCGGCGGTGAGGTAATAGGGAGAAGTGAGCGCCAGTTCCCCCTGTCCATCTCCTCCTGCGAAGATGGGTGAGCGGGCGAGATTATCCCGGTAGATCAGCCAGTTTCTCTGGTCCAGTTTGAGTCGTGCAAAGTCTTCTTCGAGAAGCTTTGATTTAGCTGCGTTCCAAGCGGCATTTAAAGCCTGGTCAGCTTTGTCAAACTGGGCTTTGGCGTCCGATGTTGTCAATCGCAATTCCTGAGCCTCGGCGAGGAAGAATGTAGAACCGCAGAGAAGAGCGAGGGCTGTAAGCAGAGACGGGAGTGATTTCATAAGAATGCGTGTTGGGAATCAAGGCACCGTGACGAGTCATGATAGGATGGATCGAATAGAAATGTCAAGTTGCAGAGAATTAATGGATTGGCTTCATCGGGATTGGGAGAATTCATTGGGGGGCGTTAGCTGGCGGAGAAAGGCGTGTTGCTGCTTGCTAATTTGAACGCTCGGCCACTTGTGAAGCAGAGTTGATTCCATAAAAAAGGGAGGAAATGCCGAAGCACTTCCTCCCTTTGCTGCGTAACCACACACAGATGAGACGAGACTCACATTTCGTCTGAAGAGTTTGATTAGGCGACCTGCGCCACAGTTTCAGCGCGAGTCAATTGCTTGCCGGGATGCGTCGGAGCCAGTTGTGCGTTTCCTTTGCCGAAGAGATGTTCGCGCAAGGTATCGGTTTCATACTCAGTACGATGGCGTCCACGAGCCTGCAAAATCGGGACCACATGGTCTACGAAGTCGCGCAATGTTCCGGGGGATAGAGCTTGAATTACATTGAATCCGTCCACGTCGCCTTCGTCTACCATACGCTCAAGCTGATCGGCGATTTGTTCAGGCGTTCCGACGATCTTCCACGATCCGATTCCGATCCCGTGGTGTTTCACCGCCTCGCGTACTGTCCAGCGCTTGCTAGTAAAGCCTGTTGCATATTGACGCAGGAATCCACGCGATCCATCCGTGTACAGATCTCCTACATAGGCGTCGGGATCGTAGTGAGAGAAATCGACTCCTGTATGACCTGATAGCAGGGCGAGCGTGCCTTCGTAGCTTACATAGCTCTTGATTGTCTCGTATTTTTCCTGCGCTTCAGCCTCCGTAGAACCGACGATGGGCACGATGCCGGGAATGATGAGAACATCGTTCGGGCGGCGTCCGAATTTCACAGCGCGACGACGGATGTCCGCCGCGAACTCAGCGAGTTCAGGAATGGTGTTTTGAGTCGTTGAAAAAGTTGCTTCGGCATGCTTTGCAGCGAAGTCGCGCCCTCTGGGTGAAGATCCGGCCTGAAATAGCGCCGGAGTGCGCTGTGGTGAGGGGTCAACTAGGTGAATCCCCGGCACATCGAAATATTTTCCGTGGTGGGAAATCGGATGAACGCGGTTCGGATCGGCATAGACGCCTTTTTCGGCATCACGGACGACCGCATCCTCGTCCCAGCTCGCTTCCCAGAGCTTGTAGACTACTTCCATGTATTCCTCTGCTCGCTCATAGCGAGTATCGTGCTCAATGCGAGTGCTGAGCCCCTGATTCACAGCCTCGCTCTCCAAGTAGGATGTGACAATATTCCATCCGATTCGACCCTTGGTCAGGTGATCGAGTGTCGAAAATTGACGCGCCAATTGATACGGCTGCACGTATGTCGCAGAGACGGTAGGAGCGAAAGCGATGTGCTTCGTCGCATGTGCCATGGCAGAGATCTGCATCAAGGTGTTGTGCAGGGGGACTTGTACGGCATTCCGGATCGCCGGATCAGGGCTGTTTTGATAAACGTCGTAGATCCCGCTGACGTCGGCGAGGAACATCGCATCAAAGCGTCCGCGTTCGAGAATTTGAGCCAGCTCTACCCAGTAGTCGATGGAACCGTGACGGGTTCCCTGATCTTCCGGATGCCGCCATAAGCCGGGCGAGTGTGGGGCGACGGAGTTTTGCGTAAAACCGTTCAGATGGATTTGTTTGTGCGACATGAATGAATGGGAGTGTGGCGTTAAGCTGAAATCGGGGATTCACTGAGAATATCAGAAACCGAAAACGCATGTTAAGTAAGCAGAATACTTATAAAACGCAAGTTGCGCAAAGCAAGCGGAATACTAAAGAAAAGAAATTTCTGTCCTTGGAGGTACGCAAGCAATGCCCAATACGGAGCAATCCAGGACGTGTCGAGTTGATACAATCCCTACGAAAGTGCGTGAACGGAGATCGATATCCTGCGCATCGAAAGATCGAACAGATGTGAACTGATCCGTTCGAAGGTCATTCCGAGGCCTGTAAGATTTTCTTCGAGTCGATCAAATCACGGATCCTCTTACCATTGGAAGCGCTTGCATTCGCCTCCTCCCTATCCCGCTTCATTCGGAATATTCAGCCCAAGACATGGAAGTTTCCCAGACGCGGACGGAAATAACGCGGACTCCTCGCTGGATGGGGAATTCGGGCGAGGGATTCTGTCCGTAGTCGTCGAGAGTATTCTTCAAGTAGCGAAAAATCTCTCGTGCCAGTACTTCTGTCGTTGGTTCCTCTGAGGGGAAACCGATGATGCGATCTCCATAGCGGGCTTTGAAGTCCTCGTAGGCGGGATCATCAGTATTCATGCACAGGGCATGATCGTAGCGATCGAGATAGTCCTCTAGGATCAGCTTCACCACCTTGAAGTCACAGACCATTCCGCGTTCATCCAGTCCATCTGCCTCGATCACACATTCGATCTTACGGGAATGACCGTGAGGAAAGCGGCACTTGCCGGGATGCTTGCTCAGCATATGGCCGTTCTCAATTTCAAAGATGCGACAGATTCGGTAGGACATAGGAGGAAAATGAGTTCGATTGTGGGGCTAAAAGGGAGGTGTGGGCTCTTTAGTCCTGAGTCGCTTCCTACCGGGCTGCTCGCCCGAGAGGATCGGCCATCTTGTTGGGCTCCAGCAGATCGTTGAGTTGTGCTTCTGTCAGCCAACCCTTCGAAAGGGTGAGATCATAGACGCTCTGCCCGGTGGCGAGCGCTTCTTTCGCTATGGAGGCGGATCGCTCGTATCCGAGGACAGGATTCAGTGCAGTGACGATGCCGATGGAGTTCTTCACGTAACTTGCACAGCGCTCCCGATTTGCGATGATACCTTCGATGCAGCGTGTGGTGAGGGTGATGGCAGCGTTTTTTAGTAGCATCAGATTGTTCAGCAAATGGTAGGCCATGATGGGTTCGGCCATGTTCAGCTCGAATTCTCCCGCTTCAGCGGCGAGCGAGATGGTGAGATCGGAGCCGATGATTTGGTAGCAGATCTGATTGACCACCTCGGGCAGAACAGGGTTCACCTTGCCGGGCATGATCGAGGAGCCGGGCTGGAGCGGAGGGAGCGTGATTTCTCCTAATCCGCAGCGCGGCCCTGAGGATGCCCAACGAAGGTCATTACAGATTTTGGAAATCTGAATTGCGGTGACTTTCAGCGCTCCGCTCATCGTAGCGAAGTCTCCCGCATCCTGAGTTGCTTCGACCAAGTCGTCGGCAAGGGTAATGTTGAGATGACTCAATTCCGCCAGCTTTGCCGTGCAAAGTTCCGCGTACCCTTGAGGGCTGTTGAGTCCTGTCCCGACTGCGGTAGCGCCCATATTGACCACCAGTAGAGCCTCCGCTGCGGCTTCGATGCGCCGGATCCCAGAGGCCAGCATACGTGAGTACGCGTGAAATTCCTGTCCGAGAGTGATCGGCACTGCGTCCTGATTCTCTGTGCGCCCCATTTTCAGAACGTCGGCATACTCTTCGCTCTTCCGATGAAATGCATCTCTCAGGACTTTGAGAGCGGAGACTGTCTCCTGTGCCGAGGTGTACATCGCGAGCTTGATCGCAGTCGGATACGCGTCGTTGGTGGATTGAGAGCAATTGACGTGATCGTTCGGATGGCAGTGCTGGTAGTCTCCCTTTGGATACCCAAGAATTTCGAGCGCCAAATTCGCGATGACCTCGTTCGCATTCATATTGGTCGAAGTTCCGGCTCCACCCTGAACCATATCGACTACGAATTGATCATGCAATTCCCCAGAGGTGACGCGGACGCAAGCGGACTGAATGGCCTCGGCGATTTTGGGCTCTAACACTCCGAGTTCAGCGTTGGCCGCCGCAGCGGCCGATTTTACTGTGGCTAAGGCATTGACGAGGTGCTGAAAATGTGAGAGACGGACACCGGAAAATGGAAAATTCTCCACGGCCCGTACAGTTTGGATTCCGTAATAATGAATGTCGGCGACTTCTCGTGAACCGAGCGAGTCATGTTCGACTCGAAATCCTGCGTCGGCTGCAGGGGTGCATAGGGAAAGGAGGAGCATATCACGGGTCTTTCCGAGTCGACTGCCGATTCTACGGGCCGCGAGACTGACTAGAAAGCAGTGTAGGACTTGACTTTCTCGACGCAGCCGCTCGATGGAATCACGATCCATTACCCAGAGTTCTGTGTCCTCCAGCGATAGACAAGTGGTCGCATGAACTTCGTCGTCTATGAGAATGGTTTCCCCGACAAGGGCACCTTCGGTCAGGCAGGCCAGGGTTAGGGTCCGTCCTTCGACACTGCGACGCAGTTCTAAGCGGCCACTCAGTACGACTCCGAAGAACTGACGAGGTGCGGATTGGTGGAAAAGATAATCTCCGCTTTGATAAACACAGTTTTCTCCATAGGCGAGGAGACGGGCTGTTTCATCGGTGGAGAGGGCGAGTTCTCGAGCGATCAGTTCGATATGATGAGGAGAGAAGTGCATTGCTAGGGAGAGTGCATCAAACGATCAGTTTCGGCAAGGTGAGTTTCCCTCACGTCCCTTGGCGCTTCTATGCCGGTTGCTGCTGGGAGATGCAGTGGATGGCCCCACCTTCGCGCACAATGTCCAATGCGTTGATGGGCACGATGTCCCGATCACGGAAGAGTTCCCCCAGCAGGCCCACTGCATTCCGATCCCGCTTTTCCTGCCCGAAGACCGGAACGAGAACAGCTTCATTCAGGATGAGAAAGTTGACATAGCTGGCCGGGAGAACCGGCAGGCGCCAGTCGGGGACTTCGCATGCTTCGGGTAGGTCGATGTCGATGATCTCGGGGCGAGAACCATCGGGCAGACGAAAATCAGCGAGTCGATCTCGATTTTCAGCCAGGATTCGGTGATTGATGCTGCGTCCGTCACGCTCGCGGGAAATCACGAGGGTTTGGTCATCTACGAAGCGAGCGATATCATCGATGTGGCCATCGGTATCGTCACCTTCGATTCCAGAGGAGAGCCAAAAAATCTCATTCATTCCGAGTCCCGCACATAGCAGGTGCTCGATTTCGCCTTTGGACAGCTCGGGGTTTCGATTCGGATTGAGGAGCACAGCTTCTGTGGTCAGCATTTGGCCGAGGCTGTTTTGCTCGATCGAGCCACCTTCGAGGATCATTCCACCTTCGAATCTGCGTAGGTTCAACGATTCAGCGATTCTCGTGGGAATTTGATTGTCCAGATCGTAGGGACCGAATTTATCACCCCAGCCATTAAATCCCCAGTCGGTGACGGCGAGTTCTCCCGTTTCTCGGTGTTTCACGAAGAGTGGACCATAATCGCGACACCAAACATCGTTGTTCGGATGATCAAACAGTTCCACGCGAGCTTCAGATCCGCCGTTGATCAGAATTCGACGCAAGATTTCTTCGTGACGAGTGAGAGGGGCGTTGATGCGAACGAGTTGGTAGCGACTGATCGTGGCGGCTATGGTAGCAAAGGCAGATTCGACGGCATCGAGCTTGCCGGGCCAGCATTCTGGCTGTCCAGCAGGCCAAGACAGCCAGATCGCAGCCTGCGGTGACCATTCGGGCGGCATCGTGTAGCCCAGAGATTTCGGGTTGGAGGTCATGTGAAAAGTCAGGAATCGGGACAGGTGGCCTCTCAGTCGATCCAGCGACGCAGGATGGCATCGTAGCTGTCGATCCTCCGATCACGAAAGAAGGGCCAGATATTGCGAAATTCTTCGAGCTGGTCTAGATCGCAAACGACTGCCTCAACGGCTTCTTTGGATTCGGAAGTCCGTGCGATGATTTCGCCGTAGGGATTCGCAACGAAAGACTGCCCCCAGAATTCCGTGTTCCCTTCCCACCCGATTCGATTTGATGCGGCGACGTAGCAGCCATTCGCAACGGCGTGCCCCTTTTGCACCGTTTCCCAAGCATTGTGTTGTGCAGTTCCCAGAGCCTGCTTTTCCTCCGCTAACCAGCCGATGGCAGTTGGATAGAAGAGGATTTTGGCTCCCTGCATCGCTGCTAAGCGTGCGGCCTCGGGGTACCACTGGTCCCAGCAGATGAGCACTCCGATTCGACCGAAAGCGGTATCCCATACCGGATAGCCGAGGTCGCCTGGGGTGAAGTAGAATTTTTCATGAAAACCGGGATCCTCGGGGATGTGCATTTTACGATACTTACCGAGATAGCGACCGTCGGCGTCGAGAATGGCGACGGTGTTATGGAAAAGGCCGGGAGCCCGGCGTTCGAAGAGAGGAAGAATGATCACAACTCCCAGTTCCTTCGCCAGTGCAGCAAAGCGTTCGGTCGTTCCTCCAGGAATCTCTTCGGCGTATCGAAAGAGCTCAGGATTTTCGCTGCGGCAGAAGTAAAGCGTCGAACACATTTCCTGCAAACAGATGATCTCGGCACCTTTCGCTACGGCAGCGCGGACGAGACGCTCGGCGTTCTCTAGGTTCCTCTGTGGAGATTCCTCAGCTGCGAACTGCGTGATCCCGATAGTGATGCTTTTCATATCGGGTAAATGGGGTGTTCTGAGCGAAATCGCAAGTGAAGAACTGACTCTCGTGATCAGATTTTTCTTTCCGAACGCGACGGATTCGAAAATGGCATCAATGGGTGCTTGACGAATCGAGGGAGGATGTGCAACAAAGAGTATGTGTTGTTCCGGTGAAAATCATTCGGGCGACCTCACATCGCCTTTTTGACAAGGTGTATCTGCCCCCGGTATTTTCCTTTGTAATTCAATTCTGTTCGATTCCGATGATGAAATTGGTTCTGTCACTCGCACTTCTCGGTTCACTCGCTTTGATGGTCTCGTGTAACTCCAGTCCACGAAAGCATCGTTCGTATACGAACCCTCGGGCCTACCGGGCGATCTCCTCCCAGCCGAACAATGATCCTTTCGGAGGATATTGGGATGTGTATAAGGCTCGCTCGTCCACGCGGATTAAATATACCGAGTGATCGAATCCTCGTAATGGTGGTGTGCGCGCCGAAGAAGGCATTAATCGTGTAGATTTTACGGCGTGGTCGGTGGAGCGAGTCGCACCATCGTGAAGTTATCGATGTAGAAGGCGGTGTCTTTGTTAGCGAGCGCACTAAACAGGGCGTAGTCGGCACGAGTCCAAGTCTTCTTGCAGGGGATGTTTTTGTGCTCGACTTTAGCTCCATCAGCTCTCGTTACGGAGAGCTGGTAGTGATCTGTTCCCGTGGTGGCGAGGATTTCAATGCGCACCCACTCCCCAGGTTTGAGAGCGCCCAGTGGGATCGGAGCTACATTGTTGGCCTGTAGTTTCCCTCCGATCCAACGGACATAGGGGCCGATCGCGAAGTCGCTGGCATATCCTCGGATTTCGAAAAATCCATCAGCGCCTTCTTTCGTCATTAGGTCGAAGGCCACGCGGAAGGTTCCGCCGTCCTTCCAAGGTGGATTGATGTCGAGGACAGGACTGTAGGAATGGAGTAAATCGGGCTTGTCTTGTGCCTTGAGACTAAATTTAGAAGGGCCTTTGGCACCAGCGAATGGCAGCGGTGAGGCGGCTTCGCCGGTGACGAAGTATCCTGCTCCGGTATTCTGTGGATCTGATTTGGAATCGTAGCTGGCTTTCGGAATCCCGATCAGACCGGGAGCTACATTCTCGAAGGTCTGGAGTTCGACCCCGTACTCCGGCAGCGGCCAAGGCCGGGCATCAGTGTCCCAAGTCGGGTAGTCATGACCTTTCGCGGCGAGTGCGATCCACTCCGCATCGTCTTTCAGAACGCCTGCAACAGTGAGGTCCCAGGGAACAAAGCCCAGTGATTTCGCGGGAGTATTTGCTTTTAGCCGAAAGTCACGTTTGGCGAGGTTTTCGAATTGTGGATTGGCGAAGCGAGAATCCGTATCGCGGTTCATTTTCTTCCATTCCTCCCAGGTATAGGTAGTTTCGGTCAGTGTCTCAGGAATTTTTCCGTCGGTTCGCCAGTAGAGATTCTTTCGGAAAATCGCATTGTTCTGCGGATCCTCTCTCCCCCGATCTTCAACGAATTTCCAGGTAGCTTCACCCCCGCCGAGTAGCGGTGCAGGGGGATCCCAGACCACGATGTTGTTCGTATATCGAATCGTGAGTCTGCGTTCATTGCGCGTTCGCTGGATTTCTACATTGTGGCCGAAGGCGAAAATGTTGTTTCGTATCGTATTGAAGAATCCATAGTGTTGATGAAAACCGCCGTCCCAAGTATCGTGGACCAGATTATTCTCCATGGTAACATCGGTGCTGCCTTCGTCGGTGTAGAGTCCCCAGCCTCCATAACGATTGCTGACGACGTGGTGGATGTGGTTCCCTCGTACGATATTACCGGGAGAGACCCCGACATTGTAATATCCCCCCATGTCGCTGAGGTAGCCCCAGCCAATATGATGGATGTGATTGTTTTCGATCAGGCTCTCACGAGAAGGTGAATCCCCGTAGCCCCAAGTCCACCCCGTGCTGACGCCGGTGTAATAGAAATCTCCGATGTCGCAATGGCGTACGGCACAATATTGGGTGTGAGTGAACGTGACTCCGCAGGCGCTTGGGTGGAGCCTCCCGCCGTGTTGAAGTATGCTGTTCTCGATTTTGATATTTCGGCATACGTTGCCGTCCTCTGGGCGAGTCGTTTCTCCGACGCGGATGCCTCCGCCACCGAGATCGTGAATGTGACATTTCGTAACGCTCGAGTCGGATGAGCCGTTTTTGAAGTAGATACCATATTCGCCGACGTGACCGATCTCGCAGTTTTCAAAGTGAACTCCGTTGGCGTTTTCGATTTCGATGGCCGCTCCTATCCCGGTTGCGGCTTGTCGGTCGAAGAATCCGTCTTTGGGATATAGGTATTGAGCATAGCGAAAGGTGAGTCCTCGGAAGGTGGTTTGACTGGCACCTTTGATAAGAAGGAACTTTTCTGCGACGGGAGCGACGAACTCGCATTTTTCGATTTCCTCACCGGGCAGCGGACGGTAGAGAACTTGTCCTTTTTCCCGGTCAAGATACCATTCTCCAGGCGCATCGAGAGCGGTACGATAATTCTCGAACCAGATGCGTTGATCGGGCTCGCGTTCGTTGAAGGGGTAGGCTGCGTGCGCTCGTATCTTGACCGCGCGGTAGCGATCATTCAAGTCTTCAATCCGACACTGCGTTACAGTCCATGCGTTCGTGACGGTCATGAGCATCCCGGCTCGCTGTTCCTTGGGAATCGAGCGAAGGATTTCATAAGCATCAGATGGCAGGGCAAAGGATTTGTAATTGAACTTCTCTTTCACATCGGGAAAAACCCCTTTTCCCACGGGACCGTCGAGGAAGAAGTATCCTTTGTTCGGAGTTCGTGCGCAGATTGCTCGTCGTTCATTTACCCAGAGTTGTTCGAACACCCATGTTTTTTCCGGAAGAGTCGCTTGCCAGAGTCCTTTTTCGACCTCTTTCCAACCAGTGATCGTGCGACCCCCGCTAATGATCGGCTTCGATCCTGCCGCTGCGTCCCAGGTGGTCCCTGAATCCTCGGGTCCCAGTTCTAATGCTGTCGTTCGGGGATAGTGCCCGTCAGCGACGATGATTCTCACGGGCTTCTTTTCTTTTCGGGCGGCATCACGAGATGCTTCGAGGGTCGAGATCGGACCGCTAGGTGAGAGGTGAATATCCGCCGCTCGAATGTCGGAGAGGATAGTGCCAAAGAAGAATAGGGAAAGAATCAGATGCGTCTGTTTCATCCGAATAATGTGCGGGATGTCGTCAGAAGTTGCGAGGAGATTCTATGGCGGCAACAGGTCTGTTTCTCTTACCCGACAGGGTATGGTCTGATAGGGGAGAGGGTCGATTGAGGGCAGCATGAGGAATAGGCCGAGTTACCGCCTCCGAATCTCTTCGGCACTGACGATTTCCACGATTCCTTCGGTGAGGGTATCGAGTCGAAGTGCTCCGTTTTCGGCAACTCCATCACCGACTCCGTCGAGCCAGCTTCGTCCGCTACGAATGGAAAGTGATTTCCCTGCGAGAAAATCTCGTGGGCGTATCCAGTCGAGAACGGGGGCGAAGGATTCGAGTTTCTCGGGATAGTGATGAAGAAATCCTCGAAGAATTTGACCGAGAAGAAACCAGCGACTCGATTCGCAGCCTAGAATTGCGTAGAGTGAAGTCGCGAGGGACTGGAGAGATTCTGGGAACTCATCCGGACGTTGATTCACGTTCAGTCCGATTCCTACGACGGCAAAGGGCTGTGGCGTGAGGATCGTTTCGACGAGAATCCCTGCTAGTTTTTTCCCCTGATAGAGCAAGTCGTTCGGCCACTTTGTTTGAAGTCGCTCTCCCGGAGGTAAAACCGATTCGATAGTCGAGCCGACAATCCAGGCCGTGAGATGGGGAAGACGAGGCCATCGTCTGCGGTCTCCGTCCAGAGGCAGCGCTAAGGAGAAGAGTAAGTTTCTTCCGCTTGCGGTCTCCCAGCGGTCTCCTCTGCGCCCTCGGCCTCGCGTTTGGAAATCGGAACAGTGAACAGTGCCCCGTGCGAGCGTTCCCGTTCGGGCTCGCTGGAGAAGATCGTCGTTTGTCGAACCCGTTTCCGGAGAAAAATGGAATTGTTCCACGTGGAACAATTCCATTTCTTCCTCCGACCAGCCACGAACGATTTCGCGATAAATCGTGTCGCTGGTCATGCGCGAGAGTGGAGTTTGGCAATGGGCTGATCTTCGAGATCGAGTCCGATGTCGATGGATCGAACGGAGTGTGTCAGCGCACCGACTGATATGTAGTCGATCCCGCTCTCAGCGATTTCGATAATGGTGTCTCTCGTGATTCCCCCACTGGCCTCAAGGAGAATTTTTGGATTCAAACGATCTCGTAGAGCCACGGCGTCGCGAAGCTTTTCAGGTTCCATATTGTCGAGCAGAATTCTGTCGATTCCGGGGATCGTGAGAAAAGTTGTCACCTGATCGAGTCGATCTGCCTCAAACTCGATCACAGCATCAGGAGCGAATTTACTGAGTTCAGCAATGTGCCTCGCCAAGAGTTTTGGATCGGAATTCGCCACGAGATGATTGTCTTTTACAATGACGCCGTCATAGAGTCCCTGACGATGGTTAACTCCACCTCCATGGGCCACTGCAGCTTTTTCAAGTTCTCTCCAGCCTGGCGTCGTCTTCCGAGTGTCGAGCAGTTTTGCCTTCGTGTGGGAAATCATCTGAACGTAGCTTCGAGTTACCGTCGCGACACCGGTGAGGCGTTGCATAAAATTGAGCAGAGTGCGCTCTGCTTGGAGGACAAGTTGAGTCGGCCCGGAGATTTCCCCAATGACAGCGCCAGCCTGTATCTCGTCACCATCACTTCGGATCGCACGGAGGGCGAGATTCGAGCCCCCGACCGCCTCGCAGACATGGCGAGCGACGACAAGACCCGAGAGCACGCAGGTCTCGCGAGCGACGATCAGACCTTTCGAATGATGAGTAGGATCGATGAAAAATCGGCTCGTCAGATCGCCGCGATCACGAAGATCCTCTTCGAGCGCGAGTTCTACTAGGATGCGAGAAAGTCGGTTCATGGCTCGGGAGAGGCGGTGGGATTCAGGGTGAGTTTACGGAAGAAGATTCGATCCATCTCTGGATCGATCTTTTGGTAAAAGTCGATCAGTACATGGACTTTCTGATCGATGCGAGGATAGCGCCGACAGAAGTCCCAAATTTCCGGGTTGGTGAATAGATGAGCCGCCACTTCATTGACGTCCTGTTCCACTGAGACCTGATTGTATGGCGTTAGATATCCGAGCTTCATCAGATCGGGATCGAGATTCAGCAGTTCGGCTCCAGAGCCACCAGTTTTCTTTTGAGCCTCGGCGAGAACCTTGGTTGATTCGGCTTGTTGCTGGGCAGGCTCCTCGATAATTCCATCAACTCGATAGGCTGTGCCGGGTGAATTCGCTGCAGACCAGTGCCGGACGTCGAACTCTGGCTTATTCTTCTGAAGGAGGATGGAGGAGAATTCGTGATGAAAACGCTGCTCGAAACCCTGAGTCGTAAAAGTCGGACGATACACTAGAATGATCTGCTGGGATGCGATCACATAGGTGCCCCCATAGGCAACTCCGTAGAATTTCAGTGATTCGACCACGGCGACTTTGGACAGATTCTGTTGTAGAATCTCCGGCGGATATTTGGAGAACGCTCTCGTTAAAATTTGCGTCACGACTTCCTTGCTGGCGTCAGGCACGGGAACAATAGCCGTGGAGATTGGCTCTTCTCTCCAATACTCCGGAAGAAATTCGGTATCCCTTGGAAAGTAAATACGGTCCTCAGCTATTCCTAGGGAGAAGCCGACGATCATGAAGAGGAGTTGCAGAGGTAAGAACCGCATACACTCAACGGTAGACCTTTTCCAGCCAGATCGCCAATAAAGAGATATCGGCAGGGGTTACCCCGCTCACTCGACTTGCCTGCCCTAAGGTGCGTGGCCGGATCTTTTCTAGGCGAACTCTCGCCTCAGTTTTCAAGCCCGGAATCTGATGGAAGTCGATCTCGTCAGGCAAGAGTTTATCCTCGACTCTGCGCATCTTCTCCACAGACTCGACTTGGCGTCGGATATATCCTTCGTATTTGACTTCAATCTCAACCAAGTCCCAGAGGTCCTCTGCTTCCTGCCCACGGACTTCTTCAGGTAGTTCTCGCCACCCGACTTCGGGGCGTCGAAGCCACTTCTTCCATGAACCGACACTATTGTGTGTGGTTTCGAGTCTGTGATGCAGAGCTTCCATTTTCTCCTTCTTCTGACGGATTGCCGCAGTGAACTCTTCCGTGATCAGTCCGGCTTTCCTGCCGATGTCGCAGAGTCGGATATCGGCCGTATCGTGACTCAGGAGCAGGCGGTATTCTGCCCGGCTCGTGAACATGCGGTAGGGTTCTTCGACTCCCTTCGTCACTAGATCATCGATCATTACACCGATATAGGATTTTTCGCGCCCTAGGATCATCTCCGGATTCCGATTCACTTTGAGCGCGGCATTGGCTCCCGCGATCAGCCCTTGGGCTGCAGCTTCCTCGTAGCCGGAGGTTCCATTGATCTGCCCGGCAAAATAGAGTCCCGAAATCCTCTTCGTCTCCAGCGTCGGGTGAAGTTGCGTGGGCGAGCAGTAATCGTATTCCACTGCATAGCCGGGACGGATGATTTCCGCATTCTCCAAGCCTGGAATCGAGCGGACCATGCGGTATTGCACGTCGAAGGGGAGAGAGGTGGAAACTCCGTTCGCGTAATATTCCAAGGTCTGTCTTCCTTCAGGTTCAAGAAAAATTTGATGACGATCCTTGCTCGCGAAGCGGACTACTTTGTCCTCAATTGAAGGGCAGTAACGCGTCCCCGTACCCTCGATCTTACCCGAGTATAGAGGCGAACGGTCAAGGTTGCCTAGGATGAACTCGTGCGTCTTCGAGTTCGTGTAGGTAATCCAACAGGGACTTTGTTCCACGTGGAACAATGGATTGTTCCAGCGATTGAGCGTGAAAGGACCGTCATCTGGATCGATCAATCCAATGCCAAGTTGTCCACGAAAGGAGAATCGGGGTGGGGGAGTATCACCGTCCTGACGCTCGCACTGAGAATAATCGATGGATCGTCCGTTGAGACGACAGGGCGTTCCGGTTTTAAATCGATGAACCTCGAAGCCGATTCGCTTCAGTTCCTCGCTGAATGCGGAGGTGGCATCGCCCATCCGACCACCGGGCTGATTCTGCAAACCGACATGCAGCAGTCCTCGCATGAAGGTCCCGGTAGTGATCACGACGGAATGAGCGGAATACTGCAATCCGAGCGCAGTGGTGACCCCTCTGACTTCGTCATTCTCGATTTCCAATCCGACCACGCTTCCTTGGTGAAGATCGAGATTCGGCTGATTTTCGAGCACCCATTTCATTCGAAATTGATAGGCTTTCTTGTCACACTGCACCCGTGGCGCACGGACGCTGGGTCCCTTCCGTGCATTCAGTACGCGGAACTGAATGCCGGTTGCGTCTGCGTTCTCGCCCATCGCACCGCCCAGAGCATCGATTTCACGCACCATGTGTCCTTTCCCTAGACCGCCGATCGCGGGATTGCAGGACATCTGCCCCAGCGTGTCGAGGTTCTGACTGAGTAAACCGACCGAAGCGCCAATGCGTGCAGCGGCCATCGCGGCTTCGATGCCCGCGTGACCTCCGCCGACGACCAATACGTCATAATTTTTTGGATATCGAAATATCATACCTATCTAAATCGCCTTTGATGAGGCGCATCGCAAAATAAGGAAGCAGAAGAAAAATTCAGCCTTTCCGGGTTTCCTTTCTCACTACTTTAAGCTACTGTGCTGCCCCTTCCAAATGGGGAGAGAAATTTTCTTTTTCGATGGCCAAGAAATCCGTTCCCTACTCAGACGCCCCGATCAATGCGTCGCTCAGCTCGGACGAAAAAATCGAGCTCCTTCGCACGATGGTTCGCATCCGCCGTTTCGAACAGGCAGCGCTGAAGGCGTACAATGAAAATAACATCGGAGGATTCCTTCACCTATACATCGGTCAGGAGTCCGTGGCTGTCGGAGGCATTTCATTACTCGGAGAAAATGATCACGTCATCACTGCCTATCGCGATCACGGGCACGCATTGGCGGTCGGCATGGGGATGAACGAGTGCATGGCCGAACTCTACGGGAAGAAAACCGGTTGCTCCAAAGGCAAGGGCGGCTCTATGCACTACTTCGCGCCGGATAAGAATTACTGGGGTGGGCACGGGATCGTCGCCGGGCAGACACCACTAGGTGCAGGAATCGCATTTGCCCTGAAATATCGCAACCTCACCGGATGCTGCCTCTGCTATCTCGGCGACGGAGCGATCAATCAGGGATCGTATCATGAGGCCCTGAACCTCGCTTCCCTTTGGGAACTTCCTGTGGTCTATATCATCGAGAACAACGGCTATTCCATGGGCACCTCGCAGGTGCGATCCTCCGCTCATCCGGAGGGTGGTCTGGCCGCCCGAGCTGATGCTTACGAGATCGCTTGGGATAAATTCGACGGAGTTTCGCTCTATGAGATCCGGGCGAAAGTTCAGACTGCCATCGACCGAGCGCACAAAGAATCGAAGCCTTCGGTGCTGGAAATCCTCACCTATCGATACAAGGGGCACTCAGTAGCGGATGCCAATGCGGAAAAATATCGGTCGAAGGAAGAAATTCAGCGCTACATGACGGAACATGATCCTATCGAAAACTGGAAAGCGACACTCATCGGTGAAGGAGTTCTCACGGAAGAGAATTATAAAGTGATCCAGCGAGAAGCAGCGGCTGAGGCGGATGCTTCTGCTGAGTTCGCTCGGAAGAGTCCCTTTCCGGACGAGTCAGAGATCTTCGATGATGTGTACTGGGAAGTGGACAATCGCACTGCTTCCGGGACAACAGGACGCCATTTTTTCCACGGTTAGGCGTTGCCCCACTCGATCAATCGATTCATTTAATCTTTCTTATTTCAATCATGCCCCGAGAAATTACGTATCGCGAAGCTCTGAAAGAAGCGCTCGATGAAGAACTAGCTCACGACGAGAATGTCGTGATCATCGGCGAGGAAGTGGCGGAATATAACGGAGCCTACAAAGTCACCGAGGGACTCTGGAAAAAGTGGGGGAGTAAGCGCTTGATCGATGCTCCGATCTCCGAAGCCGGGTTCATCGGCATTGGGATCGGTGCCTCCATGCTGGGGGTGCGTCCGGTGATGGAGCTGATGTTTTACAGCTTCGCATACGTCGCCTTTGACCAGATGATGAACAATGCCGCTGCCGTTCGTTACATGTCCGGCGGATTGATTCACTGCCCTATCGTCGTGCGTGGCCCGGCGAACGGAGGCACGAACGTCGGTGCGACGCACTCGCACACGCCAGAGAATATTTTCGCCAACATGCCGGGGCTGAAGGTCGTGTCGCCCTCCCATCCTATCGATGCGAAAGGCCTGCTCAAATCCGCTATCCGAGATAATGATCCGGTTTACTTCATGGAGAGCACCGTTCTCTATGGCACGAAAGGACTCGTCCCGGCCAATGAAGAACTCGAGGGCGGCGAACTCTTGATTCCTCTGGGAAAAGCCGATGTGAAACGCGAAGGGACCGATATTTCCTTGATCGCTCACGGTCGTGCGGTTCTCACCTGCCTAGCCGCTGCTGAGATTCTCGAATCACAACATCAGATCTCTGCTGAGGTTGTCGATCTGCGCAGTATTCGCCCTCTGGATGAAGAGACGATCATGGCATCAGTTCGCAAGACGCACCGAGCGATCTATGTTGAGGAAAACAAGCCCTTCTGCGGTATCGGCGCACAGATTTCTTCCATGATCATGGAGCAGGCCTTCGATGATCTCGACGCCCCGGTTCTGAGAATCGCTAGCGCCGACGCCCCCGCGATCTACAGTCCACCGCTCGAAAAGATGCAGTTGCCCGTGCCCGAGGAGGTCGTGGCCCGCGCTCTCACCCTCTTCTGATATTCTCTGATTTGTCGCTTGGGCGGCAAATTGATTCTTTCTCCCTGATTCAACACAGATTCCGCTTTTATCTAACTTTCCCCTCCCTCATGGCTTCCTATCTGAAAATGCCCAAGTTGAGCGACACGATGACCGAAGGCGTTCTCGCCAAGTGGCTCAAGAAAGAAGGAGATACAGTCTCTATCGACGAAGATGTCGCCGAAGTTGAGACCGACAAGGCTACGATGGCGATGCAGTCTTTTGACGAAGGAATCCTTCACAAAATTTATGTGAAAGAAGGAGAATCGGTTCCCTTGGGCGCTCATCTGGCCCTGATCTTGGCGGAGGGAGAAGAGCCACCGGCCAACGTCGATCAGCCACCCGCTGTGGCGACTGCACCGGCGGAGAATCAAGGTGTCGCGCCGACGAAAGCGACATCCTCGACCGCAGCAATTCCTACGCCGGTTTCCGTCGCCGCAGTGACCGCTCCTGTCGTCGCCGCTGCCGCGACTGTCTCCACCGAGACCACACGGATCAAGGCATCTCCTCTCGCTCGTAAGCTTGCCCGTGAACACGGAATCGACCTCGGCCAAGTCATCGGGACCGGACCCGGCGGTCGAATCGTCAAGAATGATGTCGATACTGCTGCCGCCGCTCCAGCTGGGGGAGGCGGATCGCTCGGTTTACTCCCCCGCGCCCAGGCGAAGGCGAATCAGACCATTCCACTTTCCAACATTCGTCGCGTGATCGCTCAGCGACTGCTTGAAAGCAAAACCACCATTCCCCACTTTTACCTGCACATTGAGGTCGATACCGAGCCTCTGATGGCTCTGCGCGAGCAAGTGAACGCCGCCAGCGTCGGGAGCGGCGGGCCGAAATATACGGTCAACGATTTCGTCATGCGCGGCTTGGTCCTGGCCATCGGGTCCGTACCCGGTGTCAATGCGTCTTTCCAGGGAGACTCCATCCTGCAATATGGTGAAGTTCATCTAGCTGTCGCCGTCGCGATCGAAGCTGGCCTTGTCACTCCCGTCATTCGCTCGGCCCAGTCGAAGTCGATTCGAGAACTCTCCGAGGAGTTGAAAGCACTCGCAGGGAAAGCTCGTGAAAAGAAACTGACTCCGAACGAGATGACCGGTGGCACCATCACCATCTCTAATCTCGGAGCCTACGGGATTTCCCATTTCGATGCGATCATCAATCCCCCGCAGGCGGCGATTCTCTCGGTAGGCACCATTCTGAAGCAGCCTGTGGTCAATGATCAGGGACAGATCGTCCCCGGCCAACGCATGAACATCGGACTCAGTGGCGATCATCGCGTCGTCGATGGCGCTGTCGGTGCCCAATTTCTCTCTGAGCTGAAGCGCTTCCTCGAGACGCCAGTTCTTCTCATTTCTTGATAATCCTACTCATATACTCTCATGGCTACCTACGATCTCATCGTCATCGGTGGCGGACCCGCCGGCTATGTCGGCGCCATCCGCGCTGCTCAACTCGGTAAAAAAGTCGCCTGTATCGAAAACGACCGTGCGGGTGGCACCTGTCTTAACTGGGGCTGCATTCCGACCAAGGCGCTGCTGAAAAACGCCGAGATGTACGTCAATCTCAAAAGCAAGGCCGCCGATTTTGGCCTCAGCTTTGATAATCTTAGCTATGACTGGTCGAAAGTGATCGGACGCTCACGCCAAGTCTCGGACAAATTAGCTGGAGGCATCGAGTTTCTCTTTAGAAAGAACAAGATCGATTATCTGCGTGGCACCGCCGCTCTCGCTGGAAATTCTCCGACGGGGAGCGTGCGCATCGACGTCGCTGGAACCGATGGCAAGTCTGAAACGCACGAGGCCAAGAACGTCCTCTTGGCGACCGGATGTCACGCTCGCGACCTGCCTTTTCTGAAATTCGATGGAAAGCGCGTCATCGGCGCACGCGAGGCGATGCTCATGCCCGAGCAGCCAAAGGAAATGCTCATCGTCGGAGCTGGTGCCATCGGTATCGAGTTCGCATATTTCTACAATGCCTATGGAACGAAGGTTACCATTGTAGAAATGATGGACCATCTGTTGCCCGTGGAGGATACAGAAGTCAGCCAGACTCTAGAAAAGGCCTACAAGAAGCAGGGCATTAATTTTCTCACCGCGACCAAAACCACGGCAGCAAAAGTCACGGATAGCGGCGTCGAACTTACGGTCGAGCCTGTCAAAGGCGGCGAGTCGAAAACTCTACGTGGCGATGTCTGTCTGGTCGCCGTCGGGGTGGGTGCTGTCCTGCCTGCCGGATGTGAGAAGTTGGAACTCACGGATCGAAAATTCGTCAAAACGAACGAGCGCTATCAGACGAATCTCCCCGGCATTTCCGCCGCCGGAGACATCATCGGGCCGCCGTGGCTCGCTCACGTTGCCAGCTTCGAGGCGATCCATGCGGTAGAGTCCATGTTCGACCCCAAGCATCAGAGTCGCAAAGTTGATATTTTTCCTGGCTGTACCTACTGCCATCCGGAAGTTGCCAGCGTCGGACTGACCGAGCGGGCCTGCAAAGAACAGGGAATCGCAGTGAAGGTCGGAAAATTTCCCTTCCAGGCCAGCGGTCGTGCTCTCGCCGCAGGTGAACCCGAAGGCTTCGTGAAACTCATCTATGGTGAGAAATACGGCGAACTCCTGGGGGCCCATATCATCGGAGCCGAGGCCACGGAACTTATCGCCGAGATGGGATTGGCCATCACCCTAGAGGCCACCTACGAGGAATTGGAAAATACCATCCACGCGCATCCTACTCTCTCCGAGGCGATCCACGAGGCCACTGGCGTCGCCTACGGTCGAGCGATCCATATTTGACCAGTGGGGAAGGGTCGAGGCAGGTGTTTTGATGAAAAACGGCTGCCTGAAGTGATCTGACGTGCACGAGATCGGGGTCGTGGTACGACGTGTCCACCTGCGAGAACACCTTCCATTCCTCATGGCCGAGCATCTCGACATAGAACCGATAAGCAAAGGCTTTCCCCTGGGGCCGCCGACGCCCTAGACAGAGCCTTTGAGCATGTGACCGCCAACCCAATTTAAAACCGCCAATCTTGTAAAGTCTCAAGAGCTTGCAACACATGTCCAGTGCACGATACGCTCCGCGCGAAGCGCTCTGGAGTGCGGTGTGAAGCACCGCTTTCCGCCACTGGTGGTGTCCTCGCCTTACTCCTCAAGCACTGGCCACAGGCTGGGTTCCCTCTGGAAACGCTAATTTAAAATCGTTCGTCCCTTAGAATCCGAAATATCTTTCTGGCGTATGCTAGGTACATTAAAAGCTGCAGACGAGGACTTCGACGGTCCCAGGAATGGCGTACACAGACAAGATTGTCTGCGCTACACTTCCAGCCCAGCACTTCTGCATTCAGAATTTTAACTATAAAATCACCTGTCCCTTAGCGATAGACGTTTGTCAGCGAGTCGAGTGGTCTCGCAGCCTCTGATGCTCCTCTCTGCCGTCTAAATGGGTTGGTAATCCGCGGATCTTTTGATTCTTATCTGCGTATATCTGTATAATCTGTGGATGACAAAAATAGGCTGTCACTTTCCTGCGATTCCCTTGCCCCATGCAGAGACCTTTTGTCAAAAAGAACGTAAGGCCTTGCGAACGAAAATAAGCCTCAGTTCTGAAAGTGGGGCGAACGTCCATCGCTACGCCCTTCCCGAAGATATTTTTTTAGCAGTTCGTGCATTTCACTCACCAGCTTCGGATGTTGGGCAGCGATGTCGATCTCTTCCTTCGGATCCGTTTCGAGATTGTGGAGAGCTAAGGATGAAGAGAC
This sequence comes from Verrucomicrobiota bacterium, assembly GCA_963205275.1. Taxonomy (GTDB): domain Bacteria; phylum Verrucomicrobiota; class Verrucomicrobiia; order Verrucomicrobiales; family DEV007; genus Arctic95D-9. The sequence continues at coordinate 98,594 of CAUJIH010000015.1, read as the reverse complement.
GGAAGAGTCCAAAGCTTCGCTGACCGTCTTGGGGCCATTGACCGTGAGTTTGTAGATTCCCTGCCGGAGGGCAAACGCACCGTTGATGTGATTATGCACGATCGCCTCGTGAAAGGAAGCAGGTCGCTGATCTCTCAGCAGAGCCGGGTAGAAACTGACCCCGTCTTCAGCAGTGTCACGGTCGATGGGCAGGTGTAGCAAATCCGCCAAGGTGGGCAGAAGGTCGGTGAAAGAAATCGTGGTGGAGCATGTCTCATTCGGAGTGATGTGGCCCGTCCAACGAACAATGAATGGCACGCGGTGTCCTCCCTCTTGCAGACCGCCTTTCCAGCCGACAAAGGGGCTATTGCTCTCGTGTCCATAGATTTGAACATCACCACGCACCCAGCGTTGCTGGTAGCCTTTCGTGCGGTTGACGGGACCATTGTCGCTGGTGAAAATGACGAGAGTGTCTCGTTCGATCCCGATTTCGTCGATCTTTTGTAGTAGTCGGCCCACATGATGATCGAGCTCTACCACGAAGTCCCCATACGAACCAGCGCGGCTGCTGCCGACAAATTCCTGATTCGGTACGATGGGGTTGTGCGGAGCGGTCATCGCGTAGTAAAGAAAGAAGGGTCGGTTCTGACTGCGCGCAGCAGTCTCAAGCACTTCCAGCGCCTTCGCCGAAAGAGTCGGCACTAAGGCCTCCATGCTGTAGCCTTCGGCAATGATATTGTCGTCACGACCGTACCATTCTCCGCGCCTCTCCCTCACCTGAGCAGTGGTCAAGGTGGGAATCGCTTTGACTCGATTATTCTCGATAAAGGTGGAGGGGTTCATCTCAGCAGAACCTGCTGTTCCAAAGGAATAGTCGAAGCCGCAATCTTTGGGTCCTCGAAGCGCGGGGGAGTGGAAGTCGATGTTTTTGAAATTCTGGTAATTCGGATCGTCTAAAATCAGAGTGCGTTCAGATTCGTCGTGCAGCCGCCAATCGATGCCCAGATGCCACTTGCCTACGAGAGCCGTGTAGTATCCTGCGCATTGCAGTATCTGCGGCAGCGTGGTGCGGTTCGGCTCGATGACAGTGCCGGCAAAATTGGCAATCTTACCGCCTGAACCTAGGCGAGTGCGCCACAGATAACGGCCGGTCAGAAGAGCATATCGAGAGGGCGTACAGAAGGAAGCTGAGTGTGCGTCGGTGAACTTGAGTCCCTCCGCAGCGAGACGGTCCAAGTGAGGGGTAGGAATTTTGCTGTCGCGATTATAGGCACCTAGGTCGCCGTAACCCATGTCGTCGGCGAGAATCATGATGATATTTGGCCCTTGGATTCGCTTCTTGTCCGAGGCAATTGCCGGCACGACTAGCGCCGTGGCAAGCACGCAGAACATTAGAATAAGCGCTCCTTGATTTCTCATCTATGTCTTTGTTTTGTGTTAAGGCCAGCTCGGGAAACTTCCGCGAGCGCACTCCCGAGGTAAAGCTCCGATAGATCTTCCCTCGCTCTTCGCTCTGGTTTTCGGAGATAGACTTAACTCTTACATCTGAGGAGTCTTTTGTAAATCAGTAAGGATTTAGAATCCGAGGCAACGGGCTGGAGGCATCCGCGCAGAGAATGGGAAATCGCCTGTCTCTTAAAATCATCCGCTACACAATACAATCTCCCCAAGGAAATCATCCAAGGCCACAAATACGCCCGCAACTATTCAGGCGGTGGAACCGACTGCCCACACTCCCTCTTTGGCCTCCAAACTGAACAGGCAGTGATCGACTGGGTGAATGACAACATTTGAACCGCGCATCCCCACCTGTGAGCAGTGACTCTCTCAGACTCCAGAAAATCAGATCAACAAATTGAGTTCATTTCGTACCTAGATCCAATAACATCTTCCTGATTTCATCCTGGTGAGCATCCATCATTTCCAGACCCTCCTCTGTGCTCCACGAGGGAGCTGATATGAAATCGGTGGCGGTGATGGTATGAATCAGGCTGTCTAGCCTTGCCTGAGCCGTCTCTCGAACTTGAGAGTCTTTGATTTGGCGAATGACATCTTGTAGCATGGACATTTCCTCGTGATCTCGCATCCCTTCGCGTAAGGCTTCCCAGTGAATGCTGCTGTAGATGGAGTCTCCATCGAAGAATACAGGGGAAAAGTTCTCGCGTGTCGTGTCATATTCCATGAAAGAACTGCTGGCATCACTGGTGTCACCAAAGGCCCAAAAGCCCTGTCCCTTTGCTCCTGCTGCAAAAGCATGCCAAGCTTGAAGTCGATAGTACGCTTGCGGGCTGAAATGCCGCGTGGGGCCCGAGCAGGAATAGAACCAAAGTTCCTTGCCGCGTTTTTGCAGATCAGAGAAGTAACTGCGGAGTGCCTCTCCTCCCCTTTGATACACATCGGGTTTAGGGCACAGAATATCCATTTCTGTAATCGCCTCTTGGATCTTCGCCTTGTCAGGGCGTTGCCACATGGTATCAGAAAACAGACTCAACTCGGGTGCCACCGCGTTGATCGCTTTCGCCCATGCCGCGATGATTTGATCCTGTTCGTCCGTATGGGGTTCGTCGATTAAGAGCAGAGTCAGTTGTGAGGGCTGTAGCCCGCGTTGGCTCATATGAGCCGATAAGCTTTGTGCCCAGCTCCCTACACGCTTCGCAAAATCTTCTGATTCCATGCGAGCACCGGCAAAGCTCTTCCCCACACTGGCGTAGATAAAATATCGTCGTGCTTCGGGCCAGCGACTCAACCACTCGTCGAGCAAATCGAAGTTCAATTTCTCAGTCAGTTTTCCCTCGGCATCGAATGCGCTCGCGGGAGGACGCGGGAGAACGACGGACGTCGCCCAAGTGCTATCGACGTAGTTGGACCGCATCATTTGAATCGCTTGTGCTCGATTCTTGGAATGGATCGCACGACTGCTCTCTCCATTGGTGTAGTCCCACATCGTCAAGGATAGACGGGGGGTGCTCATGGCCAATGAAGCGACGTCCACGTGCCAAGGGATGGAAAACTTATCCACAGACAACTGGCCTTGACTGGACCCAGGTCTCAGTTTGGATGAATCCACTAAAAACCAAAGCTTTCTGGTCATCCCTGCCGGTACAGTGAGAAAATAGGAGCCATCCTTTCGTTCGGCAGGAAGCAGGGCGGAGGCTACGGGCACGCCTTCGAGGGTGTCTGTCCATTCGACTCCGAAAACCTGCAACCAGCCCTCATCTGCATCCGGCGGTCCATCTTCCCATCGAATGCGAATCGCCTGCCTTTTGTTTGTCGCATTCGTCACCAATAGACTTTCGGAGTGAAACTGATTTCTCAACATCATGAAATTCAACTTTGGATTTGAGTCATTCGCTGGTTCGGCTAAAAGAGGGAGCCAGGCGTAACGGTGTTGCTGCCATATCGTGATCGGAGCCATGCCACGCTGCGCCATCGCTTCCCCTCGTAGAGCGAAAGCGCGCTTGTGTATGTCATGCATCGGAAGGATCGCTTTAAAGTCTGCCGGTAGTTCGGTGATTCCTCGCACTTCCTTGGACATCGAATCGAGTGCTTTCTTATACTGATCTTGCTGTTCTTTTGGGAGTTTGGACTGCTGGATTTCTGTCTGTATCTGGCGAATATCATGGGACAGCCTCGCTTTCACTGCGCTCAGACGGGTTAGCTCTGACGCATAGTCTTCAAGAGAAGTAATCTGTTTTCCTTCTGGTTTTTTGTCGCCCCATGCGTCCTCACCGCGATATATCTCGATCTCGTCAGAGAACAAATAGCGAGAAGCTCCGTAGGCCAGTAACGTCACGTAGCGTCCACGTGTTCGGAGTTCGTGTGTGACAAAGCTCCAGCTTCGATACCCCTCCTCGTAGTCGGGAGCACTGTGAATCGCGTTCGAAAGCGCGGCGAGATCGCCGAGATAAGTCCACGATTTTTTATCATCACTGACCGCTATGTAAATGGCTAGGGGTAATCTGACGCTTGTGGCTCCGCCCGCTGAGCCAAAGGAAATGCCGGAGATGGGTTGTACGGTTTCTAGGTCGAGCGTGATTGCGACCGGGTTCTTGTTGGACCATCCGACAGTGCTCTTTTGTGTCCAAATGGATCGCATCTTCCCTGTTGTGGAAGAGCCTTGTCTCGAGTAATCCCCGTCCGTCAGTTGGATCGCATCATCTGAATCCGTACATAGCGCGTAATTTGGTGGGTGATTGAAGGAGGCCCGTTTCCCGAGGGCTAAATTTTGTGCAGACGTCTCACTCGCGCTGAGAGAGGGCAGTAGCAAAAATATGGCTAGCGTCGATGTGAAGAAGGAAAGAAGGTGGAGAAGAAGCTGCTTCATGTCGCTGAATAGGATAGGCTGGCTACCCTGCCGGAAAAAGGAGGAAATTGTTCTACTGAAGAAAACAGAGAAAACAGGGACAGATCGTTCAAAAATTTGAATGTTGGATGCAGAAGTGCTGGGGGGGAAGGAAGAGTAGCGCAGACACTCCTGTCTGTGTAAGCCATTTTGGGGACATTCAAATCCCAGGGTGCTGCCATACGCCATAATAGAGCGCCACTTTGAAGCTGGGAATACACGCCTTTGGGCGAGATGGGTTTTCCGGCTTACGCCAGTAATTGGATCAACTGCCGACGAGGACGTCAGCGGTCCCAGGAGGAGGTGCTTCTCAGGGACTGACTAGTTTCGATTTGTGAGCAGACCACAATCCCACTACTATAAAGGATGCTTTCACAAACTCTTGTCAGCTGCAGGCCCCTTTCAGTTCGTTATCACATCCTTTTTTCTCTGTGTGTAGCCTTAGCCTTGAGTGCTTACGACGCTGGTGCTGAATCAAATCATAAGAATCTGGGACAGAAAGATGGCCGAGCTGAACGCATGGCCGCCGTGCGTGGCAGCTTTGGAACCTATGCAGGGGCGAAGGGAAAGCAGGGGCGAGTGGATAGGGAGCAGTTGCTCCGCGAGCTGGTTGATAGTCACGTCAGGACATACAACTGGCTGATATGGACCCGAGATACCGACTGGGATGATCTAAAATTGTTCCTGCCTGCGGCGCGAGATCAAGGCATCAATGTGTGGGTGACCTTGGTCCCTCCGTCCGAATCTCCACCTCGGAGCAAATACTACTCCGAACCCTTTCGTCTAGATTACGAACGATGGGCGATAGAGATCGCGAAATTGAGCCTTCGGGAACCGAATCTGGTCGCTTGGAGCATTGATGATTTCACCCACAATTTGCAATTTTATACTCCCGAGATGGTGACAAAAATGGTGGGAGCTGCGCGAGCAATTAATCCGCGTGTCGCTTTTGTCCCCTGTTCTTATTTTCCTAGGATTACCGAGGCTCTTTTTGACGGCTATCGCGATAACATAGACGGAATCCTTTTTCCCTATCGCTCCGAATCGACTAAAGCAGGCTTGACAGATTCCACGCTGGTGATTGAAGAAGTGAAGAGGATACGTGAGATGGCAGGCCCAGAGTTTCCCATCATTGTCGATGTTTATGCCTCTGCGCACAGCCGTCTAGGTGCCTCGACTCCAGAATATGTGCGTGATGTGATGGAGCGCGCACGAAAGAGCGCCGATGGAGTCCTGATCTATTGTCACCAGAGACCAGAAACTGAAAAGTATGAGCTCATTAAGAGCTTGTTCAAACAGTGGTCGACGGAATAATTGGGGCTCTTTCGGGCGTTTGCTGGAAAGGCATGCCATCGGGAGTGAATGGTTTCCCGGCTGACGCCAGTAATTGGATTGGCTGCCGACGAGGTCGTCAGTAGTCCTAGGAGGAAGTGACTTTTTAAGGGACAATCTTTCTTCGATTCGCCTCTTTGAGGCTGGGAACGCACGCTACGCGTCAGAGCCGGCGAGTTTCGTGAGACGGGCTAAATCGGGTGTATCGACCCCAGATAGACCCGTCTGTCGGGGATCGGGGTGTCGCTCGCGATCTAGTCAGATCCCGCGTCGATAGGTGTCGCAGCGATTGAGCCAGCCTGCTAGCCAGCGAGATTCGCCACGCTCAGGCGGCGAGTTTTGCACGCGGCGACTCAGGACGCGCTTGGCCGCTTCAGAGAATTCGGCACTCGCGTTTGGTGCCGCGCTGGCAGGACGCATTTCGACTAAAACATCTCGCAGACCCCAGCCCTGATTATTGTATCGCTCCGTGGGCTTTATGCCTTCACCCTTGAAGTTCACGTAGTCGATCATGGCGTAGAGTCCGTCGCGCGATGAGGACATTCGGTCAAAGTTCGCACTCAGGTGACCCTGTTCGTTCGCGGGAGTGACCCTCTGCATTTCCGGCAGAGAGAGCTGGAGTCGTCGAATGATGAAGCGTGTCTGTGCTGTGACTGTATTCGCCAGGAGTAGCCGTAGCTCTTTCATCCGGGGCGATTGCTGGTCGCGCAGGAATTCTGCTCGACTGGTCCAAGGACTGCCTTTTGCCTCAGATAACCACGCAGGGACGGTGACGCCCTGCTCCCTAAGAAAAGCCAGAAGTGGAGGAAAGCTCTCCTGGAAGGGACCGGGACGCCCCGAGACATACCAGATAAAATGGCCAATTCCCAGAGAGGGGAAGTCTTCACCAGAATTCCACGAAGTGAGACATTCGACTGTTCCACCGCACTCGTTTTGCCAGATCTTCTTTCCGATGATCGCAGCATCGGGATCTGTCAGATGAATCGTCATCACGCCAGACCCTGGGGCAGGTGTGGATGGCACTGTCTTACAGGAAACTACGGAGCTGTAGAAGAGTGCTGTCGCAGCTAGAAATGCGGCAGAAATTCGCATTCGATAATATTCTTAATATTATGAAAAAATCAAGCATTATCGCGAATGGTCGTTGATAATTTCTATAATTCGATTTGGTTATTATGGTTTTTGCTTTATCTTTAATCGAAATCTCCATGAGAGAGAACTCTGACATAGCTTTTGACATTCACGATGACACCGACTCTGATCTGAGTCGGGAGCGCTTTCTCGGTTCTCTCGTGGGTCCTTCACCCGATCAATCACGGCTCCAGGCACGAGTGTCAAATGAGGCGGCGGCGGATATAGCACTCTCTTCGACCGTTGATCCATACGACGACCACTCACCTTCAATTGAAGTGAAGGCACTGTCTATGGGGAGCGGAGAGACTGCGTCAGAATCCCTAGCTGGGGAGGAGTCGGTTGATCGCTCGGAGCCGGTGATCAGGGATGTGACTGGAGATGAAACTGAAGTGGTTCAAGAATCGGAAAAATCGATGGAGGACATAGGAGCGAAAGTGAGAGATGCGTCCGGAATCATCTCTCTCTCCTGCCCTGACTGTGCCGGACCGCTGGAGTTACCGCGTCAGTATCTCGGAGTCAATGGAGCCTGTGTCTGGTGTCAAGCCCCTATTGTCGCCCTAGCATCAGACGACGGAAGCGTTCAGGTGCATCTGCGTGCGATGGAGCCGATCGCGAAGCCAGAGAACGTTGCATCTGAACTGGCTTTCGAGTCACAATCAGAGATTATTTCGGGCAATGCCGAAAAAGCAGAATCAGAACCGTCGGCTCAGGTTTCCGGAGCTCAGTTCTCGCCTTGGGGAAACCCAGCGGGAGGCTCGACTTCCGACGAAGAACCACTCTCTGCTCCTCAGCCAGCACTGTCTAGAATAACAGATGCCGATCCTGTAGAAGATGCTGATCTTCTTCATGCGGCTCCGTGCTCTTTGGAGTCGTTCGATCGAGCGGAAGTCGATGAGATCAGCGAGGAAAGTGAATGCACTCCCTCTGGGGCGGATGCTCCCGATTCTTTAAGCACACGATCTGTGGAACTCGTCGATGTTCCCGCTACGTTAGATTGGAGTCCTCCTCTGCGTCCTTCGACATCTCCGGAGGAGACTTCGGAATCCTCGAACGAATCGGTCATGGAGCCAAGTATTTCGTGGTCGGGAATCTCGACACCGACCCCTTGGGGTCCACCTACGCCTCCTGATAGTGATGTCGTATCGAGTTCTGAGAGAGACCCTAGCGATGATTTTTCAGCCGCGCCTTCCGCTGGATTCGAACCACATTCGAATTCTTCTGAACCGAAAGAAGACAACGAAGATCTCAGTTTCTCGTCGATTGGGGGAGCGGACTTGCAGGATGACGTAATCCAATCCGCTTCCTCTGATGCGATTCTCAAAACGGTAGAATCGACTTCAGAATTCGGCTTTCCCTGTGAACTCGACTCGGGGTTCTCGACTGGATCTGCTAGCCGCCCTGATGCCCAAGGTGCTTCGAAGAATTCGGTCTTCATCAACGAATGGGTTCCCGCTGACACGACTCCGTCAGAGTCGCCTTCTTCCTCGCTGTGGACGAAGTCTGATTCAGACGAAGCTCCTCAGGCGCTCCACATGGATGCTCCTCTCAGGGAACAAGTTCTGAAACCTGCTTCGAATGATGAGGGCGCACCTTCTTTGACATCTTCGCTCTTCGGATTTTCCGGATTTTCTTCGTCTCCGACTAATCCACCTGCGTCTGTCGAACAGACGGAACGATTCCCGTTCGATACTTCGAAGACTGAGCCTAGTTCCGATCACGCAAATGACGCGAATTTCTCAGACCTAGCTCCTCCTTCAACCGATCCCAATACCTCGCTGGCCGCACAGGGCGATGGAATCGACCTTCGTGACCGCATCTCTGAAAAGCCACCGATTCCTAGGCCAGCTACAGGATCTGCGCTGACTTCAGAGCGAAAGAAAGCTAGAAAGAGTTTTGTCGTAATTGCAGTGATTGTTGTTGGATTCTGCGTCGGCACCGCACTATCGACCTATCTCTTGCCGGTCAAAGGCTACATTGCCTCAGCAAAAGCGTATCTCGTCCATCAGCTCTCACCCGCTCCGGCGATCCCTGTGATGCCTGTGATGCCTGTGATGCCACAGACAACAGGAACTGTGCCTTGAAGCGGTTTCTTTTGATTTTTCTCAATGCCTGAAATCCCCTCCACCCCTTCTGATCACTCGCATGAGGAGAATCATGTGCTGACCTTGCAGTGCCCGTCCTGTAAAGGGGCGCTCTCACTCAAGCTGGATTACGTAGGGGTCGCGGGACAGTGTGTACACTGTCAGATGCCCATCATTGCGATTCACACGGCATCCGGAATTCAGATCGTCGAGAACTCCGTCTCTCGCCAGGGCTCTTCATCAGACTGCGTAGAATCATCGAGAGTGACGCGCTCCGAACCAGAACTTGCTGCTCCCTCACAGTGGGATAACGGGAACCGACTGAGTCCCAATGCATCCGATTCGATACCGTCGTCGCTCAATTCTTGGGGATTTCCGCCTCGTGAGGAATCAGGGACACAATTGGATGATGTAATTCTCGCCCCTGGCGATGATTCTTCAGTGCAGTGGGATCTCGATGATCCAATTCCGACGCGCGACGGGGACGACTTATTTGCCGGACGGCCGTCCAAGAGCCGAAGAGAACCGGCTTCATCTAAGTCTCCGTTTGATCAGATGGAAGGATTATTTTCTCAATCTGGAGCCTCAATCTTCAATCCTGATAAAGAAGAGTCGGGAATTTCTACTTCATGGGGGACTCAGATGCCTACAGGGAATCATGCGAGCATATCACCTTTCCGAACGGGATCGGCTGATAGTGGCAGTTTTGCGGAGGATCTGTATCTGGAAAAGGTGCAGAAGGAGAATGCGGAAGCCTCTGCCAGAGCCGAGCAGGTCGCGGAGAGCCGTCCGTCACCTTCTTGCCCACCTCCCGCCTGCGATCTTGCATTTGGGATGGCTGGCCCGGTTCACTCGGCTTCTCTCTTTGGTTCAGATCCTGCTCCTGTAGAAGCCTCTGCCCAGCCCTCTCCGCTAAAGCCCGCGATCAAGCCGACTGTCGAAGATGGAAGCAAGATATTCGCAACAAGCCGCTCTGGTGGATCTAGAACTGCACTAAAGCTGGCGTTCAAAATGATCATTTCTCTCATCATCATGGCGCTGATCGGGGTGACAGCCTACATCACGGTTCCAGAAGAGATGATGACTTCTTGGAAAGAAAGAGCGATTGAATGGCTCGAGCCCGGAACGACTGGAATCGAGCTACTACCAGAAGTCCTGAAGCCCAAGGAGCCGTCTCCATCGTCTCCATCAAATACGAATCAGGAAATTCAGTCAACGCCGAAAGATGCGCCACCCACTGGGCCGAGTCAGAATCCGCTGACGAAGTCAGAGATTCCGCCGGAATTAAACTTCGACTGACGCACACGGTGCGCGGAGATCATGCCCCCATGTAGGGGAGATGAGAAGCCGTAGCAGTGACGGCATCCGCGCCGTCGAGTAATTCGCCGATAGGATCCCAAGTGCCTGCCAAGAAGGCCTCCCGTGCGGTATCAGGGATCGTGACGGAGAAGGATTTGTCCCCGTATCTGACTTCACATTTCTCCACGTCGATGGTGATCTCCACGGAGGGATCGGCCTCGATGGCTTCAGCGAGGACTTCGATATCTCCCGCAGTCGCCATCACGCACGGAATACCTAGGGTGGCGCAGTTTCCGAAGAAAATCTCAGCGAAGCTCTGAGCGATCACTGCTTTGAAGCCAGCCTTGTGAATGGCTTGCGGGGCGTGCTCGCGCGAACTCCCGCAGCCGAAGTTAATCCCGGCAACGATGATTCCCGCACCGGTGAAGCGAGGATCGTTCAGCGGATGCTCCTTCAGCGTGCCGTCCATCTCGTGGCGAGTATCGTAGAAAAGATATTGGCCGAGACCGTCGAAGGTGACACATTTCATAAAACGTGCGGGAATAATCCGGTCGGTGTCGATATCCGAACCGGGCACATGGACTCCGCGAGCGACGACGCTGGTGATTTTATCTAAGGGCATGGTGGAAAATAGATTCGCTTATATGTCGTCTTCGTCACTTGTGAACTCAAGCAAAAATCAGGATCCTTCGTGTGAATCACGCGATCACAGGGCATCGACGCGAAGGTGACTGTGGACGGTTCGACCGCTTTTTCTGTCTGTCGCCGTCACATCGTGCTCGCCGGGTTGCAGAATCAGCCAGCAGTCGCTTCCCTTGCGCTCGATCTCTAGGGTAGGGCTGCTCCATTCGATTTCCTCACCACCCGAACCGGCGATGCGCAGGGGGAAGCGTCGTCCACCCGCAGGTAAGTCGGGATCGAGAAAGGCGACAGTTCCGTCGAGTGGGCTGACGATACGAAAAGCGGTCGCCGGAGTCTCCGAGGTTACGGATTCCAGAAAGGCCTCACTCCGCAGAGGATTCCCCTCCGCTCTCCACCAAGTAGAGTAGACAACTGGGAGTCGAGTTCTCATTTGATCGTCGTAATCGGACTTGTCCGCCTGAGGCGGAAGCTTGCCGGAGAGAAAAACCTCCTTTCGGGTGCGTCCGACAGGTAAGGGCAAGCCTTTCGGCGGGCGCTTGCCGCTCAGGCGATCTACCTCGACTTCGACAAGACCGGCGGGGCGCTCATACCAAGTCGGCTCGTGATCGCGATAGAGCTGGAGCATGATCTGATGGTAGATCGGGCCAGCCCCGATGGATCCCGTAATTTGCCGAAGAGGACGATTGTCAAAGCGCCCCACCCAGACCCCGACCGTAAAATCGGGGGTATATCCCACAGTCCAGCTATCGCGAAAGTCGGTCGATGTGCCCGTCTTCGCTGCCGTGCGGAAGGGAAGTGTCAGCGGCGAATTCAGGCCGAAGGCAGGAGCGCGGGCGCGAGCGTCAGAAAGAATGTCCGCGATGAGCCAACAGGAGTCGGGAGAAAAGACGCGCGCTTCGGGAGAAGCTGTTGCAGGTGCTTCAGGCTGGGGTATGACGAAGTGCACAGGCTTCCAGACTCCGAGTCGAGCGAGCGTAGCGTAGCCATTCACCAGCTCCAGAAGACGGACTTCAGCATTCCCTATCGTCAGACCCAATCCGTATTCGGTCGCCTGAGGTGCGAGACTCGTGAAATGAAGGTCGCTCACTAGGCAAGAAAAAAGTCGTTCTGGGCCACCGATCTTCTCCAGAGTTTTCACCGCCGGAATATTCAGCGAGGTCGCCAGCGCGTCGCGTAGAGATACTGGTCCGCGAAAGTGGCGGTCGAAGTTCACGGGCTGGTACGCTCCAGTGGGAGTAATGTACTCGATGGGAGTGTCGGCGAGTATGGTGCCAGCGGTGGCCCCTCCCTGCAAGGCGAGCACATAGGTGAAAGGTTTCAGCGTCGATCCCGCCGAGCGCGGACGCCAGGCTCCGTTGATCTGGCCAGCCACTGATCGAAAATACGAACGCGATCCACTGAGGGCGCGAATTTCTCCTGTTGTGTTCTCAATTACGACCACGGCGGCCTGGATTTCTCCGTCTTCCTTCGCAAAATGGAAGAGTCGAGCTAACTCAGCAGAGACCGTATTCTCGACGAAATGCTGGAGAGGTAGATCCAGCGTTGTCCGTAATGGAGTGCCTGTAGTTCGCGCTTGGGCGACCGCAGCGGACTCCCGCTCCATGACCATATCGAGAAAATGCGGGGCGTGCCAGACTCCAGTCTTCCCGTCGAATCGCTTGGGTCCGTTCGCCAGCGCATGAGCGAGGTCATCGTCACTAATGTATCCCTCCTCATGCATTCTCTGCAGCACCCAACGCTGTCGTCGCATAGCCCCCTCGAGGTTCCTCCGGGGATTCAGGCGCGTAGGTTTGTTCGGTAATGCGGCGAGAAGAGCGGATTCTCCTAGGGAAAGATCGGACAGGGGCTTGCCGAAATATCCCATCGCCGCCGCACGAGGTCCGGTGAACTGATTCCCATAGGGAAGATGGTTCAGGTAGGCGGTGAGAATGCTCTCCTTGTCCATCTCCATCTCGACGCGACGAGCCGCGAGGGCCTCATACAATTTCGTGCGTAGATTGCGCCTCCGAGGCGGAGAGTAGAGTTTCACCGTCTGCTGGGTGATGGTCGAGCCTCCGGACACAAAATGTCCATGGGCCACCAATTCGGTGAGGGCTCGCAGGATTCCTCGAAACTCGATTCCGCCATGAGAGAAGAAGTGGGCGTCCTCCGCTGCGATTGTTGCTTGAATCAGAGACTCGGGAAATTCGCCGTAAGTGGCTGGGGTATCTGCTCGCAAATCGCCCTCTGGCAAGCGACGGAGTGGTTTGCCGTCGCGATCCAGCAGCCATAGGCCCATCGGTGGCTTCTCCGTCAGACCCGGCGGGAGAGGAACAAAGTGCGGTGCGATAAACCAGATGGCCAGTCCGGCAGTCAGACCCACCAGACCGGCGGTCACGAACCACCTTCGCCAGCGATGCCATCCCTGCCGTCGCTTCGCTTCGGGTAGCGGAGCGGCTTCCGGGCCGGACTCCATCGTCTTCAGCGTGAGGCTACTTTGCCGGTCGCGAGCGGACGGGCGGCGGCGGAGACTTGTTCGGTAGCACTCAGTCCATAGCGCTGAGGCTCATACATCGCCTCGATCTTCGCCGGTGGGGCGGTGACCTGACCAGGAGCGACCACCCGCGCCAGATATCGGATCGAGTAATCTCCAGCTCCATAGACCGAGTTCACAAAGAAGAGCACCCGATCCTTTCGGATCTCACGATAGCTGGTGTAGAGCGTGCGAGTTCGAGCCTGCGCCTGCACTCGCTGCGTCTCCGAGGTCTCGAACTCAGGATTCACTGCTTCGAGAATTGCGGGGAGCGCATCGTCGATCGCAAGAAAGTTTTCCTTTTCATTCGGGAGATTGATATCGAGCGTAACCAGTATTAGATCTCCCACCATCAGATTCTCCGCCGGAACGATGGTGCCATCGATTTCCACCTTCTGATAGCTGCGGTGTATCGCGAAACCGTGATTCTCAGACTCGAAAGCCTTCAACTGTGGACGAGCAGCGATGGAGACATTGGCATACACTGCGCCGCTCTGGGCAGGCTTCATCGCCAAGGTGCGGCTCGCGCCGGGAGTGGAAGTGTAGGCGAGTTCGATCTCTTGCCCGCTCGGCTCTTTCCCGAAAGTGAGCGATTGCTCCTTCCCGTCAAAGCTCACGACGACTTCATTTGCCGAAACCTTTGCCGAGGATTCGCTGTAGGCAGCGAGGGCGATCAGAGGCCAGGCATTCGAGTAGGTACCGCCCCAGCCGTCATTCGGCTCACGCAGCTTCAGCAAGTCGTCCACCATCCGATCAATCGCTGGACTGGCAGGATCGCGACGAACCTCTGTCAGGAGCCTGGCGGCGGCGATGTAGGGACGCCGATACCAAGAAACCTCCGCCACCGGCATTTTCGGATCAGGTTCAAGCAGAAGCTGAATTCTGTCCTTCCGCGTATCATTGCTCTCGATCATCGCCAGCGCGAGCAGCGAGCGAGCCTCGGCAGAGAGGAGTTTTCGCTTGTTGAATAGAGTTTCGTGATACGCGCTCTCCGCTTCGCCCGCCAAGGCGAGCGCATAGGCTGCGAGACAACGTTGCGAGAGTTCGTAGGAGTCAGTGAGCTTACCACTCTTGCGCAGAGACTCTGACAGGTAATCTCGCAGTGACGACGCTGCGTTTTCGGGCAGAGAGATGCCCTGATGTTCTGCCATTGCGACGGCGACTCCTGCATAGGCACTGACCCACAGCATGGAATCTGATTCGCCGGGCCAATAGGCGATCCCGCCGTCCTCGGTCTGCATCGAGAAGATTCGTGCCATGCCCTTTGCGATGACCGCTTTAACCTGATCTTCTGATCGATCCACCTTGGGCAGAATCTTTCGGAGTTGCTGGGTCGTGAGCCAGGGGATCGTGGTCGATATCGTCTGCTCAGCGCAGCCGTAGGGATAGTGGAGTAGATAATCTAACCCATCCGCCGCGCCAGCAAGACGCGTATTCGACAAGGTAAGCTTCACACTGCCTGTTCCACTCAGGATGCGCTGATCGACTTCGGCGAGAGCGTCACCAGCGGTCTTGCCGTCTCGTAGAGCGACGGATCGCACCTCACGTAGCATGGGCAGAGGATAGCCGACGACGAAAGTAGACTCGACGGCATCTTTCAGTTTCGCATCGGTGAGAGAAGTCGCCTTCCACACCCACTTCGCTTCACCGGTTGCGACCATGCCAACTGGAAACGAGAGCGTCTCTGTGGCACCAGCGGAAACACGAGCTGTCGCCTTTTTCATCGAAGGAGAGGCGGCCCCTGCTTCTGCGAGGGAAGTCTGCTGAAGCTCGCCGATCTTGTTGAGAAAGACCGCGTGCTCGTCGAGTGAGACTTCGACTTCAACTTCCTGATCGGTGTCGGAGTTGTTATGAAGAACGGCCGTGATATCGATCTGATCAGTCAGATTGGTGAATCCGGGCAGGGCGGGTTCAATGATCAGCGGCTTGTTGATCACCACCTTCGCCTCAGCGTTACCAAAGCGATTCCCTTCCGAAATCACGGCCATCACACGGAAGGAGGTGAGATTGTCTGGCGCGATGGCCTTCGCATGCACTACACCTTGATCGTCTGTCACCAGACTAGCCTCCCAGAGAGCGAGTGCCTGAAAGTTCTTCCGAATTCGATCCGGATCGATCCCGAATCCCCCACCGCCGTCGCCGATGACGTAGCCCTTGTTATCAAAAGACTGTTCCAGGGGATTCTCGGGGAAGAGATCGCCCAGACTCTGCCCCGTGGATACTGCCAGTGGGAAGGGAGCATGGAAAGTCTCAGCCGGGTCCGGTGTATCGTATCCGCTGAGAGAGAGCACGCCCTCATCCACAGCATAGAGGGTAACTTCAGCTCCGGCGACGGGGGCCCCGAGATGGTCTGCGACTTTCGCCGAGAATTCGATCTCTTCTCCCGGCTGGTAGTAGGGAGCATCGCCGGTCGAGATCGTAGTCGTGAGAGCGGTAGCGGGATCGGTCACATTGATCTGGCAGTATCCGAGGCGGCAGTCTGCTGTCGCGTGGACATGAGGACTGTCTGCCGAGCCACGAATGATGAGCAGAGAAGCGAAGACGTTCGGTGCATCTTTTTCCGTCACGGGCACTTCGAAAACGGTCTCGTATTTGTCGATTACCAGTGTACGGACTTCCCGTACACCACCGCGCTCAACGGTGAGGAGGGCGTTTCCGAACACAGGGGTACGAGCCAGTAGCTTGGCCGTATCGCCTGCTTTGTACTGTTCTTTATCCGGGATCAGGTCGATCCGTACGACATCCTGCCAGGACCAGGCAGGTTCTTCAGCGCCGATGATATTGAACTTCGCCCGAGTCAGCACGGCACGTCCTTCCGCATCCTTTGAAGTGATGGTGATTTGATAATCTCCTGCTTCCGCCAGTTTCAGCGATTGAATTTGCGGTCTGGGCAATCCTGTGGCGGACTCAACTTCCGTGGTCAGAGTAATGCGCTCATCGGAGACCGTGCGCAGCCGCATCTCGTTGCGATGCACCATGCGACCGTTGGCCCCCATCACTTTGACTGTGGTCCATTCCTCCTTTTCTACGAGCACATTGGTATCGACTTGAGCCGTATGCGGCTTGCCATTTGTATTCACTGCTGCCAGCGCGAAGGTGTAATCCTGGCCGACGCGGACTACATCATCCGGACGCCGCCAACCGAGATAAAAATCAGAACTGTTCACGACGAAGCTCTTCGATCCGGAAAGCGTCTGTTGATTCGCATCAGTGACGAAGGCGAGTAGTTCCACCTGGACTGGCCCTGGATGCACTGAAGTATCCGGCAGGCTGAATGAGGCAAGTGCGGAGCCTTTTGAGTCAAGTCGAGTCGTGCCTGTCGTGTGAAATGCTTCCTCATCCACAGTCTGGTCGCCGAATTCGAAATCATCGAATCCTCGCGGCGCGGGGAAGCTTCCTTGGGCAGTGAGATTCCATTCCATCTCCGCCTTTGTCAGAGGCTTGCCCATAAAGTAACGAGCACTGACCGGGATACGGAACTGACTGGTCGTCGTGTATTCATCCTGCGAATCGACTGTCACCTCGAATGTATTGACCCGATAGTCTTGCACCTGAAAGGAATGATTCTCAATCAATCGCCAGTCTGTCTCCGCATCCTGCCCCGCGACGGG
Source organism: Verrucomicrobiota bacterium (assembly GCA_963205275.1). Lineage (GTDB taxonomy): Bacteria > Verrucomicrobiota > Verrucomicrobiia > Verrucomicrobiales > DEV007 > Arctic95D-9. The sequence continues at coordinate 81,662 of CAUJIH010000015.1, read as the reverse complement.
TTCCGGATTGAAGTCGATCTCGGCGGAGTACCAGCCCATGCCCTCTGCCGGTAGAGTGAAGGAATCGTCGAAGCTACCCTTCGGCCCGAAGGAGATGGAACGCTCTAGAATCTTTCTGTTGCGACCGTCAAACACACGGAACTTCGCCTTTCCCATACCTGGCCCCAGCAGCTTGTCCGTGTCGACGAAGCGAGAAATTGCTTTGACCTTCACTTCGTCTCCTGGTCGGTACACATCACGATCCATGAAGATCATGGTTCTGCGCTCGCCAGCGAAGGATTTATCCCAGCGCTGATCGACACCGAAACGCCACAGTCCCACGCTCTGAAGTTCCGCCGAAAATCGCATCGCGTTGCGATCATCACCGAACTTCGTATCGAGATAGAGATCGTCTCCCTTCTCCCGATATGCCGCTCCATCGAGGCGAGCTAGGCCATCAGCACCGGTGGTCGTCGTTGCCAGAGCAGAGGACTTAGCGTCGCAAAGTGTCACTTCCAATCCTTCGAGAGGCTTTCCCGTCTTGATCGAAAAGGCGAAAAGGAGCGAGTCTTTCTCATCTTGCTTCCAAGCCAAGCCGATATCGGTCAACTGAATGATCGACTGGACGCCGAATGCAAGCTTTTCCCGGCTGGATGAGGCCCCTTCGCTACAGATGAAATAGGCACCGGGTCCAGAATTTTTCGTGATCTTCGTCCAATCATAAATCACGCTGTCCGCATGGTCGAGCTTTCCATCTGAATCGTGGATTTCATCGAAGATGACAGGCCCCTTGATCGACTCGAAGGCGAGAGTTTGCTTATCTCCTCCTCCTTCGTAATTCTCCGAGTACTGGGTCAATGCAGCGACGAGATCCTTCCCGTCCAGCTTTTTGATCCGGGTGCGCACTCCGGTGAGATTGCCGAAATGCACATCGAACTTACGATGCCCTGTGGCGCTTTGGGTCGTGCTAAACGCCGGATAGGTCAGAAATCCCTCATTGGGCATGAAGGAGACTTGCTCGGATACCGTTTGATCGAGAGGAATAGAATCGTGGGCGACGAGTCCCTGTCGAATCGTGATCATGTAATCTACTCCATAATCGAAGGCTCCGGAGACTTTGATTCTCCGGTAGTCTGTGGAGAGCTTCAGGCCAGGAGGAGCGGGGGTCACGGTAACATAGTCCGCCAGCTTGGCTGGATCTCGGAATTCCTTCGCCAAGTAGTCCTTGTTGAGACTGATCGAGATATCGAGTGGCTCGTCATATCCGTGCTCGGTGGAAATGTCTTCGATCGAGAAACTTCTGATTTTTCCGATTTCTTCCGACTGCCCTTCCGAACTCGCGTACGCCGGATCGACAGAAGCGAGTCCTGCCTCCGCGTAAAGAGCCCATCTCCCGACAGTAAGCGGGGAGGCTGGACGCAGCAGCACAAATCTCGCAGAATCCGGCAGCGTTCCTTCAAAGGCTCCGCCTAGAGCTTGAATCTCCGCAGATGTGGGACGAGAAGCGATGACCGGGAATAAGCGATCCGCTTCGCTCTCATGCAGACGCATCGCTAACTGCACCGCATTTGGCTCAACGGGAGCGTTGAACAGTAGCAGGAACTGAGAGTCTGGCGTCAGCGTAACATTCCAGTCGTTCGCGTAATCCGGATAGATGCGAAAGGTGAGAGCCTTCTTGCCCTCAGGGGCGGCTGTATCCTCCTGTGCCGAGAGCCATAGGGGAAGGAGGAAGATGACAAAGGCACAGCGGATCAGATAAGACAAGGAGAGACGGGCAGATTTCATGAGTGTGATGGGTGGTCAGAGAGGGCAGGACGAGGATTCACAGGCTGAAGTGAGCAGGCTGAAGTGAGCGGACTAGAGATACGGGAAGCGGATGCAAAATCTTTCAGTGGTCTTTCTATCAAACGAACGAGCAGGAGCTTCTATTTGATGATAAAAGAAATTCATTCATTTCGGAATCAATTTTTTCATTCCCTCTCCGCGCTCTGCCATGGAGAGAGGTGCTCTCTGATTGCATTATTCTTCCTCACCGCTTCTTTAAAAACGCGATCAGGTCGGCCATTTCTTCGGGAGAGATGACCTGTTCCAGTCCTTCGGGCATGAGCGAGATGCCGGTCGATTGCAGGGCTTTCACTTCGGCCTTTGGTACGGTAGTGGTGATGCCCCCTGCCATGCGAAGGGTAACTGCGCTGGCGTCCGCTCCAGCCAGTAGGCCCGCCAGAGAGCGCCCATCCGTCGTCTCGACGACCTGCGAGATCCATCGCTCTTCGACGACGCGATTTGGATCGAGAATATCGGAAATGATCGCTTCGGCGTGCTTGATTTTGACATCGTTGAGCGATGGCCCGACTTCGGTTCCGAGATCGCCGATACGATGACAGGTGATACAGGCAGCTTTTTCAAATACGTGGGCTCCTTTTGATGGATCGCCGCTGAGTTTGCCGACTTTTTTTACATAGTCAGTAACGACGGCGGAGCGGTTGTCATTCACTGACGTGAACAATTCATGTGCCAGAGAGCGGATTTCTTTCTTTCCGGATCGCTCGGCGTTGCGTCGGGCGGGGAGCGGCATCAGACCGCGATTGATTTTCCCCGACTTCATTTCCTCCATCAATTTCTGCATGGTCGTGGGATGCGCGACGAGGATATCGAGAGCGCTTGATTTGGCAGCAGGCGGCAGGGTGCTCCATCGAGTAAAGAAGAAGTCTCCGATTCTTCCCGGATCTCCGCTTGAGAGCAGGCGGCAGGCGGCGGACTGAATGGCAGACGATTCAGAAAAGGTGATCAGCTTGCTCGCCGTCGATTCTCTGCTCTCCCATGATCCTTGACGGACCAAATCCAATGCGGAGAGCCTGTCAGAGTCACTCGCATGTGTATCGAGTGCTATGTCGGCTGCTCGATCGAGAACGGCTAGGAGGCGAGAAGTGCCTTCTCCGAGTTCGGGTATCTGTGCAGCGATCAGTTCGGCCAGACTGTGTTGGGGCAGGCTGCTGCGGCTCAGGCCATCCGAGAGACCGGATACGATGGCGAGTTGTCGAGTCTGTGATTCGCTCCCCAAGCGGCTCAGCAGGGCGGCGAGCTCCTGATGATTTCCCCGAGCTGCGATCAGTGAGGAGAAGTCGTGAAGGATCGCGGCGACTTGAGAAGGGGCAAGGGAGGAAGCCTCGTCCCGAGCGAGAAGTTCGGTCAGGATCGCGGCGGCGGACTGTGGGACGGAGGAAAAGATTGCCTTTCGCAGCCACGGGTCTTCAGGACTGGCCAGTATCCAGGCGGCGAGAGTTTTTGAATCTGGCAGTAGAGCAGAGTCGGGCGTCAGGGCGATGTAGAGAAAGCGAAAACGAGGGAGGTCTCTTTTTGATGCCTTGAGAAAGGCAGGCGCGAGTTCTTTCACCAAACCATTCTCGAATGCGACCTGCAGGGCATTTTCGAGTAATCCGGATTCATCGGAGGATTCGATCAGAGGTCGAAGATGCTCGGCCTTGAGTGCTCCGAGTCCACTGAGTGTCCACAGGGCGTGGGCCTGCGTCTTGGGTTTCGTGCGGTCGGCGAGAAGTTTCTCCAAGGCGGGGACAACGGAGCGATCCTGCTTCTCTACCAGCAGGCGCTGAGCCTCGGTCCGAGTCGCACCATTCTCGCTCGTCAGAAGAGTGGCTAGCTTCGACACATCGTTCATCGGCAGTGCGATAGGAGCCGGAGCCTTACTTCCTTCCGGCACGAGCCTCCAGATGCGGCCTTGGTCGAGTCCAGCTCGCATGTAGTGGCTGTCGGCGAACTCTTTCGGGAAGTAGATGGGATGATCGATGAAGCGACGATACATGTCACAGATGTAGATTGCTCCGTCTGGCCCATTCCGCACCTGCACCGGACGCGTCCACTCGTCGCCGGAAACGATGAAATCGACACCGTTCTCAATCGTCTCGGCGGAAAAACCGGATCCTCGGGGAGTCAGTCGATTCCGACTGATCAATTCGGCTGTCGGTTCACAGACGAGAACTTGGCCCGCGAGATCGGGCATGAGCTCGCCACGATAGACGGAGAGTCCGCAGGCCGCCGTGAAGGTCCCCGCCTCGCCGGGAGTCGTGGTGTGGGTGAGATGGAGCGGGTGCACGGGGGATGCGGCGGGCAGTGCGTCCTCATGTCCGACCAAGATTCCTGCCTGGGGATTCCGACGTACGGCCTCTAGGGGCATCACCGACACCATCAGAGGATTGCGATTGCTGCAATAGTAGTGCCGATTCCAGTCATCGAGCGTCCCACCGAATTGTCCTGCTCCGGTGGCGGGCGCGATGGTGCCGGATCTCGGATCGTAGCGAAGATTCAGTCGAGTGATGTCCGTTTTCTCCTCAGAGGCTCCTCCGGAGGAGATCCATTTCGCCTGTAGGCCATTACTGATCCAGATGTGATTATCCAGGCCGTAGCGAGGACTGGAAATCTGGAGTTGACCGTGGATGGGCGCATTGACCGTAAACAAGACCTCGCGCTTGTCCGCCACGTCGTCTCCGTCAGTGTCGGCGAGGAATAAAATCTGCGTATGCGTGGTGACGATGAGGCCGTTCTTCGTTCTCAGCAGGCCATTGACATGATTGAGTCCGTTCGCCCAAGTCACTGCTTTGTCCATAACTCCGTCGCCGTCGGTATCCGTGAGCAGACGGATCCGTGAGAGAAAGGTGCCATCCTCGACGGGGAGAGGATAATCTCCCATCTCAGCGACAAACATCCGCCCCTGTTCATCCCAAGTGAGATCGACAGGGTCACAGGTGAGCGGCTCGCTGGCGACGAGCTGTAGATCGTAATCGCCACCGATATGCCAGAGTTTCGCACTCTCTTCAGGACTCAGAGGAAAGCGACGTGGGAGCACGTTGCCCTCCGAAGAGTCAAAGGCGATGTCCTGCGAACGCTTTTCTTCCTCCCATTTTTCCTTAAAAGTCCCGAGCGGATGAAGTTCGTAGCGACGGACCCAGAGTTCGGCATCTTCGGTCTGAAGTGCGACGTATCCCGCGCTAGGATAGCAATCGGTGGCTTCGTTGACGAATTGACCGTTGACGAAAACGCGCATTGTCGATCCCTCGCAGATGACTTCCATGCGGTTCCACTCACCGACAGGATTCTCAATATCCTTCGCTCCACGAAAACCTTTCACATCCTTCCAATTCGGATCTTGATCCCGCCAGTTGATGCGGGACATGCGTTTATCGGCGGGCGGAAATACTTCCTTCTGTCCGCCTTGCTTCCAGACTGGTTTGCCATTTGGATCATACACGACCTCTGCGGTGACACGAGTGGGCGCTTTTATACCGTTTTTATCCGTGGCGGCCAGCACCAGAATCTCGCCCGTGCCGCCCTCGAAGACATTCACCTCGATACTGTTGACCCAAGTCGTTCCGTATGCTCCATCGGGGCCGTAGGCGTGGAGCATTAAACCATTATCTCGAGCCTTATCACTGCGGGCACCCCAAGTCCGTTCTCCCCACTTATAGTCAAGCACCAGATGGTAATCTCTATAAGCCTGTTTCGTCCGCAGATAGCCCATCGCATCGCCGACCACCCGGAGAGTGCCGTCTGGACGAATGGACCAGATTTTCTGTGGATCAGTACTTTGAGAGATCGCCGGATTCACATTCGCGACGAAGCCCTTCCACTCGGGATCAGCGAGAAGATTGATCGTCTCCTTCGGTGCCATAGCATCCGGGAAGTCCTGTGCAGAGGCAGATCGGTGGAGAATGGTGGAAACAAGAGTGCAGGCAAGTACCGGGAAGAGCGAAAATTTCATGAGACTGAACTCATTCTGATCTTTTCTCTGAAAAAAGGAAATCCCGAAATCACGTCCTGTCAGAACACGGAGAGAGCAGTCTGAAGGATCGTCGATTTGATCTATCGAAGAAACCGCCGAACTTCTTTGAAACGATTTCCCTATGACAGAACTCTCCATTCGCAGCTTTTGTGGCGGCGTCTATCAAACGAACGGATATCTGGTGTGCATCGATGACCACTGCTGGCTGTTTGATGCCCCTGAGGGGATCACTGAGTGGCTAAACGAAATCGGTGAAACGCCCGAGGCTCTATTTCTGACTCATCAGCATCACGATCACGTTCTGGATGCGGGAAAGATTCAGGCTGAATTTGCTTGCTCAGTGTATGCCCATTCTGCGCCTTCAGATGACCTGACTCTGTCGAAGCTTCTGGAACGAATGATGGGCATTCCTTGCCCCATCGATCCGTATTCCGTGGATCATCTCATCGCGGAGCGGTCAGAACTCGAAGTGGGCGGATTGCGGATGAATCTCTTTCATGTGCCGGGGCATTCGCCCGATAGCGTCTGCTTCGAGCTATGCGGAGCATCGATTCTGATCGGAGGCGATGTCCTTTTCGCTGGCAGCATCGGACGAACAGACTTCCCGAATGGAAATCATCGACAATTGCTCTCCGGTATCCGCGAAAAGCTCTGGCTGCTGGCCGACGAGACTACCGTCCTACCCGGACACGGTCCGGCGACGACGATTGGTGAGGAAAAGGCGACGAATCCATTTTTGAGTTGAGGCTTCTGATCTCCCACCGTGCAGCGAGTGATCGTCTTAGGGAATGCTTCGATCAGGCCTCCACCCCAGATTTGTTCTTTTCATTTTATCCGCAACTCAAAATCTAACTTTTCTCTATGCTCGTGATCCGTGATATCGTCTATTCGTGGGGGAGGGTTCTGGCTTTCTGCTTTCTGCTGTTCTCGATTGATCATACGCGTGGCAGCGCTGATGATTTTGTCGCCCGAGAGAGGATCGACGCGGAATGGCTACCGGACGGTCAGCGCATCGTGTATCGCGTGCAGACGGCACCGAAAGTGTATGAGTTCGTCCTGGTGGATGCAGAAAAAGCTACGATTCAGCGAGCAGGCGATATTGTGTCTCTGGGAGTCCTAGAGAACAAATCAATCCGTAGCTCACAGGTGCAGAATCGCGAGCGAAGCAGTCGGCCCGGATGGATTTCCGTCGAAGTGACGTTTCAAAACCAGCTCGATGAAAAAGTTGATCTGTACTGGCTCGATACGAAAGGGAAAAGAAGCTCCCGAGGTTCCATCGAACCGAAGGGTATAAAGCGGATGAAGACCTTCCTCGGGCATGTTTGGTTAATCATTGGTTCTGACAATTTGCCCTTAGCCACTTGGGAGGCCGATTTTTCCACTCAGACTTTCGTTATCGATGGGAAAGGAATTCCCTCCCGTAACTCTCAGACCTCTGGGAGCGACTTTTCGTCTCCCGACGGACGCTGGACTGTGGAGAGAAAAGGGCGGGAACTTCGAATGATGGAGCGGAAGAGCGCTGAGAAAATTCCTATGCACGCTGAGATCAGAGAAGCCGCGACGTGGCGAGGGCGTCCCTCGTGGTCGCCGGATTCCAGTGCCTTTTTCCTCAGTGCCGCCGTCGAAGTTCCCGAGCGCACGATTCCCATCGTGGAGTCCTCTCCGCCCGATCAAAGGCAGCCTCGCTGGAAAACCATCCCCTACGCTAAGCCAGGCGATCCACTGCCGAATCCCCAGCTCGTGCTCTTCCACCCATCCACTCGAGAGGGTATCGTCATAGACCCTACCCTGTTCGACACCCCCTACCTTCGCACACATGAAATCCGCCTCACTTGGGCACCGGACGGTCACGAGGCATATTTTGATTACAATCAGCGCGGACATCAGACCTACCGTATCCTCGCTGTCGATGCGGTGACTGGCGCGGTTCGCTCCATCGTCGAAGAGCACTCAAAGACTTTCATCGACTATACTCGGAAAACTTGGCGACACTGGCTCCCTGCCAGCGGAGAAATCCTCTGGATGGGCGAGCGCAGTGGCTGGTGCCACATTTACCTGCACGACATCGCGACGGGGGAGCAGAAAGCGATCGTCACTTCCGGCAAATGGCCGGTGCGAGAAGTGTTACGCGTCGATGAATCCGCTCGCCAGCTCTGGTTTTACGCCAGCGGTCTCCGCGAAGGCGAAGACCCATATCATCGCCATCTGTGTCGCGTCGATTTCGATGGGAAGAATCTGATTCGTCTGACCGAAGGCGACGGTGACCACCAGATCCGCTTTTCTCCGGATGCCCGATGGTTTCTCGACACTTGGTCCCGAGCCGATCATCCTCCCGTCCATGAATTGCGCCGGAGTGCCGATGGCTCGCTCGTGCTCGAATTGGAGCGAGCAGATGCCTCCGGTCTGCTGGCGAGCGGATGGACTCTGCCTGAGCGATTCGTCGCGAAGGGTCGGGATAAAAAAACAGATATCCATGGGGTGATCATCAAACCGCGAGGCTTTGATCCGCAGCGTCATTATCCCGTAGTCGAGGAAATCTATGCCGGTCCGCACGATGCTTTTGCCCCCAAATCCTTCGGTCGTCTCTCGCGATTGCACACCATCGCCGATGCGGGATTCATCGTCGTGAAACTCGACGGCATGGGCACCAATCACCGAGGCAAGGCCTTCCATGATGTGGCATGGAAGAACCTCAAAGATGCCGGTTTTCCAGATCGCATCGCTTGGATTCGCGCAGCGACCTCCACTCGCCCGTGGATGGATCTCACTCGAGTCGGCATCTACGGCGGCAGTGCTGGAGGCCAGAACGCGATGCGAGCCGTACTGGATCATGCGGATTTTTACAAAGTGGCCATCGCCGACTGCGGTTGCCATGACAATCGCTTGGACAAGCTCTGGTGGAACGAGCAATGGATGGGTTGGCCAGTCGATGAAAGCTACGCTGCGAGTTCCAACGTCGATTCCGCTTCACGCCTCGGCGGGGAATTGCTCCTCATCGTTGGAGAGATGGATACCAATGTCGATCCGGCCACTACTCTGCAGGTAGTCCATGCGCTACAAAAGGCAGGGAAGAAATTTGAATTTATGCCCATCATCGGTGCTGGGCATGGGGCGGCGGAGACACCCTACGGTTCGGCTCTCCGACTGGACTTTCTCAAGAGGCATTTGCTGAGGACGGGAAGCGAGGGAAAGTGAGGGAGCTGATTCCGTGAGATAATTCCCGTTGCGCAAGAGAACCTTGAATACGTGGCGTGCATAACTCCGCAGTAGCCAGCGATGCGATATCGACAAAGTTCGCGGCAAGACCAGATGTCAGGAACTGACAACGGATAAATCGCATCATTCTCACGAATCATCCAAATATGATGTCGGCTTGCGCATGCAGGGATCATTTTATCCTCAGAAAATTACGTGGATGATGAAAAATACTTGATCGTGAATGCATCAAACTGCTTTCTCCTGCTTACGTACATTTCAGATACGACTCAATCCTGATGGAAACGATTGCTATATACACGGGTGTCATCTTCGGGTGTGGCCTCCTCGCCTGGCTGATCCGCCTGCCTCCACTGATCGGGTTCGTCGCTGCTGGATTCGTCCTGCATGGTCTCGGAGTGGATGAAATCGATGCTCTCCGGGTGATGTCAGACCTCGGAGTGACTCTGATGCTGTTCGCGATCGGCCTGCGGCTCGATCTTCGGTCTCTGTTGGGAAAGGAGGTATGGGCGACTGCCGGAATTCATCTGCTGCTGGTTACGGGAATCACGACGGGCTTCCTCGCTCTTCTCGGGGTGACGGGACTGATTTTTCCAGAGAAGACATCGACCTTGCTCATGCTCTCGACGGTGCTGTCGTTTTCGAGCACTATTTTCGTGATTAAAGTCCTGCAGGACCGTGGAGATGAACAATCGTTCTACGGGAATATTTGTATCGGAGTGCTGATCATGCAGGATATTGCCGCAGTCATCCTGATTTCGATCTCCCGAGGTGAGGCCCCTCGCTTATTGGCCTTGGGACTCTTGGTGGTGATCCCTCTGCTCATGCTCATCACCAAATATTGGTATCGATTGGGACATGCGGAGATGGGATCCTTGTTCGGGATCGCGATGGCGCTGATTCCCGGTTACTTTCTGTTCGAATGGCTAGGTCTGTCAGGGAGCTTGGGAGCGCTCATCATGGGGCTGATTCTGGCTTCACACGACGGCTCGGAACAGCTTTCTCACTCCTTGTTCACGGTCAAAGAGCTTCTTCTAGTAGGATTTTTTGTCAGTATAGGACTTCAGGGGATTCCCACACTCGAGAATCTGGAGGTGGGATTACTACTCCTGCTCCTGTTGCCGGTTCATGCTGCTCTTTATTGGGCGATTCTCTGGTATCTGGGGCTGCGCAACCGCACGAGCGTGCTCACCAGTCTGCTCCTTTCGAATTATTCAGAGTTCGCTCTGATCGTGGCGGCGATGGGCGTCAAGGCAGGTTGGTTGGCACCGCACTGGCTGCTCACACTGGTGATTGCGGTGTCAGGAGGGTTCGTCGTATCAGCCATCTTCAATCCGAGAAATGTCTCGGGCACTTCTCGTTTGGCTCAATGGCTTCCTGTACGACCACCTCACAAGATTCATCCTGAGGATCGGCCGATCGAGCTGGGAGATGCTACAGATCTGGTCGTCGGAATGGGAAGAGTCGGGCAGGCTACTTACCTTCAACTGAAGAATCAGTATCATAGGAATGTACTCGGAGTCGAACATGATCCATACCGAGTTAAGATGTTGCGAAATAAGGGATTCCGCGTGATCGAAGGGGATGCTACGGACTACGACTTTTGGAGCCGTGTCGCGGACAAGGAATCAATCGATGCGATCGTCTTCGCGATGCCTTCCCAACATGCTAATGTAGAGGCCTTGCAGGAGCTGCGTCGCAGTGGTTATGATCAGAAAAAGGGCACGGTTGCTGCGATTGCGCTCTATCGGGAGAATGTCGAGGAACTCCGTGCGCTCGGCCTAGAGACCATCATTCACCTCTATGAAGGAGCCGGAGAGACTCTGGCAGACCGCACGATGGAGATCGTTCAGCAACATCGCATTGCCAGCGCCTGATGTGAAATACGGCTTTGTTGTGATGCAGCCTCGGCTCCGAATTGCGTAACCCACGGTAGGTGAATCCGCCGCCCTTACCCATTGATGTGTTTCGGAAGTTGTGGTAATGAATTCTTCACTATGGAAGCAAGAATGGACTATGCGCAAGCAGCACCTGGCGCTCTGCAGGCGATGCTCGCGCTGGAAAAATATGTGCGCAGTTGCGGAATCGATCCCACTCTGCTCGAACTTGTGAAAACACGAGCCTCGCAAATCAATGGATGTGCCTACTGTCTCGACATGCACACGAAGGATGCTCGGGCTCATGGGGAGACGGAGCAACGGCTCTACACTCTGAGCGCCTGGCATGAGACTCCTTTCTTCACGGAGCGCGAGCGAGCAGCTCTCGAGTGGACTGAAGCTGTCACCTTAGTTGCGGAGACTCATGTGAGCGACGAAGTCTATGCGCGTGCTCGCCAGCACTTCGACGAAACTGAGCTAGCCAATCTGACAGCCGCCATCGTCGCGATCAACGGCTGGAATCGATTTGCGATCAGCTTCCGCGCCGTCCCCGGCACCTATCAGGTCGGAGACCATTCCTGATCAGAAGGATTCCCGACAGCGAGTTCGTTAGTCACTGCTTCTGAGTCACTGCATGTCACTCCGCGAGTAGCGTCTCGGTCAGGATGCGCTACCTCGCGGAGCGACGATCAGCGATTCTCTTGCAGGTATCGGGCAGGATCGGCTCCGTCGAGAAGCCAGCTCAGATTGAAGCCCACAATCTGAACTGCCTCATGGCATCCTTTCGGGCCTCCCTCAAAAAGCAGATAAATCTTTCCTTGGCTCGGTGTACCGGAGCGACCGACCCCTAGATTCGAATACGCACTCGGCCCTTCATAGACGAGCTTTTTCACTGGCCAAGTGCGTCCCCCGTCAAAGCTGGCCCAGACCGTTGCCCGCTCGCGTCCCGAAACGATGGAGTCCCCGACCTTGCCCGGCATTGCTCCCCCATCCGTGTCCACATTGCTGTAAATCAGAATATTCTTTCCTGCCAAAGGCAGCCGTATCATCCCGCCCATCAGGCCGTAGGATGTGCCTCTCGCACCATCGGGGAGATCAGGACTGCGATAGGGGGAAAGCCAGAGTTCTCCGCCGTTATCACTGTGCGCGAGGAAACGGTTTCCTCGGCTCATGTGCTCGCGTGAGTTGTAGAGGATGGTTCCGTCGCTGAGTTCAGCCAAGGCAGCTTCGCCCGTGCCCATCACCGGGAAAGGATTGCTGGTCTTCCAAATCGCACCGCCGTCATCACTATAGAGGGCGGTGCTGTAGTGGTAGGGACGCCATTGCACTGCATTCGAGTCCTTTGGTCCCATAATGCGGGCGGGCATGATCAATCGTCCTGGATGAGGACCGAATGTCAGAGTGATCCCGCACTGCATCGCCGCCACACCCTCCGTTTTCGGAATGTTTCCCATTCCATCGGGCATAATCTTAACTGTTTCTTTTGCCCAAGTCTTCCCGCTATCTAGACTGCGATAGAGCCAACCGGCGGGTGGATTGGCATAGAGTAACTGGCCCTTCGATTCATCGACAATTCCGCGCCCCCCCTTAGCATCGGGCGCGATCTCGATGTTTGGCCCCCAGGTTTTTCCCCCATCGGTGCTACGGCGACAGTTACCGCCACCAGGAGACTGAAATGCGATCAGCGTGCCATCCGGTGCCGAGAGGACGCCACCCCACCCACCGCGCTTCTCCCAGAGTTCTTGCATGGGGAGGAAGAGTGGTTCGCCAAGAAACTCCTCCAACTGAGCATTGGTCGCGAAGCTTGGTTTCTCCGCCTTCTCGGACTTTCCCGATTCTGGAGGGGCTGCCTGTGAAAACGTCATCAAGATGGCGTAGGCGAGACCGAGGGCGAGAGGGCAAGGTAACTTCATGAATGGCGAGAAAATAGAATACGATTTTGCCAAGATCACAGTCAATGGGACAAGCGATTTCCTTCGAAATACGGATTTACGCCCCAGTAGAAATTGCTTCATCCGACGTCGCCGCACCTGCGCAGAGTGGATCAGCACAACGCTTTTGGTGAAAACTCCGGCTTGAGTCTGCTGCGAAGGGATGCGAATCTTCCAGCGCCGTCCCCGTAGTTCAACGGATAGAACGAGGGTTTCCTAAACTCTAGATCTGGGTTCGATTCCCGGCGGGGACACGTTCTTTCCCACGCGTTCTCGGGCGAGGGAGGATGATCAAGAAGATGCTGGAACGCTGATCTTTCTGTGGGTTGCAGAGCGTGGTACCGCTTTCGCGAAAAACCTGAGCGCTCCATATAATCGACCGTACAATTCTCAGGTGTTAAACATCTCCATCAGATGATCACCCGCCCTGCCTTTCTCGCAGAGCGATTATCTGGCTTCATCCTTTATGTGGCCCGTGGTCGCCTCGCCCCGAGCTGAAAAAATGTCGAGTCGTGTGAATCTGTCTCTGAAAATTGTCCCTAAAAATTTTCAACCGCATTCATCCCTCACCATCCTTTCGTGAGAATTTCCCTCATGCTCACCTTGTTCAGGACAGAGGTGCAGGTCTCCCAATCCGCGTCCTCTACCTTGCTGTATTTCACATCGAAGGGGTTCCGCGTAGCGGTGGTGCGGTCGATGAGCTGGCGAGCTGCTTGCTCGTCGTGCAGAGCGATCTGCACCCAGACATCTTCCAGCGTATCGGGAATCTGACCGAAGAGACCGTGAATGGATTCGAGGCGATCCGCGAGGACCTGATGGACACGATCTTCCACGGAATCGCGGTAACGGAGATTGGCGATCCAAATTTCACTGCGGGCCTGACCGATCCTCTGGATACGGCCTTTCCGTTGTTCCAGGCGCGTGGGATTCCACGGAAGGTCGATGTTGATGAGGGTGCCCAGCCGCTGGAGGTTCAGACCTTCAGATGCGGCGTCGGTTCCCAAGAGAAGCCGTAGGTCGCCAGACCTGATGCGGGTTTTGAGATCATTCCGGTCACAGCGCTGGAAGCGGCCTGCACGCCAAAAGCCCGAGCGGTTGCTCCCGGCGTAGAGGCCGATGTCCATGTCGCCGAACTCCGGACGTTTCGCCAGTTCTTCACCCACCCAAGAGACCGTGTCGTAGTATTGCGAAAACAAAATGCACCCCCGATCAAGCCAATGGGCCGATGCGCGAGGATTGGTTCCGAGCAGATAGGAAACAAGGGCTTCCAGCTTGGGATCGTTGTTGCCGCCTTGCTGCAAAAGATCAAGGCAGCGCCGCAGCGATTTCAATTCATCCGCAGTGAAGTCTTTGAAATCACCCGAACCATTCGCTGAGCGTCCGGCTGGAAGAGGCTCGTCTTCTTCTGCATCCTCGTCCTCCTCGTCGTCGATGGGATCGAGGGTGTCTGACTCCTCCCCGAGAAGTCGTTGAATCGTGCGTCTTCCGGCCTCCATGGAGCTCCCGAGACGGCGCAGAAGAAGCGTTTTAAAAAAGCCCGCGCCTCGAACTCGTTTTTGGAGAAGTTCCGAAAAATATTCTGCCTCCTCATACGCCTCCCGGAGGTATCCGCCGAGAACCAAGGCGCTTTCCTGCTCTTCCCCGAAGAGCTTCACGGTGACTTTCGGGAGGAAATAGCCACCTGTCGCCGGATTGATCGTGCTTTCGAGGTATCCGCGCGTTCGGCGCACGATACACCGGAGCAAGGGATTAAAGCGCGCGCCGTAGTCGGGAAGGAGGGCATTGCGGAGTTGCACCCTGCGGATGGCCGGTGACAGCTTGTCGAGTGATTCGGGCTTGAACTGCCAGCGACAGTCTTCCGCCCCCAGGTGGTCCCGGATGCGGCGCAAGGCGGGATCTTCGTGGCGGGAGGGCATTGGATCGCGGACGTATTCCCACCCATCCCTGTCATCCTCCGCTGGGACGCGATCCGCTCCTGTCGCGATGTCCAGGCAGCGACTGGGACGAAACCACGGGCTGCTCCGAGTCCAGCCACCGAGCACTCCTTCGTTGCCATGGGACAAGATCTCCAGGAGATCCCAAGCCTCCACCGGATGAAGCTGCACGGGCGTGGCCGTGGCGAGCAGCATGCTCTTCGTCTTCGAGCCGATTTCTCGGAGAAAACTCATCACCTTGTTTGGATCCGCCTTCTCGTCGATCTCATCCGTTCCGGCCTCCACTTTGGGGACGTTTCTGCGGCGGGCGCGATGCGCCTCATCCACGATCACGCAGGTATAGCGGCGACTCAGGAGCTGCTTCATCGCCTCCGCATTTCCCCGCACGACGAGACCTTGGGAAACGAGTCCGATGCGCCGAGGGCACTTCCCGAGAGATTTGACTCCATCCGATGGGTATTCGACATCATTTTCATCGATCCACGCCTTCCCGTTCCAGCGGGCGGATGGGAGTTGAAGGAGTTCCATCAGTTCGTTCTGCCATTGCTGAAGGAGCGGTTTCGGGGCTAGGACGAGGATAGGCCCGCCCTCCGGTTCATCGAGAGCCATCAGCAGGGCGGCCATGGCGAACTGCACCGTCTTCCCGAGCCCCACCTGATCCGCCAGCACTAGGCGAGCACCGCCGAGACGATGGCGCTCTAGGGCGAGACGGGCGAAATACTTTTGATGAGGCCAGAGCCCCTGATCCTTCCGATAGACCGGCGTTTCCACGGCGGCACTGGCAGCGGCGACATCGGGATTGGCGGTCGCTTTCCATTCCTCTGCATCGATCACCTTGCGTTGGATGATACGCTCCACGTCCTGCCGGATGAAGGGGCAGCAGGAAAGGTCCATCGCACGGGCGTCATTCCACAGGGAGTCGAACTCCTCCTGCACCCACAGGATGGTTGCCGGATCATCGTCCTCCCAAAGCAGCTCGTAGTTCATCCTCCACGCGGAGAGGCTTTCGTTCACGCTGCCGAGGAAGGCTGTGGCGCTGCCATCGGTCCGGCGGACCACCCCGGCCTTGCCATGGATCAGCCCGAAGGCGCTGTCGGGGAGAACCCGGACTTCCACTTTGCCACTCGTCAGCGCCTCATAAAGCGCCCGGTAACGTGGCAGTGCTGCGGGCGGAGCCTCCTCCGGCCGTCCTTCACACCAGCTTCGACGAAGTGCGGCCTGAGCTGCCGCCGCCGTCTCCATGTCCTTCGGATCCATGTCCGAATTGCAAAGGATGCGGACCTTTCCCGTCACCTTCAGGATTGCCTCACCCGCCACCTCAAAAAGACTGGAGCGGAAATACCCTGCGATCCTGTCATAGGATGCCGCACCCTCCAGCCGCTGATGGAGAACGGCGTGATCGAGGCGTGTGCGGCGGCTGGAGTGGCGGGTGAGCATGGAGAGATAAAGAGAAAAATTAGCAGGTGAGCCAAGACGCGAGCCGCTGGTAAAATACCTGAAAACTGCGAGACCGATTGCGGGATGGTTGCAAGTGACAGGCGATATTTTTCGCCCGCTCGACCTTGGCTTGCGTGCCCGTCAGCTCGGTCAAAAGCTGCGCTGCATTGGTGAGTGAGTCGGGATCTCTCTTTCCCAGACTTTGGAAAGAACGGTGTCTCGTCACCGTCGGATACGCCCGAGAAACCGCCTCCAGATCCCCCAAAAACCAGCTCTCCAGCTCTTGGCACACGATACGGATTGAGACCGGAGCTTCCATAGGCGGCACCATGGACAGCAGGCGCTCTTTCAGGGCCACACAATTTCCTCCGTCATTGTCGCGCAAAATCAGGAATTGCGCCCCCGGCTCGCACCATGCGCGCAGTTTACGGGGAAAAGACTGCTCCAAATTCGACTTGCCCTGATGTTTCACCGATACCCAGTGCTCTTTTTCCAGCATCCTCGGAAAGGCTTGCGCAAGGAGGCTGCGAATCGTGGCATCCATCGATTCTTCCTCAGACAGAAAAATGACGCGCCCCTTCATGCTTCCTATAGCAAAATTCCGGATTGAAAAAGCCCCTGCTTCCATAACTCACCGGGCAGGTCGCCCTCTGCGAGCAGGCGGCGCAGAGTGTCATTCTCCGACGCCCGGAAAATCCTCGTTTCGCCCCGCTCTTTTTCGAGCCAGAAAATGGACTCCAACGGCACAGCATTGAGGAAATCCGGCGAATGGGTAGAAACAAACACCTGCCCGCCGTGCTCGGTGTAGGCCAAGAACTCTTCCGCCAAAACCGTCATCAGCTCGGGATACAGCTGATTTTCCGGCTCCTCCACGCAGAGAATGGGATGGGGTTTGGGATCCTTCAGCAGCACCAGGTAGGCAAACATCTTGATCGTACCGTCCGAAACATTGCGGTCGATGAACGGCTCCCGGAAGGCTCCATCGCAATAGCGCATCAGTAGGCGACCATCCTCTGTCACCTTGACCTCGATATCGGAGACGCCCGGCACCCGTTCCTGCATCCGCTGCTTGATGGCCTCAAAAAGCTCGGGGTGATACTCAAGGAGATGCCGGGCCACGGACGGCAGGTTTGCGCCGCTGGAGGAGAGGTGCTCACCTGCTTCCTCCTCTTTGTCGCCGCGGGCCTTGTCGATGTGAAAGTCGGAGATGTGCCAATGCTCGATCATCCGGCGAAATGCCGCTGCCGCCTTGAAGCGCTCAAATTGCCCCAATCCACTGATCGCCAGCGCCGCCGGTGATTGCAAAGTCTGCTCCTCACGGGTCAGCTCGGCATCCTCTTTGTCAAAGTCCTCCTCATTGGTAATCGCATACCCCCTGCCCGCAGAAAAATCGATGAAGTGAAAGGGCGAGCCATAGCGCCCACGCTTGTAGCGTAAGATTTCTCGCCTCACGATGGGCTCCTGCCCCGGGGCATCAGCAATTTCTAGCGAGTAGGTAACCAACCGGTTTACCCCCGCAATGTCGAGCCGGAATTGGAGTTCGATCTTGATGGGATCTTCCGTGTTGCAGCCCCGGCTCCGCACCTCCTTGAAGCCATTGCGCCCTCCCTCATGGTTCAAGGCCGCACGCACATCCTTGGCCAAGCAGTTCTTGAGAAAGGCAAATACCCGGAACAGCGTGGTTTTCCCCGTCCCGTTGCGGCCAATGAAAACGCTGTACGCCGGGAGCCGGTTCAAAGTGACGTTGCGCAAGGCCTTGAAGTTTTCGATGTGGATGGACTCTATGTTCATGGGTATTTGGATGGGTCATTGGCAGAGGTTTGTGGATAGCTGGGGGAATCCCCCGCCACATGAAATGCCTGAGCTGAGATCACACATTCCGGATTTTTCTGCTCAATCTCCTGCAAATAACGCGATGGGGTTTGATTGCGGCGACGTTCCCGATCCCAGGGCATGAATTTGGCCTGTGGCCACGTCAGGTAGAGCAGGCGCTTTGAACGAGTCACTGCGACAAAAGCATCGTTTTTTTCTTCCCTCAGGGCGGCGGCACCTGCTTTCACGGCGCGATAGTCGGGGAAACCGCCTTCGACCATGCCCATGAGAAACACGATGTCATATTCCAAGCCTTTGACGGCATGCACGGTGGCGAGCGTCACGCCCTTGCCTTCGACATTGGGAATGGTTTCCCCTGTCGCCATCTGATTTCTAAATTGAGACAGGCTGCGGCTGTCTCTAGCAGAACGTCGGCTGTAATTAGCCCAGACAGCACGGAGAAATTCTAGATCGGCGAGTGCAAGCAAACGAGCCTCGACTTGGCACTCTATTCCGTTTCCCCATTGGTTGACGCTCGTCTCCAAGTCGCCCAACACCGTGGTAAACTTGTTCACATCGGCGTAGAGGAGCGTCCAAGCTTCAAGTAGTGGTCTGATGAAGGGACGGGCGGATTCCGACGCGGTTTCACAAGCCCTTTGGAGTAGTGCCAGAGGATCATCACCGTCCACGGCCAAGCTCTCGGACACACCGAAGCGCTGCAGCAATTCCTCATAATGAAGGCGATTCTTTGGGTTCACGAGAATGCGGATGCCGAGATCGAAAAGCCGCCCGAGGTCCGATTCCAAAGTTGCGCCGCCACTAGGCATTCTCAGATAATGCTCGATTCCATGATTTTCCAATTCCTTCTGCAAGGAAGCGAACATGTAGCGGTTGCGGGCCAGCACGGCGATGCGGTCGGGAGTGATGGGTCCTTCGATGTCATCGTGCGTGCCATCGGCAAGAAACCCCGCGATCTTTTCCCGAACCCAGATCGCCTCCGCATCTTCATCAGCACAGGCTTCGATTTTGATTTCCCCTTTCAACGTGGCGCTCTCAAGTTCGATGCTGTTTGGATAGAGCGCATTGGCCGCTCGTATGACTGCCCGCGATGAACGGAAGTTTTCCCTCAGTTCCACAAGCGTGGCACCAAAGTCCCGCGGAAACGTGTCCAGCATGAATTCCTTGCTCGATCCATTGAAACCATAGATCGCTTGGTTCGGGTCCCCCACCAATAGTACAGACGCCGCATTCTCCCCTAGTGTTCGGATGATGGAATACTGCACGGAGTTTAGATCCTGCGCTTCATCGACAAACAAGTAACGATAGGTGCGGTGGTAGATCGAGGCAACGGCAGGCCGCTCGGAGAGGATGCGGTAGGCCAGTAGCAGGATGTCATCGAAGTCGATCACTCCCTGACTCGTGAGATGCTGTTGATATTCGAGAAACACCTGAACCTCTTCGGGACTGTCCCAGTCGCCGTTGCTGATCGCCTGGAACTTCTTCCAGTCACGTTTGCAAAGGCTGATCGTTTCACGAACATCGTAGAGAAAGGATCTGCGTTCCTTGGGCGTTGGCCGTTGCTTCAAATAGCGACCCAGTTCGGCGCTTTGGGTGAAGACTTCCTCCAGCATGGCGATGCGGTCGCTCTCGCGTTCGAGAATCGCAGGCATGGCCGGGTATCCAATACCCGCGCCATGCGCTTCAATAAGTGTTTGGCAGAAGCTGTGAATGGTTCCGATGAAAGTTCGCTCCGAAAGATCGGGCACTTCCTGCAGGCGATGCCGCATTTCCTCCGCAGCCTTGTTGGTGAAGGTGAGAGCCAGAATGCGGGAGCGGATTTTTCGCACCTCGAGCAAATAACGGACCCGTTCCGTCAGCACACGGCTTTTGCCGCTGCCCGCCGAGGCGACCACCAGATAGTGACCGTCGGGGGCTTCAACGATGTCGCGCTGCGCAGGGGAAAGATTGATGCTCATGGATTCGTCTCCGGCGGTTTGGGGTTAAGCGTCTGATCGATTTGCTGAAAGAGATCCCGAATAGCGGTTGGAATGGAACGCTCGTCTTGGAGTGCAAGAATCGCCTTCGCCCAGTGCGATGCCATCCCGGTTTTGTTGCTCTTCAAGAAATTCTCGAGATTGGTATCCGGCCAAGCCATGATTTCGGCGCTTTTGGCCCTTTCATGCTGTTCGTTATGAAATGGTTTTTGGTATTCGATCACCGCTTGTTTCAATTCGGCTTGGTAACCTTCAGCCAGAAGATACCCTTCAATGGCCTTGTCGTTCGGCAGAGTAACGACAGAGAGGGGAACCGACTCTAACCCTGCTGCTTCCAACGCTGATCGCACCGAATTGCGGGCATTAGGCTCTCCGTCACTGAAAATAAACCACGGAATTCCCATCGCTTCGAACATCCGCAAAAAAGGCAGGTAGTTTCCTTCCCCGCCCACACCGACAAAAGAGACTCCGCGCTCAAAAGGATGTTGCCCCCAATGGCGCCGCGCAAACATCGGCAAAGCTTGCTCCTCGGTCTCGCCCTCGAAAAGAACGACGGCGGAGGCAAAGAGTAGCTCTCCTCGCGAACGCATGATTTCCCGACCGATTTTCCTGATTTCATCTGGAGAGAGATTTTCGCTCGGAAACTTTCGGATTTGGGTAGCACCATTGATTTTTGAGAAATGCAAAAGGCTGGTTAAGTTCGCCTGTCCGGCGACATACGGGGAGTGGGTGCTGACAATGCGCTGGCCACGTCCCTGACTGAGTTGGCCGTATACCGAGCGTTGCGCGTTCGGATGGAGGTGGGCCTCTGGTTCCTCTAGAAACAAAACCGGGTGAAAGGGCAAATTTTCACGTTCCGCAAGTTTTCCAGTCCATGAAATATAGGCATCGAAGCTCAGCAGGGAGGCCCAGCTCCGTGTGCCCATCCCGTGAGATTCCAATGGAAAGGATGACCCTCCCTCATCAGCGAATTGTATCCCCACGCCTTTTACCAGATCGCGCATCTTCTTGCTGACCGGACTGATTTCCACCCCTTCTCCAAAGGTCGGCACCGTGCGGTTGAGCCCGGTCAGAACCTCGCGGACGTGGCTGAGCACTTCGCTCCGGGAAACAATGTCGTCATTGAGTTGGCCCAGTCTTTCCTCAAGCTCGATAATCGCTTCTTCCGGAATCTCGATTTTTGAAAGCAATCTTCCCATATACGAGGACCGCGCTCGCAGATCGCCGATCACATCGCGCTGGGCATCGATAAAATATGACACGAATTGCTCGAAGCGAGGCACTCGTGCTCGGGTAGTGGCTTCCTGCCAAGTAGCAAACTCCGGCCATTCCGCTAGGGTTCTTCGATCAAGCACAAAATCGTTTTTTATCACATCTAGAGTAATCCGGGTGCGAATGGCGACAAACTCCCGATCATCGGAGCCAGCGATGATAAGGTTGCTGCCACCCAAATCATTGTCGATCCAGTTTTGGGCGAATGTATGCGTCCGCATCCCCTTCGCATCCACGGGAACAATGCGGATATCAATCAGGATATCCTTCGCCTCGTTCCCTTCCGAATCGATGAAAAAATCATCCGGAGAAATCGTTCGGCGTTCCGCTCCAAGCGCGAGATGCAGTGCCTTGAGAAAGGAGGTCTTGCCAGTGTTGTTCATTCCCACCAAGAGGGAGATGTCACCCAATTCGACTTCGATGTTTTGCAAGGAGCGGAAACGGGCGATTCTCACCATATCCACGCGGATACCGCTATTGGTTGGCTCTTGGATGGAATCGGTCATCATACACTACTTCAAGCTTGATCATTTCTCAGCCTTCCGGCAAGGATTCTTGCGGCTTCGGAGTCGGCGGTCCACTCGGACATGCCTTCGGCGTTGGCGAGGGCGGCGATCCAGTCGAGTAGGCTGGTGAAGCTTTCGCGGTGCTGCCAGTAGGAGGGACCGAAGGTGTCGCGCAGATATTGGCGTCCGGGTTCGGGACTGAGGTCGGCTGCCGTGGTCTCGCGGATGGCGAACAGCAGGTGGCGCAGTGGCGAGGCGGCAAAGGGGTGGGTGGCTTCGGTGCCGGGTTTGGCGAGGAGGCTGGCGGCGAAGCCGGTGGGGGTGTGCATGCGGGCGCCGTTGGCTTTGTCGCTGTGCAGGAGAGCTTTGATGTCGGTGACGCCGAAGCCTCGGGCGAGTTCCTCATACATGCCCTTGCGGCGCTCGCCTCGGCTTTCGATGTCGATGGCGCGCAGGTAGTAGCGTTCCACCAGCGCGAGGTCGCGCCACACTGCGTCGAGGCCTCGGGGCACGAGCAGATCGCAGGCGATGGTGATGGCGCGCTCGATGACGATCTGAAAATCGCTTTTCTCCTTTTTGTCGCGCACCGCGAAGACCTCGTGCTCCACGTCGCGGCCATCCAGGGTGGCGTATTGGGTGAGCACCTTGAGGGCGGCAGCGTAGGCGGCGAGCTGGTAATCCGCATCGTTGAAATTCGGCTCTCCGATTCCAGCCGGTGAGTCCGATGGGTCGTCGAGCGCCTGCATGGAGGCGATCTGGCGGCGCACCTCGTCCTCGACCAGTGGATAGACCTCATCGAGGAATCCCGGCTCCGGGGAAACGCGTTTGCGCAGAACCAGGCAGACGGTGCCGGTGACGTAGTTGCCCTTCTTGATGCCGACGGCTTCGGTCTCGGTGCTGATGGTCCAGGCGGCGGTGGCTTTCAATCCGGCAGCCCAGAGGATCATGCCGAGGTCTGCCCAGACGGCGGGATTCTGGTGGGTGAACTGCACCATCTGGAGGCCCTCGTCCGGCATGTGGCGGGCGAGGTTTTTGTAAATGTCCACCATGGCGCGGCGGAAGTCCTCGCCCTCACCGCGCACGGCGAGTTCGGCTCGGGAATCCGGCGTCCACTCGGGGAAGGCTTTGGCGAGTTGCTTGTCATACCAAGCGAGGAAGAAATCGCCGAGTTCGTGGTAGTTTACCGCGTCGGCGTAGGGCGGATCGGTAAGCCAGATGTCGCAGGTTTCGCGGAGGTCGCGGGCGTCGATTTGGATTACGCTATTGGAATAACAGATAATATCGTTCGGTTTTGAAATAACAGGCCATGCGGTTTCCAATTTTGATATAGGTCGTATTCCGAAATTGAATAACGTATTGATCGCCTGATTGCTGAATACGTAGTTTGTGCATTCATGGGCAGCGTCCCCCATCCATTGACACAAGCGAGAGTCCCAGTTGGCCAATTTTCCAAAACCTAGAAGCACCCCAGCCTTTTGTGCCTGCGTCTTCGCGAGATTGGCGGAAATCTCCGCCAACAAACCGTGAGTGAGCAACTGGCGCGGGGTGAACAGGTGGTGCCAGTGGGTCCAGCCACGTTCGCGAATGGGCTGCTCCGTATTGTAGCCGCTGATGATCGCCTTGGACGGGATAAAGCCAGCATTCTGCCAGTCGGCGAAGCGTTCGCGGAGGAGGTCCAGCGCCTTGGCCTCGCGGGCGAGGTCGTCGGCGGTGGGAGCGGCGTAGCGACGGATTTCCTTGGACTTGCCGTGTTTCATCACGGTTTTCACCCAGCGGATGCAGTAGAGCCGCTCCTGAAAGACATCGCCGGGGCGGGGCACGAGATCCTCGTTGGTCCAGCGGCGCAGGCCATCGCTGCCACGCAGGGATTCCACTGACCAACTGCGGTCGGAATCGAAGGGATCTAGCACGCGACTATTGGCGACGGTGGCGTTTTTCCCGGCCTTGTAGGCTTTTACTTCGTCGGCGGATACGGTGGCGATCTCTGCTTGCAGACGGTCGGAGCCCTCCACGCGGCTCCATCGGCAGATGGCCTTGGATTTCTCTCCTACCAGCCAGCTCGGGGCGAGCGGGATGAAGTAGTCGCAGCCTTCGGGCTTCACCTCCACACAGTAGAGGAAGGCATCGGCGCGCTCGCCGTGCTCGTTGTGTTCGATGCCCCAGGCGGTGACCTGATCATCCGCGTCGGCGAGGGCCTGTGCCTGCACGCGCATCACTTCCTCCTGCACCTCCTGACCGCCGCCCAGCAGGTTCAGGCTGGCCCAGGTGAGCAGCCCGGCCACGGGATTCAGATCAGAGGCGAAGGCCTGACAGCCGATGCGGGCGGCCTCGAAGGGGATGGAGCCGCCGCCGCAGAAGGCATCCCCCACGCGCGGGGTGCGGCCAAAGGTTTTTTGCCCGAGCTGTGCGATGAGTTCCGGCAGGCTGGCGGCGGTGGTGCCGAGATGCTCGTTGATTTCCTCCCAGGCTTCTTCGCTGGGCCCGGCGATGCTTTCCGGTCGTTCGCAGTCGCGAATGCGCTCGGCATAGGGCAGGGCATCGAAGGCGGCGCGGTCCGGCACGGGACGGCGGCGCTGGTCATCGAGCGCCTTTTTTTCCGCCCTGGTCAGTCCGTCCCAAATGCGCTGGCAGACCTTTTGCTTTTCCTCATCCGTGAGACCCTGGCGAAAGCCACGGGCGGAGAAGAATTCTTCCAGAATCTCCGGCGGCGCGGCCTCGAGCCACGCAGAGACGGGAATGTCGCCCTTCTGGCGCTGCCACGCACCCTCGTCATCCATGGTGAGGATTTTCAGGAAGATCTCGCGATCGCGCTTCGGATCGTCCGAGGCAGGCATGAGCATGCCGAGGATGGAGGCGCGCACGAGGATCAGCGGCTTGCGCCCCCACCATTTCCCCAGTCGCGTGAGCGTCTGGCCGTTGTTCGCCTTGCGCTCCTTGTAAGCCTCCGCAGAGAGGCGCGCGATGGGAAACTGAGTCTCGATGAAGGCGGGCATGGGGGAGATTCTTATGGGGCTTTGACTGATATGGAGGCGGCAGTTTCGATGGTCGTGATGGCAGCAGCGACTTCGTTGTAAATAGGCAGTAATGTCTCTGACTCCAAGCTAATGATGAGCGAGTAATGGACACGCCGGAGGTGGCAGCCATGAAGCTCGTGTCCGGGGCGGAAGTGACGATAGGCCCACCAACCTTTGGCGGGAATGACGGCGATGTGCCCCATTTCGGCCAGTTGGGCTGCGGAGCCTTTCCAGACATCCTGAACCAGCGATCCTGCCTTTCCCCGACGAGTGCCGCCGACCGCCCAACCCGGGTCTGAAAACCTGTCACCGGAAGATTTCTCCTCCGCGTCGAGTCGAGCACGAAATTTTTCCAGAGACATGTCCCGGTGCTTGGGCCGGAAACGGAGAAGGCAGCTTGCGTAGTGGTATTTCTGGCTTTTTTCCCAGGTTCTCGAACCGGGATTGGGTTCGATGAAGTAGGAGAGTGTGACCCGGAGGGTGGCGGAAACGTCGGGATCGCCTTCGAGTGCTTGGCGCGGCCAAGGCAGCGGGATGAGGTGGCATTCGTTGAGCTTCGGGTCATTCCATTTTCCCTTGTATGGCTGGATGACCCGTTCCATGACGATGGTCGTTTGGGTGGGGAGGCTGTTGAGCGCCCGGTTTTCATCGATCACGCCAAAGCCGTAGCTACGCATCAGATGCTCCACCTGAGCCGTCTTGCCAGCGGCGTGTGGATCGAGGTTTTCCCGACGCAGAAGGGCCTCCGGCCAGCGGGCGGCGTGGACGAGAAGGCCGCGAATCGTCTCCGGCCGGTAGTCTGGGTAGCGCTGGATGAGTTTCCCGCCGATGCAGGCCGCCTGTGCGGCGGCGGCACTAGTGGCGTTGAAAGGAGTGATCGGTCGAATCCGGAAGTTGGCGGCGGTGGATAGCGGTTGGAGCGAGTCGAAATGCAGGTGAGCACCGTCATGACTCTTCGCCAGATTCCCGCCTTCCATGACGACATCCGGACCAATCGGCCAGTCCGACCGCCACTCGTGAGCGGTGCGGGTGAAGGGACTGAGACCGCTAAGAGGTGCGAGCGGAGTGGAACGCTGCGCTTCGTCGTCGTTCTCCTGAATCATCACCCGGCTGGTGATCGCACCGACGGTGATGGCATTCCACGCTTGCGCAGGATCTTCGACTGCGGCGCGGAGGAGGTCGCCGGGATAGTCGAAATCGTTCGGGTGTTCGCGGGTATTTCCGGCGGAGAGAAGGATGACTTTCGGCTCGGCGGTTTCATGTTCCTGCCCAGCAGCGGCCATGTCGATGGCGCTCGACCATGACGATGGGTTGCCCTGTGTGTTCGGGCCGGGCGCGGTGATGGCCATGCAATAAACACGAGAGCGGCGAGACGCGATCTCGGGAAGGGCGATCGCCTGCAAGGTGACTGCACCGTAGTTCTCGGGATCGTGGGAGGTGGTGGAGCGGATGAGTTTGACGGATTCAAGACGATGAAGCTGATGCCACGTTTCCGTGGAAAGCATCAAGCGCCGGATGTCTCCAAAGGCGGCAAGGCCGGCCATGGGAGTGCCGTGCCACATGTCGTCGGAGCGATCGTCATCCGCAAAAACGGTCTCACTATCCCTCTCGTTTAGGAGCGGTTCGATCAATGGGTGGGCACGATTGACCCCCGAGTCGATTAAGCAAACCGCAGGGGCTTCATCGGTAGGCCAGTGGATGCGTTCGAGTGCTTCGTCGATCCATTCTTCCTGTTCAGTGCCAGAAAGATCGGTCAACCCTACGCTACACGGTCTAGCCCGCCGGATTTCTGAAAGAGCGTTGAGGAGATCCAGAGAGGATTCGATGGTTTCCCTCCTCGTCCGAACCACGATAACGGCGTGTTCGGGAAGGGTTAGTTTCAGTTTTGGAAATTCCAGATTAAGAGCGATGAACTCGTGTTTGAGTTGAGCCTCCCACTTGGCATCATCCCGTCGAATCCAGAATTCAAACCATGCGAGTTCGTCTGCGGAAGGCGGGGCTTCAGGATCGGTCCACAGCGCATCAAAAGCAGCCACTGAGATGGAGGCGATGTTCGCCAGCAGGGCTTGGTTGCGGGGTCCGGTAATGTTGCCTTTCTTGTCCTTGCTGTCTTTGGTCGCGTAATCTTCGACTTTTTTAACTAGAACCTTGAGTTGACCAAAGGGAACGAAAACGGCGGCCTTAGTCACGTCGCCCTGAGGCGTTTCTTCTCGGCGAAGATTGAGAAGAACGATGGAAGGTGTGCTGCCACGACCGACGTCCTCAAGACTAGTGAATGCCAGTGGATAGTCCGGCTCCGAAACCACATTGAGGATGAGCCCGAATTCGGAGGAGAGTTGGTTTTGCTCCCGTTCTTGGGCGATTTTATCGAAAGCCGAATCAATTGTGACGAGTTGGGCGCGAAGGCTGGCCGCGTGGCCTGCCCGATCCCGGGGAAAGGGAGTGTCCGCTCTACCTCCACCCCGCCCACTGAAATTCAGACGCTCCACCGGAGCGCTGAATCGGAGATGAGGCAGAGGGTTATCGGACATGATGGGGCAATTCTGGAGGCAGGGTCGAAAGACTTAATGATTGAGATAAATGCGCCGTTCGGTCAGGGCGGCTACGAGAGCTTCGTTCGTGACCTTTTGCCGATCATGGATGACGACTTCTTTGATGGCTTCCTCACAGGCGCGAGTGATCTCCGCATAGCTGAGGTCTTGGGCTGCTTGTTCGATCCGGTTCCATGAAAGGCGTTCTTTATCGACATTCCGGAGAAGACGCTTGATGATCTCGCGGGTCTGCGCGGAAGCGGGCAGTCCGAATTCCACTAAATCATCGAAGCGGCGGAACAGGGCCTTGTCGAGTCGTTCGCCATAATTCGTAGCGGCGATAACAATGCTGTTGCCGCGCAGGCGCTCGATGAAAACGAGGAAAGCATTGAGCACTCGGCGCATTTCCCCGACATCGTTCGGGGTTTCACGGGTGAAGCCGATGCTGTCGAATTCGTCGAAGAGATAGACGGCGCGGGTCGTTTCGGCGGCTTCGAAAACCAGACGGAGTTTGGCGAGCGATTCTCCGAGGTATCGGCTGAGCAAGGAATCGAGTCTGACGACGAAGAGGGGCAATCCGAGTTCGGCTGCCAAGGCGGAAGCCGTAGCGGTTTTGCCGCAGCCGGGAGGTCCGGTGAAGAGGAGCTTCTGACGAGGGCGAAGGTTGTTTTCCTTGATTTTACTCAGATTTTTCTGCTCGTGGACGATGCGCCGGATTCGTTCCTCCAAGCTCTTTGCGAGAACTAGGTCGGATACTTTCCCATGGGTGGAAACAGGTTCGAGAATGTCCGCTGCTTCGCCGACAGGGGCAGAGAAACTGATGACATTTCCCTTTTGAGACGGGTCGTCGAGTTTTCGGCGCGAGGACTTGACGAGTTCGCGCAATTCTTCGGCGAGCTTCTGGTGACCTCGCCGGGCTTCGTCCGCCGCAACCTGCAAGGCGACCGCGTAAAAACGCTCGTCATCGCCATTGGTGTGGCTTTGGAGGAGTGATTTGATTTGATTGGCAGTGGGCATAGGTCCCAAAGTTCGAAGGTGATGATGGTGGTGGCAGAAGGAGTATGAGCGCGACTAGATTAGAATCGGATGATAGGCCGCCCAGCCACAGGGGACGGCTTCGCTTTCAAAGAAACGCATCGCAGCGGCCTCGTGGTCGTGTCCGGCGTCACCCAAGGCGATGAGCATATTGGCAACCAGCAATAGAATCATGGTCGGTTTGGGTGCAGAGCCTTTTGCATGTCTTCTTCGGCTATCTCGTTCTGGATCCGCTGGATGTCATCAAGCGTCACGGGTTTTGCATTAGGGTGGCGTTTGATCCGAAGAATGCCCAATGGCCCGATTTCGAATTTCTCCGGATCGGGATTTTCCATTTCGGCGGCGGGACGGATTTCGCTACGCAGTGCGCTTTCCACGAGGGCTTTGAGGGTGATTTTACGTCGAGCCGCAAGAGTTTTGGCCTCCATGAGAAGACCATCTGGTAGGTCGAGCGTGGTTTTCATATGGGTTAGGAAATGGGTTTATGGTTGCCCCTCAAGATCGCTAAAGTCAGCACTTCATCAGAGTATCAAAGAACCAAGGTGGCGGGAAGTTTTTGGGCGGCTTTTTCGAAGGTGACGAGGGTGTGGCCGGCGGATTGGCTGGCACCGTGGATGAGCCGATCCACGAAGCCGGGCTTGGCAGTGGCCAGACTGGGAAGGGCTAGGATTTCTCTAGCCAGTGCGGTGGCGGCAATGCCGTTTCCCTCAACAAATTTTAGAAGCACGCCCAAGGCTTCCGGTTTGGAGATTTCGTAGAAGGACTGGAGGGCAAAATACGCCTCGGCCAATACCTGGTCGCTGACGTGGACCGACTGGCCATCGGCAATCTGCGCCTCTAGGAAATCGCATGCGCGCCGGTATTGCGGGAGCGGCTCGCCGACGAGAAGCCGCATGACCACGGAAGTATCTAGTTCCCAAGGGCCTGCGCTCATGCTTGGTTGGTGGCGAGCTTTTCCGCAGTTTCGGCGGCAGAACCACGGGTGATGGCTTCGCGGATCTCATCCATGTCGTGGCTCATGCCGGACTTGATGAATTTGCGGGTGATCTTCAGCCATGGGAATTTCTCGTAATCTTCCTCGGTCAGGGCGTCCTCTGCAGAGGGAGGCTCTTCCGGTGGCGAGTCTGGCGTTGCCAGCCAGTCTTGAAATAGCTGGACGGCGACGGAGCGGATTGGGCGGCCTTCGAGGGCACTACGGGCCTTGACGAGGCGGTAAAGATCATCTGGGATATCAAAGGTGGCTTTCATGAAATACAGGTTGCTGTATTGCTGTATGATGTCAAGTCGCAGCTCGTTGGGAGACTCAGAGTCCGAGAGTCATCTGGGAGTGGCCGAGGAGTTCGCGGCGGGCTTTGGGCGAGAGGCCTTCGCCTTTGACGAAGGGGTTGTCTGCAAGGGCGGCGCGAAGGGCTTTGCGCCAGCCTATGCCTTTTTGCATGGCCTGGCCGGTGGTGGCGACGGTCATGGTGTAGAGCCACCAGCGTTCTTCGGGGGCGAGAGCATCCCAGTTGCGGAGGGCGTTGGGGATGTCGTCGGGCGAAGCGTCTTCCACGGACCAGCAAAGGATGCAGAGTTCCTTGCCGAGGGAAGGGTGGACGGGAACGGGTTTGCCGGGATTTTTGACGAACTTCCGCGTGGGCAGGCCGTTAGCGCGCAGGCGGCGGTTGGCATCCTCCCAAAAAGCGGGTGCCAGGGCGAGCCAGCGGGTGCGGTCGATGACAACGCGCAGCCCCGGATCGTTAGGGTTCGGGGCGGAGGTCGAACGCTCGCCGAGTTGATTCAGGTCGTCGCCCCGGTGCTCGGTGATGCAGATGATATCGCCGCTGCCGTTGCCCTTCGGCACGTCGATGAGGAAGCCGTGGCGAGCCTCGGCGGGAAGAAATCCCAGCCCGACGGGCTTGCGCGACGATGCGGCGGATGTCCTGCGGGCGGGCATGGCTTATTGGGTGACTTTGGTGAGATCGAACGGGATGTTGCCGGCCTTGAGCCAATCAAGCAGGGATTGGCCGGTCGGGAAACTCAGGCTGGCGATGGTGGTGCGGAGGCTGCCATCGCCGACAATTTCCTGGAGTCTCTCCGCCACCTGCTTGAGTGCAGCCGCTCCGTAACCCGCTTCGAGTGCGCCGGAATATTCCACATTCTGCGTGCCATCGGCGCTTTCCGCCGTGAGGCTGATGTCGAAGGCCAGGACATTTCCCGCCTTTTCCAGACGGCCGATCAGATCCCAGACGGCTCCTGTGTCATCCATGCGCGTGGATTGGGTCCACTTGGCCGGGAGGTGCGGATCGAGCGTCCGCTCTTCCTCCCCCTTCTGCGGGATGGGAATGCGAATGCTTTCCGAATTGATCGTGTAGGCAGAGGAAACCGCGATGGCACACACGACCCGGCAGTTCGCGGGAACCCGGATCGGCCCGTCATAGGTCGCCGCGCCGGAACTGGTGGGCGAAGAGCCGTCGGTGGTGTAGCGGATGGTGATGCCGCTCGCCCGGGGCATGGCGAGCAGCTCGGCTTCGTAGTGGTCGCCACGGTTGTGAAGCTGGTATTTGAGCCGGAGCTTGGCGGTCCACTCCCTGACGACACTGACGCGTGACCTGTCTTCGGGATCGAAAGCCAAGAAGCGGTAGCGGATGGCGCTGGCCTCGAAGCGGGACGGTGTGGGCACAGGGCTGGAGGAGGGAGTGGGATCGGCATCGCCCGGCTCAAACACGATGCAGGGGGCGTGAAGCGGCTCGATCTTGAGGTAGGTGTGGCCGTCTCCGTCCTCCTCCGTCGAAAGCTCGCGGATGGCAACTTCCGGGGATGGCGGTGGGAAGGGGCCTCGACGGATGTGATTCCCCTCCTGACGCCAGTGCCCCCGGCGGATGCATTCTTCCTTGAGATCATCGAGCGCGGAAATCTTGTGAAGCGGCCAAGTGGTGTTGACGGCTGCTGCGCGCTTGAAGTCGGACCAAAGGACGACCTTGCTCTCCGCCCCACCGAAGAGGCGTGCCTCAGCTCGGCTGCGCAAGGTGTCTTCGTCGATCTTGGTGGTGAATTTCTGCGCACTTTCCAGCGTGTGGCGGATGGTGGCTTCCCCGCTGGTGTTCCCAGCGAATGCAAGGTCGATGCCGGTGGAACGGAGCGCGGAGTTGATGGAGGGATAGACGATCTGGTCGAAGGCTTCCTTGAGCGCGGAGGTGAATTGGAGTCCCACACGGTCGCGGAGGATGTCCAAAGCCCGCCACTGCGGATCGTCCGCCGGGGTGCTCTCGGATTTCAAATCGTCTTCGATGCTGTCGAGAGCCCGTGTTTGCCGGGCGGAATCGAGAACCTTTTGGAAGGTATCGCGCGAACCGGTGAGGAAAAGCACGCGGTTCTTGTATTGCTGTTGCTCCCACCAGCCCTGCCAGTCGGAGGAGATGGGCAACTGGTGGGCCTGACCGCCGGGCCTGACGATGACGAGGGTGGTCTTTTCCTGCTCGATCTGGACCTCGTCCGGCGGAGGTAGGACCTTGACGGTCTGATAGCAATCGCGGAGCGAGGCGGAGAAGTAAGCCTCCAAGTGTTCCCGAAGCATGCGATCCACGGTCTCGCTATGAAGAGAGAGGGCGGTGGAGCGGAGCTTGGCGGCGAGGTTTTGCTGATTCTTAAAAAAGAGTCGTCCGTCGGCGGAATTGTGGAGATACCAGGCACGGGTGGCGAGCTTGTCGAGGACGTTGGCCTTGAAGGTGGAGAGGTCGCGTCCGGGGCGCTGGAGGCAGTCCACGAGCTGATACTCCCGCAGGCCGTGAATGGCTCCCGCCGTGGTGGACAAGGATGCCACGAGAATCAGACGCGCGGCGTCGGAAGCGTCGGAATTCCCATTCGCGAGGTCGATCTGTTCCACCTCGGCGTCTCCTCCATGGGCGACATCGTGGGCGATGGCTTCGCTCAGGCTGGGATTGATCGTCCGAATTTCGGAGGCGATTTCGTCCACGTTCAGATCGAGGTCATAGGGGTGGATGACTTCGATTGTTTCCGCTTTTCCGGATTTCCAGAGATCGGACACTACGATCTGCATCAGCCGGATGATGCCACGCGTCTGCTGGAAGCCTTCGTTTTCCTTGAACTTGCCGACGAGTTCCCGGAGGTCGGGGTGGAAGGGATAGGAATCCAAAAACCGGGCGTGCAGTGACTCCGGCGTGGTGGAGGTAAGTCCCATTTTCACCGCCTCGCGGAGTGCCTCGCGGTAGGCGTCTGCCACCTGCTTCACTTCGACTTCCGGAGCGGTTTGGGAAAACAGGCGCTTGCGCAGGATGTGGTAAAGCTCGTCTCCGTTCGGATTGACAGGGGTGATGGGGACGGCGATGCGCTTCGCCTCGGAGGTAATGCCGCTGATGGACCGGTTGAAGGCGGATTCGAGCTTGGCCTGCCCCACGCTGTAGTTGGAGCCGGCGAGGTCGGACAGGACGAGGCAAACATTTTCCATGTCGGCAACCGCCACGAAGAGGTTCGCCAAAGCGGCGGTGGTTACTGTGCCGAGATGGGCATTCCCCACTGGGACAGCGACTGCGTATTCGAGGTAGGGAGGAAGCTCGTCGAGGAAGAGTATGATGGGCTGCGAACCGAAAAGCTGCTTCCAAGCCTCGGGTCCGGGGGCTTGGAGCAGCGGCGAGCAGTAGCGGGCGAATTGATCGGCCTTGCCGAGCTGCTCCGCGATGGAACCCCAGATGCCTCCTGGAGCATCGGTGTTGCGCCCATTGAATCCCACGACCTGGCATTCGCCGAGTTTCGAGGCCGGGTTTTGTTCTCCCAAAACTTTCTGGCGCAGTTCCGGGTCTCTGGCGAGGAGACCGAGGGCGATCATGCTGTGGGTCTTGCCTCCGCCCATGGCCTGGGACAGCAGGAACACGGACGATCCCGCGCCATTGCCCGAGAGGTGTCGGAAAGCGCGGTCCACCAGCGAAAGCATCCCGGCGGTGAAGTAATTTTCGTCGAAAAACTCAGCGCCGTTGACTTGTCCGCTGAGAAAAGCGTCCAGATTGAGAACTGTGGCGCGTCGATCAGCGGCGAAAACTGACGGGCGGGGTGTGCAGTGGGATTGAAGGGACATCTTCGGCAATCTTCGGGGTGGCGGAGCAGATTACATCAATTGGGGAGACATGGGCACAACTTTCCTGAATTTTCGAGCGTTCGTGATGGCAAAAACCCAAGAAGATCGGTCGATTCCTTCAGTGATTTGCCATCCCCCGCCCGTCCAACCACGCCTGAAGAATCTCTACCGCCGCCGCCTGATCGATGACAGGCTTGGCCTGCTTCGCCTTTCTCCCAGACTCTCGCATCTTTTGATAAGCGGTCACTGTCGTGAAAGTCTCATCCATCTCGTGAAAGCGAAGCGTTTCGGGGAGTCGGGAGCGCAATCGAGCGGAGAAAGCACGCACTTTTTTCACCGCATCTCCTTCGCTCCCATCCATCCGCAGGGGCAGACCGACGACGAGATCCTCGATTTTTCGATCCTCGACGATTTGGACGATGCGAGTGATCGCAGTCTCCGTATTTTTGTTCGAAACTGTTTCCAGAGGATGCGCTAGAAAACCGAGATCATCACTAATTGCTAGACCGATCCGAGCATCTCCGTGATCGATCCCGAGAGCGCGCACCCATGTCGGAGTGGGATCCATCTGTTCAGAGTAATTCTGGAGGTAACTGATCGACCAGCGTCTTGATCTGATCTGCTTTCCGCCGATCTGCGACCAGCAGGACATCGGATGTCTGCACGATGATCAGATTCTCCACACCCAGCAAACTGACCCGAGGCATCCCATCGACAGAAAATACGATATTTTCCCGTGCATCCACCGCCAGTAACGCTCCACGAAAAGCGTTGGCGGCGTCATCCTGTTCCAAATACTTCGCCACCGAGGGCCACCCTCCGACATCATCCCAGCCGATATCCGCCTCCAGATTCAAAATACGCTGCGCTTTCTCCATCAGCGCGAAGTCGATGGAAATTCGATCAAGTCTCGGAAAGTGAGCAGCGAGCGTGTCATGAAAATCCGGAGACTGACGAAGTACCTCCACGAACTCGGCCAACTGGGGGCAATGCTGAGTGAGTTCCTTCAGTAGAGTGGGAATCGTCCAGATAAAAATTCCCGCGTTCCAAGAGAAGTTACCCTGGGCCAGAAAGGTCTCCGCCGTCTCGACCGAGGGCTTTTCGCGAAAGCGTATCACCTCGTGCACTGCGAGGCCCGTTCCCCCATCATCTGTGGAGACAGGAGCCCCTCGCTCGATGTATCCGTAGCTGGGGCAAGGCCAATCAGGTTTGATCCCCAGTGTCACGATCGCTCCCGCCGCCGCCGCCGCCGCTGCAGCCTGTAAAACGCGCCTGAACTCATCCGTTTTTACCACCAGTTGATCGGCGGGTAGGGCGATCATCGTTGCCTGCGGATCCCTCGCTGCGATCCATCCCGCCGCCAGTGCGATCGCGGGCGCGGTGTCTCGTCGAGCTGGCTCGGCGACAATGTTCTCCGCAGGCAGCTTCGGCAGTGCCTGGCGGATTCCTTCGACCTGAGCTTCATTGGTCAAAACCAGAATTCGTTCGGGAGGAATTAATCCGTCGAGGCGATTCACCGCTTTCTCGATCAGCGTCTCTTCGTCAAACAGGGCGAGAAGTTGCTTCGGCTTCGCATTGCGGCTCAGCGGCCAGAAGCGTGTGCCGCTACCACCAGCGAGAATCAGGGCATAGAGAGGGGAGGGAGGGGTCATGCGAGAACGATGGAGCAAAGCCAACAACCTAGCTGCAATTTCCAGAATCTCACCTGAGATCTCTTTCTTATTCAACGACCGGACGGATCACTCGACTACGACCCACGCTGAAAAAATGGCGGTCTGGATCGACGATGAACCCTCTTTGATTAATCACCAGACCCTCTTGAGTCAGCCGTTGGCGTTGCTCTTCGCGCAAGTCAGCCTCCATGCCCTGACTGAGGCGTCCTTCGGCTGCGACGACTCGAAACCACGGGATAACAGACGACTCAGACTCCTCCAGAGTCGCCAAAGAGCGTGCGACTATCCGGGGATTCACGGCCAGATGAGCGGCAATGGAACCGTAGGTCGTGAAACGTCCTTCGGGAATCCCGCTCACCAGGCGCAAGACATCGCGACGAATTCTCACGAAGGGTTTTTCACTTTCCGCCATTCCGATAGTGAGGGAAGCGCAGAATAGGAGAGAGGAATTTCTCTGGGATTAATCCTTTTTTGAGGTGGCAGAGGCAGCAGACGACTGAGCGTCACTGGACTTTGCCTTCGTTGCGAATAGTTCAGCGAAAGGATTCTTTTTCTTGGGTTCCTCTTGGGGAGCTGTGGTGGTTTTTCTCTTCGCGGAAACAGTTGTCGTCTTGGCAGGAGCGGTCGCTTTCTTCGCGTCTGTCGCTTTGGCAGTCTTTGCTTGATCCGTGCTAGAGGTCTCCGAGGATTTCACTCCGAATAGTTCAGCGAAAGGATTCTTTTTCTTGGGTTCCTCTTGGGGAGCTGGTGTGGTTTTTCCCTTCGCGGAAGCAGTCGTCTTAGCAGGAGCGGTTGCTTTCTTCGCGTCTGTCGCTTTGCCTGTCTTTGCCTGATCCGTGCTTGAGGTCTCCGAGGATTTCACTCCGAATAGTTCAGCGAAAGGATTCTTTTTCTCGGGTTCCGCTGCAGGAGCTGGTGTGGTTTTCCCCTTGACTGATGCGCTTGCCTTCGTCGTGGTAGCCGCCTTCTTGGACCTCGCTTCGGTAGCCGCATCAACCTTATTGCTCGCAGGAACCTCTGTCGTCCTTCCAAAAAACTCTGCAAAGGGATTCTTCTTTTCGACGAATGCATCTGTGCTAGCGGGAGCTTTCCTCTTGCCAGTATCAGCGATTTTCTGCTCTCTTGCAGTTCCACTTACGGCGTTCACACGAGGAGCCTTAGTCTGGATCGCAGCGATGAGATGAGAGGCGATTAATTCATGCACTTCGGGGACGAAGGGCATGGTGAAGTGACTGTAGTTCAGACCCAGCTTGCCATCGCTGTAAGCCTCGAAATTCGTCAGCTTGGTATTCGGCGAATCCGCCTTCACCGCCGAACCGAGAACCGCTGGGAAGTGATAGAGATTGAAACACTCCTGTACATTGGACGGAACCGTCTGCACGGGATTGATCGTCTCGATCAGGAACAACAAGCGCACGGGAATGCCTTCGTCCTTGAGAAGATTCGCTACCTCGAGAACTCCTACTCCCCCGAGGCTGTATCCGATCATGATAATACCACTCGGGAGTTTCTTGTTGCGATAGGCCTGTGCCATCTGCTGCGCTGCGGCAAATCGCTCATGGTACCGGAAGTCCACCACGTTCAGTCCTTTTGCCTCGAACTTCTGGTTGATCACCGTACCGAGGTTGGGGAAATACCCACCGCCGCCACGTATCACATAAATCGTCGAACCTTTTTGAGCTGCCTTTTTTGCCGCATGAACGGTGAGTGGGCTAAAAAACGCCAGCGTGAGGGCGAAGGGAATCAAGAGCGAGGAAAGAGCGCGAGGTCTCATGGTTAGAACAGAGAGGATACTTAGCCACGCCGAAGGAAATCGTCAATCTGTGTCTTACGTCATTTTGAACCGGATTCCCGTCTTTTGGCAAGGAACGGTTCACGGAGTCAGGGGCATTCCTTGTGCGAATGCCCCTCAATCGATTCGTGAAAACAAACGGAGAGCGTAGCCTCTCCGATTGCCGATGAGAGGAAGCGCCGAGGCTCCAGAATCGGGCTTCTTTTCTCGCTTCTACACTCACAGTGCACGCATCTGTGCTCTCAAAGCGTTGAGCTTCGTCTGGGTATCACCCTCGTAGCGGATACGATCAGACTCGAGTGTCGAGAGTTCATCCGTCTTCTTTTTAATCTCAATTTCCATGGCACCTACCTGCTTCCCTGCATCCTCTTTCAGAGCAGCGACTCGTCGCGGAATGTCTGCCTTGCTCATGCGCAAGCCTGAGCCTCTATTGTTCTCCAAAGCCGAGATCTGATCGTTCATCGCATTGACCGCTGAATCTCTCTTCCACTGCATATCGGCAATTTCGGAGCCGAGCCTCTGCTTTCTTGTTCGGAATTCAGACATTTGAAGATCGTATTGAGTGTTCAATTCTTGGAGCTGCAATTCTAAGGCCGCCTTCTTGCTCGCCGGATCGGTTGCTGGAGTTGCCGTCTCAGCAGCGGCAGGCATCGGACTCGTCTGAGCCGGGGCTGGTGCGGCGGCTATCGGAGCAGGTGCGGTCGGTGCAGTGGGTGCCGTCGGTGCAGTCGGTTGAACTGGTGGCGTGATCTGCACTGCGGGTTGAGCCGCCGGGGTAGCGGCACTGGAATTGCTCGCGGCCTTGCTCGCAGCAGTCGCGGCCTTCTGCAGAGTGGCGACCTGCTGCTCCAAATCGGTATTTTTCTCCTGCAGATCAGCTACTTGCGCCTGGAGTCCTGGGGTGACAATTTTATCGAGATAGACGGCGTATCCGAGTCCGGCGACAGCAATGAGTACGAGGAGGAATTTCATGAGTGATCTGGATTTGATGGGGTAGAGTCAGAACTAAAAGCTTAATCGTAAGCAGTCTAATTTACTCAGTCTAAGGAATAATTCTGAGAATACAAGTCACTTTCCCATGGGTGCTCAATCCATTGTACATTTCATATGAGCACATCGTGAATCACTCGTCCGTGGATATCGGTCAGACGGTAGTCGCGTCCCTGGAATCGATAAATTAGTTTTTCATGATCAAAGCCCAGTAGATGCAGAATCGTGGCCTGGAGATCGTGAACATCGACAGGATTTTCAGAGATGGAGAAGCCGAGCTCATCGGTGGCTCCATAGCTGAATCCTGCCTTCACACCCCCGCCGGCCATCCAGAGTGAGAAGCAATCCGGATAATGATCGCGTCCCAGTACCTGACTGCCCGCTGTTCGGCCCTCACGGAAGGGAGTCCGTCCAAACTCGCCACCCCACACGACGAGAGTATCATCGAGCAATCCCCGCTGTTTCAGATCGCGAATCAAGGCAGCTACGGGTTTGTCCGTCGCTGCCATCTTTGCCGTGAGACCGTCCGTAATGCCGCTACCGGGCGAAGTGCCGTGAAAATCCCAGCCCCAGTCGAAAAGCTGAACGAAGCGCACACCTTGCTCCACCAAGCGACGAGCCAGCAAACAGTTGTTGGCGAAACTGGCTCCTCCGGGCACGGCTCCGTAGTCCTCGAGTACACGCTGGGGTTCCTGAGAAATATCCATCACTCCCGGTACGCTGGTTTGCATGCGATAGGCCAACTCATACTGTGCGATACGGGTAGCGGTCTCGGGATGATTGAGTTCAGAAAGCTGCTCGGAATTAAGCTCGTGCAGGGCATCAAGTGTTTTTCGTCGCAGATCGCGGCTCATACCGGGAGGATTGGAGGCAAAGAGCACGGGATCTCCTTTGGATCGACATTGCACACCTTGATAGACAGAGGGGATGAATCCGCTACCCCAGCAGCTTTGGCCCCCGCTCGGCTGTGTGCCGCTGGAGATCATGACGACGAATCCGGGGAGATTCTCGCTCTCCGAGCCCAGTCCATAAGTGGCCCACGATCCCATGGAGGGACGACCCTGGCGCTCGAATCCCGTGAAGAGCAGTAGTTCCGCCGGAGCATGGTTGAACTGACTGGTATTCATCGAGCGAATCAGGCAGATATCATCGGCGATGGTGTGGAAGTTCGGCGCGGCATCGCTCATCCACAGTCCGCCTTTCCCATACTGGGCGAAGCTGCGGGGAGTTCCCATCAGCTTGGGCACACCGGTCGTGAAGGCGAAGGTGCGTCCGGCGAGAACGGAAGGTGGACACTCTTCGCCACTGTGTTTGACCAATGCGGGTTTGTAGTCGAACAGATCGAGATGAGGCGGTGCTCCCGACATGTGGAGGTAGATCACGCGCTTCGCCTTTGCCCGGTACTGGGAACGACGCGGTGCGAGTGGATCGCCGGAAGCTGCGGCTCCCAGAGCACTACCGGAGGTGAGGGCCTCTAGAGCGATGGCTCCTAGGCTGAGTTGCCCCGTCGTGCTGAGGAATTGGCGACGCGTGCTGGCGCGCAGTGCTGCCTCACGTTTCGGATGCAGGGGTGACGGATGCTTGTCCATAGGAATATGGTGGAAATACGAGTTTATCGTCGCATTAGAAATTCGTCCAGATTCATGACGACATTGGCAACAGCCGTCCAAGCGGCGAGATCGGCCAAGTCTGCGCCTTTATCTGCGGGGCCAAGTGGATTCGTAGCCATGGATTCCGCCGCTGCTGCGTCGCGCCGAAACTCCGAGAGAGCTTCCGCGTGCAGGCGGATCAGCGTGTCGAGTTCCTTCTTGTCCGGATCGCGGGAGAGTGCGGTGTGATAGATGAAACGAATCTTTGTTTCCGGATTTGGCGCATCGGCTTTCGCCACGATTCGACGCGAAAGGGCTTGGCTAGACTCGACAAAAACAGGATCGTTCAGTGTGACGAAGGCTTGGAGAGGAGTATTGGTGCGGTTCCGGCGTATGGTGCAGACCTCGCGGTTCGGGGCATCGAAGGTGGTGAAGCTCGGATAGGGACTGTTTCGACGTACTTCGGTATAGACGCTGCGACGGTGTCTATCCTCTCCCGGACTCACCACCCAGTCATTGCTGCGTCCGAAGGCCGTGGAAAGGCCGAGATTCGGAGCCATGGGACGCACGGAGGGACCACCCATTTTCAGGCTGAGAATCCCAGCGACATCGAGAGCCTGATCGCGCAGAAGCTCACCCTGTGGACGAAAGCGCGGGCCTCGTGCCAGCAGTCGATTCTCGGGGTCGCGCTCCATCAATTCCGGAGACACTCGCGAGACTTGTCGGTAAGCCCGCGTCGAGACTAGCTGAGTGAGTAGCCTTTTCACATCCCATCCATGTTCCATAAAATCGACTGCCAGCCAGTCGAGCAATTCCGGGTGAAAAGGCGGCTCGCCTTGGGAACCGAATTCCTCGCTGGTAGAGACAATGCCGACGCCAAACAGCGACTCCCAAAAGCGATTGACCGTGACACGAGCGGTAAGGGGATTCTCCCGACTCACGAGCCAGCGTGCAAATCCCAATCGATCAGGGTGACTCCCTTTGGGTAGAGGTGGAAAGGCGGCAGGCGTCCCTGCGTGGGCCACGTCTCCCAGATTCTGCCAATTCCCCCGAATTTGCACCCGTGTCTCGCGACGCTCGGCGGCTGGGAGTTCCTTCATCACGGGAACGGATGAAGGGCGGATCGCATCATGCGCAGCTGTCTTGGCGGCTAGTAATTGGCGGTCGGGGCGAGTCTCCGGCGCGATATGACGCACGTAGTAATCGACGATCAAATGCTGCTCGTCAGTGCTGCGTTTGTCCGAAGGCTTCTTCAAAATTGTCGAGATCGAGGGCGGAAGGGCGATCCAGTCAGAAAGATCTCTGGAGGTGGAGACGGAGAGTCGAAAACTGCCGATCAAGTGATTGGCATAGGTCGATTTCTGTTCCAACACGACGCGCAAACGACTGCCCTCGGTCGCGCTTGGTGAACCCTTCAAGGCGAGAATCAGTTCGTGCGGGCGATCCGTTGCTCCAGCCACGGCCCAGCCCGTCTTTTCCTTGCCGGATTTTAGAAGTGAGTCGGCGGGGAAGCCCGCTTGCTCGTAGTCGGCTTTTGCGGAGACAAATGAGACAGATTGCGGTTTCGCGTCGGCTTTCCCGGAGGGGGGCAATATCTCTGCCTGGATGGAGGAGAGGACGAAATTGCCGAATCCCTCGACAGGTCGGGTTTCAACTCGGAGTCCGGAAATCGGTCCAGACGGGAGCGGTAGTTCGACGGTATAGGTCGCGAACTGGACGGATTTATCGATTCTGAAGAAACCGTCGCCATCGGGCACAGCCTTGCCGGGTTCGAATTTCGTGTCGATGCGATCCGGCGCGGGACTCTGCCAAGAGGGAGCTTTCGACATGCGTTCCGCCCAGGCATGAGCACCGTCCTTCCAAGCAGGATTGGGATCGGAGAGCCGTTTCTCGATTTCCGAAATCTCCCGCGAGAGCAGATCGCGTTCTTTTTTCTGTTCAGTCGTGTAAAAAGACAGGACGGGGGTTTCGTCCTTTCGGTCGGCATCGGCGCTCTGATTGAAAATGTCGAAGAGGGAAAAATACTCGATTTGCGTGAGGGGATCGCTTTTGTGAGTATGGCACTGAGCACAGGACATGGTCGTGCCCATCCAGACCGACATCGAGGTATTCACCCGGTCGATGACCGCAGCGATGCGGAATTCCTCATCGCTGGTTCCACCCTCGTTTTGCGTCATCGTGTTGCGGTGAAAGGCGGTCGCGATGACCTGGTCTTGGCTGGGATTCGGGATCAAATCCCCGGCGATTTGATCAATCGTGAACTGATCGAAGGGCAAATTGTGGTTCAATGCCGAGATCACCCAGTCGCGATAGCCCCAAATCTCGCGTGGTTGATCGCTGGGATAGCCAGAACTGTCGGCGTATCGCGCGAGATCTAGCCAGGCCTGTCCCCAGTATTCACCGAAGGCGGGCTGAGCCAGTAATTGCGCCACATAGCGTTCATAGGCATCCGGACGAGTGTCTTTTTCAAAGGCGAGCACAGCTTCCCATGACGGTGGTAGCCCGGTGAGATCGAGAGATAAGCGACGAGCCAGCGTGCGACGATCCGCTTCGGGGGATGGATGGAGATCCTCCTTCTCGATTCGCGAGAGAAGAAAGGAATCGATCTCATTGATCGGCCACTTCCCATCTTTCACGCTCGGGACGGGAGCCTTCACTGGAGCGATGTAGGACCAGTGTCGGTCGAATTTCCCTCCCTGATCGATCCAGCGACGGATCAGTTCGATCTGCTCGGGTTCGAGAGGCTTTCCTTTCTTCGGGGGAGGCATCCTTTCTTCGGGATCCTGACTGAGGAGGCGGGTGAGAATCTCGCTCTGGTCTGACTTTCCCGGCACGATCGCATGGGTTCCCTCCAGATCCTTCGTCGCTCCTTCGAAGGTATCCAGCCGCAATCCGGCCTTTCGCTCCCCCTCATCCGGGCCGTGACAG
The DNA here is from genome assembly GCA_963205275.1 of Verrucomicrobiota bacterium. Taxonomy (GTDB): domain Bacteria; phylum Verrucomicrobiota; class Verrucomicrobiia; order Verrucomicrobiales; family DEV007; genus Arctic95D-9. Next base: position 39,287 of record CAUJIH010000015.1, on the reverse strand, counting down.
GCCAAGCAGCGATTCGAGATCAGAGGGCGGATTTGACGATTGTAATCAATGTGATCGGCGGCTGTCCCCTTCGATGAAATCACCGACTCCGATGCGAGCAGAAGAAGGGAAAATCCGATGCTGCTGATTTTCATTCGGTTTAGTCTCTCATCGGAGGAAGTAAAATCTGTTCGCCTTCACATGGAGCGATCACGCGATTCCGGAGTCCCAGATGATTGGAAGCTCGCAGGAGTCGTTGGAGAGGCTCCTCCCTTTGCTCCCCGCCCAGAGGAAATGTGGCATGATGCATCGGCATCATGTTCTGCGCTTTCAAATCGAGGAAAGCTCGAAGTGCTTCTTCGGGATTCATGTGAACCTCACGACCGCTTGGGCTTTCGTAGGCTCCGATGGGCAACAGAGCCGTCTGAATCCGATGGCGGGCACCGATCTCGGCAAAGCCTTCGAAATAAGCTGAATCGCCCGCATGAAAGACGCTGTGCCCCGGCAAATCGATCACGAATCCGCCGAATCCGCGATGATTATCGTGAATGTAGCGTGCCCCCCAGTGGTGAGCAGGCGTGAAGTGGATCTGTGCATCGCGGAAGTCCAAGCTCTCCCACTCCTGCATCTCGACGACCCGCCGAAAATTGATGTTTCGGACTAGGCGACCCACGCCTTTCGGGACGATCACCGTCTGACTGCCATCGACGATGCGCCGAAGAGTCGCTCGACACAAGTGGTCAAAATGAGCATGGGTGATCAGCACCAGATCGATGGGAGGCAGATGGGGAAGTTCGATCCCCGGAGCGCGGTGTCGCTTGACCGGCCCCATCCACTTCGCCCAGACGGGATCGATGAGAATATTAAAATTCCATGAGCGAATCAGGAAACTCGCGTGGCCGACCCAGACGATTTCCACCTGTCTTCGGTTCAGACGGGAGAAGATGGGAGACGTGTCACTCTCGTGCTTCTCATAGGGCTGTATGATCGCGGGCAGCAGGCTTTCGCTGATGTAGCGATAGTTGCGCTTGGCCCATCCTTTATGGGGCAGGATTCCGACTCGATGTCCGTCCGTGAGGAACTTTGATTTACTGCGTGGGACCGAGATGTGTGGACCGGACAATCCGGGATCGAAGTCTGACATGATGTCGAATCAGAAAGAGTAGAACAGAAAAACCGGAGGGAACTGTAACGGATTTTTCCCCTAGTGGCAATCATCGAAGCACTTTAGTTCCTCACGCAGTCGCGCAATGGGGAATTCTTCTGGCCTGTTGTGAGCACCCTTTCCGTCACGGGTTCTAGGAAAAGTGCTTTCCCCCGGCTGGATTCATGGTTTCTTGGACATCTTTACGGAAATGGAATTGGCTGAAATCGAGCAACGGACGCGAGAATCTCTTCCGCAGTGGGCTGCGGCAGAACTTGTGTTGTCTCTGATTGAAAAAGGAGGATCGGGGCGAATTTTCGTGCGTGTACGAGAAATTTCCTCGGATCGCAGTATCATCGCCATGCATTGGGGACTGGATCGATCGGACAATCCCCGCTTTGCCTCCATTACGGATTTTCTTCTGCGACACGACATTCCCGCTCCGGCGATCTTGGCGCGACGAGAGGATCTGAACATGCTCTGGGTGCAGGATCTAGGCGAAATCGATCTGGGGCATCTGGCTGACCGGGATTGGACGAGTGTGCGTCGTCCAGCCTATGAAGCTGCCCTGCGATCCGTTTTTGCCCTTCATTCGATCCGCGAGAGTGAAGCCCCCGATGACTTGCCTGAGTTGGAGCGCCCCTTTGATGTCTCTCTTTACCAGTGGGAACAGGGATATTTTCTCACTCATTACGTCGAACGCTTTCATTCCGCCGCAGTCGCGGAGAAGCTAAAAGCGGATTCTGCTCTAGCGGCTGTGTGTGAGGAACTGGCCATGCTTCCTCGCGCTCTGGTTCACCGCGATTTTCAAAGCACCAATGTAATGCTGCTGGACGGCGATGCTTGGCTGATCGATTACCAAGGCCTGCGCTGGGGACTGCCGGAATACGACCTAGCCTCGCTGGTGTACGATCCCTACAGCGCCTTTACTCCTGAGGAAACCGAGGACCTCATCTGCTATTACTTTGAACTCAAGCGGCAGGCTGGCTGCACGGAATCTACGGAGAAATATCGCCGTCGTCTCGTGCAGTGTGCGATCCAGCGGCTCATGCAGGCGCTGGGGGCCTACGGCTTTCTGGGCGAAGTGAAGGGAAAACGTGAATTCCTCGCTCACATTCCCAGAGCGAAGGAGAGATTGCTGGCACTGGCTGGGCAGGAAGGGGGAATCCCGGCTCTGGTCGAGCTGTTGGAGTGAGTGCTGGAGAATGAATCACACGCCGATGCGTTCCGTTGTCTTGCTACTCAGCCTCGCCTGGTTTTCCTCCATCGGAAAACTGTCGGCATCCGGGAAGGCAGAAGGCGAAGCCACTCCCGTCACTGCGGTGATTCGCTATCCCGCCGACAGCGGCTTCATTGATGCTCGTCAGTTCGGGGCCATTCCAGACGATGACGTGGAAGATACTGCCGCGATTCAAGCGGCCCTCGACGCCTATCCGGATCAAAATCGCATTATTTATCTTCCGGGCGGGACTTACCAGATCCGCGACACGCTCCGCTGGCCGGAGCAAGCCGGGACCGCTGGCCCCGGAGGTGGCACGATCCTCGAAGGAGCCGGTTCCGCGCAGACCATCCTGAGACTGGTCGATGCAGCGCCCGGATTTACCGATTCCGCAAAACCCAAAGCTGTGATCTGGACAGGGAACTCCACCTTGCGACGCGCTCGCAACGCCATCCATGGTCTGAGCGTCATCATCGGCGAGGGCAATCCGGGAGCCATCGCCCTGCAATTCCATACCATCGCACAGGGTAGCATCCGCGACTTGACCCTGTCGGATCCATCCCGCACTGCCCGAATCGGCCTTGACCTTTCCCGTGGTGACGAGACTGGCCCACTTCTCGTGCGTGATCTTACGGTGGAAGGCTTTGAATACGGTATCGTGACCAAGTGGCCGGAGAGTTCCACCATCCTCGAGCGCATCCATCTGTCAGGGCAAAAGCGGCTCGGCTGGTGGAATTATCATCAGGCCGTCGTCGCCCGCGCCTTCGTCAGCGAGAACCGCGTCCCTGCTTTCTATAACGAGAAGGACTCTTGGGGGGCGGCGGTCTTGCTCGAATCTCGACTCTCCGGAACGGAGGTCGAAAGAGGCGCTCCAGGCATCCATAATCAGAGGCAGCTCTATCTGCACGATGTCGAGATTAGCGGATACGCACGGGCGGTGGACAATGATGACCAAGGTCGAGATAAAGGAGACATCGACGGTGATCGGTTCATCGTCGAGGATACTTCCCATCGCGAAGTGCACTCACTCTTTCGCGAGATTCCGGACGAGACTTTCGCCTCGGCGGGGGAAGTTCCGCATCTTCCCATTCAGGAGGCCCCCGAAATCTCGTGGGGCGATCTGGGAAAGGACTGGGAAAACATACTCAGCTTCGGAGCCGATCCGAGCGGGGTCACCGATTCCAGTTTCGCTCTCCAGCAGGCGATCGATTCCGGGGCAAAAACCGTTTATCTCCCTGGGGGGGCGATCTTTCGATTCGACAATCCCGTGGAAATTCGCGGCCCGGTGAGTCGCATCATCGGTCTGGAAGGGCGAGTGCTGGCTGACGGAGGTCCGGTCTGGCACTTCGTGGACGGTAAGCATCCCGATCTACCCGATGCTCCCGCCGTCGTGATCGAGCGACTCGACGTACATACTAGCTCTGGGCGTGGAACCTTACAGATTCGACACGAGAGCAAACGGACACTCATCGTCGCTTCTTCCAGCGGGGTTTCTGTCGAAGGAGTAGGCAGTGGGGATCTCTTTCTGGAGGATATCGCAGGTAGTCTGACTGCTCTGGCCGCTGGGCAAAGTGCTTGGTGTCGTCAGTTGAACATCCCACGAGGAGCGAAGCGCTGCCGGAATACTGGAGGCAAACTCTGGTGTCTCGGACTAAAGTCCCGAGGCATCAGCACAGTGGTCGAAACCAGCGGAGGCGGGACGACGGAGATCTTCGGAGTCATCCTGCGCCCGGATGGCGAGTGGAAAAATGGGGATGCCGCCTTCGTCTCCACCGATGCCGAACTCCGACTCTTCGGTGTCAGCGAGCGCGATTTCAATCTCCAGCCCGTCACACTCTGGGTGCGAGAGAGTCATGGGGAAGATGTGCGTGAACTGAGCAGCCGCCCTTGGGTGTATTTGGGAAAATGATGAAATTGCACGCTGTCAGTTCCTTTGCGAGAAGCTCTTTCCAGTTTCTCCATTCCGCATGGATCCTGCTCGCTCTGTTCACGTTCAGTTTGCTCCAGAGAGTCTCAGCGGAAGTGATCGAACTTTCCCCCGATTCTCCCGTCCTCTCTGAGACGGGGCTTCCTTTTCTCCACATCGTACTGCCAGAGCATCACATCAGCGACTCCGCTCTCTCGCTGGTGCCGAAAGACGGACTCTACGAGTGGACAAAAATCGGCCCCACCGACGAGCCGTTCCGGCTCCACGCCTCCATAGGGAAGAATAATTTCGAGCGAGCCACTCTCACCGTCTGGGACTGGCACAACCACGCGATCTTTCAGCGACAGTTTCAGCCCGGAGATGACGAATGGCTTGAGTTCCGGGTGAGAGGTCTCGGCAGTTATCTCATCACCATCGACGGCTGGCGCGATGGACAGGTCGCCGAGCGCTTCATTCGTAACATCTGCGTCACTCGCGATCAGAACGCTGCGCGAAAGACCTGGAAGACGGATGAGTTTTTTATCGGCGTCTGTGCCTTTCCTGGACGCTATCATTGGCTGCCGAACGACCAGGCCACCTTGCCCGCCGGACTCAGCGAGGAGGATGCCCGCAATCGCGAAGCCGATTTGATCGGACGAACGGGAATCCAAGTGGTTCGGACGGATGATTCTTTCCAGATGGGACGTCGGAAACATCCGAATGGCGAGGATGCCTACTTTTTCGACTTTACCCGCATGGACGCGGCTGTCGGAGCCTTCACCTCCCGCGGATTCCAGGTCGTGCTCCAGATCATGAATGCCCCCGACTGGGCCGTGATTCCGAAATACGCAGACAAAGGCCGGGAGAGTTGGCGTTATCCTCATCAGGAGCAGCCTCAGCGAGCCTACACCGCTGCCCTCGCACAGCGCTATGCGAAACACGCACGCTTCGTCCAGATCCTCAACGAACCCGACCAGATCGGCTACTGGACGGGCACCAATGAGGAATATGTGGAGCAATATCTTTTCTCCCTCGACGCAGTGAAAAAGGTCCTTCCCGACATGCCCGTCACCTGCGGCGGTTACTCACTCGTGGACGAGGGAAAATGCGCCTACTTCATCGGACAGCTTTTCCCCCATGTCGATCTCCCCGTGTACAACGCCCACGGCAATCTGGCCGACTACAAGCGCAGCTTCGCCACCATGCGCCGCTTCCAGTCCGAGGTCGGGGACAAAGCGACGGGTTGGATCAATACCGAGTCCGGCTACAGCGCCTGGAGACTGGAACAGGAGCGACGCCAGGCCCAGATCGACCTGCAGAAAGTGCTCTACTCCTGGGCGAACGAGCACAGAGGAATCGTCCTTTTCTGCTCCCGCATGACCCGCCCCCCCGGGCGAGATGGATCACCGGATTTTGGCTTCCTCGATCACCAGTATTGCCCGCGATTCGTCTATGCTGCCCTCAGCGCTCTCGTCGGGGTGCTGGACGGTGCCTCCTACCGCGAAACCCTCGCGGAAGGCGACAGTGTGCATCTCTATCTCTTCCAGCGAGGTGAGGACCTAGTGCTCGCAGGATTCGCTATCGGTGATCGCCCGACGGAAATACACTTGGATAGCGATGCTCGTGAGGTGATCGCCGTCGATGAGATGGGGAATGAGCGAGTTTCCGGAGAGAAGGGCACCCAGACCCTGCGTCTGGACGGCTATCCGCGCTATCTCGTGTTCCGAGGGGCGACACGGGTGAAGAGGAAGTGAACGTGCGTGGCACCTTACCCCACAGGTCATCTCCACGACAAATGAGAGCTAATCCCGCACAAACTCGCTACCCTATTTAGAATAGTTCTTGATCTAAATAAGAGATCGCTTAGTAGTATGCCCCCTAACGCTCATGGCGGAAAAAACGCTCGATATTCCTATTTCTACCACTGCCGAAGACTTCGGCGGGCTTCGCATGACGAAGCAGCGTCAGGTAGTGTACGACGTGCTGGCTGCACTCGGGAGAGAGCATCCCACCGCCGCCGAGATTTTCGTCGATGCGAAAGAGCGCATGCCTTCCATTTCGTTGGCGACAGTGTACAATTGCCTTGAGACACTTACTGGTGCCGGAGTCATTCGGCAAGTCTGTATTGACCGAGCGGCCGCTCGATATTGCGCGAATTTGACTCCCCACGCGCATTTTTACTGCGACTGCTGCGAGAAAGTCTTCGACATTGAACTAAAGGATAGTGCGGAAGCGACATCCGTCTGGTCTCTGCCCAAGGGAAGCAAGGTGACGGAAATGCAGGTCGCCATGCGCGGCATCTGCGGACTTTGCCCTCGCTGTCGCAGCGAAGAATCCTGATCACTCAATCACTTTTCTCAATCGAACAATGAACCAATCCTTAAAGATCGAAAATCTGCATGTGTCCGTCGAGGGACACGAAATCCTGCGAGGGATGAACTTGGAGGTGCCAAAGGGCCAAGTCCACGCCATCATGGGGCCGAACGGTTCCGGAAAATCCACATTGGCGAAGGCCATTGCAGGCCATCACGACTACGAAGTAACCGAAGGTGCGGTCTACCTCGATGGAGTGAATCTTCTGGAAATGTCAGTCGATGAACGCTCGCGCGCCGGATTCTTCCTTGCCTTCCAGTATCCCCGAGAAATCCCCGGCGTGAGCAATGCGAACTTCCTGAGAGCTGCTCGCCAGGCCCGCTTGCCGAAGGGGCAGGAGATCGACGCTGTAGCTTTCTATCGAGAGATGTATGCGAAGATGGACGGGCTGGGCATGGATAGAAAATTCACCGGTCGCTCTGTGAACGAAGGCTTCTCGGGTGGAGAGAAAAAGCGGAACGAAATCCTGCAGATGATGATGCTGGAACCTCAATACGCAATCCTAGACGAGACGGACAGCGGACTCGACATTGATGCGCTAAAAATCGTCGCCCACGGAGTCAATTCCATGCGATCAGCTGATCGTAGTTTTTTGGTGATCACTCACTATCAACGATTACTCGACTACATCGTGCCGGATGTGGTACACGTGCTTTTTAATGGTCGCATCATCCACACCGGCGGAAAGGAACTGGCTTTGGAATTGGAGGAGAAGGGATACGACTGGATCACCAAGGATGCCGCCTGAGTGGAAAGAAACTTTGAATCGGAGGCAAAATTATGTCTGAAAGCGCTACATTAGAGGCGTTAGCCATCGAACGGGATACCGGGAACTTTTCCTATCCGGAGGATTACGAGCACAATGCGGGGGTCGGACTGACGGAGGACACACTGAAATACATCTCCGACATCAAGGGGGAGGCAGAGTGGATACGAGAGTTCCGACGTCGAGCGCTGAAGGTCTTCAATAGCAAGCCTATGCCCACGCACTGGGCGAGTAAGGATCTCGAAAACATCGTCTTTGACGAAATCCGCTATTATCTCTCGAAGGGGCAGGCTCCGAAGCAGAATTGGGAAGATGTGCCGGACGACGTGAAAAAGACCTTCGAGCGTCTCGGCGTTCCGGAGAAGGAGCGGAAGTTCCTAGCCGGAGTGGAGGCTCAGTTCGACTCCGAGTCGGCGTATTCCAACGTGAAAGAAGCGCTCAGCAAAGAGGGCGTCATCTTCGTGAACTCCACAGCGGGGCTGCGAGATTACCCGGACGTCTTTCGACCATACTTCGGCAAAGTAATCCCGACGGGGGACAATAAGTTTTCAGCTCTGAACAGTGCGGTCTTTTCCGGTGGTAGCTTTATCTATGTGCCGCCCGGGGTGAAAGTAAAGCACCCCTTGCAGGCCTATTTCCGGATTAATGCGGAGAACTTCGGGCAGTTCGAGCGCACGCTCATCATCGTCGATGAGGGCGCGGAGGTGACTTACATGGAGGGATGTACGGCTCCTAAGTTCGAGACCGCTACTCTGCATAGCGCCGTTGTTGAACTGGTGGCGATGAAAGACGCTCGCATTCAGTACATCACAGTCCAAAACTGGTCGAACAATGTGTTCAATCTCGTGACGAAGCGCGGAATCGCGCATGAGAACGCAGAGATTCGCTGGATCGACTGCAATATCGGATCACGTCTGACGATGAAATACCCCGGCGTGGTGATGAAAGGCCGAAAGGCTCGCGGCGAGGTCATCTCCATAGCGCTCGCCAACACTGGACAGCATCAGGACACCGGGGCCAAGATGATCCATGCGGCGGACGAGACGACATCGAATATCGTCGCCAAATCGATCTCGGTCGGTACGGGCATTTCGACCTATCGAGGACTCGTGCACATACCGAAAAATCTAAAGGGATGCCGCAACAATACCGAATGTGACGCTTTGCTCATCAACACGAACAGTGTCAATAATACCTATCCCGCCATCACGGTGCGCGGCAATCACCACGCGACGCAGCACGAGGCGAGTGTCAGCCAGGTCAGCGAGGATCAGATCTTCTACATGAAGCAGCGCGGTCTCAATGAAGGCGAAGCCATGAGCCTGTCAGTGAACGGTTTCGTCAATGACTTGGTTCGTGAGTTCCCCATGGAATACAGCGTGGAGCTGAAGCGCTTGATCGATATGGAAATGGAGGGCAGCGTCGGCTGAGCCTCGTTTTGTAACCATCTTTTGATTCCGACTTTCCCCAATTTTTCTTTCTATTTCATCATGTCTCTCGTAGTGACCTCTCCAGAAGAAACAACCGACCGAGTGATCCCGTGGTGCCATTCCGCACCCATCAGTCCCACTGAAGGCACCGTTCCTGACTGGTATCAGGAATTGCGGAAGGCGGCGTGGACGCGCTTTGCCAATCTTCCTGTCCCCGTGCGCACCAACGAAAAATGGCGCTTTTCCGATCTTCAGCATCTTCGTTTCGACGATTACTCTTTGGCGTCGAAGTTGCCGTCCGATCTGACTTCAGAGTTGATCAATCGAGCGATCTCCGAACGACCAGAGCACTTCGCCGCTCACTTCGTGTTTGCGAATGGTCAGTTGATCCATGCGGAGACTCCAGCTCTGCCAGAGAGTGCCGTGTGTGTGCCGCTATCTGACGCCTTTCACTCGCACCCAGAGCAGTTGCGTGAGCATTTTCTGAAGCACGAGGATTTTGTTGGCGGAGATAAGTTCGCTGCCCTGCACGCTGCCGCAACGCTCAGCGGTACATTTATTTACCTGCCGAAGGCGACTGTCATCGAGCATCCGATCTTGATTCATCACTTCGTGGGGGGATCGAACTCCATGATTTTCCCCCATACTCTCATCGTCGCCGACCAGAATTCGAAGGTCTCCGTGACCGAAGCATTTGAGTCAGTCGCAGAGAACGAGGAGACTCTGGTCGTGGGGATCGCCGATCTTCACGCGGATCACGGAGGAAAAATTCAGTATGTCGCCTTGCAGGATCTGTCGGAGAGCGGGGCGAAGCACGTCCAGTTGCAGCACGCTCGAGCAGGACGGGATGCCGCGATCAAGATCGGCTATGTGAATCTGGGCGCCGAATGGGTGCGCAACGAATCCATCAATCGTATGGTCGAGGAAGGCGCTGATTGTCAGGTTTTTTCTGCCAACCTTGCCAATCGTGATCAGGAATTCGACCAACGCACCTTGCAATCTCACGAAGCACAGCACACCACCAGCGATCTTTATTTCAAGAATGCTCTTTATGATCGGAGTCGGACGATCTTTTCCGGTCTGATTCAGGTGCATCCGAACGCCCACTATACGGATTCCTATCAGTCCTGTCGCAATCTGATGGGCAGCGAAGAAGCGGAATCGAACTCCCTGCCTGGCTTGGAGATTGATGCCGATCAGGTGAAGTGCTCCCACGGTGCGACTTCGGGAACTATCAGCGACGATGAGATTTTCTACCTTCAGAGTCGCGGACTGCCTGCGGAGGAGGCTCGTCGCATGATCACTCTGGGATTCCTGAACGAATCGATTCAGCGTCTCGAAGGCGACGATCTGAAAGCAAAACTCGTCGAGCGAATCGAGCGCAAATTCCACGCTCTGTCCTGATCGATGGCCGATCTAGGCTTGAATGGGGCGGCTTTTCGAGGGCGACCCAACTCCCGAGTATGAAGGGTGAAGTGGCGAGCTAGTGGACCCACTGTAATTTTAAGAATTTTTAAGGGACGGGCTATTTATTCTTCGCAACTCACCTAGAAGGAAAACTGCTAATCTGTCCCTTAAAACGAGCCTATCCCTTTAAACAACGATACATTCCCGACTTCCGATCTTTGGTATTTTAGGCATGAGCCACTTCAAATGTCGTCATCAAGGATGGAGAGGAGGGCTTAAACGGAAATTCCTCAAGATAAAGCTCTGTTGCCTCTTTCAAATTTGCAAGCGCTTCGGGAATAGAGTCGCCTTGTGTCGTCGTTCCCGTTTCTGGATTGTGCGCGACATAACCTCCCTTTGGATCAGGTGTTAACAGTGCGGTGAGAGTCATCTTGGGATCCTACATGATGAGCCCCGAAAAGGCAATTCTATTTCCGAGTGTCAAGGAACAGGTTCCGGGCTTTGCCCAGTTTCTTACATCGCATGGTTGAACTAAATCGCTGTGTGACAAGTGCCTATCTATCAATCTATACGAAGTTGTAGATCCGGGCTTTGGGTGGATAAGGGAAGGAAGTGGTTCATGAAGAAGAACCATGGATCACAGTCGAGTTCTAAAAAGGACAGGCGATTCTAGTCATCCACAGATTACACAGATTGCACAGATTTCCGGAGATAAGAATCAAAAAATCTGTGTTCATCCCCGCAATCTGTGGATAAAAACCTCGAACTCTACTCGCTCCTTTCTTTTGCAGCCCGCCTCCCCGTCACTACGGCATAGGCGAGAAAGGCGATTCCGACGGCGATCATAAACAGTGAATAAAACTGCCCTCGGGTGATTCCTAGGATGCGCTCGGCGTCGGGTTCACGAAAATTTTCGACGCTAATCCGTCCCACAGCATATAGGATAAAAAACAGTCCGGTCAGAATTCCGTGCCAAGCCTTCTTCCATCGGAGTCGTACGGCGAGCATCACGACGAAAAGCAACAGGCCTTCGACCAGTGCCTCGTAGAGTTGTGAGGGATGACGAGGATTGAGAATGGTCCCGAGCATCTCGCGAAAGGCCGGATTCTCCTGCGAGGTTTTTTGGATTATGTCGACCACGGCGTAATGGGCTTCGTATCCATTCGCCAGCGCCTGTGCGGAGGCCGCGTCGATTTTCGCCACGAGACCGGGAGCGATATCGCTTGCCCGCTCGGCCAGCGAGTGGAGCTGATCGGTCGGGAATCTCCAGATCGTGCCGCCATCTCCAGACGGAATGAGTTCAGTCAGCTCGTCCGGGAACTTCATCGCCAGACGGCTGTTTGTGATGCGCCCATAGAGCTCGCCATTGATAAAGTTGGCGATTCGCCCAAAAAACAGGCCCACTGGGGCGACGGTGACTAGATTGTCTCCGAGCCCTGTCCACGATAGCTTCGTGTATCGGGCGTAAAACCAAGTCGCGATCACCAGCCCTGCGATCCCTCCGTGACTGGCCATGCCGCCGCCCATGATGTCGAATACGGTCAGTGGATGAGCAATGAACTCGTCGTAGCGATAGAGCAGCATGTAGCCGAGTCGTCCGCCTAACATCACGCCGAATATTGCGCAGATGGTAATAAAATCAGCTACCTGAGACTGCTTCAAGTCACATGCCCCGATCCGAATGAACCAACGCAGGAGGAAGTAAGCCGCCACGAAGCCCGCGACGTAAGCGATCCCATACCAACGAACACCAAAGGTCTCAGAAAATCGAATCGCGAAGGGATCGAGATGATGGATGTAGAAGGCGAGAAGCGTGGGCATGCGTTCGGGAAAGCTGATTTATAATTCTCTTAATAGCTCTTGGCGAAGATCACACGTCCTGCGGCGGGCCGCCCGGTCAGGATGCACTTTCCCGCTCCACCGCGTAGAGCAGGATCCTTCGGGATGCAGCGCACGGTGATGCGCATTTCCTGCTTCAGGGCTTCTTCGTCGTCCGACGTTCCCGCCCAGTGAACTAGGGCGAATCCGCCGTGAATTTCTGGCTGTTCCTTGTTCTGGGGAGTAAAGAAGCGCCGGAATTCCTCCATCGAATCGATTTCCATCAGATTCGCATCGCGAAAAGCGCTGGCTCGGTTTAGCAAAGTATCCTGCATGTCCTGAAGAATCTCGGAGATCCTTGCGATGGCCTCGTCAGCCGGGAGAAATTCCTTTTCCTTGGGCGAGCGGTCGCGTCGGGCGAGCGCTACTTTGCCTCCTTCCAGATCGCGAGGCCCAATCTCGATTCGCACAGGAACGCCTTTTTTGATCCATTCCCAGTTTTTCACACCGCCGCCGAGATCACGCTTGTCCACTTCGACACGGACTGGATCACCGTGAAAAATCTGACTTTGCAGCTTCTTCGCCAGTTCCTCGCAGGCGGCTACGATTAGCCCCACGTGTTCGGGCTTCGGAGTCACCGGTAAAATCACGATCTGCGCAGGAGCGACGCGAGGAGGCAACACCAGCCCATCGTCATCGCCGTGAGTCATCAGTAGAGTGCCGATCATTCGGGTGCTCACGCCCCAGCTTGTCGTCCAGGCGAATTCGCGCTTACTCTCACGACCTTCGAACTCGATTCCGGCGGCACGAGAGAAATTTTGTCCCAAGAAGTGCGAAGTGCCCGCCTGGATCGCCTTTCGATCCTGCACCATCGCTTCGACAGTGAAGGTGCTGACAGCTCCCGGGAAACGCTCGGCTTCCGTCTTTTCCCCGGCGATCACGGGTACGGCGAGGTGATCGGTCAAAAAGCGCTCATAAACCTCGTGCATGCGCTGAGTCTCCTCCATCGCCTCCTCGGCAGTTTCGTGGGCGGTATGGCCCTCCTGCCAAAGGAATTCTGCCGTGCGGAGAAACAGACGCGGACGCATCTCCCAGCGCATGACGTTGGCCCATTGATTGATGAGCAGGGGTAGATCGCGATAGCTCTGCACCCAACGGGCGAAGGCCGCCCCGATGATGGTCTCGGAAGTGGGGCGGATCACGTAAGGTTCCGCCAACTCGCCGGACGGAACCATTTTTCCGTCCTGCAATTCTAGGCGATGGTGCGTGACCACAGCACACTCGGTAGCGAATCCCTCGACATGAGCCGCCTCTTTTTCGAGATAACTGACGGGGATCAGCAGGGGAAAGTAGGCGTTCTTGTGTCCCGTCGCTTTGAACCAGGCGTCGAGCTGTCGCTGGATTTGCTCCCAGACTCCATAGCCCCATGGCTTGATCACCATGCAGCCGCGCACTTCAGAATTCTCAGCTAGATCGGCGGCGCGGACGACCTGCTGGTACCATTCGGGGAAATTTTCTTCCCGCGTCGGGGAAATAGCGTTTTGAGGGGCTTTGGCCATAAGATGGGCGAGATGGGCGGGGCAAACGAGAGAGGGTAAACTCTCACCTTGAACCGTATCCAGTCCACGTCGGATTGCCAGCAGGGAAATAGGGACGATGTAGAAAAACGAAGCCCAGTATTCCTGCAGTTTTCCGGAAACTCGCACCTTGCTCTCTCAGGGGAATTAGTTTCCTGTCTCGTGTATCACATGATCTCTCACCTCAGGCTATTGCTCTTGTCTTTCCTGGTAGCTTCGTCTGTTTCCGCACAGACTGCGACAGTAAGAAAAGCGCCGTTCGTACCGAATCTTGGACCGAATCTACCGACGATTACCGTTACCTGTGGCGAAGTGACGCTGATGTTGCGTCAGTCCTCTCAGTGGACGCCGGGACGTATCGACTTCCGCGGGCAGCCGATGACGACTTCGAAGAGTGCCTACGGAACGGTCTTTAACTTCACAGGAGTTGGATTCATCGGCACGAATCATCACGAGAATGAGCCGGAAAAGCTCACGTCTCTCAGTTTCTTTCTCGATGGCAATGCGATCACGGAACCGACTGCTGAACTGAGTGGCAAGACCTTCCGATTCGTGCGTGAATCGATGATCCGCGATTTTTCCCTGCACTGTGAGATCGAGATCAGGGACGGGAAAGTCATCGAAACGACGCGTGTGAACACCGCAAAGGCAGCGCCGCTGAATTTGATCTACCACTTCATGCACGCGTGGGAACCTACGGTGGACGCTTTTCTTGCAGCGAGCGATTCTGATCCGCAGAAAGTGGAAGCCGGCGCTCTCCTTGATTCAGAAGACGTGGTGAAAAAGCACTACATCGACCGTCGAGTGGACTGGATGGCAGTACGAGAGCCTGTCAGCGGTCAGTTCGCAGTTTCACGCTTGCTTCAGGCCCCGGAGGAAGCGGGGAATCTCTCCATGATCTGGAACGTGCCTGGCACCTATCGGAAGTATTATCTCAAGTGTTTTACCGCCGGAAAGAAAATGCCAGAAGCCTTCGATGGAACTTGGCGGATGGTCACTTCCTTCGGCTCCTACGACAAGGCGGACCCCGCCACGTGGGAAGAGTCGGCCAAAGCTCTCGCGCAGTCGCTGAAACCATGATGAGGGGATTCGGTGCGTTCGGTTGACCAATTCCCTGTTGGTACGATATTCCGCTCTGCATGATTAAGTTTCTCCACACCCGTATCCGCGTCGCCGATCTTTCGAAGTCCATCGCTTTTTATGAGACTCTCGGCTTCCTACTGACGAAGCGTGACGACAAATCTCCGGCGGGCAATCAACTCGCCTTTCTGGAACTGGAGGGGAACGAGCACTTTCTCGAACTCTGCCACTCCCCCGAATACAAGGTAAATTTTCCCGAAGATCTGATGCACACCGCGCTGGGAGTCCCGGACATCATCGCCTATTGTGATACTCTGGAAAAGGCTGGCATTGAGATTTGGCCTTCCGACTGGCGGGAAAGTTTCCCTTCTGGAGCGAAGAGAAAAATGGCCTTCGTCACCGATCCAGATGGCTACGAGGTGGAGATTCTTGAACGATAGACGAGAATTTTTGTCTCACGGCAGATGGAGCTTGATCATAAAGCATCTCATGGAAATTGATTCTCAAATTTTAGAAAAGTTTAAAATAATCTAAATAAATTTGTAAATTTTGTTTCAAAAGCCTATCTTATCCGTCCATTCATTCACACCGAGACGGTGTAAATTTATGAAACGACTGATTGTTCCCCTTTTTCCCATTCTTGGAGGCGTGAGCCTGTTGATCGTGGTCTCGTGCAATTCAAATCGAAGCACCGCATCCTCTGGGAAAGCCCAGATTTGGGAGCGAGAAATGGGAGCCGTGGCGAAGACCCCTTGGAATCCGGAGAGTGCCGAAAAGGATCTGAACCTGAAAGTCGATTTGATTCCCGATGGGAAATATGGACGTCGACTTCATCGCGAGATGACTCCTCGTTACATCACTATTCACAGCACCCAGAATTACACCGGTGACGCCTTTGCTCATGCGAAGGCCTTGAAAAAGGGAGCGCTGCGCGGAGGCGTCTGCGGCTATCTATGCTGGCACTTCACGGTGCAGGGCGACACTGTGATCCAGCATCTGCCGACGAACGAGCGCGGAGAACACGCAGATTTTGATGGACCGGGGAATCGGTACTCCATTGGGATCGAGATGTGCGAACACAAGGGGAATAACCAGCTCGCCACGATGGAGCGCACGGCGGAACTCGCCGCTCTCCTGATGTATCGGAATCAAATTCCGATCGAGAATGTCCGACCGCATTACGATTGGCCACGAGAGGGCTATAAGCCAGCGAACAAGAACTGTCCCCACTTTCTCTTGGAAAACGGGAAGCCGGGCACGACATGGCGCTGGTTCGTGGGTCGCGTGCAGCGACATTATCAGCGCATTCTGTTCTATGAGGAGGCGGCAAAGCAGCAGCAACAGAAAAAGTCAGAGGAGGATCGAAGGAGCCGACTGGTCCAGCGTTTTTGGCAGAGCATCGTCGAGTTGGTGGGTCTGAGTTGACCCGGAGAAGAATCGGGGTGAGTATTGCAAGCATGATGACACGACGTCGCTTTACCCTCGCTGCGCTCCCTGCCTCTCTTCTGGCACTCGCGTCGGGAAATGCTGTCGCTGCACTCAATCCCAACGATGAGTACATCATCGTCTCCGGTGGTCCAGCCCTCATCTCACAGGAGCAATATAGGCGAGAGGCTCATCGACATGATCGCTGGTGGGGCAATTTCATCCGAACGGCTCGATATCGGGTCGAGCAATTGCAAAAGGCTACGAATGGTGCCATCAATATCACTTGGCTGGTCTATCGACCGGGCTACGAAACCCGCCAGACTGAGGATGGCCAGCCGCTGATCGCGAATATCGAAAGTGTGCGGGATAAATATAAAATTCGTCTCGTGTGGTTCTCCACTACGGATGAATTGATCAATTATATAAATTCCGGACAGGATCGGCGATCAATCAAAGTATCGGGCTTCGAAATTTTCGCACACTCGAACAAATACTGCTTCGTCTTCGACTACAGTAACCACATCCTCGGAGCCTCAGAGACCTATTTCCACGAGGCTGATCTGAAAAAAATCAATAAGCGAGTCTTTGCGAAAGGTGCCTATTGTAAGAGCTGGGGCTGTCACAGTGGAGAGTCCTTCTCCGCCGCTTGGAAAAGAGCGACGGGCGTAAAGATGATCGGTGCCATTGGAAAGACCGACTACTCGGATACTTGGAAAGGCTCTCTGCCCTTCGTAGGAGCGGGTGGACGGTGGACGAGTTGATTTTCGAGATATTTGGGTGCAATCTCACGATTCCGTGATCAGATTAAAGGCACCGACGGAATCCGGAATCATTTCTCCATGCAGTTCGACGAACTTTCCCAACTCTACAATCTCCCTCTTTTCGATCTCATCCAGCGCGCTCGTAAGGTACACGAGGCTCACTGGCCGAAGAACGAAGTTCAGCTCTGCACCCTCCTCAGCATTAAAACAGGAGGTTGTTCGGAGGATTGCTCCTACTGTGCACAATCGGCACGCTATTCCACCGGAGTCTCCGCCGAGAGCCTGATGGACAAGGATGAGGTCTTGCAACAGGCGCACTTGGCCAAGAGCCAAGGGGCCACGCGCTTCTGTATGGGCGCGGCGTGGAAAGGTCTGCGTGACGGGACTCAGCGTTTCGAGAAAGTGCTCGATATCGTCTCCAGTGTCAGCAGGCTGGGCATGGAAGTCTGCACGACACTGGGAGAACTCGGCGAAACCGAGGCGGTCAAGCTGAAGCAGGCGGGGGTAACCGCTTACAATCACAATATCGACACCTCGCCTGAACATTATCCGGACATTGTCACCACCCACACTTTCCAGGATCGACTAAACACGCTGCGCCATGTGCAGGACGCAGGTATTTCCGTCTGTTGCGGCGGGATTTTGGGTCTAGGGGAGGGACGAGATGATCGGCTGCGGATGCTGGAAGTCCTCAGTAGCTTCAATCCACAGCCGGAGAGCGTGCCGATCAACTCCCTGGTTCCGATCGCTGGGACGCCCATGGGAGATTCTGATGACTCTCATCAGGTTGATTCCTTCGAGATCGTTCGCATGATCGCCCTTGCGCGCATCGCACTGCCGAAGGCAAAAGTCCGCTTGGCGGCGGGACGATTGCAGATGAATCAGGAACTCCAGGCTCTCTGTTTCTTTGCCGGAGCGAATTCGATTTTCTACGGAGAAAAACTTCTTACGACAGGAAATCCGCAGGCGAAGGCCGATCTCGCTTTGATGGCGAAACTTGGACTCAAGCCGCTCGAGCCCAATCTCCATTTGGAGGCACCACAGCCGGACGAATCTCGTCCACTCTCGCCCGCGTTGGCGTGAGTCGAGCGGATGCCGCTGCCGCGAGTCTGGCGGAATCGACGAAATGATCTGGCGTTGCGCGGACAGGATTCTGGATCTCACCCGATGCGGCGAGGTGATGGGGATCGTCAATGTAACCCCTGACTCATTCTCAGATGGCGGCGATTTCGCCACGCACGAGATGGCGTTGGAACACGCCCGAAGCATGATCGCGGAAGGTGCTGCGTTCATTGATGTCGGCGGAGAATCCACTCGGCCCGGAGCCAAAGAAGTCTCGGAAGAGGAGGAAAAGCGTCGTGTCCTCCCCGTCATCGAGGGCCTGGTGATGGACTTTCCGTCCGCGATCATATCGGTGGACACCTGTAAGCCAGGGGTTGCCCGCGAGGCGATCCGAGCTGGAGCGAAGGTGATCAACGACGTGCGCGGCTTTCGCGATGCTGCGATGATTGAGGCTGCGGCTGACGCCTCTGCTGGTCTGGTGGTCATGCACATGCGGGGGACTCCGCGCACCATGCAGGAATCGCCGGTTTATGCCGATCTCTGCGGTGAGATTACCGAATTCTTTCGCGAGCGATTCGATGCGCTCACCTCCGCAGGAGTCGACCCAGAGCGAGTCGTCTTCGATCCAGGGATAGGATTCGGGAAAACCGTCGAGCACAATCTCAGCATCCTGCATGACCTCCCTCGCTACACCATCGCAGATCGTCCGATCTTACTCGGCGTCTCTCGAAAATCCTTTCTGCGACATTACGCCCAAGGCGTGACGGCGAAAGATCGCGACTGGGCGACGGTGGCGGTCACTGCCTGGGCGACCGAAAAGGGAGTGAAGCTTCATCGCGTCCATGACGTGAAACGCAATCTTCAGGCATTGCGGATGATGGAGGCGATTCTTGGATAGGGTCGATTTGAGTCGGTTAATTTGAGTCACTCGAATCCGGCGCACTCACGCAGAGAAATTTCTCGTATGGATAAGCCGGACGGGAGTAACATAGTGTCATGCGTTCTTGGATTCTTGCCCTATTCCTGCTAATCACCTCTTTCGGACTTCGAGCGGAGTCCTCTAACTCATCCGAGCCACCTTTTCGGCTGGCGACTTTTTCCGCCGATGTGACACCACCGATTGGCCACATGCTCTTCACTGGCCACTGGCTTCTCTCGAAGGGGGTTGATTCTCCCCTAGAGGCTCGCGGCTTCGTTCTCATCCCGCCGGGAAATGAGAAACCGGTCGTATATTGCGCAGTGGACTGGTCTGAGATTCGGAATGATGCGTATGATCGCTGGCGCGATGTTCTCGCCGAAGCTGCGGGAACGGTGCGCGAGCGGGTGCTCGTCTCCTCTGTCCATCAGCACGATACACCTCTCGCCGATCTGGAGGCAGAGCGCATCCGCTTGGCTGCTGGTTCACCGCATCAGGTGATCGATTTGGACTTCCATGAGAAAGCGGTGCAGGGAGTAGCAAAGGCTCTGCGAGATGCCTTACCCTCAGCTCAAACCGTTACTGATATCGGATGGGGAAAGGGCAAGGTGGAGAAGGTCGCTTCGAATCGTCGCTACGTCTTGGCAGATGGCACGATTAAGCATCGTCGAATGAGCCGCAGTACGGATGATGAGACGAAAAACGCAGAGGAGGGACTGATCGATCCTTGGCTGCGAGCGCTCAGTTTCTGGAATGGAGACCACGCACTGGTCGTGCTCAATGTGTATGCAGTCCACCCCATGAGCTATTACGGAACTGCCCTCGCAGGTTCTGACTTCCCAGGAATCGCACGAGCCGCCCGACAGGAGGCGGATCGCACTACTTTACAGATCTACGCTTCAGGCTGTAGCGGCAATTTGGCTGCCGGGAAATACAACGACGGAGATCCTGCCAATCGCCAGGTGCTGGCCTCGCGTCTGGAGGAAGGAATGGTGAAAGCCTTCGCCGATACGAAACGCGAACCACTGAAAAATATGGAGTTTCGTTTGGAAAAAGTAAGATTGGAACCTCGAAATGACAATGGACTGAGCAAGGAAGAGTTGGAGGCAACGCTCGCGAAAAAGGGAGATGCGAAGGCCCATGGCATGGCAGCGATCGGTCTGAGTTGGCGAAAGCGAGCGGATGACCCCAACTATCGAATCGATCTACCCGCCCTACGCTTCAACGGAGGAGATGCCAGCCTGCTTCTGTTGCCCGGAGAGATCTATCTGGAGTATCAGCTCGCGGCACAAAAAATGGGTGGAGACAACTTCGTCGTAACCCTCGGATACGGAGATGCTCCCGCCGGTTACCTCCCGCCGGAACGTGCTTGGGCCGAAGGCGACACCAACATGAACTCCTGGGGCTGGGTCGCTCCGGGGATGGAGGAGAGAATGATGGCGGCGATTCGGAAATTACTCGCACCCTGAGAATCGAGCGTCTCTGATGCGTGTCGCATTCTTCTCCAATCCGCCCGAAGACGGAGTGGACGGCACGATTCGTTCGGTCGATCTCTTCGCTAAGGGACTACGCGCTCTCGGAGAGGAGGTCGCGCTTGTCGAAAAGGCCGAAGAACTCCAAGATTTCGCTCCCGACCTCGTCCATGCCCACAGTCATGTCGGAGCAGGTACGGCGGCCTTTCGTTTCGCCAGCGAACGGAATTTGCCTCTCGTCCTGACGCATCACAGCATCGATTTTGAAAATCCATCTGCGGCGGTAAGCTATTCGAATCACTGTGATTTCGTCATCGCTCCCACGCCTAGCATCGCGGAGTTGATTCAAAGGCAGGGAGTCACCGCAGCCATCGCCGTCGTTCCCACCGGAATCGAAGTCGATGTCTTCGCCCGTGGAGACGGTCCATCCTTTCGCAGAAATCATGGCATTCCGCAGGATTCCTTCGTCATCGGACACCTGGGTCGCCTCATCCCATCGAAGCGCATTTCCTATCTTTCCTCAGCCCTTTCCATTTTCCTCACCCGTCATCCCCATTCCTACGCCCTCATCTGTGGTGAGGGGAGTGAAAAGTCAGCTCTCATGGCAGAATTCGCTGCCACGGGTGCCGCCGATAGGCTTCGCATCCTCGGCTATCTGCCTGATGACCAGATCGCCGATGCCTACGCCGCCATGGATTTATTCGCCTTCGCTTCCCTGAGAGACACCCAAGGCATCGTCCTGCTCGAAGCGATGGCTGCGGGAATTCCCGTTCTCGCGCACCGAGCAACTGGTCCCCAAGATTTGATCATCGACGGGACTTGCGGTTGGCTGCTCCCGCCGGACTCTGCTCCCACGACCTTCACCGCTGCCATGGAGGACATTTTCCGGCTACCGGATCGCTCCGCATGGTCCGTCGCTGCCCGTCAGCGTGCCAAAGAATACGACTGGCTCACCACGGCTCGCCACCTGCTTCAGCAATATCAGAGAGTTCTCTCGCAGCGCCTGTCGTGAGGTTCTTCATCACCCCTTTACAATTGACAACCAATTTTTCGCAAACGACAGTCATCTGATACCCCTATCTCTTACCTATGACTTGGAAATCGATTCTCTTCTCCTCTGCTGCCCTTGGCCTTCTCACGATTCCTCACGCAAACGCTGAAACCGTAGTCAATCGTGCGGCACTGGGGATGTTCCAACCCCTGACGGACGTAGCAGAAAACCCTCAGAATCCTGTTACGAAAGAAAAGGTCGATCTCGGGCGTATGCTTTTTTACGATACCCGC
This sequence comes from Verrucomicrobiota bacterium, assembly GCA_963205275.1. Classification (GTDB taxonomy): domain Bacteria; phylum Verrucomicrobiota; class Verrucomicrobiia; order Verrucomicrobiales; family DEV007; genus Arctic95D-9. The sequence goes on along the minus strand of CAUJIH010000015.1, from coordinate 17,665 downwards.
CTTTCGCTCAACCGAAAAGTCTCCTGTAACACCTGTCACGATCTCGAAAGCTTCGGCGATGACGGCGCTCCCGTTTCCACGGGCATTCACGAGCAACAGGGCGGACGCTCCGCCCCCACCGTCTATAATGCAGCGATCCAGATCGCTCAGTTCTGGGATGGTCGTGCCGCCGATGTCGAGGCTCAGGCAGTCGGTCCTGTCACGAATCCCATCGAGATGGGAATGCCGGACGGAGACTATGTTGTTCGCGTCCTGAAATCCATTCCGGGCTACGTCGCGGACTTTTCCAAGGCTTTCCCCGATTCCAAAGATCCCATCACTTATGAAAACGTGGGCAAAGCAATCGGAGCGTTCGAGCGTAAACTCATGACGCCTTCCCGCTTCGACGACTTCCTGAGAGGGGATGACGCCGCGTTGACCGATGCGGAAAAGGAAGGACTCAATCTTTTCGTATCCACCGGATGCACCGTCTGTCATAACGGGATGGGAGTGGGCGGTCACCTCTTCCAGAAACTTGGTCTCGTAAAAGAATTCCCCACCAAAGACCTCGGACGCTTTGATGCGACGGGCAACGAAGCAGACAAGCACTTCTTCAAAGTCCCGACCCTGCGAAATATCACCGAAACCGCTCCCTATCTCCACGACGGATCCGTCGCGAAGCTCGAAGACATGGTCGCTGCGATGGCTGAGTATCAGCTCGGACGGCAACTTTCCGATGCAGACATCAAGTCCATCATCACTTTCCTCGGTTCTCTCAAAGGTCGCATCGACCACGACTTCATCCGCCAGCCCGAGCTTCCCGCCGATGGCCCGGACACTCCTCCGGCGAAAAACTGAGCAGTGATCGGTATGGGGCAGGTTTTACTTGCCCCTCTGCCTGATCTCTGATCCTTCGAAGTAAATTCGTATCCGATACGTCGTATTCGGACGAAATTCGATTTCCCCTGTGAGGGCATTGACTCTTTCCGGGATCTTTGACAGTTGTTTGTCCACCACCGCGTGGAATCCTCGGTCTGAGAAAATATCGATCAGCATCGTCAGTGCCAGAGGATCAGACAGCACCGGATCCTCATTATTCACCACTGCTCGGCCCGAGATCGCGTGGCGCGTAATGATGGGCATGAACTTGACCTGGATCAGATTCACCACACTCTGAAACAGATCTCGGTGCTCCCGCGCATAGCCATCCAAGCGACGAACCAGTTCCTGCCGTGCATGAACTACGATCTCGCTCGCCAGAGGAATTTCGCGAATCATCTCAAAGGTGGTCGGCTCCAGCTCCAGTGAACTCTGATAGTTCAGTTCTCGCAGAATATTCTGCTCCACCTCTGCGACACTGCCCTGCGCATTCACTAGATGATAGAAAAACACTTCTCGCAGTGATTGGAGAGCATCCCAGGTGCTATCCTTGAATACTCGATAGCGGTGCTTTGCCGCCTCGACATCTAAATCGGTCGGGCGCAGTTCCTGCATCTCACCAATTCCGGTCAGAGCTACTTCTTCATTATGACGAGCGATCTCTCTCCCGCGATGAAGTTGGCGCTCGACGCTCGTCTTTTCATCGACGAACAGCACCATCACATGGATCGTCGGACGGCGAAAATACTCGGCCAGCGGAGTCTCAGCGAACTTGCGATTGAGCGCACTGATCTCTTTCACCAAGCGCTTCATGCAATCGACCTGCACCTCTGTGCGGGGAAAGCCATCCAGCACAGCTCCGTCGCGGAACTCCGGCTCCAGCATCTTGCGCAGCAGGATTCCCATCACTTCCCTGTCGCCCACCAGCATTCCCTTGTCTTTGAGTGTCTGAGCCTCCGGGCTATTCAGAAGTGAGCTAACCACGATAGGTGGGCAGGTAAAGCCCCTCGCCTTCATGATGAACTCCGTATTCGTCCCCTTTCCCGACCCTGGTGCACCACCTAGCAGGATGATCTCCTTAGGAAAACGCAGAGATTCCTCGCCACACGCATCGACCAAATCCTTCCAGACAGCGGAAAAGATCACCGCTGCGTCCTTGATATCTACCCCCGAAAGATCGGGTGAAGTTTTGGATTCTTCATTTTGCTCGCTCATGCCATTGCCATCCACTCTTTTAAGAATCCTGCAAGCCCAAACCTGAAGACTGGAGCAGAAAGCGAAAGGGTTCCGGGGCCACGAATGGCTTGCGACCCCACACGATTCGGAATAAGGTAGGACAGCAGTCAGGAAATTGATGGAAATATCGGGCATGGGTAAAGCGCGTCTGCGGATGATTCTCACAGCGCAAATCGTCGTATCGATTCTTGCGTCATCCGGCTCAGTGATCGCCCAATTTCATTCAAAAAATTCTTCGGGCCGAACTGGAGTCAACCAGCAGGCTGTAAATGCTGCAGAGAATCAGGCAGCCATGAATAATGGCGGGATAGCGCCCGATTCTATCGGGGGTGGAACCCCTGGAGTGAACATGAGTGGTGGAGACGTCATTCTTCCCGAAGCCACGAAGGAAGCCCTCAAGGAAAACAAGGTGCAACTGACCCGGATGCAGGGGAAAAACATCGACGTATGGGGGCGAGCCATCCACCACGGCGACGGGTCGTACACGGAGTCAAAACAGGACGTGAAGTCCAATACGCTCGAGCAAATTACGAAGAGTAAGAACGGCGTGAAATTACAACGCCGCATGGTTTCGCTCGACCCAAACGGACGACCAGCAGAATCATTGATCTATGATGGGCGTGAGCAGCTAAAGTATCGTGGAACCCTTATTTATGACCAGATCGGTAGATTTTCGGAGGAGCAAATTTTTGATGCGAAGGGAACGCTCATTCGACGGAGAGTGCAGCAGTACGGTGCCCGTGGAGAGAAGATGCCGCTTCGTTCTTGGGATTATGTAGCCAACATTCCAGACGATCTGAAACTCGTCATCACGCGAGACGATGCCGCTGCCGCCTCGGAGGCCCCCAAGCCCTTCGAGAATCCCACATCGGAGAAACGGACCTCTGGATGGAAAGGACTCTTTCGTGGGAAGAAGAAAGAGTAAGGGCATCGCGCCAACATTCCTGTCCGTGAGTCGTGCCTCTCATCGAGTCGCGCCCTCCTGTCCTCCGCCTCACCGACCCTTCCCGTCTTGTCAAACAATTCACTGGAACAGGACACAAGCCTGCGTAGACTGCCCCGAGGCACGGAGATCATAGGATCGCAGTGCCCATTCTTGATTTCGGTATGGACTTCATTGATTTAAAAAGTCAGCAGGCTCGGATTCGGCAGGACATCGATCGCCGGATTAGTGCCGTGCTGGATCATGGTCAATACATTCTTGGGCCCGAAGTCTTCGAGTTGGAAGAACGTCTTCAGGACTTTCTGGGAGTTCGACACGCGATCACCGCCGCCTCCGGCACGGATACTCTCCTGATCGCCCTCATGGCACTGGGCATTGGACCGGGTGATGAGGTGATTACGACACCCTACACTTGGATTTCACCCGCCGAAATGATCGCTCTGCTCGGTGCAAAGCCCGTTTTCGTTGAAATTCAGCCCGACACTTGGAATATCGATCCCGATCATCTCGCCGGAGCGATCAACGAGCGCACAAAAGCCATTATCCCCGTATCCATTTACGGGCAACCCGCCGATTTGACGGCGATCAACCGCATCGCAAAAGACGCCGGAGGGATTCCCGTCATCGAAGACGCTGCTCAGAGCTTCGGGGCAACTCATCATGGCCGGCGATCCGGAGCGCTCTCGCTGATTGGCAGCACCTCTTTTTTCCCCTCGAAGCCCCTCGGCTGCTATGGTGAAGGCGGTGCCCTGTTCACCGACGACGACGAACTCGCCGAACGGATGCGCTGGATTCGTCTTCATGGGCAAGAGCGGAAATATCATCATCCTATCGTCGGGATCAACGGCCGCCTCGACACCATTCAGGCTGCTATACTCTTGGCGAAAATGGAAATCTTCGAAGAAGAGATCGCCCTTCGCCAGTCCGTCGCCGATGGATACGCCAAGCGACTTGCCGACAGCGTCCTGACCTTGCCCGTCGTCGCCGAGGGAAATACTTCTGTCTATGCCCAATACACAGTCCTCTCTTCAGAGCGTGACGCTCTCCAGGCACGACTGAATGCTGCCGGAATCCCCTCCGTCGCTTACTATTCCGTCCCTCTCCATCTTCAGCCTGTTTTTTCGGGAAGTGGATACCATCTTGGCGACTTTCCGATTACCGAGCGAACCGCCGCCGCTGGCCTCAGTCTGCCCATGAGCGCCTACCTCACCTCCGAGGCCCAAGACCGCATTGCGGAGGTGATTCTTCAGTAGCCAAGCCGACTTTGAATATCAGTCAATCGAGAGTTCATTTTTAATTGAACTCTCGAAAATTTGGCGTACATAGCGACACATCTTCACCTACGCAATGGCGGCGGAGATCTGTACAAGCCCTGTAAATACTTCCAGTGAAGCCATTCTTGAGAAATGCGATGGCGGAACCAAGGGCGGTAGCGTGCTTGAAGTGTTTCCGCAGTTCGAATCGACGAGAGCTGAATTGGAAGGCGAGATGATTCAGTATTTCATTTCCTTCGTCCAAATTTTCGGACTCCCGAAATCCATCGGACAAATTTACGGGCTACTCTTCGCTTCTCCTGCGCCGCTCACCATGTCTGAGATCGTCAGTAAGTTGGGAATTAGTAAGGGAAGTGCCAGTCAAGGGCTAGCGCTCCTCAGGCGACTCGGCGCGGTGACTTTGAGCGCCGAACTCGACGGGCGTCGGGAGCAGTATCGAGCCGATCTCAATGTGTCGCGTATCGTGCGTCATTTCTTCGATCACCAGCTTCGTCCGCGATTAGAGCACAGTGAAGATCGACTGGAGCGAATCCTTGAACTAGCGCGAGCCGATCAGAAAGAGACGGGAGACTCCGAAGAAGCCCTCGCCCTCCTCTCCCGTGTCGAGGCACTCCAGAAGTGGCAGCGACGTGGGAAAAGTGTGCTTCCTCTGATCGCACGATGGCTACTCCCGTAGGGCGCTAGGTGACTCCGATGTCAGTTCGTTTGGCAAAGTGCTATTCTCACTTGCTCTCTTCAATGAACCCATTACTCCCATCAGCGTCCTGGCTTCGATTTCTTCCCACTCTGTGGAATTTCCTCGCCCCTCGCGAGCGATGGCTGGCCGTCTGCGGATTGACTCTTCCGCTGATTCAGCAATTCGCGACGATGGGATCATTCATGCTCACGATGAAAGTCGTAATGAAGGCCATTCATGGGAACGTGTCGACGAAATATGCGATTATGGGTGGCCTGGCACTTTTTGCGGCATTCAGTCTTGCTGCGGCAGTGCAGTGGGTCGGATCAAGAGTGGAAGAATCTACAAAGGCGCTCGCGACTCGACTTGCTCGACGGTTGATGATTGGCCAGTTGCGTCCGCTTCAAGATTGTTCGGAAGAGGTGCGCGAGGTATTCCGAGCGCAACTTCTCGAACGTGAAGGAGAGTTTGTAAAGGATGCCTCACAAGCTCTCGTAAATATGGTGCTACTCGGCTCTGCCGTTCTTCTCGTCGCAACTTTGGCGACCGTATTGCTCATCATGGCACCCTTAATCGGAGGTGTTCTCATCCTCTTCGGGCTTATCTTATTGTTAATCGTGCGACACCGGGTTCGAAAGCCGTTCACGGAATCGGTAGGGAAGGTGCGCAAGGCGCGGCAAGATCTGAATGAAATTAGTCGACGATTCACGGAGCCCGATGGAGACCACGAATCCCTCAAGTGGGAATATGAGCATAACACACTGGATGAGCTTCAGGTTCAAGTGGCAAAGTGGAAGAAACGAAGAACGGGGAAACTCAACGCCTTGGTCGGACTCGTGTCAGCATTGCTGCTTGGGATTCTATTCGCATTGGCTGTTGAAGGATATTTCTCTCACCTTGGAGCCATTGGTATACTGGTAATCGTCTATGCGACAAGACTGAGCGCTAGCCAAGGAAGGAATGTCTTGACGCGATGGAGCGCAATTATGGAGAACCGAGCAGTCGTTATCGGTATGCATAATCAGTTATTAGGGAAGCTCCCCGATTATACGAGCCTTTCGAAACAGAGAGGAAAAAGTGAGAAGCAGGCAGATATTATCGCATAAAGCAAGGCTTTCTAGATTCCTGAAAATCAGAGAATTAGTGCGATCACCGAGTCGAAGTGCCTCAACAGCAAATGTCGCAGTCTTTAAAGGCGTCCTTCCGCAGTTTAAAAGTGAATTTCAATCAGAGATCCGCACTAGCAAACTAGATTGCTGATCCGTCTTCTTCCCAATTTTTAGAGCATTATGGAGAGTGACTATTTCCATCATAAAACGGCGGTGATCGACGAAGGAGCCATCATCGGGGCAGGAACGCACATTTGGCACTTTGCCCATATTTGTTCTGGAGCTCACATCGGGCAAAATTGCTCTTTCGGCCAAAATACAATGGTTGCGTCAGGTGTGGTGATCGGAAACAATGTGAAAGTTCAGAATAGTGTCGCCATCTACACGGGTACGGAAATTGAGGACGATGTCTTTCTGGGACCTTCATGTGTTCTCACCAATGTTACAAATCCGAGGTCACAGATTATCAGGCGAGGACTCTACGAGACGACTCGCATACGTCGGGGGGCGACAGTTGGTGCGAATGCCACGCTCGTATGCGGTATCACTTTGGGACGCTATGCCTTCGTCGCTGCGGGCGCTGTAGTTTGCCAAGACATCCCCGACTACGGCTTTGTTGTCGGAGTGCCAGGGCGCTGCAAAGGGTGGATGAGTCGACATGGACACATTTTGAAATTCGACGACGCAGGCCTAGCCGTGTGCCCCGAGTCGGGCTATCGCTATCGTCTTGAGTCCGACAAGGTACACTGCCTAGATTTACCAGAGGACGCTCCCTTGCCTGCGGAGCTTTCCGTGGGAACGGTCTCTTATGATCAATGGAAGGAGCAAGTTTGATTCCGCTCTGCCCTCCGTCTTTTGATATCTTCTCTTTTCAATCCTTTTCTATCCCCTATTTAGTTCCTTCTCTATGGATTTTATCGACCTCAAAACCCAACAGCAACGCATCAAACCCGAAATCGACCGTCGTATTCAGGATGTATTGGCCCACGGAGGCTACATCATGGGACCAGAGATTGCGGAACTTGAGAAAGCGCTCTGCGAGTATGTCGGGGTGGGGCACACCATAGGAGCAGCCTCGGGCACCGACACTCTTCTCATCGCTTTGATGGCACTTGGGTTAGGGCCTGGGGACGAAGTGATCACGGTACCCTATACCTGGATATCGACGGCGGAGGTCATGAGTCTGATAGGGGTCACCCCCGTATTCGTGGATGTCGATCCCGATACTTGGAACATGGATCCTGATCAGCTCGAAGCTGCCATTACCGACAGGACGAAGGCCATCATGCCAGTGGGCATCTTTGGGCAGACGGCGGACATGACTCGAATCAACGAGATTGCCGAGCGCAATGGCCAGTTGCCGGTGATAGAGGACGCGGCTCAGAGTTTTGGCGCCACCCACCACGGTCGTCGGTCGGGAGGACTGTCCCACATCGGTAGCACCTCATTCTTTCCATCCAAGCCCCTCGGATGCTACGGAGATGGCGGTGCGCTATTCACCGAAGACGATGAACTCGCTGAGAAAATGCGCTGGATTCGCGTACACGGCCAACAGCGTAAGCATTTTCATCCCATCGTGGGTATCAATGGCCGCTTGGACACGATCCAAGCCGCTATCCTCCTGCCCAAGTTGGAGATTTTCCCGGAAGAAGTGGAGCTGCGCCGTCAAGTTGGTGAACGCTACAGCAAACTCCTAGCCGAAGCTCCCGGGATTCAGCTCCCGCATATCGCCGAAGGCAACACTTCCGTATACGCTCAGTACACCATCCTTTGCGAGGACAGGGAAGCGATTCGTGCGCACTTGAAAAAGCACGATATACCATCGGTTTCCTATTACACAGTCCCCTTGCACCTCCAACCCGTCTTTCAACCTCTTGGTTACGGCGAGGGTGACTTCCCTGTCACCGAGCGCGTCTCATCACGTTGCCTCAGTTTACCAATGAGCCCTTACCTGTCGGAGGAAGATCAACATCAGGTAGTCTCCGCTGTGAAGGAAGCAGTAGGAGCCTGAGTACAAGAATCTCTGCATCAGGGGCAAAAAATTACGGAATCGTCTATGTCTACAAAAATCGCTATCGTCGGATTGGGTTACGTCGGTCTCCCTCTCGCTAAGCAGTTCGTTCGAGGAGGAGCCGATGTCTTCGGACTCGACGTGGATCAGAGCAAAGTGGATGCGCTCAATCAGGGACGTTCTTACATCAAGCACATCCCGTCAGAAGAGATCGCCGACATCAAAGACACGGGGCGCTTTCGGGCCACGGTGGACTTTTCGGTAGTGAGCGAAATGGATGCCGTTATTATCTGTGTGCCGACGCCATTGACCAAATATCGGGAACCCGATCTTTCCTTCGTACTCACGACAGCAAAATCGCTCGCGCCACATTTGAGGAAGGGGACGCTTGTCACCCTAGAGTCAACGACCTATCCCGGCACAACCGACGGTGAACTACGCGAGGCTCTGGAGAAAGGCTCTCATTTGAAAGCAGGTCAGGATTTTCATCTCGCCTATTCGCCCGAACGAGAGGATCCGGGGAATGCGAAGTCAGTACAAACGATTCCCAAGCTTGTCGGTGGTTTGACCATGGCATGCCGAGACAAGGCGGTCGAAATCTATTCTATCGCTATCGAATCCGTTATCCCCGTTGGCTCCTGTCGCGTCGCCGAAGCTGCCAAGCTCACAGAGAACATTTTTCGCTCGGTCAATATCGCTCTCGTGAACGAACTGAAAGTAATCTACGAGCGCATGGGTATCGACGTCTGGGATGTGATCGAAGCCGCCTCTAGCAAACCTTTCGGGTATATGCCCTTCTACCCTGGGCCGGGTCTGGGAGGACACTGTATCCCCATCGACCCCTTTTACCTGACATGGAAGGCACGGGAATTCGGTAAGCATACCCGCTTCATCGAATTGGCGGGCGAGATCAACAACGGCATGCCGGGGTATGTCGTCGTGAAGGTGGCCGAGGCGCTCAATGGAGTCGCCAAATCTCTCAAGGGTAGCCGTATTTTAATCGTGGGACTCGCTTACAAAGCGAATGTGGACGACATGCGCGAGTCGCCTTCCTTCGATTTGATGGGCTTACTGCAATCCCAAGGGGCAAAGATCGACTACTACGATCCCTTCATCCCCGAGATTGGTCCCACGCGAGAGCATCAAGAATGGACAGGGAAGCGCTCGATCGAGTGGACAGCGGATAATTTACGCGAGTTTGATCTTGCCATTATTGCGACAGATCACAGAGACGTTGACTATCAGTTACTCATCGATTCCGTGGGAATCGTAGTCGATACCAGGAACGCTCTGAAGAAGGCGGGGATAGACTCCAAATCGTATTGGAAGGCCTGATCAACCAAAAGTATATCGTATGAGCATGCAAGTAGGAGTTCTCGGTGCTGGGGCGTGGGGCATCAACCACGTCAGAACACTCCACCAGATGGGGCGCCTCGCTGTCGTGATTGAGCCAGCCAATGCTCTGCAGGACAGAGTACGATCGGACTTTCCAGACATCCCTGTGCTCGAGTGCCTGGACGCACTCTGGGCGAATACGGATCTGAGTCAGGATATACAGTCGTTTGTCATTGCCACTCCTGTCTCTACCCATGCCGATCTTGCGGTGGACCTCTTCGCACATGGGAAGCACGTGCTCGTTGAGAAGCCCATGGCTCTGACGACTAGCGATTGTGAAAAAATGATGGCCGCCGCAGAGCAGGCAAAGAAAACTTTGATGGTGGGCCATCTCCTACTCTTCCAACCCGCAATACAGTTCATTAAACAATACCTCGATGAGGGTAAGCTCGGGCAGGTCTATACCCTTACACAGCGACGTTCAAAGTTAGGTCGGGCACGACGAGTCGAAAATGCGCTCTGGTCTTTCGGTGTACACGATGTTGCGGTTTTCCTTTATATCGTGGGGCAAGCACCAGTCAAAGTGAACTCGGTAGGACACTCAGCGATCACCGTAGGAGTCGAGGACGACGTGCATCTCCACCTCAACTTTGCCAACGGAATCGTCGCTAATCTCCACAATTCTTGGTTGTGGCCACGAACCGAACGCGAGTTGATCGTCGTAGGAGAAAAGGGAATTCTAGTATACGATGAGCTGCAGCAAGAGGTCGTCTTGTATCGCAAGGGTATTGATCGAGAGACTCTCGTCAATATCGACGAAGGTGAAACCGTCCTCTTTGCCGGAGCGAAACAACCCCTACAGCTGGAGTTGGAGCACTTCCTGCACTGTTGCGAAACAGGAGACAAACCTCTAGCCGATGGACAAAACGGCTTGGATGTTGTCGGTGTGCTGGAGAAATGTGAGGAGTGAGGACTTTTGGTGGGGAGAGATTACAGGTGCGCTAAACAATCATTCCTTATGTTCGTATTTGTTTCTTCTATTGGTCGCTCAGGGACTCGCTATATATCTGAGCTCGCTGGTTCCATGCTCCCATTTCCATGCCATCACGTTGCTAAACCGTACTGTCATGGACAAGACTTTGTAGCAATCAATCAGGGATTAGACTCGGCGGAATTGAGCGCAAAGTGGGATGTCGTCAGTGCAGAAGCAAAACAGAATGGCGGCCACTATTTTGAGAGTAATCCTCTATTTGTCCGGGGATTCGGAAACTACTTTTTCGATCAAACTGACGACATCGCAGTCATTCAATTGTTACGGGATCCGTTAATCGTAGCGAAAAGCTACACGAATAGAGATTCCTACCCGAGCCATGCATCACGACCTTGGCGACTCCCATTGAACACCGTTAAGTCAATGCTTTCTATATCGGGACAATTACATCCTTTTCAAGAAAACCTTGTGGATTGGCTAGAGAACGAACTCCGATTCAATTCTCTGCGAAATCGCATCTCAAGGATAGAGACACTACGGTTCACGGAACTGATTCAAGGTAAGCGACTGCAAGATATACTGACGAGTTGGAGTTTGCCCGTCACTCCAATAACGGGAAGTAGTGAAGGCTTGGATCAAAACGCAAATAAGGTCGCAACTGAGATTAGCGACCTAGAGAGAGGTTTAGCACATGACTTAATTACGCGACTCGGCGAGGTAGACTTTGATCGCTCCCTCTTCGAGAGAGGCGAATACAAAGAGTTCGAATTTATCCAACGCATAATCAATTCAAACTATCAGCAATAAGAATGGACTACGATCAATTCTACGGAGAGCGAGGAGGGTTCAAGGCAGCGTCGCGCGAATGGCTTGTGGAGAACACAGATCTTGCTAGGGGAAGCGGGAGTCTGCTCGATGCAGGCTGCGGCAACGGCGAATGGTCGATGCTGCTTGCCGAATGGTACCACGTGACGGGGATCGACCTCTCCAGCGAGGGTATTGCAAAGGCTAGGGAAGCGAGGGATGCGAGTGGTTTCACGCACGAACAGCTTAATTTCCGATGCGGAGACGTGCTGGACGTGAGTGGAGAGATTTGGGATGTTATCTTTTGCCGTGCGCCTTCCTTTTTGAATCTTCCGTGCGAACATCCTGCCCTACGTGCAAATTTCGAAAGGCTTTTACAGTATTGTCCGGGAGGAAGGCTCATCTACATCAAATATTCCGCCCGGCCCTATGAGAGATGGGTGCAAAGCAATTATTTCGCCGGGTTCGATACCGATCCGGAGACTGCTCCAGATTCTCGGTGGTATTATAATGATCCTGAAAAGTTGGTTGAACTTATCGGGCAGATCACCCCGAGAAGTGTGCGGCATCAGGTGAGGGGAAATTATATTCTGATTGAAGTGGGGGATTGAAAGTTCTCGCGTAGCAGCGTTGCTCGATTCGTTATTCGAGATCAGTCTATCTTTCGAATCGTTCGGCATCCGCTCATGCTGAGTGGGAACATTACGCGTTCTATTCCTGTGGTGTGTTTCGGAGAGTCTTTCGAGCGAAGGAAGGTGTCCAAGGTGAAAGATCCCCAGTCAAAAAGATGACTCTAGCCGTAGCGCGAAGCACTTTATTGACAATTACACGAACTGTGTTTTGAAAATGAAAGCAGTAATTCTCGCAGGTGGTCTCGGCACGAGGCTCAGCGAGGAGACTCATCTCCGGCCCAAGCCCATGGTCGAAATCGGGGGAATGCCTATCCTTTGGCACATCCTCAAGATCTACTCTTCCCACGGAATCAATGACTTTGTCGTCTGCGCGGGCTACAAGGGCTATGTTATCAAGGAATTCTTCGCAAACTACTTTCTGCACAGCTCGGATGTGACCTTCGATCTTTCGGAAAACTCTATCGAAATTCTCGAGAAGCGCGCTGAACCTTGGAAGGTGACCGTGATCGACACGGGAGAGGAGACCAACACGGGCGGACGCCTCCGGAGGGTTGCTCATCTGCTTAGGGGCGGCGGTCCCTTTTGCTTTACCTACGGCGACGGTGTTGCTGACATCGATCTGAGGGCCGTTATAGACTTCCATCGCGAAGCGGGACGCCAGGCGACACTTACCGCTGTCCAGCCTCCGGGGCGTTACGGAGCCTTGGAAATCGGTGGCGACGGATCGGTAAGCCGATTTCGTGAAAAACCTGACGGAGATAACGCTTGGATTAACGGGGGCTTTTTCGTGCTTGAACCTGAGGTTCTCGATCTGATCGATGGTGATGACACCTCGTGGGAAAGGGGGCCGCTAGAGCGGCTTGCGGAGAACAACGACTTGAGCGCTTACCGGCATCATGGCTTCTGGAGACCGATGGACACACTCCGAGACAAAATCTACCTAGAGGAACTGTGGAACTCCGGCAGGGCTCCGTGGAAGCGATGGTAGATGTGCTTCGGCCTTAATGTGCGATGAAAAGCCTTAGTGAAACCTTTGCAGGGAAACGTATTCTCGTGACCGGTCACACCGGTTTCAAGGGAGCGTGGCTCTCGCATTGGCTGGCGCGACTTGGAGCGGTGGTCCATGGCTATGCGCTCGCTCCCGACGGTGGACAGAGTGAGCTCTTCGAAATCGTCCGTGAGGGCGGTGCATTCGGAACCGACCGAGATCATCGAGGAAGCCTCCTTTCCCGTTCGGAGCTCACGGCGGTGGTTGCGATGGCTTGCCCCGACTTTGTCTTCCACCTCGCTGCGCAGCCTCTGGTGCGAAGATCCTACGACGAGCCAATCAACACGCTTGCCACAAATGTTCTAGGGACAGGTCATCTTCTCGAAGCAATCCGCCAGGTTGCTCCCAATGCGGTTGTCGTGGTGGTCACCAGCGACAAATGTTACGAGAACCGCGAGTGGACTTATGCCTATCGCGAAACCGACCGCCTCGGAGGGCATGATGTCTATTCAGCCTCGAAGGCGGCAACGGAGCTGGTCGTCTCCTCCTGGAGGCGGAGTTTTTTTGATGCGGAAGAAAGGTTTGGTCGTGTCGCCACGGCACGTGGGGGCAACGTCGTCGGGGGAGGAGACTATGCTGAGAACCGAATTGTGCCCGACCTCGTCCGCGCGCTGGGACGAGGCGATGCTCTCGGCGTCCGTTCGCCGAACGCAACTCGCCCATGGCAGCATGTTCTCGACTGCCTTTCCGGCTACCTCTCTCTGGGGAGGTGGCTGGCCGAGGAGAAGGCCGCGGCGACAAGCCAACATCGCGCCTTCAATTTCGGACCCAGTGGCGAGTCGGAACGGTCTGTGGGGGAACTCGTGACGGAATGCCTTATCCACTGGCCCGGGGAGTGGCAAGATCTTTCGGGAGGAGACGCGCCTCATGAAGCTTCGCGCCTCGCCGTTTCCATCGACTTAGCCCGCTCCATCCTCGGATGGCGGCCGACTTGGAGCTTTTCGCAGGCGGTCGCTGAAACGATGGTTTGGTATCGCAAGCGCCATCAGGGTGCTTCATTCACCGAGATCCGCAGCCTCATGGATTGTCAGATCGAGAATTTCGCTGCATGAGCATAGCACCTGACGTAGCTCTTTGTTCGAGCCTCTCGGCATCAGCCGTCTGTCGCTGTCTTGCCTGCGGTTCGGTGCAGCTTCGTCCGGTTCTCAATCTGGGGATCCAACCGCTCGCTAACAATCTTCTCGCCGAGTCCGACCTCGCGCAGGAGGAACCCCGCTTCCCTCTCGGTATACAGGTCTGCGAGAGCTGCTGGCTCGTCCAGTTGACTCACCTTGTTCCGCCAGTCGATCTCTTTTCCTCTTATCTCTACTTCTCGTCTTATTCCGACACGATGCTGCGCCATGCCGCAGCCGCCGTCGAGACCTTTAGGGGACGGCTCGGTCTCGACCAAGGAAGCTTCGTTGTCGAGATCGCATCGAACGACGGCTATCTCCTACGCAATTTTGTCGATCTCGGCATTCCCTGTCTTGGCATCGAACCCGCCGATAACATCGCCGAGGCGGCCCGATCTGTGGGCGTCGAATCTCTCGTCGAGTTCTTTGGGAGTGAATGTGCGGCTCGCCTGGTAGAGGAACGAAGAAAAGCCGATCTCATCCTTGGAAACAATGTCTTCGCACACGTTCCTGATATCAACGACTTCGTCGCTGGTCTCGCCGCGCTTCTGGCCCCCGGGGGGACGGTCTGTCTAGAGTTTCCATATGGCCGCGAGATGTTCGACCGAAACGAGTTCGACACGATCTACCACGAGCACGTCTTCTACTTCGACCTCACCCCGCTCGTACCGCTTTTCGCAAATCACGGACTCGAGGTCTACGAGGTCGAGCGCCTCCCCATCCACGGAGGATCGTTGCGGATATGGCTCGGACACCAAGGGTACCACGTCGTGCGGCCTGTCGTCGCGGAACTACTAGCAGAAGAGGAGGAGGCTGGCTTGCGCCGACTGTCCTACTACGAATCGCTCGCCGAGCGGGTCGTCGCACTGCGGACGGCTTTGCTTGCCAAAATCGACGAAATCGTCTCCGGAGGGAGGCGGCTCGCCGCTTATGGTGCCTCGGCTAAGGGGTCGACTTTTCTTAACTATTGCAATCCCCCTAGGGGAATGATCGAGTTCATCGCTGATCGCTCCACCGCTAAGCAGGGGCGGCTTAGCCCGGGCCTGCACTTGCCCATCGTCGCGGCCGAGCAACTGGAAAATCGGCAGCCCGATTACACGCTCCTGCTGACTTGGAACTTCGCTGAGGAGATCCTCAGGCAACAGGAGGGATATCGGAAGAAGGGAGGCCGCTTCATCATTCCGATTCCAGAGGTGAGGGAAGTGTGAAACTGCATCCTCGGTTCGTCGCACGTGCACCGTGAACTGCTCTTCTAAATGACGAAAAAGGAAACGTCGATTGAAGGACTCTACCGAATCGATCTGAAGCCATTCACCGATGATCGGGGGCAGTCGATCAAAACCTACTCCGCCGAAGAATTTGCATCACAAGGTCTGCCGACAGCATGGACGCAGACCCTGTGGGTTAGCAACCGTCATCGGGGAACCTTGCGCGGAATGCACTGGCAGGCGGCACCTCATTTCGAGACGAAGCTTGTCCATTGTCAAAGAGGAAGGGTCTTCGACGTTCTCGTCGATGTCCGCGTAGGATCCCAGTCTTTTGGGAACTGGTGCGGTTTCGAGCTTTCTGGTGCTGTCCCCTCAGCGCTTCTAGTTCCTGGAGGTCTCGCCCACGGGTATCTCACACTGGAGGATGAAAGCGAACTTCTTTATCAAGTGGGCGGAGAGTATCGACCCGATTTGCAGAAAGTGTTGCGCTGGGACGATCCTACGATCAAAATCGAGTGGCCTGAACGGCCAGTGGTCATCTCAGAACGGGATGCAAACGCACCTCTTTTGACCGAGTTGCTAGTGGATCGGGTGCCCTGATTCGCTGCTCCTCCTGCATGGAATCAAAAATCTATTACACAAAACCTTCCATCACGGAAAAAGAGGTCGCCTATGCGACAGATGCCGCCCGCAACGGCTGGGGCGAACGTTGCTATGAATATGTGGGGCGTTTTGAAGCGCTTTTCGCGGAGCATCTCGGAGTGAAGCACGCCATAGCGACGTCAAGCTGCACTGGAGCTCTACACATGGGACTCGCCGCTCTGGGGATTGGCCCCGGCGATGAGGTGATCCTCGCGGACATCAACTGGATCGCAAGCGCCGCGCCGATCACCTACCTCGGCGCGAGTCCGGTGCTTGTCGACGTGCTGCCCGACTCCTGGTGTCTCGATCCCGCTCGCGTCGAAGAGGCTATCACGTCGCGGACTAAGGCGATTCTTGCTGTTCATCTATACGGGAACCTGTGTGATCTCGATAGACTCTTCGAGATCGGAAAGCGACATGGAATCCCCGTCGTCGAGGACAGCGCCGAGGCGATTGGATCGATCTACAACGGCGTTCGTGCCGGGGCGATGGGTACTTTTGGCACTTTCTCCTTCCACGGCACTAAGACGCTGACCACCGGAGAGGGTGGCATCTGGGTGACGAACGACACCACGCTCTTCGAAACCGTACGCACCCTTTCGAACCACGGGCGCAGCGCTACCGAACTCCGCCAGTTCTGGCCGAGCGAAATCGGCTTCAAGTACAAGATGGCGAACATCGCTGCTGCGGTTGGCTGCGCCCAGATGGAGAGGATAGAGGAACTGATCTCGAGGAAACGCGCCATCTTCGAGTACTACCGTGAGCAGCTTGACGGCTTGCCAGTGCAGATGAATCCCCAGGATGGTCTAGGCCGCATTCACGGATACTGGATGCCAACTTTCATCGTCGACGAGAGGATTCCTTTCGAGCGTGAGCCACTTCTCGACCGTTTCAGATCCAAAAATATCGATGGTCGTATCTTCTTCTGGCCCCTTAGTGAGACCGGCCACTTCGAGAGCCGACACGAGACTTCTGTGAGCCGGACTCTGTCGCCGCGCGGGGTCAATCTCCCGAGCTATCACGACATCACCGAGGAAGAGATGGACCGAGTCGTGGAGACGGTGCGGGAGTGTTTGGGCTGATGCCCCTCGCGACAAAAATTGAATACACATTCCAAACTGATGAACAAAATATCGTCCCTTCTCAGAGATTACCATGCATCCGTTTTCTCCGAACACGGAGCCACAGCGAAGGGTGTCGATTGGAACGACGAGTCGGAGCTTCTTCATCGCTATGACAAGATGTTACGTGTTTTCGATATGGATTTCTACAATGGATCGTCGCGACCGTCGTTGCTAGACGTCGGGTGCGGATGGGGAGGGCTGGCTTCGAGGGCAAAGGAACTCGGGGTGGAGATTGACTATCACGGTGTCGATGTCGTCGAGGCGATGGTCGAACACGGCAAGGCAACTCATCCGGAGGCGACGTTTTTTGTCGGCGACATCCTCGAACTCAAGGGCGAGAGAAGCTATGATTTCCTGATCTGCAACGGTATACTTACCCAGAAGCACAACCTTCCGATTCCTGATATGGAGCGATATGCAAAGGAGGTGCTTCGAAAGATGTTCTCTCTCTGTCGCTACGGCATGGCCTTCAATATGATGTCGACACGGGTGAACTTCACCGTCAGCAACCTCTATTACCAGAATCCGGTTGAGCTTCTTGCCTGGCTCCTTGCCGAGGTCTCACCGCGTGTCGTCCTCGATCACGGCTATAGCAGCCTCGCCAGCGGCGTCGGCAAGTACTACGACTTCACGGCATATGTCTACAAGCACTGAAAGTCGCC
>CAUJIH010000014.1 GCA_963205275.1 Verrucomicrobiota bacterium | reverse complement strand
TCGATGGTGTAGCGTTGTTCTGGGGTCAGACGGTTGTATGTAGGCATCTCGGATTCGATTTGGTTGTTGAGCCAGAAACTTCATACAGCCTCTGGCCTTTTTCCAGTCTACCCGATTGCGCTAGACTATTGAATGCGCGTTTCGATTCCTCTCATGAGTTCCCCCGCCCGTAAAATTCTCGTCGCCTACTCCGGCGGCCTCGATACTTCCGTTCTTCTCACTTGGTTGAAAAACACCTATCAGGCAGAGGTCATCGCCTACTGTGCGGATGTGGGTCAGGCGGAGGAGTTGGATGGGCTGGAGGAAAAGGCTCTCAAAACGGGTGCCTCCAAGTGCATCATCGGCGATCTGAAGGATACCTTTGCCCGCGATTTTATTTTTCCCATGATGCAGGCCGGAGCGATCTACGAGGGGAAATATCTTCTCGGTACGTCCATCGCCCGTCCCTGCATCTCTCAGGGCATGGTGCAGGCCGCATTAGAAAACGGAGCCGACGCCATCGCCCACGGTGCTACGGGTAAAGGCAATGACCAAGTGCGCTTCGAGCTGTCTGCCGCCTCACTCGCCCCGCAGATCGAGATCGTTGCTCCTTGGAGACAGCAGCGTTTTCGCGACCAATTTCCTGGTCGGGCCGAAATGATCGCCTACGCGGCTGAGCACGACATTCCCGTCAAGGCTACGGCGAAAAAATCCTACTCCATGGATCGCAATCTCCTGCACATCAGCTTCGAAAGCGGTATCCTAGAGGATCCTTGGTATGATCCTTCTGGAGAGGCTGATCGCGATATGTATGTGCTGAGCGTCTCACCTGAAGCGGCCCCTGACCGTCCGGAAACCCTGCAACTGCTGTTTGAAAAAGGGAGTTGCATCGGCCTCAGACACGATGGCCTGGCGGAAATTCTCACCGAACTCGGCGATGTGAACTCACAGGGTCAGTCCGGCGACTATACCCTCTTCAATCCCTACGGAATCATGCGTATCCTGAACCTGCTCGGTGGACGGAACGGAGTCGGTCGAGTGGATATGGTAGAGAATCGATTCGTCGGGATGAAGAGTCGCGGCGTCTATGAAACCCCAGGTGGCAGCATCCTGCTTTTCGCCCATCGCATGATCGAGAGCCTGACGATGGATCGCGAGGTGATGCAGCTCCGTGATTCACTCATCCCGAAATACGCTCAGCTCGTGTATAACGGATTCTGGTTCGCACCCGAGCGCGAAGCTCTGCAGGCGCTGGTGACGGAGTCTCAGCGCTACGTCTCCGGCGAGGTCCGGGTGAAGCTCTACAAGGGCAATACCATCGCCGCTGGCGTCAGATCGCCGCAGAGCCTCTACAACGAGGCGGTAGCGACGATGGAGGGTGGTAGCGAGCTGGCATACAATCAGGACGATGCGACGGGATTCATTCATCTGAACGCTCTGCGTCTGAAAACCCAAGCCTTTCGCCGTCAATCGTGAACTCGGTGAGTCGGTCGGGAAATCATTGAATCTGACAACGATCCTGCCATGAAACTTCCTCGCCTCGCCGCCGGTGCCCTCAACCAGATACCACTGGACTGGCAGGGCAATCGAGCACGAGCGCTCGCTGCGGTAGCGGAGGCCCGCGAGGGTGGGGCTGAATGGATTTGCTTGCCAGAATTCGCCCTCTCCGGCTGCGGATGCGAGGATCGTTTTCTCGCGCCCGATACGGCTGACCGTGCGCTAGAATCCCTTGCGATTTTTGCCAAGGAATGTCGTGGTCTGGTCGTCGTGATCGGCTTGCCGCTCCGTGTCGAACAATCGCTTTACAGTGCAGCGGCGCTCATCGTCGATGGCGAGGTCCGAGCTTTCTCTGCTCGGAGTCGTCTTTTGAATCAGGGAATCCATTACGAATCGCGCTGGTTTTCTCCTTGGGAGGAAGGGAAGCTTGGATCAGTTTTTCTGGGCGGAAGCGAAATTCCGGTCGGCGAAAGCCTACACGAAATCGCTGGAATCCGTCTGCGGATTGAGATCGGATCGGATGCAGAAGCAAGCTGTGATTCCTCTGCCGATCTGATTTTTCACCCCTCTGCCGAGCCATTTTCCTTCGACTCATCGCAGCAACGGACACTGCAGATTCTGGGCCGTTCGCAGAACTGTGGATACGTCCACGCGAATCTGCTTGGCAATGAAGCAGGCAGTCTGCTCTATGATGGCCAAGGCATCGTGGCTGACCAGGGAAGAATCTGTGCGATTTCGACGCCCTTTTCATTTCGAGAGTGGGTGGTGGCCGTTCAAACACAGGCAACTCGTCAGGCCAGCCCCGCCATTTCTCTCGCCCTCTCTCGGCATGGTCAATTTGCCCAAGCGGTCGCGCTGGGGCTCTTCGACTATCTGCGAAAGAGCCATTCCCACGGCTTCGTTCTTTCCCTGAGCGGTGGAGCGGATTCTGCTGCGGTGGCAACTTTGGTCAAAATCATGCACGACCTCGCGCTCGCGGAGCTAGGTGAGGCTGCTCTCCGCAAGCGCCTCGGTTATATGTGCCTCACCGAGGATCCGATCATGCCGCAGATTCTTGCGTGCGTCTATCAGGCTACGCATCACAGCTCCGAGACCACTCGCCATGCAGCGGAGACTCTTGCACGGGCGATTGGAGCCGACTACCGCGAATGGGATGTGGACGGGATCGTTACGACCTATCGACACATGATCGAACAGAGTCTCGGGCGCGAACTCTCTTGGCAGAGCGACGACGTCGCATTGCAGAATATCCAGGCTCGCGTCCGCGCCCCTGGAATCTGGATGCTGACGAATCTGCGAAACGCCTTATTGCTGGCCACCGGCAATCGATCCGAGGTGGCTGTCGGTTATGCCACCATGGACGGCGATACGGCCGGAGGACTCAGTCCCATCGCCGGGATCGATAAGGCCTTCCTCCGCGAGTGGCTGCGCTGGATGGAGACCGAAGGCTTACTGCCTCACTGTCTGTCTATCCCTGAGTTACGCTGGATCAATGTCCAATCCCCGACCGCCGAACTGCGTCCTCCGGATTCTCGGCAGACCGACGAAACCGACCTAATGCCCTATCCCGTGCTCAATAGGATCGAGGCTGCCGCGATCCGTGATCGACTCTCACCCAGAGCAGTCTGGGAAGGGCTCAAGACGGAACTAGCCGATCACGATCCTGAACAACTCCGACGCTGGGTGATCCGGTTTTTTCAGCTATGGTGTCGCAACCAATGGAAACGAGAGCGCTACGCGCCCGGTTTCCATCTAGACGACCGCAATCTCGATCCGAAGTCATGGTGTCGATTCCCTCTTCTCAGTAGTGGATATCGAGAAGAACTCTTGGAATTGGAGCGAGGGGATGACTCCATAAATTGATCAAGTAACAGAACGGCGGCTAGGAATTAAGGAACTGCCATCGGTTTCTTAATTCTTCCAGTCGGTGTTCGCCCTCGTCGAGTCCTCCGAGTTCAGATCAACGATGAGGGTGGAATACGGACTTGATGTTGTAGCGGTCATAGTGGCTATAATTGGCTATAACTGGCTATGGGGTCATGACCTCATAAATCGCTCTTTGTAACTGTTCAGCACCCGCAGCGAAGGGCTGGGGGCATCCGCACTGGGCGTTGCGGATGGCCTCGATAAGGAAGTATTATGGGGTCAGACAACATTTCTTGACAACACTTTCGCTCGATTCTCGTCCGTGTAATGTCGAGAAATGTTGCATGACCCCATAGAATAGACGCTTCTTCCCGTGCCATTCGGTTCTGATCCTATTTCGATCCCGCCGCTTTATGCTCACTCCTCTTTCGTAAAATATTTGTAGTTGTCGATCGCGACTTTAAGGCTTCTGATCTCATACATGACCTTGTCCAAGTCCTTCGCCCGTTTGACGCGTAGAATACTATTCAAGGTGTTTGAAGCGAGTTCCTTTCTGTAGAGATCGGCCTTCTTCTCCAACTCCGCGATTTCCTTCCGCCTGATCGCAACGTAGTTGGACTCGGGAGAACCAGCTTGATAGAGCAGCTTCAGCTTCGACACGAAGCGCCGGTCGTCTTCGCTCAAGTTTTCAAAGGGTAACTATTCAGCACCCTCGGCAAAGGGCTGGGGGGATCCGCCCAGGGCGTTGCGGATGGCCTCGATAATGCTCAGGCCTTGTTTGCGTGCCGTGGACAGATAGCTGCGTATGACGCAGAACACCTTGGCCCCGTCTTCG
>CAUJIH010000013.1 GCA_963205275.1 Verrucomicrobiota bacterium | reverse complement strand
GGTCTTAGGAGCTTCGGTCGTAGGAGCTTCAGTCTTGGGAGCTTCAGCCTTAGGAGCTTCGGTCTTAGGAGCTTCAGTCTTGGGAGCTTCAGTCTTGGGAGCTTCAGCCTTGGGAGCTTCGGTCTTAGGAGCTTCAGTCTTGGGAGCTTCGGCCTTAGGAGCTTCAGCCTTGGGAGCTTCAGTCTTGGGAGCTTCGGTCTTAGGAGCTTCAGTCTTGGGAGCTTCGGTCTTGGGAGCTTCAGCCTTGGGAGCTTCAGTCTTGGGAGCTTCGGTCTTGGGAGCTTCGGTCTTAGGAGCTTCAGTCTTGGGAGCTTCGGTCTTAGGAGCTTCAGTCTTGGGAGCCTCTACTTTTGGAGGTTCTGGCTTAGCCACTTCCTTCGGAGTGCCCACCTTCAGCAGGGCGATTTTTTCCTCGGCGTATTCGGCAAAGGGGCTTCCGGGATGATTTGTATAGGCTTCCTGATAGCGCTGCTCAGCAGCAGAGGGATCACCAGCTTCGAGAGCCAGATCTCCGAGCCGAATACGGGCGAGGGGAGTCAGTTCGCCGTCCTTCTGCACTTGAATGACTTTCTCGTAGTTGGATTGAGCAGCCTCCTTATTACCGGCGACATGAAATACGTTCGCGAGAGCGAAGAGGCCTTGGACGTAACGGGGATGAGAGCTATAATCGCGAATAAACTGCTCCAGAGTCGTTTGGGCGTCCTGTTGTTTTCCCTGATTGGTCTGGAGATTAGCCTTTGTGAGTAGAGCATCCCCAGCAGGGATCGAGCCAGGGTAGGAGACTACTACAGCATCAAGTGATGCGATATCTCCTTTCGTGGATGCTGATGTATATGCAGTGGCAGCAGCCAGATGCTTTTCAGTCCCGATCTGACGGATGACGAGAAACCCTCCAAGAATTACCGCGATAATCACGATCCCGATGATAATTTTCGTCCGATTTTCCTCCATGGCTTGGGCAACCCGTGAGCCTTCATAGACCGCTTCTTCAGCGGAGCGAGGTTTCGGTTTTTCAGCAGAGTCGGGCTTTCTGGAGTCTTCGGCCATTGTAGTAGATGAGGGTGATACGTGAAAAAAGATGGACCGCCATGCAAATTTTTGCAAGGCGGTCCGCATCCTAAACGATTTCTTTAATTTGTCAGGCACCAACTGCGGCTCTCGCTTCATCGGCGAGTGCGGTGGACAGGTAGCGTTCGCCAGTGGAGCATCCGATCGTCACGATCAGCTTGCCTCGGTTTTCTGGACGTTTGGCGATCTGAATCGCGGCGAAGACGTTTGCTCCCGAGCTAATTCCGGCCAGAATCCCTTCTTCCTTCGCTAGGCGACGGGCCATGGTGAACGCATCAGCATCGGCGACGCGGAAGCTCTCGACGATCTGAGGTTCTCCAGAAGCTGTTTTCAGGTGGAGATTTTCTGGGACGAATCCAGCACCTAATCCCTGAATTTTATTTGGACCTGGCACGACTTCCTGCCCTGCCAATGTCTGGGCGATCACGGGTGAACCTTCCGGTTCGACTACGATGACTTGGATGTTCGGATTTTTCTTGCGCAGACCCTCGATACAGCCGGTCGCTGTCCCGCCCGTGCCAACGCCTGAGACGACGATATCGACCTTGCCATCTGTATCCGCCCAGATTTCCTCTGCGGTGGTGTCGCGGTGGATGTTAGGATTGGCTGGATTTTCAAATTGGTGAGGGATATAGGAATTGGGGATATCTTTGGCGAGTTCTTCCGCTTTGGCGATGGCTCCCTTCGTGCCTTTTGACGCCTCTGTGAGAACCAACTCGGCACCCAGTAGAGCGAGCAGAGTTCGGCGCTCGACGCTCATCGTCTCCGGCATGGTAATGACAAGACGATACCCTTTGGCCGCACACACGAAGGCCAGAGCGATCCCGGTATTTCCGCTGGTCGCTTCGATGATGACAGAATCTTTATTGATCTCACCACGGGCTTCAGCGGCTTCGATCATGGCCATCCCGATCCGGTCCTTCACCGAACCGAGTGGATTAAAAAATTCGCACTTCAGTGCGATGGTTGCATCGACGCCGTCGGTGACACGATTGAGTTTGACGAGCGGGGTGCCCCCGACCGTTTCAATGATGTTATTGTAGAGTTTTCCGCGTATCATAAGTGTAATAGTTGGGATTTCAGATTTTTGGCAAAAAAAAGCACCTTGGAACGCAAGGTGCTTGAGACAGAATGAAGCAAAAGTGCCTGATCCGCAATGGGGATTTTACACGGAATTCCGAGAAGATCGAGAAATTAATGCTCTTTTGCTCTCATCGACTCTGATTTAAAGCGGGAGGAAGCGAGGGGGCGAGCTTCGATTCGAGGGGTATTTAGGGGAAAGAAGAGCAAAAAGTTTCTTAAAATTTCAATTTTTGGTTGCGGCTCAGATATCTCGCGTTAAAGGCGAAGCTAAATACACGCGCTATTATGTCCGACCTGATCGACAAAAATGAATTGGAGGGGCTTCTCAAGAAGCTGCCGGAATGGGATTTCGAGAACGACACGATCGTCAGAATTTTTGAATTTGACGATTTTGCTGCTGGGATCGATTTCGTTAATGGAGTGGCGGAGATAGCCGAGGAAACCGGGCATCATCCCGACATTGATATTCGCTGGGCAGCGATCACGATCTATCTCACTTCTCATGATGTCGGAGGATTGACCGCAACTGATCTTGAGATGGCTCGAAAGATCGAGACTCTCGTGGATTGAGAGAGTGCTCCGTGCAACTGTTCATCCTCTTCTGCCGAGGAGAGGAGTTGCTCTCGTGAATGTGAATCAGACGGGGGTGAATACTCTGCTGGGAGGCATCAGCAGTCAGTAATCCACGGGTACGGAGAGGGGCGCAGTGGTAGTATGCTGGCCCGCCACTTAGTCCCGCGATTACGTCATTATTGCACGAATTCAGGCGTGCTGAGAAAGACTCTCCACTTTCCCAGCTTCAGAATCCAGGACTGCTTTGCGCAGATTCGTTCCTGACTTTTGCGCCCACCACAGGGCGATGGGAGAAGCGATGAATAGGCTAGAGTAGACTCCAGTGATCATTCCGACGAAGAGGTAGATGGAGAAGCTCCGCAGACCAGGACCGCCGAAAATCATCAGAACGACCACTGTGAAGAGAGTCGTAGCACTCGTAATGATCGTACGTCCGAGAGTCTCGTTGAAAGCGAAATTCATTACGTCCTTGAGCTCCCCACGACGAGTTTGCAGTTCCTCTCGCACTCGGTCAAAGATCACCACCGTATCGTTGATCGAATATCCAGCAATCGTCAGTAGGGCACCGATGGCGATCAGATTCAGTTCCTGTCCGAGCAGGGTGCTGACTCCTAGAGCCACGATTACGTCGTGTGCTAGTGAAACGATGGCTCCGAGCGCAAAGGAGAATTCGTAACGGAAGGTGACATAGAGTAAGATGGAGAGCATCCCGAGCAAGAGAGCCATAACTGAATTGAAGAGCATCGACTTGCCGACTGCTGAACCGACGGAACTGATTGTCATTTCTTTGGAAGAGATCCCGAATTCCTTTTCCATCTGTTGTTGCACTTTTCCGGCAGTGCCGTCAGGAGATCGAACGAGATAGAAAATTCCGTCAGAACCGACAGCACGCTGTTCCTGTACGATAGGTTCCGCTCCGAGATTGAGTTGCTTCAGTGAACTCTCAATTTTTTCCTTCGACAATCCTTCAACGTCAGAGCGAATGCTGATCGCGTCCCCCCCCTTCAGTTCGACTCCTCGTGGGTCTGTCAACGGTACGACGGCGATAGAGATCACGGTTAGAATCGCTGAACCAATCAGCCAAGGTTTGGCCATTCCGAGGAAGTCGATGCGCTTCTTCGGGATAAAGTCCATGAACGTGAGCTTGGTGAAGAACTTCGAAGAGATGAACCAAGAAAAGCAGACTCGGGTTACGATCAGAGCTGCGAACAGTGTCGCTACGATCCCGATGATCAGGGTGACAGCAAATCCCTTCACGGTGCCATCGGCGATGTAGAAAAGGATGATCGCGGTGAAGAGCGTCGTCAAGTTCGCGTCCATGATGGACCAGAAGGCTCGCTCATATCCCAGCTCGATCGCTGTACGCAGACTTTTCCCATGAGCCATTTCTTCACGTAATCGCTCATAGATTAGAACGTTCGAGTCCACGGCCATCCCTATGGTCAAAACCATTCCCGCGATACCGGGTAGTGTCAGGGTGAACTGGAAGAGAGCCATCGTACCGAAAATAATTGCTATACAGGTGATTAGCCCCACGATCGCCACGAGACCGGCGAAGCGGTAATAGATCAGCATGAATATCAAAATTCCGCCCAATCCGAAGATTCCGGACAAGGTTCCATGACGTATCGCCGTAGCACCCATGGTGGGGCTGATGTAGTTGGAGAATTCGATCTTGATCGGGTTTTCCAGTGGATTCTCAAGAGCAGAGGCGAGAGCCATCGCTTCTTCTCGTGTGAAGTGCCCGGTGATCGAACAGCCTTCAGAGAAAGGTTCTTGAATAACTGGTGAGGAGAGAATTACGTCGTCGAGAATGATGGCGAGAGGCTGCCCCTGATTCTCCCGTGTGAGAGGTGCCATGATTTTCGCTCCATCGGATGTAAAGGAAACGCTGATGGCATCACCTTTATCTCCATAATAATAGTTGGCGCGGGAGACGTATTTTCCCTCCATATCGCGTTTGATTTTCACCAGTCCATAGCGAGTGGGTAGGGTCTTCCCATCCTTGTCTTTTTCTTCGGAGTAGGGGAGCGCAACATACCCAGGAACTACCTGAGCACCGCTGGCAACCTGCTGCGCGAGGAACTGACTCTGAGGATGGAGAATGGAAAAGGACAGGTGAGCCACCTTTTCGAGCGTCGCCTCGATTTCCTTGATCTTCTCTTGCTCGACTCCCGGCATCTGTAGGAAGATTCCGTCTCTGCCTTGTGGGGCGATCAGAATATCGGCGGTGCCGAGAGCATTGATGCGCTCCGAGAGGACTTTGATCGCCTGCTGTTGCGTTTCAGCGGAGACTTCGCGTCCGGCAGCGGGTTGAATCTTGATCTCCATCGAGATCCCGCCTTGGAGCTCGATCCCTTTTTCCATGCCGATCTTTTGGAAGAGCAGAATACACAGAGTGCAGACGACGACAGAGAGAACGGACCCGACAATGCGTTTCACGCGTGTTTTGTCCGCAGCGAAGTAATAAACGAACAGAGCGAGTAACCCCAATCCGAGAAGGAATGTCCAGCCAGAGGAGATCGGCATCTCTTTCACGGGCGGCTTTCCAGCGTTCGGTTTGACGGTCTCGACAGCCGCTCCGGGGCTTACATCCGCACTGGAAGTCTGGACAACTGCGGGCGTTGATTTTGGCTGAGTAGATTCTTTCGCCTTTGCTGCCTCCACAGGCTTTGCGGATGATTCTTTAGATTTGGTGGCTTGCTCCTTGATGGCTGGGGCTGTAGCAGACGTAGCGGCGGGAGCTGCTGTCTCTGCTGCTGCGGGTGATGCCGCTGCAGGAGCGGGAGCGGATGTGGACGGTGCCGGAGCTTCCTGGGCTTGCATAAGTGTAACAATGGCGAAGAGAAAAAGAGAGAAAAGTAATGGATGCTGACGAGCGAGCAAGCGCGAATCAGCCCTCTATTTCTTTCTCGGAGGATTGCGAATCAGAATCGCCGGATTTCGTATCGTCTGAATTAGCTTTTGAACTCGTGACCGTAGCGATGGCGGAGCGATCAAATTTTACGCTCAAACTTTCGGCTAGCTTGACGGATACGGTCTTGTCTGTCATTCCGGTCACGATTCCGTGAATTCCTCCGATGGTGATCACCTTGTCTCCGACTCTGAGGCCTTTTCGCAATTCATCCTGCGCCTTCTGTGCTTTTCTCTGGGGACGGATCAGGATGAAATAAAACATCCCCATAATGAGAATCATGGGAACGAAGATGCCACCAAGACCGGGGGCCTGAGGCGCTGCTTCTTGGGCGAGAATGGAAAGGAATGTTGTCATAATGGGGATGCTGGTGAAAATGATAGAGGTCAAAGGGTTGGCAATCCGACACTGTCGACTAGTCAGCCGACTTTCTCTTCTCTCCGCGATAGCGTCGGATAAAGCTGTCACGGAATTGGAGAAAAGAGCCGTCCTCAATAGCACGACGTGTCTGTTTCATCAAGTCAAGATAGAAGAAGAGATTGTGTAAAGTGAGCAGACGCAGTCCGAGAATCTCATCGCTTTTGACCAAATGTCTCAAATATCCGAGCGAAAACCCGTCGCAAAGAGGATGTGTCGCTCCCGCCTCAGCCAGGGGTTCGAGCGATTTTTCAAAGCGAGCATTTTTCAGATGGATCGGGCCGTCGAGGGTATAGGCCGTGCCGTTTCGTGCCACGCGTGTGGGCAGAACACAGTCGAACATATCGATCCCATAGGCGATCAAGTCGAGGAGTTGGTCCGGCTGTCCGAGTCCCATCGCATAGCGAGGCTTCGTGGCAGGCAGGATGGGAGCGACGATCCCGACAGAGCGCAGCATGTCCTCTCTCGGCTCGCCCACGGAGAGGCCTCCGATGGCATATCCATCGAAGTCCAGTGCAACCAGATCACGAGCGGCTTTTTCTCGCAGATCTGGATAGCATGAACCTTGGACGATCCCGAAATAGCGCTGCCGCCCCGTGGCGTGCTTCGTGATCCACTCGCGAGCGCGGATTGCCCAGTTCTGTGTGAGTGCCAGTGAGTTCTGGGCGTAGGATCGCTCACAGGGATAGGGTGGGCACTCGTCCAGTAGCATACAGATATCGCTGCCGATGGATCGCTGGATTTCCAGAACTGATTCCGGTGTGAGAAAGACAGGGCTGCCGTCGAGATGATTCTGGAAACGCACGCCCTCTGCGCTGATTTTTCGTAATTGAGCCAAGGAAAAAACCTGATAGCCTCCGGAATCGGTGAGGATTGATCGTTCCCAACCCATGAAAGAGTGGAGTCCTCCGAAGTGATCCAGCACCTCAGTTCCCGGTCGCAGGAAGAGGTGATAGGTGTTCCCGAGCAGGATGCGACAGTCTAGGGCTGGATGGAGTAGTTCAGCCGAGTGGACTGACTTCACCGTGCCACGTGTGCCTACTGGCATAAAGCAGGGAGTCTCTACGATTCCGTGAGTGAGTGTCAGTCTCCCCCGGCGAGCAGAGGTCTTGGCATCAGTCTGGAGTAACTCGAACATCGTGCAGGAGAATCAAGATTCCCGTATCTGAAAATGCGTGAACTTGTGGGAATCTCGCGGATCGATACCCCGAATTCAGGGAAAATCCATTGAGGATTTCGGAAGAGTTGTGACGAATCATTCCCGAGAGAAGGTGAATTTGAGAGAAAAGAAAATTGTCACATAATTGTCACATATATCTGATTCGTGAAAAGATCAGGTGTCGGCGGATAATTATGATCAAGATTGGGCGTCGGAAAAAGCATGTGTAGAGATTAATTGTGACTTTTTAATTGCGAGTTTTTAATTGTGACGTTTTAAATGCACCGATTCAGGATTCAGTTGATAGCCCGGGTAGCCTCGGTAGCTCTCGCATGGCCAATGGCGATTCACGCGCAGACTTTGGCGGACGGACTCGATTTTGCAGAAGCTGCAGGGGCAATTACTACCACGGCCGAACTGGGAAAGGATACCGCGTATACTGCGGGTTATTGGCGCTATGATGGCACGGATTCACACGATGGAAGCGGCGATTCCGTTGTCTCCGTTCTGCCGAATAATAATCAACTGGCGAATAGTCTCCTGACGGTTCCCGTCACAGGACCTGCCGTAGTGTCGTTTTGGTGGAAATTCTCAGGGCAAAAGTACTTTGATTCGCTCTCCTTCTACGGTGACGACAGTCCTGTAATGCTCAATTGGACGTCTAATAATACTTGGCAGAAGATCACAACTGAGGTGGGAGGCGGGCTGCAGAATCTCTCATGGCTCTTGGAACGCAATGCATCGAAGCCGGAGAACGAATCTGCGAAAGGCTGGGTGGATGACATTCAGGTGACTCCGATTCCTAACGTTATTTCGTTGCAGAGAGCCTTGGAACTCATCGGGACTCCATCGTTTCCGACAGTTCACAGCCGTGCGAGGGAGGACGGCGGATGGTATGAGGCGGAACAGGATGACGCCGTGGAGAGTTTAGGTGTCAAATCTGTGGCAAAGAGTGGAGATGTCGCCCCCGGCGAGCGGAGTTCCATGTATTTTTCCATTCAGGGACCTGCGGAGCTTTCTTTCGATTGGGGAATCACCTCGGATGGGGAATCTCCGTCTAAGGTGGATTGCAGACTGAATGGAGCCGTGGTGACCTCGCTTTCTGGTGATCAGGGACGGGAGCGTCGGACTCTCTTTATTCGCCCGGGTCTTCAGCAGATTCGCTTCGATTTTACGCGATATCTCTCATCAGAGGAATATGAAGGTGTGACGGAAGCTTTTGTAGATGACGTGCGCATTAATTCTTTTTCGGAAAGTCCGGACTTGGCGAATGCGGTGGATCGCCCGTCTGGAGCGTATAGTCTGTCGTGGACACGGGATACCACGGTCTCGCATGATGGGGTAGATTCTGCAAAGGCGGTTTCAGTCGACGCGAACTCCGCAAAATTGCTCTATGTCGAGCTTCCACCGTCGGCAGGACTATTTTCATTCTGGAGCAAGACTGATACCGACGATAATGTGGGCTTTCTTAGTATCTACGTTGATGGCAACCTAATTTTGCAGAGAACGGGAAAAACCGGATGGGCGAAGACGGAGATGAACTTACAGGCGAACAAGGGTGGGAAGAGACTGCTGGAAGCCTATTTCTATCGTTCTTATAACGTCGATGGAAATTCTCCGAATACGAGCGCCCACATCGATCAGATCGCATTTGCTGCAGGACAAAATAATTATCAGCCTGATCTGGCAATTTCTCAGCGAGGAAAGGCGGCTCTGGGGCAGAAAGTTTATAATCGCACTGCGGCGCGACAGACGGCGACGATCCGAGCGCGTGAGCGGCTTCCGATTGGGTATTTCACGATTCGTTGCACAAATCGCTCTGCGACCGATTCCGATAAAATGACCCTGCGTGGAACGGGAGATATGTCCTCTTATCAAGTGTTCTTTGTTGTAAAGAGCGGGAAGCAGTATCTGAACTATACGGCTGCGTTTCGCACGGGTAAATTTTCGACGATGGATCTCGGACCCGGTAAGTCGGAGGCATTTGAACTCTGGATGGCGAAGAAGCCTCGTACGAAAAAGATGCAGGACGTTATCTCGATTCTCGGAAAGTCGAAAGCGTCTCCTGCAAAGGTAGATCTGGTGCGTGCAAAACTGATCGTGCAGAAAGAAAAGCAGAAGGGCAAAAAGGGAAAGAAAGCGAAAAAGGGAAAGAAAAAGAAATAGACTATCAAGCACGCTTTGACTCCACCATGGATCGTCTATTCCCGCTTTTTTTCGGGCAGGAGAGTACAGGCACCTTTGCAGCCGAAAAGACGGCTCAGAACTAAGCGGTGACGAGAAACAAAGCGATAGATGACTTCTGCGATCTGGATCACGCCCGGAATCCAGAGAAAAAGTCCTATAGGGAGGAGGAGCGGGATGCGCAGCCCTAGGAAACGAATCGCCCGGGCACCACGGTAGATGCGTCCATCCGGTGTGATGCAGTGGATCGCCTCCAACAGGTTCTCTCGTGTGATGTCTGGGGCGATGCTGGCCGCCCGCTCGTCGCGTAGAGGCACCATCTCGACCGCCTTTCGCCAGTCCAGCCATTCAAGAAAACGACTCTGGAAGGTGCAGAGAGGGCAATCGCTATCGTAGAGAAGAATATTTTTCATTCGATGGATTCAGATCGGGGAGCCGGTGGTGGGATAGAATCGTGTCTCTCAGCAATCGCCGCACGGTATTCGGAAGCTCGTGCGGAAGCGGCATCCGTTTGTTCCGCCGAAGCGACCACCATATCCCAGCGATCATTACACCCTGTGCAACGATAGGCGATCAGATCGCCTGGGGTCCAGCCCTCTTCCGGCTGCGGAGTCAGCCGTCGAGCGGGCTGTCCGCAGTCGATACACTCGATAGAGTCGGGGATTTCCATTTTTCAGATCAGAGTCCTCGCAGACGGGGGAAGGCTGTGTCACTGTGACATACACTTGTCTCTGTTTCCAATGACTTTCTTCGATGCCTGATACCCAACAGCCCGTGATCGTGCTCGTATCTCCTCAGCTTCCCGAGAACATCGGGATGTGTGCGCGGGCGATGCTGAACTGTGGACTCAAACGATTGCGACTGGTGACGCCTCGAAAGCACTGGCCTCATGATGTCGCTTACCGCACTTCCGCCGGGGCGGATGAAGTGCTGGATCAGGCCGGACTTTTCGCGAGCCTCGACGAGGCTATTGCTGATTGTCAGCATGTCGTCGCAACAACAGCTCGTTCTCGTGCACTTCACGTTCCCATTTTGGACGCGGAGGCGGTAGCCCAGAAGGTGGTATCATGGGATCGGCAGGCTACGAATACGGCCATCGTGTTCGGTACGGAGGCTTCAGGACTGGATTCGGACATGGTCTCTCGAGCCGAGTGTGTGCTGAGGTTCGCTACCAATCCGGATTTTCCAACTCTGAATCTCGCTCAGAGCGTGCTCCTGTTTGCCTGGGAGTGGCGTACGGCATCTGGATTGGGTGATTCAGAATCGTCGCAGGAGGAAGCTCCGGCTCCTCATTCCGATCTTGAGACATTTTTTCAAAGATTGGAGGGGGCGCTCGATGTGCGAGGTTTTTTCCTCACTCCCGAATTGCGTCCGACGGTGACTCGTACACTTCGCAGTCTTTTTTCCCGGATGGCACCCGCTTCTCGTGAGCTTGCCTTGCTGCACGGTCTACTGACAGCACTGATGAAGGAGGCGGACGGAGGCCCGAATCGAGAGAAAGAATAGCGCGATTGCTGGCTTGCGTTTCCTATCGGGATGCTCTTCTCTGACTGAGTATGAAAATTCACAATTTTTCGACGATGAAGGCCCTCGCTCCTCTGATCGCATGCGGACTGCTTGCTGGGGGAATGACCTTACTTTCCGCTGCGGACCTTTCTCTGGAGAAAGTGGACGATGGAGTGATTGTGAAAATCGATGGCAAGCTATTCACGAAATACATCACGGGCGATCAGGTGACGAATAAGCCGTATTTTTATCCCGTCATCGGGCCGACGGGGAAGGAAATGACCAGAGCCTATCCGATGCGAGACGTGACTGGAGAGGCGCATGACCATCCGCACCATCGCTCGATGTGGTTCGGTCATCAGGATGTGAGTGGATTCGACACCTGGCATGAAAATCTGACGCTGATCGAGCGAGCGAAAGGCGACAAGGACAAGCTGGCAGAACTTCAGAAGACACTCGGAGCTACGAAGCCCCTCGAGATACTGGAGACGAAGGTGGAGAATGGAAAGGCGATTCTGAAAGCTTCGGATGATTACGTGGATGCAAAGGGTGGTCGGATGGCCGAGGACGTGCGCACCTTTACCTTCTCCGTGGCCGATGATGGTTCACGGATTGTGGATGTAGATTTTCTGATCACCGCAGTCGCAGACGAAGTCGTGTTTAACGATGACAAGGACTGTGGCTTCAGCTTGCGCGTCGCCCATCCGATGGCGGGAAAATCTGCTCGAGGCGGTCGTGTGGTTTTGAGCACGGGAGCGGAGGGCGATGATGCTTGGGGCAAGCGAGCCGAATGGTGTGACTTCAACGGCCCTGTTGACGAGACTGACG
This sequence comes from Verrucomicrobiota bacterium, assembly GCA_963205275.1. Lineage (GTDB taxonomy): Bacteria > Verrucomicrobiota > Verrucomicrobiia > Verrucomicrobiales > DEV007 > Arctic95D-9. The sequence continues at coordinate 61,874 of CAUJIH010000013.1, read as the reverse complement.
AAATTCTCGGGATCGCTGTTCTCGATCATCCGACGAGCCTACGCCACCCCGCTCCGTGGCATGCCCGCACTTACGGTCTGCTGACTGTGAATCCATTCGGAATGAAGAGTGTGGGAGGAGCCGAGAATCCGGAACCATTGACTCTGAAGAAGGGTGAGTCGTTCCGGCTGCGTTACCGGGTGATTTTCCATAAGGGAGATGAGAAGGCAGCCCGGATCGGCGAGGCATGGAAGGAATACAAGAACGAACTGTAAGCGTCGTCGGAAGCACCTTGACAAGGGGCGAAGCGGTGCGATGGCTTTCGCTCTGACTGAGGAGTGACATGTGGTCAGCGTAAGTTGTAAGCAATCGCATCTTGTAAGCAATCGCATCGCATGTCGTCTGATCACTCAATCTCTTATTTTACTTTTATTTTTTCACTTCCCTATTTTCTATTTCTCTATGAGCGCGATTCACCTCAATTCTTCCAACTTCGATTCCACTCTCACCTCTAGCCAGGTTCCTGTGCTGGTGGATTTCTATGCTGACTGGTGCGGTCCCTGTAAGATGTTGTCTCCTGTGATTGAGCAGGTGGCGATTGAGAGAGAAGGAAAGGCCGTCGTGGCAAAGCTCAATGTCGATGAAGCCCAAGAGATCGCGGCACGTTATCGCATCACCTCAATTCCAGCCCTGATCGTCTTCAAAAATGGCGAAGCCGTGGCGACCGGACGTGGAGTGATGTCGAAGGCGGCTGTTGAGTCGCTGATCGATCAGGCTTCGTGATTGGCCATTTGCCGAGGACAACGGTGAGATTGATTATCGGCATAGGCGGTGCGATATCCTGCTGTATCCTGGTAAGAAGTGGGGACTGTGATTTGCTGATTTCCGTGGTTTTGCTGCCCGCATAGTAACTCCTTCACGCGAACCCGTCTCCATCCTCTGCTGAAAATCTGTGCGAATCAGCGAGAGTTTCTGCGAGTGTAGAGAGCCACTGATGGCGCTCGAAGCACTCTGTTTTTGAGTCTGCATGAATTCATTCTCAATGTCACAGTTTTTGCGATCATTGTCTCTTTTGATCGGGATTCTCTTCCTGCCGTTCCTTTTCGTAGCTGCTGAATCCCAGTCTGCTGGTGAAAAGGAGTATCAAGCCATCGAGCCAATCCTAGTCGAAGGCTGCTATGACTGTCATGGAGACGGTGCGAGCAAGGGTGACTTCGCGCTCGATGATTTCGATAGGGTCGAAGATTTCTTAGGTGAATTCGATCCTTGGTTTGAGGTTTGGAAGAGCGTTCGGAGCAACCTGATGCCGCCTGCCGACAAGCCGCAGCTCACACCCGATGAGCGAACTAAACTGCTCGATTTCATCGAGAAAGACGTTTTCAAGATCGACCATGATAATCCCGATCCGGGGCGTGTCACCATCCGCCGCCTGAATCGGGAGGAGTATCGCTATACGATCAAAGACCTGCTTCACTACGACTTTCCCGTTGGTGATCGACTGCCGCCGGATGATACGGGATACGGCTTCGATACCATCGGCGATGTTCTCAGCATCTCCCCGCTGCTGATGGAAAAGTACATCGAAGCAGCGACTGAGATCGTTGACGCCGCAGTGCCAGTGACAGGGCCGGAAATCATCGAATGGTGGTTCGAGGCGAAGACTTTTCGCGATGAGAAAAACCCCTCATGGGAGGCGAAGTGGATGCCCTTCGATCAGGCTCGCAAACTCTCGTCGAAACCCTGGGTGAGCTACGATGGCGAATACGAGATCGCTGTTGACTACGGCATTCGCGGATCGGATCAGCCAAGCTCCCAGACCGCGATTTTCAAAATGGGAGTCGAGGATAAAGTTCTCGGAGAACAGAAGCTCGTCTGGAATAAATCTGATCGCCTCACATTCAAGACTAAAGCAATTCTGAAAAAGGGGAATCAGGCTAGTTTCTGGTTCCTCACAGAGCCAGGGCAAACTCCAAAGGATGGCGAGAAGAAACTCGCGATCTCTGTGCAGAATGTTCGGACTCGTGGGCCGCTCGATGGCAGTCACAAGGATTATCCCTGGGGAGTGCGGCATATTTTCTCCCAAGGCCCACCTCCTTCCGATCCTGCGCAGATCGAGAGCTACCGTGAAGAACTGTTGCGTCGCTTCGCTACCCGAGCCTTTCGACGGCCCGTCGATGATGCGACTGTGAAGCGGCTCAGCAAGATCGCAGCGGACGTCTCCGCTCAGCCGGGACATCGCTTTGAACAGGGAATCGCAGAGGCCATCGTCGCCATTCTGGCCAGCCCGCGTTTCCTGATGCGGGCCGAGATTCAGCCAGAGCCGGACAATCCGGATAAGATCGTCACTTTGGATGAATACGCACTGGCTTCCCGTCTCTCCTACTGCTTCTGGAATTCTCTACCGGATGAGGAACTAATGAAGCTGGCGAGCGAGGGAAAACTTCGTGCTCAGTTGCGCCCGCAGGTGGATCGAATGCTGGCGGATGCGAAATCGGATCGATTCATCACGAACTTTGTCGGGCAATGGCTGAGGACGAGGGATGTGGAAACCATGAACTTCTCGGTGAGTGCTGTCACGGGAGAAAAGAACTTCGAGAAGGCGAGTCGCATGTTCAATGGAGAACTGCGTCGTGCGATGCGGCAAGAGACCGAGCAGCTTTTTTCTTGGATTTTAAGGGAGAATCGGCCCGCGACCGAATTATTGACTGCGCGCTATACCTTTCTCAATGAACCACTGGCCAATTGGTATGGGATTCCCGGAGTCAAAGGACGAGAAATGAGGAAGGTCGATCTGGCTCCAGAGACGCATCGCAGTGGGATTCTGACACAGGCATCCTTTTTGTTGGTTACGTCGACTCCGACCCGAACTTCTCCTGTGAATCGAGGGTTATTCGTGTTAGAGAACTTTCTCGCGACTCCGGCACCACCCGCAGCTCCGAACGTGCCCGCGTTAGAAGATGCCGGTCGAGGGAAGGGGAACAAGAAGCCGCTTTCTCTGCGTGAGTTGCTCGCTCTGCACTCTGAGCAGAAGATCTGCGCTTCGTGTCACGCCCGCATGGATCCCATCGGATTGGCATTGGAGAATTTCAATGTTGGAGGAATCTGGAGAGACCTAGAGCATGGCCAGCCCATCGATACCGCAGGGGAACTGATGACTGGGGAGAAATTTGCGAATGCCCTAGAACTCAGCGAGGTCCTCGCGACTGCGCGAAAAGGGGATTACATGCGGGCGGTGACTGAGAAAATGCTGACCTATGCAGTGGGGCGGGGAGTCGAGTATTACGATTCCCCCACGGTCAGTAAAATCATCGAGAAGGCAGAGAAAAACGGTGGCTCGTTGCGAGAGATCCTTTACGGAGTCGTCGAGAGCGCTCCCTTTCAGAAGCGTCGTGGTGACAGCGGATACGATTTCAGCATCGGCTCCTCCTCGAATCAGACGAAAAAGTAAGGAGCTTCTGTAGAGTGGTGCGATTTTGTGCAATTCAATTCTCGACAGAGGGCTGCTAGCGTATCAAAATGAGTGAATGAGTAATGCTCCTCAATCTTCCTCTTCTGGTTCGAGTTCTCTTGAGACGTACAGTATTCCCTCGATCCTGTCGGTTGTTCTTGCAGGTGGTAGCTTTTTTGTTGGTGCGTTCGCTGGTTTTCTTCTGGCAATTTTTGCGATCTTATTCGGTGTGCTGGGCGCCATCCTCGCATTCTCTCCCAAGCGTCGCGGAGGCTGCCTCAGCACGGCCTCAATTATTCTCGGTGTGACCGGGATCCTCGCCGCTGTTGTGAAGGCATTTTTGTGGCTTCTGTAGGTGCCTAGGTCTGCTGACGATATTGGCCTGAGCCAGAGAGTAAGTTTGCGAAGTGTGAGAAAATTCGATCCCGCACTCGTAAAAGGTGATCCATTTCCATTGTGGCCCCACTTGGTTCATTTATGATCTTCAGCCGGATCAGACCGGAGCGCTCCGACTGGTGAAAAATAGGACGGTTTATACTCGGTTTTCTGATTCGTTAAATGTGATCACACGGCCAAAGGTTGGTAAAGTAGAGAATTTCCTCGCATTACTTCAGTCGAAGGTAGATGAAAAACTTGAGTCACCTCCGATTAATCGAACCATTGAACCGCCGTATTGAACATGCGCCTTGTACAACAGGAACTCTTTGAACATGACGTTCAATCTTCTGATCGCCCGGTTAACGTCGCCTCTGTTCCGCAGCGAAGCCCGTTTCGCTACCCTGGCGGAAAGACTTGGTTCGTGCCGAGACTGAGAGAGTGGCTGAGAAGTCGTCCCAAGAAACCAAAGCGGTTAATTGAACCGTTCGCTGGGGGAGGGATTATTTCTTTAACGGCTGCTTTCGAAGGATTAGCGGATTCTGTTCTGATGATCGAACTGGACGATCAGGTTGCATCAGTTTGGGAGACGATTTTCTCGGGAGAGGGGGAATGGCTGGCGAATCGTATTCGAAAGTTTGCGGCTTCACGAGAGAGTATCGTTCATGAACTTTCCATCCCTTCGAAAAACCGAAGGGATAAGGCATTCCAAACCATCCTGAAAAATCGGGTGTGTCACGGTGGAATTCTTGCTGCTGGCTCGGGCTTTTTGAAATACGGAGAAGCAGGAAAAGGGATACTGTCGCGATGGTACCCTGAGACTCTCGCTAGGCGAATCAATGCGATGAACGTGATTCTTGCCCGAATGACTTTTCAGCAAAGAGATGCCTTTACCGTGTTCAAAGAGTTTCGGGGAGAACTTGAAACGGTTTATTTCATTGACCCACCCTATACGGTCGGTGGAAAGCGAGCGGGAGCTAGGCTTTACACTCATTTTCAAATGGATCACGAACGGCTCTTTCAGGAATGCTGTGCCTTGGCTGGTGACTTTATCATGACCTACGATCACACGGATGAGGTCAGAGAGTTGGCTCGGAAATACGGACTACAAGCGAAGCCAATTGCGATGAAGAACACACATCACGCCGAGATGACGGAATTAGTGATCGATCGGGATTTATCTTGGATGAGCAATTCTACGAGAACAAGTCGATAGCGAAATCGAGAGTCTGAAGGGACTACTTCTATTCAAAAGGCTTCGGATTTGGAGTCACCGCGATCATATCGAGAGACAGCGACTGGCGCGGAATGATGCGGATCAGGTGCTCTCCGGCACTCAATTGAAAGGATTGAAGACAGGTAAAATAACTTCCCGTTTGTGCCGCCATACACCAGCTCCAGTCGGGTTTGACTCGCAAGGAACATCGGCCCGGTTCCTGATCGTCTAGACTGAAGCGCAGGGCATCCTTGGACGCAGACGAATCGTCGGAGCGGATGCGCATCAGCACGATGTAGTGGTCGTCGGCAGGAACTGAGAATCGATATTCGATGGGTGCACCGTTCTTTGTTTTCGACAACTCGATGCATTTCCCACCCGAGGCGAGGGGATCGGAGACTACTTTGGGAGATGAGCCTCCTGAGGGTGTTTCGGCCTCGATCCATGCGACGAAGGCTTTGGTATCCGGTTTGATCGGCTGGACGTAATCGGTTCTGGCATAGATCGTCACCGGACGGGAGAATCCGTTCGCTAGGCGAACGAGGAAGGCTCCGGAATAAAGGGAGCGTTCTTTCATCTTCTCGGGAATCAGTTTCACGGTGACGTGAAACTTATCACTCGATTTCATCATTCCCCGATCTGGGCTGACTGTAAACCAGTCGAAATCGTCGTTCTGTGCGATCCGCCAGTCGCTGGCAAAGCCATTGTCGGTCACAGATACTTCTACGGTTTTTTCTGCTGCGGCGTTGACCTCATCCGGTGAAAAGTGAAGTTGGTAGCGGTCTAGAAAGACTGGAATCGGGCGCTCCGGTAGGACGAGGTCTGAACCGCTCTGGTAGGCTCCTATATCCACTGCTTGGGTACCGTCTGGTGTAAAGTTGGGAATCGGGGTACCGTGCTTCAGCCCTTTCGATCCGGAGCGTAGCTGGAACAGACCTGCCTCCGAATCCATGTAGTCAGGGAGTCCGACGATCCCGTGCGCTTCAGGACCTGAGTCCGCCGTAGAGACAAGATTGTAGTCGTTACGGGATCGGGGAGATTTGGCGACTCCAGAGATTGCTCCCGGAGTCGAGAAGATATTATTCAGAGCGGTGATCCCGACGTCTTCCACATGAGAGAGATCGCGACCTGGTCGCGCTGGATTCGGAGGATAGACGGTATTGTTGAAAAGGAAGGAGACTGCATTCGGTCCATTGTCGTGGGAGGATGTTTTGATGTTATATCCGGGATATTCGCGTTCGTCTCCCCAGTTGTAGAACAGGTTTTGGAAGACATAAGACGGGCTGGTCATGCAGCCCTGAATGCTCACTCCACAGAGGTAGCCTTCGAAGCGATTGCGAAAGACTCGAACGTTATTCTGCCCCCCGTCGATCTCGATGGCGTCATCGTTAGCGAAGCAATGAAAGCTACCGTAGATGTCCGCATCACGGTTAAAACCGCCATCGCTATGATAATTTCCGGTTCCCTCGACGACGTCATTCCAGCGATGCTTATCACTACCGACGAAGTCGTTATAGCGAAGAACGGTGGAGCGAGGTTTATCGATTCCGACCGCCTCTGGACCAGCAGGATGAGAGTAATACCAAGAATTGGCTGCAGAGATGGCATCGTGAATCCAGCAGCGCTCGACGACTGTCCCGATGCTCTTGCCGATACGGATAGCCGCGTCCCAGTTGACAGCTCTGTTTTTGTCTAAATAGAATTTCCCATCGAGGTCGAATCGCTGGGTGCCGAGTCGTCCCCAGTGAGCGATGTCGCAATTGACGATGCGGACATGCTCGCACTGATCGAGGACGATCACGCTTTGCATGCCCTCGCTTCCTCGCAGCGTCAACCCTTCGAGCAGGATATATTTCTTATTCTGCAAGCTGATCATCGGACTTTTGGGACCGCCTTGGAGCACGACTCCATCGGGGGCGGTATAGCGAATCCAGCCGTCGGGCGTACCGGATTCCTGAATGAAGAGCTGCCCGTTAACGACGTCTTTTTGGCTCAGCGTGATGGTTCGGGCAATGGGGACTTCACTGTTCCAAGTGCGAAATGTCGTCTGCTGTAGTATTTTTCCGTCTGCGTCTAGTAACTCCAGATCATACTCGGTATTTTCCTTCAGATTGACGATACTACCACGATACATGCTAGATTTCGGAAAATGAATCAGCGGGAATGCGGTCTGCCAAGCCCCCTCTTTTTCTCGAAAGCGAGTGATCGGTGTTTTCGACAATTCTTTGGAGTGGGTGTAATAGACCGAGCAAGTGTTGAACAAGGGCTCGACGTGGAAGGTCGGAAGCTCCTTCATCGTGATGTCTGCCGGCGGTGTTCGAGCCGCGATGCGAGTTTTATCCTGATCCGACAGGATCTCAACAAAGCGGACCTGCTGATATGTGATGCTTTGTCCCTGACCGAAAGCATAGAGGCAGACTTCGATCTGCGTCGTACCTGTCCACTTGAAACGACTCCCCAGATCGATGGCGTAGAGCCCGGGACCTTCGATATTGACTACCTCCTGTTTGTCTCGAGTATCCTTGCGAATTAATTTAACCGATCCTCGATAAGATCCTTCAGCGACATCGACGAGAAAGATCGGGTTTTGATCGAGATTCACTTCGATGACTCGACTGGCCGTGATCCACTGGTGATCGGTGTTGGTTACAGCCAGCGTGAGACTGCCCTTCTTGACATCGATTTTGCCAGGAGTAGTTGGAAATAATTCCCAGCCACCTTGAGAGAAATCGTCTGTGATGTCCGCTGCTTTTACCGTTCCCAGAAAGGCGAGAGCAGCAAGGACATAAAACAGAGTGGAACGAGAGCGTGAAAGGCGGCTCATGGTTGAAAAATTCACGAGATTAACGAGGTCGGGGCTAGGCTCTAAGGACGCTTCATCTCAAAGGAACCGATTTCTCCCTTTTTGCTGGAATAGGTGGCATTGAAGCGATCTCTGGTAATGATCGCTTGGTGGCGAAAGGTGCCATAGAGTGGGAGTTTCTGCTGCCCATCTACGCGATAGGTGCTGCCGCTACGTGTTACCGGAAAATGAGCGGTGTAACCAGCAGAGAGATTTTTCTTAAAAGTGGCGTGGTAGCGGAACTGATAGTCGTCTTTTGAATTCTCAGGGGCAGTGACGACGGCGCGCAGTTTGCCCGTATGACCATTGGTCACGGTCTTCCAGGTACCTTCCCAAGGGCCGATGGGGGAGGTGGTTTGTCCCGCTCGATAGGCAGCGACGGCCTGTTTCCACTGTCGTTCAAAGGGGCCACATCCGGTGAGAAGCAGAACTAGCGAGCAGGAGAGGGTAAGAAGAACGAGTGACTTCATAACGGATGAATGAAACACGCGAACCGACGATGACACAAGAGACGAAATAACGCCTAGTTAGCGGGAGATTGCTGGAGATGAACCGTTGATCGTTTCACATAGATCGATCAGTAGGTAAGCCTGATCGAGGAGGGGACGCTTTCGCTGCTCGGCATCGGCAGGACGACCAAATTTCAGCATCTCGGCATCGGAGAGAAAACGAACGAGTCCCTGCTGCGCCTGAGTGGGAAAGGCGAGATCGTCTCGGGAGAGACGAGTGAGGAATTCCTCGGCAGTTTCATAGCGAACGCGATCTTGATATCGACCTGAGAAGTAATCTTTGAGAGCGTCCGAGAGGTCGAGTGCAAAGCGGTTCGGCGGGAGCTGTTCTATGTGCCGTTCGAGCCTCGAAAGGGAGCGTCGGATACGCTGAGAAGGCGAAAGAGAGCGAGGTGATTTCTTGCGGAGGGCAAAATAAAGCGCGGCACCTAGGGCTGCGATCAGAAGGAGGGCGAGAAGGCCACCCGTGATCCAGGGGCCGTAAGAAAAAGGCTGAGTCGGTAATTCGATATCGTAGATCTGACTCGCATCGGCTTTGCCAGAAGACGGCGCGTTCGATGCCGGAGGCATCTGGGCGAACAGGAGAGAGAGGGCAGCCATCATGAGTAGGTGAAAAAGAGCTGATTACCCAACCTTTCGCCGCTGACGACGCCTAAAAAAGCCGTGGATTACTGGATGATATTCTTGATCGGTGCGCAGGGTGATCTTATCCACGGCGAGCTGGCTGAACTGGGTGTCGATCTCCTCCTGCCAACGACGAGCAGCGGCGACATAGGCGGCACGGACGCGAGCGCGAGAGGTATTAATCTCGACCTGTCGGCCCGTTTCCGGATCTTCGAGGCAAACCCTCCCGACGTTGGGGAGCGCGAGTTCTGCCGGATCGCTGACCTGAACAGCGACGAGATCGTGCTTGCGATTGACGATGCGTAGATCATTCCCGAGCTGCTCCGGAAAGAGGAAATCAGAGATCAGGAAGACGAGAGCACGTCGTCGAATGGTGTTTTTCAGCAGATCGACGAGGTGTTTCAACGAGGTAGAGTGCCCAGAGGGCGCGTGCTGCAACACCTCTCGCACGAGACGCAAGGTATGTGCAACGCCCTTTTTCGGAGGGACGTAAAGTTCCACTTTATCAGTAAACAGGACGAGCCCGACCTTATCCTTATTCTGCAGAGCGCTGAAGGCAAAAAGAGCGGCGACTTCCGCCATGAACTCGCGTTTGCTCGGTCCCAAGCTGCCATAATCGCCGGAAGCACTGATATCGACGCAGAGAAGAACGGTCATTTCACGCTCTTCAGTGAATTTCTTCACATAAGGTGCACCGAGTCGTGCGGTGACGTTCCAGTCGATGGCGCGTACTTCGTCCCCTGGCTGATATTCACGAAAGTCCTCGAAATCGATTCCTTCACCCTTGAAGCTGCTGTGGTATTCACCGCCAAAGCTCTCACGGACGAGTCCGCGCGTGCGCAGTTCGATCCGGCGCACTTTGCGAAGAATCTCGACGATGTTTGATCCCTCCTGATCCTGTGATGGGGGTTTGCGTGTTTTCATCAGGGCTTTTGACTCTGATCCTTCGCCGGGCTTTTCGCAAGCCAGGCTTTGAAGAGGGCTGCGATTTCATCACCGGTTTCATACTCGCCGGGATGAATGACTAGGCGATAGCGCACTCGGAGGGGGCTGCTTTTTTTAACGGTGGTGGTGAAGCAGGTTCCGAAGCGACCATACGGACGCTCGCTGGCTCGGACGGGTTTGGGATTCTCCGGGTGATCGAGATAGCTGATCGTGATCTGAGTATCCCGTAGAGTGATGCACATGGCTTTCCACGGGAGATCACGAGTTTGGGCAGTATCGTTCTTCGGACTCCAGTTAATCGCCGTGCCTGGTCGACCGATTCCTGTGACAGGACGGATGAAGTAGGTGGCATTGGCGTATTTTTCCCCGACGTCGCGGTGAGCGCGGAACTGAAAGCCGGCCATGTGAGGATCTCCGTCGAGCAGGAGTTCATCGAAGCGCGGAGTCAGAACGGAGTCGAAATCGATGAGTGTGTCCGCGCCGACGAAGGAGAAACGCATGGTCCGCGACTCTGTGGCGAAGGGTAGATCGTCATCCCCGATCCAGTCGATTTCAGAGGTGAAGGAGGCATCATCCTTTCCTGCCTGCTGGTCGGTGAAGCGACGGTGAACTTCTGCAGCATTCCTACAATGCCAAGTATCGACATAGTTGTGCTGTTTTCCGGCAGCGTCCTGATAGGAGATGCGATTGAATCCGTAAAAAATGCCACGCTGCTGAGGGAAGTCGCCTTCGGACCCCTTCGTGAGGAGTTCACCGTAGTGATTCCATTGAAAAAAGTAGACTTGGCAATAGGGCTTGGATGTTTCGTCTCGGCGCTCGGGCGTGCTGGCATCGAGCGGTTCATAGACGTATCGGGCGACAGGCTTTCCGTCATTGCTCAGTTCCAGGTATTTTCCGGGACTATCGGTCCACAGAAAGTCGGCGTGCAGGGAAGGGAGGGTGGCAATGGGGGCTAGAAACAGAAAAGTCGTTCGAATCAAATCAAATGGCATCGGGAGCAGACAGGAAGAAATCAGGGGGCTGGCTTTTGATCCTTCGTGGCAGCAGAGGCATCGGAAGCGACAGATTTCGTCGCCGTAGCCATCTGCTTTTTCGAGGGACGCGGTCGAATCCGTGCCGGAGTGGGCAGGCCCGTTAGGCGGTCGAACTCATCCGGTGTGCGCTGAGCTGGTGCTCGATCTTCAGTCTTCGCTATCCAGTCGTCCAGGGCTGCTCGCATTGCCTCCAACAGAGGCGCGTAACGAGCATCCGCCACGAGGTTCTTTAGCTCATACGGATCGAGTTTCACATCGTAGAGTTCTTCCGTCGGGCGCTTCTCCGGGAAAAGTGAGCTTTGAGCCGTATCCAATTCGCCTTTTTCCCGCAAGCGCAGCAGTTCCACCCAGGTGGGACTACGCACCACGTCGGCAGGTGGGGTCATCGGGAGATCGGGGTACTCGTTGCGGATATATTTGTAACGCTCATTCCTCACCGTTCGGGCGCGATCCTCGTAATCGTGCCAGTTTTTTTCCGCATAGATATAGTCATGCAGGGGATTTTCCGGAGCGGTGAAGAGTGGTGAAAAATCGATTCCTTCGAAGGTGATTCCGGGTTTTTCGACTTTGGCCAGAGCGAGGAGCGTCTTTGCGATATCGACGGTGCTGACGAGCCGCTCACACACCGTATTGGGCGAGACATGTCCCGGCCAGCGGATGATGAGAGGCGTGCGGATTCCACTGTCGTAGAGAGTCGTTTTATCACGAGGGAAAGGACGACCGTTGTCGCTCAGAAAAAGGACCATGGTCTTCTCCACGACACCCTGAACCTCCAGTTCCTTCAGAATTTCCCCTACGTGGCGGTCGAGACGAGTGATTTCGTCGTAATAGTTCTGATAATCGGCCCGGACAGCCGGAGTATCTGGCTGATAGGGAGGAAGACGGACTTCATCCGGTCTGGCCCCATCCTCGCCGAGGATTCCGGTTTCATAAGGGCGATGTGGGTCCAGTGATGCCAGCCAGAGAAAGAAGGGGCGTGCTTGATCTCGGTTCTTCAGCAAAGGAAGCCAGTCGGCGCATCCGCTACGGGCGTCACCGTCTGATTTCTCCACAAATTCCGCAGTCTCGGTGGCCGCATCTGAGGGGAGTTGGAAGCCAGACTCGTCCGTGTCCAAAATCTGATCAAAGCGGTCGCGGATATCATCCCCGAGATGCCATTTCCCAGCAGCGCCAGTCCAGTAGCCTTTGGCACGCAGTTTCTCGACGAATGTGACTTGAGAGGCTGGTAGGGGCCAGTGAAGCTGTTCTGCATCCGTCTGATGCGGATAGCGTCCCGTGAGCAGGCTCGCTCGCGAGGGACTACACGAAGACGCAGTGACGAAAGCTCGGGTAAAGCGCATTCCGTGATCTGCGAGTTTCTGAAGGTTCGGCGTCATGATCGAGTCATGTCCGAAGGGGGAAAGATCATCGAAGCCGAGGTCATCGGCGAGAATCAGCACGAAATTGGGGAGGTTGGGATCGATGGCTGGCGTTGCTGGCGATTCCTTTACCGCAGAATCTGAATTCTTGCCATTGGGAGCAGCGGCTGCACTCATCAGACTCAGCATCAATCCCGCTGCGAGGTGCAGGGACCGTGAGAGAGATGATGATGAACGCAAAGGCATGGACGATTGAAAGAGAAAATGAAGCAGATTCTTTAATAAATGCCAATTATCATGACGAAGGAAAGGCGGAAATTTAAAGGGGAGGTAGTGAGGACAAGTTTTTACGTTTCACGTGATCAGGGAATGCGATTTCTTTACAGCGAGAGAATAATTCGGTAGTTCATTCGCTATGGAACGTCGAAATTTCCTCAAGTCTGCCACGCCTCTCGCGATGGCTGTGCCCGCATTTGCTTCCGGCGCTGCTGAGTCGGGAAATCCGGTCGCTCGTCTGACTGAAAACCTCAATCCGGAGATTCAGAGAACTCGCGATGTAGGACTCTCTGTTCTGAAGCCATCGCAGAAGGACCTAGAGCATGGTCTGGAGTTACACGCGAACTCAATCGTCTTCGAATCATACGGATTTTCTCCGAGGAGTGCCATCGATGGAGGGGCTCTCAAGACAGCGATCCTCGAAGGAGCTTCCGATATCGAGATCGACGATATGAGGGAAAACATGGGAATGACCAACTGCGTAACTTCTGCGAGTGAACGCGAGGAGTATCTCTCCGCGTGGCGAGCCTCTGGGGTGACCTGTATTTTTCAGAATGCAGGACAGGAAGGACAGGAGCCTTTAGTGATGCTGAAGCGGCTGTCACATTTCACTTACGTGACCGATCATCTTCCGGAAGTGAGGAAAGTAGTCCGATCTGAAGATGTCGAGAAGGTGAAGGCAGAGGGCCAGTACGCTCTGTGCTTTACGACCAACGGAGTGCCGTTGACCCAGCAGTGGGTTTCGATCCCTGATGAATTGCGCTATGTAGATATCTTCCGCCAGTTGGGAATTCAGATGATGCACCTCACCTACAATCGTCGGAACATGATTGGCGATGGCTGCGGCGAGGAGGCGAACGGCGGACTGAGCGACTTCGGTCGGGCGGTCATCGGAGAAATGAATCGACTTGGAGTCATTCCGGACTGTGCTCATTCCGGCTGGCAGACCAGCCTCGAGGCAGCGAACATCTCCACGAAGCCTGTGGTCGCCAGCCACTCGACAGCGGTTGGCATTTTCCCTCACATGCGCAGTAAGCCGGATGAAGTGATTCGCGCCATCGCGGATACAGGAGGCTATATTGGGATTTGCTGCATTCCCCGGTTTCTTCGGAAGGAGGGAAATCTTAACACCTTCCTCGATCATATCGATTATGTTGTGAAGAAATTCGGAGCCGATCACGTGACGATAGGAACCGATGTCGCCTACACTTCGAGGAATCGCAAAGAGCAGGAGCAGATCGCAAGGGTAGAGGGAAGGGGAAAGAGACGTTCACCTTTCCGTTCGCTGTGGCCAGAAGATAAATTTACCCCCAGCGCCGGAGCCGAGGATTCGATGGCTTGGACCAACTGGCCGCTCTTTACGGTCGGGATGGTTCAGCGGGGACACTCGGATGACGATATTCGCAAGATTCTCGGAGGAAATGTCATGCGCGTCCTGAAAGCGAGCCAGATCGAAGCGGAAAAAGCCTGAATTATGGCGAGTGGAGTGGATCAAATCGAGTAGAGCTAGGAATTAAAACAATTGTGAAAATTTAAATTGTTTTATGAATCATTTGTATTTATAATTAATTGAACTAAATTTTTGCAAGTCTGATCTATTCGTGTCTGACCGCTATGAAATCTCTTCTCATTACATTGCTCATTGGTTGTAGTCTTGCCGGAGTTTCCTGCAAGACCAAGTCGTCGACGACAACGGCCAACCCCTACCAGAATAATCCCTACTACGGTCCGTCTTCCAATACGACGAATTACTCATCCACTCCTGCGAGTAGTTCTTATCCCTCGTATACGGAAAACCCCTACACGCCGCCGACTTCGATTCCAGGGCCATCCGTGCCTAGCACCCCCACCTATAATGCCCCAGCAACCAAGCCGAGTGCTCCGGTGAGCTATGCTGGGTCTGGAAGTAAAAAAGTCTCGGTCGGTAGTGGTGATACCCTTTATGGAATTGCCAAAAAGAACGGCACTTCCGTCTCCGCAATCAAGAGCGCTAATGGACTCAGTTCTGACACGATTCGTATCGGTCAGTCCCTCGTGATCCCCTGATCTGACTCTCTTGCATACGCGGGTCAACAGGGTTGCGTCGCGTGAATTGAGTCTTGCAGAAACTTGCGATGAAAATCGCGAGTTTTTTTGTTTCTCGGATTCACAGCTTAGACGATCTGAGAAATTCCTTTCATTTTGGAAAGACGCAGATCGCACACACGGAGCCTGATTGACGGGAGGGACGAAAATAAGGCTTGGCGAGAGGGACTTGTTGTCTATCCTATAGGCGGAGGCTTGAAAAGAATCCTTCGCTTCTCGGCACGCAGATGATCATCTCCCTCTCATTCTCTCTACCGACAGACGGTCCGCCGGTTCTGGCAGCGACGCTCGTCGATCTCGTCGAGTTGGTGATGCAGTATCCGCTGACAGCGATCAGCATTGCGGGTGCCTGCGGGATATTGATCGGGTGGTTGTCTCGGCGCTGTGGAGTGGAGGAAGCTCGACAGTCGAATGAAGTCATCGACGAGACTCGTGAACTGCGCTGGCGACACGAGAAGCTAGTTTTGGTGGAGCGCCAACAGGTGGAGAAACAGACGCGTCTGGACGCTTTCATTGAGCGCTTGGCCTCTCGCAGTGATGCCGGAGCCGCATTGTCGCTGCTTACGTTCGCTCTAGCGGAGCGCATCCGTGAAGCTCGGCAGAAAGTGGGCACCGATCTGGCGAGAATGAAGGCGATCCGGAATCGTCTGGACGAGATCACGGTTCCCGTCGAGCGAGGAAAGGAGGTGGTCGGAATGAGCCGAGGCATGGCCGATTCCCAAGTCGCCCGCTTGGAGGAAGCACGAGAGGCACTGAGGGAAATCAGTGCTGCCTCGCGACGGATCGAGGATTCGGCGGAAGATTGTGCGGGCGATGTGGAGAAGATCGGCGAATTACGCCGTGATGTGGTCACTCTCAAGACGCGCATTCTCGACCTGCCTCCGGGGTGGGCGACATCAGCGGACGAGATGGATGGGCGGCTGCGTGAGCTTCTGTCCACGATAAAGGCACCTCAACTCGCGCCCGTAAGGGAAATTCTGTTAGTAGATGGTGCTCTGACAGCCTCTTTATCCGGGACTGCGGTGATTGATCTTCCTTCCGCTGCCGCTTCCGTAATCTCTGTTCTCGACCGATTGATCGATAAGCGGAAAGCCGATGCGAAAGCAGGAGAGAATGAATCGGCGGCCCAAGCAAATGCCAAATCGCATACCCAACCAGATCTGGAACTGGAGTTGAAAGCTCTGACGGATGAGGCTCCTGAGTGGCTCCTAGATTCCAATCCCGATTTTTCCACATGGCAATCGTCGGAGGACAAAGAGGATCGTCCGATTCGAATCGGGCAGTGGATCGATGAGGATAGACCGGGTAGAGAGTTCGATGGAGTCGCTTTGTCTGGTCCATCTTGGGAGATTGATGCTCCGGCACCACCTCAGACGAACGGCTTTCTCAAACCGCACGGGCATGCCAACGGGAAAGCTCATTCGGAGGATGATTCTGTCAGCAAGGAGTTAGGCAAAGGAAATAATCTGCTGGCCGGACTCGGTATTGGAACCATTGGGACGGAGGCAGCAGAGGTGTCACCAAGAGAGGTAAGCGATGAGGATTCCGACCGCTCGCTCGTGCTTTTCTGCTCGAACAAAGTGGAATTGTGGGGGAAGGAAATTTATCGCGGTGCTCGATGTCGGGCGCGAGCGATCCGTGAGTTTCCATCGTGGGCGAATTGGATTTCCATCGGGCGGCTTGATACCGGAGAGCGCGTGTTTGCCCCCATCCGTTCCGCGAGTCTTCGCAGTGGACACTCGCTGGATGCCTTCGGATTTAACGGATCGAACGAGTTGTTTTACGGAGCGCGACATCTTGGTCTGTTCTGCGAGACCGTTCCGAATGAGGTGGAGACGCGCTTCACCTATGGAGGTTGGGGCTTCGGGCATCGCTCTCGCGATATTGCACCTGAGATTGAGGAGTTGCAGGCTGCCGGATGGGAGGGACGAGAGATTCCTGCGGATACCGTATTCGAGATCGTAATTCATGAGGAATTACCGAAACTCGGATCACTGGATCGGTTAATCGATGATGAGGTGCGAGGGAGCCGATAGGACTTCTCTCTCGCTACGATTTTTCCTTCTCGCTGGAAAAGTTGAATTTTAAGGATTATTGTGAGTCATCGCAAAGTCGCCTAATCCCCCTCGCATTCCAAATTTCGAAATTCTTCGCCGCATCGGTGGTGGTGCGTATGGCGAAGTGTTTTTGGCGCGTACGGTTACTGGCATGTACCGGGCTGTCAAGGTTGTGCGCCGGGAGGATTTTGAGTATGAAAAAACCTTCGAGCGCGAGTTTGAGGGGATTCAGCGTTATGAGAAAGTGTCGCAGGGCCATCCTGGCCTGATCGATGTGCTTCATGTGGGACGCGATTCGGAAGCGGACTTCTATTACTATGTGATGGAGCTGGCCGACGATGAGAGCGGCGAGGCTCTGGAATGGGACGATATGCAGGTGGCGACGTATCGTCCTCGGACTCTGGCATCCAGCCTTCGGCGTCATAAGTCCTGTGCGATTCAGTCGTGTGTGGATCTGGGCGTGGTGATCGGGGGGGCGCTGGGACACCTTCACCAGTCGGGACTGATCCACCGGGATGTGAAACCGGCGAACATTATTTTCGTCAAGGGACAGCCGAAGCTCGCTGATGTGGGCTTGGTAGCGAGTCTCGGGCAGCGAACTTATGTGGGGACAGAAGGCTACGTACCGCCCGAAGGACCGGGATCCAGTGTGGCTGATTTATATTCATTAGCGATGGTGCTCTATGAGATGCACACGGGAAAAGATCGGTTGGATTTTCCCGATTTACCTACGAATCTGGAGATTCCGCCCAGTGTGAATCGCGATGAATGGAGGGCTTTGAACGCCGTAATCTGTCGATCCGGATCGCCGGATGTCAGAAAGAGATATGATTCTGCCGATGCCTTTGTCGAGGCACTGGAGAGTGTTTGTGCTGTGCCTTGGCGGTCTCAACGTCCGAAGCGCGGATTCGCGGGAGTGTTCTTCGCGACGGTTGCCGTTATGGGCTTGCTCGTGATTGCGGGAGGAGCCGGATATTTTCTCTGGAATGACCATAAGTTATTCATGGAGAAAAATGGGCCGCTTCTTTCCGATCAGCCCGATGCAACGGGAGTGAACGGAACCAGATTCCGAACGCCGGTGAAAGCGATCCCTCCGGTCGGGAATCAGAGCGGGGTAGTGGCTGAGGCGGGAATGGAGAAATCTGGGCCTGAGCAAGCGAAGGACACGAAAAAAGTGGAGGGTTCGGGCGGCAATATGGAAAAGCTCGATGGAGAGCAGAAGCCTCGATCAGTTGCCGATTCCGCTAAGAAACAGAAGGATGATAACTCCAAGGCAGAAAGTGCGAAGCTAGAGCCGAAGGTGGAAACTCCCGCAACGAAGATTGTGGAAGAGAAGAAGGTGACGTCTGAAAAGGAAGCGTCGAAAGTCGTAGAGAAAGGACCGGAAAAAACATTGGAGTCGGACAAGACGGCAGGGTCTGTCAAGCCATCGGAGCCAGAGAAATCGGTGGAGCCTCCTATGCTGGTGGCTACGGAAGTGAAACCGACCGCGTCGGAATCTCCTGCGATGCCTCTGAAAGCGCAGGTAGTCGAAGGCGGGCTGCGGATTACGAGTCAGCCGCTGGGTGCTCTAGTCTTCCGCGAGGGGAAAGAAATTGGAATCGCAGGGGGTGACCCCCTCAAGTTCCCGGCGGGACCAATTGAGCTGGTGCTGCGGCTTGCAGGCTATCGAGATTCGATCTTCCGAGGAGAAGTCGGTGAAGGAATTCAGGATGTTCGCGTAGAGATGCGGCCCGACCTTGGACCGATCATCGGGCAGCCGTGGACGAACTCTCTAGGGATGGCCTTCGTACCCGAGGCAGATCGTCACGAATCAGTGCTGGAGGTCAGTATCGCCTCCTTTGATCGCTTTCTCGATGCAAGCGGAGAACAAATCCCGGCCAGCGGGTTGCAGGGGATCGTCCATGTACCGGAGGAGCGTGGGCGTTGGCAGTTCTGCGATTGGCTGACTGCTCAAGAGCGTGGAATGGGGCTGCTGGGCGACAGGCAGTATTATCGGCCCAACCGGAGTTCTAGTGATGTGAAGAGGGGATCGTTTTTTCTCTCGGTCGAGCACGATTTCGGCACTCTGGCTGTGAATAGCGAGCCACCGGGGGCTCAAGTCTGGCGTGGAAAGCAGAAGCTGGGGGAAACCCCTGTCATTCTGAATGATCAGCGATTGGGATATTACGATCTGACGCTCTATAAACTGGGTTATAAGGAAACCACGGCGGCAGGTGATTTGACCACGACGGAACTGAAGGATGTGGTCATTCCGATGGAGGTAGATCCATCCGCCTCATCGGGACCTTCCGCCTTATCTGGAGTGAGAGTGGAAAACAGTCAGGGGATGGTGATGGTGCCGATTGAAGGGATCACAGGATTGCTCGTAGCGACTACGGAGACTCCGCTCGGTGCATATATGGAGTATCTCGCTGATCGAGGGGCGACGGTCGATCTCAGTCGCTCAGCTGCGGAGGGTAGCTATCCCGCCAGCGGAGTTTCCTACACGCAAGCGGTCGCCTTTTGCGATTGGCTGACTCAGCGAGAGCGTGCTACAGGGCGGATCAGCGACACTCAGCGGTATCGGCTCCCCACAGATCGCGAATGGAGCCGCTTCATCGGGATCGGAGGAGAGGCCGGGCGGACTCCGGAAGAGCGCGGACGCGAGGCGGCGGCTGCTTTTCTGTGGGGCGAGGGTTTTCCACCGCCTGTTGGAGCGGGGAATTTTGCGGACGAATCTGCTCGTCCACGTTTGGGCGATGCGGTCATTGCTGGCTATTCTGACGGCTTCGCGACGACGGCTCCAGTGGGCAGTTTCGGTCCTCGGTCGAATGGTCTCTTCGATCTGGCGGGTAATGTCTGGGAATGGGTACAGGATGCCTATGGTACCGAACCGAACGGTATGGGAGTCATGCGCGGCGGAGCTTGGGACTCTTCTTCGCCCGAGGTTCTATCGGCTTCGTATCGAAATCCAGTTCCCTTGGACTCTACGACGGCGAGCAATGGCTTTCGCTACGTGTTGGAAAGTCGCCCCTGATGACGGATTGAGCCGGTCCCGCCTGCCGCCAGGTCGAGCGACGCGGGTTTACGCGGCAGCGGCTCGACGTTCATAAATATTTGAGGGGGGTAGATTGCCAAGATTCGCGTGTGGACGCCATTCGTTGTATTGCTTGAACCAAGTGTTTAGTTCATGGCGTAATCCGATGAGCGTGTTGTGGTCGTATAGAAAAATGCATTCGTATTTCACAGTGCGCCAGAGCCGTTCGATGAGCACATTGTCCATCCAGTTAGGGGAGTCTCCATTTTTGCAAAATTCTGCGTTACCGGAGCGTCTCATTTGCGTTTAGATGGCGTGTGTTCTGCGCTCCAACAGCATGATCAATCCCGCGATGCAAGATGCCTTCGACGTGCAAGCCTGCATCCAGCAGGTGCGCGCAGGCGATGCAGCAGCGGCGGGCTTATTGATCGAGTATTTGCATCCCCAAGTTCGTCGCTGGGTGCGCAATCATCTGCCGCGCCGCGAGAGCGAGGAGGACTTGATGCAGGAAGTCTTCATCAAACTGTTCCAACGGCTCGACTCCTATCGAGAGCGCTCGGGCGTGCCGTTCGAGCATTGGGTTTCACGCCTTACCGTGCGGACGTGCTTGGATGCTTTGCGTGCCGAGCGGGCTCGTCCAGAGTGGCGGATGGCAGACTTGAACGCAGGAGAAACGGAGTGGCTTGGCTACCTGCTGGAGCGCCACAGCGAGCCTCCACCGGAACATGCGTTCGATGCAAAACTAGTTCTCACCCAGTTAATGGCCTGGCTTTCTCCTTCCGACCGGCTGGTGCTTACGTTGCTGGACTTGGAGCAATGGTCTACTCACGAAATCAGCGAGCAAACAGGATGGACACGTCCGATGGTGAAGATGCGTGCCATGCGTGCGAGGTTAAAGCTGCGGCAGATTGCGCGTGAACTCATGAAGAACGAATTCAATACCCCATGAAAAACTTCGATCAACGCTGGCAGATAGTAGCCGAACAGGCCCGGCTTGTTCCTGATGCACAAGCCGGTCCCCTATCCCATGAATTCATCACTCGCGTGCTGGCGCGCCGCTGCGAAACCACGGCTGATGCTTGGGATGAACTGATAGCCACGCTTGGGTTGCGCGCATTGGTTGTGACCTCTGTGCTTTGTCTCGGCTGCGGTGGTTACGCCTTTTCCGAATGGTATCAACCACGCCTGGAAGTGCCTGTAGTGGATTCTTCCCTCACCTCTGATCTTGTCTGGCCATGATGTTCCGCAGACGCGTCAAAGTGATTTCGCTGCTCTCCTTTCTGATACTGGTGAGCGTCGCCGTTGGCTTCTTTCTCGGCATCATCGTTTCGTCGGTCGTGAACAAGAAAAAGGAGACCCCAAAATTCTGGCGTGAGGCTGCCATGAAGCAACTCGTCAAACTGAAGCCGACGGAGGCGCAGCGCAAAGCTTTCGAGGCCCCGGTGGATGAAGCGGTGAAGGACCTTACCGAGTTGCGAAAGCAGGCGATTCACGACGTCTGGCAGATCGTCGACAGGGCCCTCGTAAAGATCGAAAAGGAACTGACTCCCCAGCAGCGCGAGCAATTTGAGAAGATCAAACCTAGGAACAATCCTAGGAACAAACCCGCCGGAGACAGATGATTCAATTGCCAGAGAAATTTTCGTTACCGCTCTCACGGACGATGCGTTTCACTTTGCGATCTTGGATTCATTTACTATCAACGAACCAAAAACCAGAGGATAAAAAGCCATGTTAATGTCAGACGTCATGATTTGGGTAGCCATTGCGAGCGCCTTTGTAGCAGGAATGCCTGCGCTATGGATGTTGAGCCGAGGCCTGTGGCCCGACGGGTTTGAGCGCTGTATGGCAGTCTCACGGACAGGTGTAGGCAGGTCCTTGTTAATCGGTTTGGTGCCCGTGATTATCGCCACGTTGTTGATCGCTGTGCTGGGCAAACGACTGGGACCTGTCCCTGGAATTTTGGTTTCAGGTGCTATTATCGTCTGGGGCTTCATGGGCAGCGCCGGATTTGCCAGCGTGATTGGTGAGCGGCTCTGGGCCAATTCAGAAGCATGGCGACAGACTCGCAACGGCGGGCTGGTCTTGATCTGTTGTGCGCTTGTCCCTGTTATTGGATGGTTTGTGATTCTCCCGCTGATCGCGATTGCAGGCATGGGCGTAAATGTTCGTGCCTTGCTTGGCCATGCCAAAGCGCCGGAGGCTGCTGCTCCTGCCAGTGCCACACTCTCCTAACTGCTTGCTGCCATGCCATCGCGTCGCGCCATCCTCAAAACAGCCGCTCTCACCACGGGTGCGGCAGCCATGTCCAGTTGTGAGCGCACGATCAGCAGTCTGTCGAGTGCGTTCGGCCAGAGTTTGCCAAAGAAACTCAGTCCAGCGGCAGGAACGGAGATTGATCCTGAATTCCATCTTTTGTCGCGCGCTGCCTTTGGTCCCTGGCCAGGTGATTTGGAGCGTGTGAAGGCCATGGGGCGTTCTGCTTGGATTGAAGAACAACTGCACCCCGAGCGCATTGACGATTCGTTGTGCGAGATGCGCGCTAGGCGTTTTGAGAGCTTGTTCTTTAACGAAGGCGATGCCTATGAATTTAAAAAGTCTGTGCTGCGCAACGAACTCACGCGGCACTCGATGTTGCGCTCCATTTATTCCAGGCGGCAGTTGTTCGAGGTAATGGTCGAGTTCTGGACTGATCACCTCAACATCGACCAGGAGAAAGGCGACTGCATTTACTTCAAGCCCAGCGATGATCGCGATGTGATTCGGAAGCACGCACTTGGCAATTTTCACGACCTGATCCGCGCCTCCGCAACATCGCCGGCGATGCTGGTTTATCTGGATGGCCGCAGCAATCGGGTGACCAAGGACAACCCAGTGCCGAATGAAAACTATGCCCGTGAGTTGCTCGAGCTGCATACGCTTGGCGTTCATGGCGGTTATACGCAGACCGATGTTCGCGAGGCAGCACGCTGCTTGAGCGGCTGGACGGTGAACCTTTTGAAGGAGAAGAAAGGGGGTGGCAAACGGGGACCCAAAGGCATCATTCAGCGCTTTCAAGCACCCGCACGCGGCAAATCCTTTTTCGATGCGGACAACCATGATAATGATGAAAAGAACGTCCTTGGCACAACAGTTCCAGCGGGTGGTAATGAAGCGGACTTGGACACCCTTGTGCGCATTGCCTGCTCGCATCCCAGCACTGCCAACTTTATTGCCAGAAAGCTTTGCGTTCGTTTTGTCAGCTATGATCCGCCAGCCAGCATTGTGCAGCGTGTGGCGGCAGAGTTCACCCGCACGAAGGGCGATATCAAAGCCATGTTGCGTTTGCTGCTCAATAGCGATGAGTTCCTAGCAGCGCGTGGTTCCTTGTTGAAGCGACCGTTCCGTTACATCGTCAGCAGCCTACGCGCACTGGCGGCAGATACCCATGTCGAGGCAGGTCGCAACAGCCACGGTCCGCTCCTAGAATACCTCAGTCGCATGGGCCACGGCTTGTTCCAGTATCCCACGCCCGATGGTTATCCCGATGAGGAAGCCCCATGGATGGGGACGATTCTCTGGCGCTGGAATTTCTCCATGGCACTGGCCGATGGCAAAATGGCCGACGATGTCATCGTGCCTTTAAACGACCTCGACAAAGCCCTTGGCACCAAGGGCAGCAGGGATCAAATCATCACCCGCTGGTGGTCGCATCTCCTTGGCCGCCAGCCCACTGCTAATGAGTTGAAATCCATCGCTAGTGCCGCCGATGCTCACCAGGATAGAGGCAATGTTAGGATTGCCAAAGCGGAACTCCTCGGCGTGATGCTGGCCAGCCCGGCCTTCCAACGTTGCTGAACCCACCATGCCAGCGCTCACTCAATTACTCGTCAACGGTCCCGCTGCTGCCCAGGCTGTCAGCACTCATACGCTGATCTGTGTCTTCCTTCGCGGCGGTGCGGATACGATGAATCTGGTCGTGCCGTATGCCGATGACCACTACTACAACGCGCGTCCAACCCTGAGCATTAAGGCTAGCACCACGGTGAAGCTCGATGCCCGCTATGGCTTTCATCCCTTGCTGCAACCTCTGGAGGCGGCGTTCAAGGAAGCCCGGCTTGGCATGATTCAGGGGGTGGGAACGGACAGTGCCAGCGGCTCGCACTTTGAATGTCAGGACCAGATGGAGCATGGTGATTCCGAGAAGGCCCCCTCTGCGGGCGGTGGCTGGCTGGGGCGTTTCTTACGGTCGCGTGCAGACCAAAGCACCTCTGCATTGAGCGCTGTCGCCATTGGTACCAAACTGCCCGAGAGCTTGCGTGGCGCGCCATCCGTGAGCGTGCTGGAGCATATTGGCGACATCGCGATCAAGGCTCCCTCTGGTGATCCTGCTGCCGTCGTGGGTGCCTTGCGCGCCATGTATGGGGCTGACGTCACGCTGCTAGGCCAGCGCGGACTGCAAACGCTCGATCTCTTCAATCGCGTGTCTGCCATGAACAACACCAGCTACACGCCTGCCAATGGGGCCGAGTATCCCAAAGGCAACAGCTTTGCTGATGGTCTGCGCGAGTTGGCACGGTTGATCAAAGCTCGCGTTGGGCTTGAGGTAGCCTGCATTGACCTTGCTGGCTGGGACACGCATTTCTTCCAGAATTCCACGGCGGGCAGTTTTGCCAGCAATGCCCAGAAGCTGGCTAAGGGCCTTGTGGCTTTTGAGACCGATTTGAAGCAGCATCGCGGGGATTATACCGTCATGGTCACCACCGAATTCGGCAGGCGGATTTACGAAAATGCTTCGCTAGGCACTGATCATGGCCGTGGCTTTTGCTTCATGGCGCTGGGCGACAAGGTCAAGGGTGGCCGCATCCTCGGCAACTGGCCAATTGGTGCGATGGATGAGACGAATCCCATCGGCCCCGGCGGCATTGGAATCACTTACGACTACCGCGATGTTTTTGCCGAAGTCTTGGCTGGGGCCATGGGCGGCATTGAGGCTGCCAATATTTTCCCTGGCGCGAACTTGAAGAAGATGGGGCTGATGGGGTAGAATCCAAAAGATCTCCTATCCACCACGACTCATTAGCATCTTGATTCCAGTTGAGTGTGCAGTTATTTTCCTAGGTTTGGGTATTTTGATAAAACTGATTCGTGTGTGGGTGTCCCATGACCTTTGGTCCAGAATACAACAATTTATGCCAACGTTTGCTTGGTGGATTTAGAGTTCTGGGTGGTTGCTTTTCTTGTCTCCCGTTGCTTGGGGCGTGAAGGCAACGCTTCGCTCTGAGATTGCAGGCAAGTTGTCATTTAGTTGGGATTCAGATTCGAAGATTGGAATCGTCCTGACGATGGTGATGGTGATCGTGGTCGGCTTTGAACTCATCAATGCCTTGGTGATCGACGCCGACAACGGATCCCGGCTCTTTGGCTGCGATTTGCTCCACGATGTCGGGAGTCTTCCCTATTGCAATTCAGAATTTCAAATCTACGATTTCGAAGATGAGATCGACTCTGCAATTGATTCTGAGACTTGGGGTGATCGCGGCGAGCGGTTTTTGTCTTCTGTCTTCTTCCGGAGCGGATGAAAACGACGATTGGTTCCCTTTTTCGATCTCTCCTCTGGCCGACAAAAGTCCCGCTTTTGACCTACGCGAACTGAACGAAAAAGTCGCGGGTGAGAGCGGATGGCTGCGAGTCGAGGGAGAAAAGTTCGTGGACGAGAAAGGGAGGGAGTTTCGCATTTTTGGTACCAATCTTACCGCTGCCGCAGCTTTGCCTGATCCGGAGATCGCGGGTCCGCTGGCGCGTCATCTCGCTCGGTTCGGATACAATATGGTTCGACTCCACTTCCTCGATAATCAGTGGGGAGGCAATACCCCGACTCTGACGCCTGAGTCGAACGACGTGACTCGAGACGGCCTTCGGCGCGATGGGCTGGAGCGGCTGGATCGCTTCGTCGCGGAGCTGAAAGCCGCAGGAGTGCGAGTGAATCTGAATCTGCATGTGGGGCGCGAATATTCCAAGCGGCCCCAAGAGATGCCAAAATACAGCAAAGGCACGGATCTCTTCATGCCGGATGAAATCGCTGCGCTGAAGGAATACAGCCGGGCGCTGCTCACGCATGTGAATCCCCACACCGGTGTTGCCTACAAAGACGATCCCGGGATTTCTGTGCTGGAAATCAGCAATGAGGACTCACTGATCCAATTGGCTGATCAACTGGGTGGATTGCCGGATCCATTTGCTACCGAGCTACGACATCAATGGGTCGCGTGGCTGAAAACGCGCTATGAGAGTACGGAACGATTGCGGCAGGAATGGGGCCTCGATACCGGTCCTAGGGGGCCGGAGCAAGTTCCCGCCTTGGTCCGATGGAAGCCGGAGATGCACAGCGGAGCGAAGAGTTCAGTCACTGCCGACGAAGGAGGGCAGGCGATCCGATGGGAAGCGACACAGACGGGGAAGGAAAGCTGGAGTTTGCAGCTCTCGTCGGGACGTACGCAGATTCGAGCAGATCAGGTGTATCAGCTTCGCTTTCGTGCCCGTTCAGAGTCGGGAAATGAACTCGGCATTTCCTGTGCTAAGGCGGCGGATGATTGGAATAATCTAGGATTAAACGAGACGATCAAGCTTGGTAAGAACTGGCAGTCATTTGAGTTTCGTATCGTAGCGCAGGATTTCAGTGACGCCGTGGGAGCAAGGCTGGTGTTTTCCCTAAAGAACAAAGTAGGGGTTGTAGAAATCGGGGACCTTTCATGTCGCGAGGTGTCAGGAGGCTATCTTAAGCCCGATCAAACGCTGGAAGCACGGAATACCCCCTTTGCGGCAAACGGAGTTCCGGAAAAAGTGCGTCACGATGCGATTCAGTTTCTGTCTGATACCGAGATTCGTTTTGCGACGGAAATTCGGAATTTTTTGAAAAAGGAATTAGGCTGCCGAGCCTTGATCGCGAACACGCAGGTTTCTTTCGGTGGTTCCCTCGGAGCTTTACGCGAGTGGGAGGCATCCGATTTCGTCGATACCCATGGCTATTGGCAGCATCCTCATTTTCCGGGGAAACCATGGGATTCCGGAGATTGGCGAATTGGAAATACGAGTCAAGTCGCGTCCGTCGAGGGAGGAACTTTGGCGGGAATGGCCATTCTGCGCCCGATCGGCAAACCCTACACCGTGTCAGAATACGATATTCCGGCTCCGAGCGATTATGCTGCCGAGATGTGGCCGATGTTTGCTGCGTATGCCTGCTTTCAGAATTGGGCGGGACTCTATCACTACACTTACGGTCATCGCTCTGACGATTTTCGATCCGATCAACTCACGGGATATTTCAACGAGGCAACACATCCTGGGAAGGACGGTTTCCGGCCTTCGGCGGCGGTATTATTTCGCTTGGGGCTGGTCTCGTTGGCTCAGAAGCGCGTGATCTTACAGGCTCCGGCTGATGAGCTGGTGAGCTTCGCTGCTCGAGTGAGTACGGCAGGAGACAAGTTATGGCGAGAGGCGGGGCAGGTGGAACGAGGTGATCCAGATCGCTCCGGAGGAGCGCTGTCGCTTCGGAATGGCGTAGCGCTGGAGATTCGAACGGGGCATCAGGAGGGCAGAACAGGATTCTCTCTTTCCGAAGCGCTTCCGAGTCTCCCCGTTGATTCGGTGATTCGATCAGAT
Source organism: Verrucomicrobiota bacterium (assembly GCA_963205275.1). Taxonomy (GTDB): domain Bacteria; phylum Verrucomicrobiota; class Verrucomicrobiia; order Verrucomicrobiales; family DEV007; genus Arctic95D-9. The sequence continues at coordinate 34,466 of CAUJIH010000013.1, read as the reverse complement.
ACGAGCGAATGGAGTTGGGATCGCAAGGGCGAGACATGGATTCTACAAGCTCCGGCCGCACGAGCCTGGTCGGGACGAATCGGCGGACGAACTTGGGAGGCGGGGGACGTTTCTCTGGATGTAAAACTTCTGTCCGGACCGGCTCCTCACGCCACAGTGATGCTCGTGGCACTGGATGGAAAGCCTGTGGCGAAGTCACAAAAGCTCCTGCTGACCGCGATGCGGCGGGCGGAGAATCAAGGGATGGGCTGGAACGAGGAGCGGAACTCGGTCGGAAAGAATTGGGGAGACGGGCCTGTGCGAGTTTTTGGATTGGAGGCAAAACTTCATTTGCCCGAAGGCACGAAGTGGACGATAACGCCTCTCGATGCCGCAGGACAGCGCAGAGACGCTTCAAAGAAGGATGTCGATTCTGTCGCGCTTCATCCGGCAGAGAAGACGATTTGGTGGCTGCTGGAAAAGTGAAGAATGAGTCAAGATCCGATTGAACAATCCCCCGAGAACGAGCCTTCCGACCCGCTCTGGATCTGGCAGCCTGATTCCGTGTGGTTTCGGCCCTTGATTCCTTCCGATTTGCCCTGGGGTAGTGAGGAATATCTGGAAAAGGTTCCGCCTGAGGCTACGGGGCTGTATGGGGTGAAGGTGGGATCCAGTTCTGTCGTGGATGATCAACGTTATGAGAAAGGAGAAATCGTAACCGTGGGTAGTCGTTCCGAGTTGTATCGCCTGATCGGTGCGCTGAGTTCCATGACGGATCTGATTTTTCCTTGGTATGACCGTCTCGTGACATCGGGACTGGTCGCGCCTCATCTGACGCCGATTGATCCGAATCGCTATCGGAGAGATTGCACTCGTGGCTTTGTCAAAGGGCTGTTGATTTCGCTTTTGTGTGCTGCCGGGTTTGTTTTCGCACCACAGCTAGCGCTCGTCTTTTTTATTTTCGGCACATTCTCAGGACTTTATCCGATGTCTGAGGCGGTGGTGATCTGGCTGTATCGACTGGACCGCCTGTCGGTGGATGCGCTGAACCGCCGCATGGTGAATGTGGAGTTCTTTCGTCTCTGGATGGGAACACGTCAATCACGTGGGCTGACAGTCGGACTCGTGATCATGGCGTCGGTTTTTGTCTGTCAGATGCTAGTGGGCACGCCTCAGTCGATTGAAGCTGCTGCTCTGGTGAAGAGTCGAGTGTTGGAGCAGGGGGAGTGGTGGCGCATCGTGACGACGGGGCTGATGCATGGAAATATTTTGCACATCGCCTTCAACGGAATGGCTCTGTATAGTCTGGGACGCCTGCTAGTCGCTCTGGTCAGTCCGGGGCTGTTAAGTTTCGTCTTCCTTGCAACCGTCGTCACTGGATCACTGGCGAGCCTGTGGCTGGGGCCTGGACAGGCCAGTGTGGGTGCCTCGGGCGGGATTATCGGCTGTCTCGGCTTTCTGCTGGTGGTGACGATCAAATTTCGCCGCGAGATTCCGTCTTCCTTGCAGTCGAGCCTGATCCAAGCCTGTGCAGTGCTGGTGATTTATGGACTAGTCGGGAGTGCAGTTATCGATAACGCCGCACATGCGGGAGGATTCGTGGGTGGGGTTCTGCTCGGAGTGATTTGTCTCCCCTGGCTGCGGCTGGCACCGACCAGCGAGAGAGGGATTGTGAAAGTGCTTTCGCTGCTCAGCATGATGGTTTTGGCTTTGGGGACGGGAAAGGTTCTCTGGGAATTGTGGAAAGTGTTGCCGAGCTGAGAGGATAGAAAAGGCCGACGATTTGCGGAGGAAATGTCACATCCCATCGCTCGACGGCAAGAAGAACAGGTATGGGAACAAGAGAAATTTCTTTTCGATCCCATGTTTTATTTCTTATACTCGTGAATCATTGTTGATTTCGACGAAGACTTCTTCACCCTTTTATTTTCCTCGCACGATGGTTTCTACTCTGTTCAATCGTTTCCTTCGAATCGGAGCGTTTTGCTTACTGGCGGCGAGTCTCAGTCTGGTTCACGCAGCGGACTGGATGGTGATTAATACAGATGATGATGAACCGGGATCGCTGCGCTGGGCCGTCGATCAGGCGCTTTCGACTCCTGGAGAAAACAGAGTGATCTTCGACGCCTCTCTGGCGGGGGAATATATCGACCTAACGTCCGGTCCTCTCGATATCATGGGTTCCGATAAGCTCACCGTGACTGCGGAGGGACTCTCCGATAGCGTTCGGATCTCCGCATTTCTCTCAAGCAGTCGAATCTTCCAGATTAAGCCAGGTGCAAGTTTGGAACTGGTCAACCTTTCTCTGGAAGATGGTCAGGCTCCCCATGGATTTAATGGAGTGTCCAGTGGAACTCCCACCGATGGAGATCAGGGACAGGATGGTGGTGCGATTTATAACGAAGGTAAACTGGTCATACGAAATTGCGTTCTGGAGGGCAATTATGCTGGCGACGGTGGGAAAGGTGGGGATACAGTACTGGGTGCAACAGCCGGATCGGGACGGGGAGGCGGCGGAGGACGCGGGGGTGCGATTTGCAGCACTGGAGCGGGAGCTAGTCTGCGAATCGAGAATTCTGTGATTCGACAAAATTACGCAGGCGAAGGGGGGAATGGAGGAAATTTGGTAGGGGATAGTTCAGGGTTCGTCGCCAGCGGTGGGGCCGGAGGTGCCGGCGGGGCAATCTGGTGTGACGGGGGAACCTTGGAGATTCTGAGCTCCAGCATCGAATCGAATCAGGCGGGAAAGGGAGGCACCGGTGGAGCAAACTCGAATGATCAGGGGATCGGTGGTCAGGGGGGGCTCGGAGGTCACGGCGGCGGAGTCGCGATATCTGATGCCTCGATCACGCTGACAGATACTACCGTGAAATCAAATCAAGCTGGTTCCGGTGGGCAGGGGGGGGAGGACTTAACGAATCCGACGGATACCCGTGGAGCAGGTGGTGCTGGTGGGAACGGAGGCGGCTTGTTCGTTGATCGCTTTCATGCATCTGCTTCGGCACAGGTCGTGCGGAGTTTATTCTCCAATAACTGGGCCGGGAATGGCTGGACTGGGGGGACTGCGCCGGAGAATTTGAACAATGGACAGGGTCAGTCAGGCGGAGCCGGGGGCAAGGGAGGTGCTCTGTATGTCATCGGAAACAGTGGCGCAGTCTGGCGAATGGAAAACTCGACGGTGACGGCGAATCGCGCGGGGAGTGGTGCGGTCGGTGGTGATGGTGCGATGGGAGGCGGAGTTGGGGGTGACGCAGGGAATGGAGGAGGCCTGGCGTTTGATCAGGGACCTTCTGATTATCAGGTGGTTTTAACTCATATGACGATTGTCTCGAACAATGCGGGTTCCTTTGGCTCTGGGGGCGATGGGGGAGTTCCCGCCGCCAGTAATGGAGCGGCTTCATCCGGAGGTGGGGTATGGGAAGCTGCGGGAATCGGCCCCAGCCCTGCGATCACCTTGGCGAATTCAGTGGTGGCGCTCAATGGTGCGGATATGCTCGCTAACATCGGGGCCTTCGCTGTGGAGGGAGCGAGTTTTACATCAGGTGATCCAAAGCTCGGGCCGTTGGCAGACAACGGTGGACTTACGCTGACGATGCGTCCGCTAACGGGGAGTCCATTGATCGATGCGGGGAAGGTGCTCACTAGCCCGATGGTGGTGGATCAGCGAGGGCGTTCCAGAATCGGGCAGCGATCAGCAGATCTCGGGTCTGTGGAGGTAAGTAGGCAGCAGGACATCCGGATCGGACTGACTTCTGCTCAGGCGGCGCATCGCGGAAATAATGTCTATCGAACGACTGGTGCTGGTCAGACTCTCAATCTAAAACTAGACGCCATGAAACTTGGGCGATTTTATCTCTCGGTTCAAAACGATGGAGAGATTCCCGACAATCTGCTTCTGCGGGGGACAAAGGCGAATACAACGATGGTCGCGAGTGCGTTTCGTGTGACCGGTGGCTCGTCCAATGTCTCCGGGAAAGTCTTTGGGAATGGATATATGGCCTCGTCCGTCGCTCCGGGTGGCGTGGTGGTGTTTCGCGTTGATGTGAAGGCACGCTCGAAGAAGGTTCGCGTTCGAAATCAGAATTTAGCCTTCCGAGTGACGAGTTCCGTATCAAACCCGCCGGATATGGCGATGGTGAAGGTCAGTCAGAAGCCCGTGAAAAAGGCTCCTCCCAAGAAGAAGCCTGCAAAGAAAAAGAACGCAAAGAAACAGCCTCCGAAGAAGCAGCCGGCAAAAAAACAGCCAGCAAAGAAGAAATAGAATTCCGGCGGCAGCAACGCTTGAGGGGAGGTATAGTGCATAATCCTGAGTCCTCCGACTTTCTTCGCTTTGCATGTCGCCGTCTCCATCCTCTCCCGCTCCTTCACTCGAAATCGCCGTTACTTCATTCTCGCTGGAGGAAGAGCAGATTCTGCTTTTGACCTTGGCGGAATCTTGGTTGAGCGAAGACGAAAAGGAGCGAGCGGCAGCCTTCCGCTTTGCGGTCCATCGGGAACGCTACATTCGTGGGCGTGGGATGATGCGCTTGTTACTGGCACGCAGGCTGAATCGTGACCCGGCAGAACTGACCTTCGTCACCGGACCGCACGGGAAGCCGTACCTGAAAGACAGCGATCTGGGTTTTAATCTTTCTCACTCGGAGGATCGAGCCCTGTTTGCCGTCGGCGATACTCCCCGGATCGGAGTGGATATCGAGCGAGTGGATCGCCAAGTCGATCACGCCGGACTGGCACGACGCTGTTTTCGTCCGAGCGAGATCGAATGGATGGAAAGCTTTGCTCCCGCAGAGCGTCCACTGGCCTTTTTCCGAATCTGGACGGCGAAGGAGGCGCGGATGAAGGTGGACGGGCAGGGGTTTTCCCTCGCTCCCCAGAAGATCGAATTGACCTTCGACGAGTCGCGTCCCGTCGGCATTCTGGAGCCGATTTTTCCGGACGTCCGGCTAGAGTCGATCGATCTGCCTCATCGTGCGATCGGGTGTGTGCTGGCCGGCACTCCCTTTGCTCTCAGCATCTCTCACCTCACACCTTCCACTTCCCAGTCGATGGCGTAGAATCCTGTCCGAGCGGTGACATAGAGCGTCTTTCCGACCAGAACGCAGTTTGCGGGAGCCTCTGGCGGAGTGATGTGGAGCAGCTCTTTCCCTTCGGGAGACAGAACTAGGATTCCTTTATTCCAAGTCGTGTAGAGATTCCCGAGTCTGTCGATGGTCACCCCATCCCCACCCACCGGGGCGAAGAGACGTTTCTTCTCTAGTTGCCCAGGGGTGGGCACATCGTAGGCGTAGATGCTCTTGCCCGCCTGATCGACCACGTAGAGGATTCGGTCGTCAGGCGAGAGGATGAGTCCGTTCGGACGCACCAGATCCGTAATGATCTGGGAGAGCGCTCCTTTCTTGTCGACGTAGTAAACAGCCTCGACATCCAGCTCTCGGTCATCGCTCTTTCCGTAGCGAGGATCGGTGAAATAGAATCCGCCAGAGCCGTCGGGGACGACATCATTGGGGCTGTTGAGCTTTTTCCCATTGAACTGGTCGGCGAGCACAGTGACTTCTCCGGAGAAATCGGTTCTCGTTAATCGCCGAGCGGTTCCTTCGCAGGCGATAAGTGCTCCTGCAGGAGTAAAAAAGAGTCCATTGGCTCCGCCTGACGATTCTCGCCAGACTTTGATCGCTCCGTTCGACGGATCGTAGGCATGGATGCGATTGTTCGGAATATCGGTGAAGTAAATCTTCTTGTCGGGTCCGAGCGCTGGCCCCTCGGTGAAGGCATAACCACCTCCGAGCTGACGAAATTCGGCTCCTTCCTTCACCAACGGTCCTGAATGAGAGTATACAGGGTCGCTTTTTACACGATACTCTGTCTGATCCCCTAGATCTTGGATGCGGATATTCCGGTAACGCACTTGCAGCGTCTCCTGGCGCTTGCCTATGCCATGCACCTGTAGAGCGATGAAGCCGGATGGGGTCATCCCGTCGATCAGATCGGCTGCTGGGACTCCGTTCACCCAGGTGCGGATGTGATCGCCGACAGCCTCCAGTCGGTAGTGATTCCAGTCATTTTGGCGGAATGCATAGCGAGCCGCAGGATTCCTCGACAGATCATTCAGCCAGCCACGCCTACTCTCATCGTAGATTCCGCCGCTCCAGCCGCGATCTGAGGGATCGATTTCCATTTGATAGCCGTGGACGACTCCGTTTTTGTAGTCCGGCAGGCTGTTCGAGCGAATCTGAATCCCGCAATTCAGGGCTGGATCGACCTTGTATTCGACTTCCAGAATGAAGTTCCCGTAGTTCTTCTCCGTGCAGAGAAAAGAGTTCGGTGTATCGGGAACCGTCGTGCCGACGATGCAGTGATCTTCGACTGAGTATAGCGCTTTACCACCCCTCTGAATCCAGCCCGAGAGATCTTTCCCATTAAACAAGTCCACCCATGGCCCTGGCTCAGCGGCACTGGTGGCAAAGAGAGTTCCGAAGAGAAAAGAAAGGGTAAAAAGAGTGAACTTCATAGGGAATATCGATTGAAATAACAGGTATCTTCCTCCGAAGCAAATCAATCCGCGATCATTTAGACCTTACGATGCACTAGTCGAAGTGAGCGACTTTCGCTTGGCTAACCAGGCTCGTGCAGATTCAGACATCAGCACGATGCTCGCTCCGAGCATGATGGCATCTTTGATCACCAGACGCCCTCTGCCGCTGAGATAGGGGAAGCCATGATCGACATCGCCCAGCGGAGGCACCCAGCATTCGGGAGTCGTGATCAGGAATGACAGGGTGACCAGAGACATGATCATCACTAGGAACCCGCCGATGGCGGCGAGTCCAGGCTTCCATGGATGCAGACCCAGAAGCAGCCCGTAGAGGACGATCACGGCACCGAGTCCGTATGAGAATCGATAGGTCCCGTTCTCCTCATGCCAGATTCGATTCTCTGGGACCAGAGCACCTTCGGGATTCATGTGCGTTTTATACTCAGGCGAAGGATGGGCGTAGAAAAAGCTCATCACAGGACTGTTCGCAACGAAGGGCACGATTCCATCGGCCTCATACTTACAGATTTTCAGGCCTCCGATCCAGAGCAGTACGACCATCACGCCGAGACGGGTCAGGATGAGACCGAGCCGATCACAGCGAGACGCGAATCCTGCCGCGTCTTCCAGTAAAGTAAACATACTATGGAGCTTGCCTGATCTCGCCAAAAAGGGAAGATGCGCACATCCGTTGTAAGGATTTTTAGCTCTTCAACACATAGGCTTGGCGCTTACCCGACATGACAGAATTGAACCCTAGAATCCGTCCGCTACGACTCCAGCGAGCGTGCAAATCACAGCGAGCGGCGGTGTCGCTGGTGAGTTCGATTTTGGTGTTGAACTCATCCGGATCAGCGAATTCACCCAGTGGTCGGGCCGCCTGACTCTCGCGGTCGTAGATGAACATCTGGCGCGTGCCGAAGGGACTGTGATAGGTATCCGTCGTCATATAGCGACCATCGGGAGAAAAGACGCAGTGCCCGTCGAAGTCGAATAGTCCGTCTCCCAGTCGAACGTGTTCGCCCTTCTCTACGCTGAAGAAGACGTGAGTGTAGCGGATATCGTCGAACTTCGCCGTGACTACCATTTGTTCGTCGTTCAGCCAGTCGAAGTGCGATCCGCCCCAGCCCTCGGGAAAACAGTGCCGAACATTCGATCCGTCGATATTTGCTGAAAGCGATACCGTGATACCCGGAGGTGTGTCGCGTGCCAGCCAGAAGATCCTCTGCGCATTTCTACTGATTTTCACATGGCCGATATAGGCGATCTTCGGTGATTTGATCTCGGGCATGAAGCTCTTCATATCCGCATAGGAGACGATGAGTTTGGATTCTCCCGTCTGCAGATTCATGTGGAAAATACCATCGTTGTCTGGAAACTGAACATCAGGCTGCGAGGGCTGCCCCTCTCCTCCGTAGCCGTAGGATTTCCGAGTGATCCAAATGCGAGAAAAATTGATGCTGACCGCTGTTTTTCCATCCTCAGAGACATCTCCGACGGGGAGGGGAAAGACCTTGAGTTCTTTCTTCGTATGGACATCCATGATGACAGAGACAAATTTCCCGTCACGGAAATCATTGAAGATAATCTGGTCATTCGGAGCTGTTCCCAGCCAGAAGCCCATGCAGCCCTGTTGGAAATTCCAAGCGCGAGTCGTCGTCAGCGGAATGAATTTTTTTGTCTCCAGTTCCACCAGGCCCAGAGTCGCCGCCTCTTTTCCGGTGGGCATGCCAATCCGTAGATCTGTTTCCAGAACGAGGGCGTATCTGTCGTCGTCGCTAAATGAATTGATCCCCATGTAACTAGCGTAGAAATGTTCTTTGTCATCGCTGGTGATCTGGATAGGATCGCCGAATTTGGGAAAAGTGGCTTTGATCGCACTTCGCGACTCCGCCTTCGGATTTGTCGAATCGGGCGCTGCAGCGAGCGAGGATGGAAGCGCGGCACCGAAGGCAGTCGTGAGACCACTGTGGAGGAATTGTTTTCTGTTCATATCTGAGTGCTGTATGGATTCGATTGACAGGGAAAGCGGTGTCCTTGCCCTCCCTGGATCTAGTTTTATGTCTGAGGTGTATGCAGGTTACAGGCCGATTTCCTCGTGTCGATCTTTCGCGAGTGGCGCTCTTGTGTGATCTGCAGAAGACTGTTACTCAAAATTTTATTCGACGTCTCCCTAGCGATCAGCGTATGGTGGGAGTATCATAGGCATGAGACAGACTTTTCTCTTTTTCGTTTTTCTGATCGCCCTTTCATCGCTTTTGACAGGATGCGGTTCCTTCTCGACTGACCCAGCACCCGGAGGGATTTCCAATCCTCACATCGGTATGGACGCGCAATCGGCGGCTCGATGGCAGGATCAGACGGTGCGAAATCTAGCGTATTAAGTCGAGCCTAGACATTTAGGAATGGGGATTAATTATAATTTCTAGACATTAAGAAATTCCTAAGCGAAGCTTATCAGAGACTTCGCGATGTCCCCAGCCTTTCTATTTGATTATTTCCTCCCCGGTGTGGCCTTCGTCATGGGGGCTTGCATTGGATCGTTTCTGAACGTGGTGATCTACCGTGTTCCGAATGGCCTGAGTGTGAACGAGCCTCGACGCTCTTTCTGTCCCTCGTGCAAGCATCAGATCCCGATGATCCTGAACATCCCGCTCGTCACCTGGCTGATGCTGCGTGGGCGCTGCAAGTGGTGTCATACTCCGATTGCCTTTCGCTATTTTCTTGTCGAACTGCTCACAGCGATCACCTTTCTGGCCTTGTTCAAGCACGGAATCGCACCCTACGGATTATGGGGTGTGATCGCTCTGTGGGTCGTGGCTGCGCTCCTGATCGCTGCGACTTTTATCGACTTCGATCACTTCATCATCCCTGATTCGATCACGATCGGCGGTACTGTCGTAGGACTCATCGCCAGCTTTCTCGTCCCGGCTCTGCACGGAGAGACGCTCTGGTGGAGGGGCGGGATGATGGGCATCATCGGCGCGGCGGTCGGATTTTCTCTGCTCTGGATGATCGTACTAATGGGGAAAATGCTCTTCGGCAAGATTCAGCATCAGTGGGAAGAGGCCGTTGATTTTGAGATCTCCCAGCCCGGAGGTGAGGAATCACCGATCCTGATTCGACTGGGTGAGCACAGCTACGAATGGGGCGATGTATTTTTCCGGAATTGGGATCGACTGGAACTCGACGTCGAGGAACTCTATTTCGATGATACAAAGCAGGATTGTCAGAGCTTTCGTGGATTATTCGATGCTTTGGAACTGAATGGCCAGCGCGTCGAGCTGGATACCGTGAAAAAAGTCTCTGGTCGCATCACGAAAGCCGTGGTTCCCCGTGAAGCAATGGGCTTTGGCGACGTGAAATTCATGGCCATGATCGGAGCTTTCCTCGGCTTTCAGGCCGCGATTTTCACCGTCTTTGCAGCATCCGTCGTCGGAGCCGTCGTTGGTTTGATGCAAAAGGCAGTCTTCCGTGAACAGTGGTCGCGACCTCTGCCCTTTGGCCCCTATCTGGCACTCGGAGCCTTCACTTGGATTTTCACCGGGCCCGCGATCTGGTTCTGGTATATCGGTCTGCTCCGTGGTGCGATGGGGCGGTGAGTCTCAGGAGAGTCAGCGGGCAGTGATGGGTGAACTCTTCCGGTTTGGCCGAGGATTGGATGAGTCCGACAGGCATCCAGAGCGAGAGTTTCGCCAGTGATTCCTGAGTCGACTGATCACATTCTCTAGCTCGTCCGCTTTGCTCAAGCATTGAGAGAAACTTCCAGAATTAGGGTGCCGCCGGGGCCGACTTCACAGGCGATTGCATTCCCGTCGGACACAGCACCTGTTCCTTCAGGCCAAGCGTGTAGCGTGCGGAAGCTCTTCACCCCGGATTTTGCGGAAATCACATCGCGCTGGACACACTGGGGATCGAGGATACTGCCGGATGCCTCCACGTCTCCTCGGACGGCACCCCAGGGATTGTAGATTCCCAAAACCCACGCTCCGTCAGAGGCACGATAGTTCACCTGCATGGAGAGCGTCGTTTTCCTCTGAAAAGGACAGAGTCTCTCGACAGCCGCACGCAAGCGCTCTGCTGCATCTGTCGATGAAGCGAGAATTACTTCCTCATAGCGCTCTAGAAGAGTGCTTGAAGCATCGTGCGGAACGATGTCAAACACTTCTGGGATGGCCATCCAAGGATAGCAGACGGCTTCGGCATTGCCGGCGGGTGGGTGTGTCGCTTGAACTTTATCAAACTCTGAACGTGCGAAGATTGCTTCTTTGATATCTGCCCACACAGCGGTTTTGGGCGGTAGTCCTGGTTCCGCGACCAATGCGATCGGGGTAAATGGCACTCCTACGTCCGGATGGGCATCTTGGAAGTTTAGCAAATCGCGTGTGACTCGACCGTAGGAGGAAAGAATTCCTCCAGTGATGTCACTCAGGTTGCATTCGGCCCCCCATTCCTCGTGTAAGGTATGAGCACCCGAGAGGAAAGTGTGAAAAAATACACGGCGCTGAAAGGCGCTCGACGGCCCATATTCCGGGCCAACGGGCCATCCGCTGGCATCCATCGCCGCTTTCGGCACATTCCACGACGATTCTTCGGGACTGAGCCAACTGGTGCAACCTTTCGGCCCCCAAGGAGCATAGAAGACGCCCCAAGGCTTTCCAGCGGCGCGGGCGGCCCCCCGCGCTGAAGCAATAGAAAACTGACTCCGCGAGGAGGCCCATGGACCGACTTCCACAAAACAACTTGTGGCTCCGAAGCGGTAAAATGTCGTCCAAGCCAGTTCGCCACGATTCGTCCCCTCCGCGTATGAAAAATGTCCGCCGAATCGAGTGCTCTGGCGATTCACATTTCGCTCCACTTCCTTCCAAAATTCTGCTTCGTCAGTGGGGTGGGTGCGCCCTGCGTAATCGTCGAGTGTGCCGTATTCCAGCCACTGCTTTGCTCCGCTCCAGTCGAAGTAGTCACGAAAGTCATCCGGATTGATGGGAGCCTTTGATTTTTCTTTATTCGCTGTGCGAAATCGCCTCCAGTCATTGCCTGTGTTCGAGAGTACCTCGTGCACCTGTCCGCCCAGAAAGCGCTCACCCAGCAATTCTGTGTAATGTGCGATCAATTCCTGATCGAAGGCATAGTCGCGGTAGGGCGCTCCGCCGCAGACGCGGTCGATGATGAAGTAGGGTTTCCGCTCTTGCAGGATTCTGTGAAGCGGCCCGCCGATTGCTGCCACGGCATTAAATCGCTGATCTGAATTCTCTCCGAAAGGAGAATTCACCAGTCGCACACCGTTGGTGGGGCGTAGGAGCCCTGCTTTCTCTATCCCCTCCCAATACCGCCCGGAAGAATCGTAGGAATGCAGGAATGAAAACTCGTTCCGCGTGGGCAGTGGAGTTCGTGCAGCCCATGATCGAGCAGTTCCCAACAGAGGCCAGCCACAGGCTCCTGCGATTAGCTTCAGGAATCTCCGACGACGAGAAAGCAGTGGGGCTGAGTTCATGTTTTTAGGAACTCATGGCTGCTGAGAGTTCTCGTGTGAGGCTAGCGGGAAATTCTCGACCCTGTCAACGTCAAAAATCGGTGTTGATTTTGCCCGAGGTAATTCAGGCGAGTCGAATGCCTCACAGGTCCATCGCGGGATGGTGAGATTTTCGTCGTCGCAGTAGATCGATCACTTGTCAGGACACGACTTCAACCGAGTAAGCCGTGCACAGATGAGTTACCTGATCTCGATCTGAAAATACCGCTCAGGCAGTGAATGTGGGGAGACTGGCAGGCTCCCATTTCTCTACTTCAAACTCGCTTTCTTCAGCCAGTTTGTGGAAGCCTCGAATCTCCGCTTCCGTGAAGAGTAGGCCGCCCGCTTGTTCGCTCAGCTTTGCGTTGTTCGCTTCGATGGTGCCGGGGAGCATGCAGTTTTCGTTCCCGTGGCTGAAGATATCCCGTAACACTGCGGTGATATTTTCTGCCTGAGTCCGCCCCTTGGAAAAGTCCCCGCCTGAGATGGCGTCCGGATGCACGACCTGAAAGTAGAAGGCGCTGGTGGTTTTTTCTCCTGTCCCTTCGGCTTCATGCGCGCGGCCGCGCAACGTGGGTAGAGAGCCGCCGATGGCTGCTCCATAGAGTTCATTCAGGAGTCCGAGACCGTATCCCTTGTGCCGTCCGAAGGGTGCGAGAGCTACCACGGCGAAGGGATCGTCGGTGGGCTTGCCGTCCTTATCGATGCCAAAGGGGGCTTCCAATTTTTTGTTTTCGTTGCGATACTGCTGAACTTTGCCCATCGCAATTTCTGATGTCGCCCAGTCGATCACGACTGGATAACCGAGAGCTTGAGTGGTGGGAAAGCCCCAGCTGTGAGGATTGGTACCCAGTGTGGGGAATTTCCCGCCGAAGGGGACGACTTCAGCCAGAGTGGACGTACAGTTGGTGTATGCGATGTAGCCTCGCTTGGCGGCGTCCATTACGTAACCACCGCCCCAGAGGTAGTGGAAGGCATTGTCAATCGCCACCGTGCCGGATCCGTATTGGTCGGCGAGGCGAATGCAAGTTTCAATGGCTTCGAATGCGACCGCCTGACCGAGCTTGCGATTCGCGTTCCAGCTCTGGACAGCAGAGAAGCGGGATTCGCGGATTTCGACTTTGGCTCCGGGGACACAGCCACCAGCGCCAGCACCGAAGAGTTCGTCCAGATGCAGAGCTTTCAGGGCGTTGTGTGTACGGATTCCGTGCCAGGAGGCTTCTGAGCACATCCGGGCTGCCGCAGCGGACTCGTCGGGCTGATAGCCGCGATGCTCATAGGCTGCACGGACCAAGGATTCGTGCTGTTCACGGGAGACGACAAAATACGATGGATTCGACATGGGATTGGAGAGAGAAAGACAGGAAAGAGAACGACAGAGCCTACCCGGACGAAAAGAAGAGCGAGAGGTAAGCCGAGAGAAAACGCTCGAACCAATGGTATCGTCCGGTCAGAAGCTATGCTCGGAATCGGAGCGGGTGCCAGTGGAAAATTCAGCAATAGAGTCTGTTTTCGGATGCATTTTGAGAGAATTTGGATAAAAGAGTGAAAAGGTATGGACTTTGAGCGGGTTCTTGTTCTACGCTCCCCAACTTTGAAATTTGAATTCATCGATCCCCTTACAAACTGTAAATTATGAAAAAGCTCTCCTTTGCCGTCTTTTCTCTCGCTCTTATCGCTTTCCCCACCTTCGCACAGAGCGGTGGAGTAGCCGTCCTCGATATCGATGAGGTAGCTCGTCAGCTCGGAGTGGAGGAAAAAGTCCGCGTCGATCTGCTCAATATTCAGAATAACATGAATACGGAGTTGAAAACCACTCAGGAAACGCTGCAGAAGCAGATGACGGATGTGGAAAAATCGGCGGGACAGAATCCTACTGATGAAAAGAAGCGCGAGATCGTGGCTACCAACCAGCAGTTGAATCAGGAGTTTAATCGGCTCCGGAATCAGGCACAGGCTCAACTGAATCAGGAGCGTGTCCGGATGATCAATGAGTTCCGCATCCGATTGGAGCCCATCGCACTCAAGGCAGCTCAAGCGAGGGGGCTGGATGTGGTCCTGATGAAGGTAACGCCTCCGATTTTCACATCGGCAGCCAATGTCGATATTACTCAAGAGACGACGAAGTTGGCTCTGGAGGCGGGAATGCAAGTGAAGGCGTCCGAGCTTCAGGCCCCTGCCGCTGCTCCGGCAACCACGACTCCTACGGCCGCTCCTGCGACTCCGGCCCCCAGTAACGGTGCGGAAAAGGCGAAGAGTGAGGCTCCGGCAAAGGGGAAGGGCAAAGGTGAGTGAGAATTGATTGTGCGACTAGGGCAGGCAGTGCTCCTCGACTGAAAGATACTCTCTGAGCACAGATTCAGATTCTTTCTTGTCTTTCCGCTTGTCCGATCCAGAGTGAATCGAGGTAAATGAATCCTCTCAGGAGAGAACCAACACGACGATTATGGCAACAAAAATTGGTATCATAGGAGCGGGCGGAATGGTCCGCTACCACATCGACGGTTTTCGGAAAGGAGGAGCCGAGGTCGTGGCCATCGCAGATGTGAACGTCGAGGCAGCGCAAAGTGCGGCTGATGCGAATCAGATCGAGCATGTGTATGGTGATGTGGCGGAAATGTTGCGTACGGATATTGACGCGGTTTCGGTAATCGTACCGAACAAATACCACGCACCTATCGCAATCGGCGCTCTCGGAGCCGGGAAGCATGTCTTTTGTGAAAAGCCGCCTGCACTCAGTGCAGGCGAGGTGCGCCACATGATCGAAGCTCGTGATCAGGCGGGAAAGCATCTCATGTTCAATTTCAACAACCGCGCTCGCCCGGAGTCGCGTGAAATGGTGAAACTGATTCAGAGCGGAGTGGTCGGACGTATCAATTCGGCGCAGGCGAAGTGGATCCGCCGCACTGGAATTCCGGGATTTGGAGGTTGGTTTACCACGAAGGCTCTCTCAGGCGGTGGTCCGGTGATCGACCTTCTGCACATGATGGATCTGGCGATTTACCTGATGGGGAATCCTACACCGACCTATGTTCTGGCGAATACCTTTGACGATCACATCACGCTCAAGGAGTTCAAAGGCCCCTGGGGTATTCCTGATCGGGAAGGCGGAACGACTGATGTGGAGTCTGCTGCGCATGGATTTGTCAGATTTGACACGGGGCAGGTTCTCAGCTTTCAGATGTCTTGGGCAGAGATGGTGAAGCGTGAGGAGGTTTCGGTGGTCTTTCAGGGAGTCCGTGCGGGAGGGAAAATCGAGAGACTGTTCGGAACGGATGGGCTGGACGATACAGCGATTGATCGTTGCGAACTCTACACGCAGGAAAATGGAGAACGGGTGGATCGCTCAATTTCGTTAGAACCCTGCGAGGACATGGGACGGATCGCATCGGCGGCGAATTTCGTCGAGACGATCGAAGGGCGTGCAGAGCCTCTGAATACTCCGGAACAGGGATTGGCGCTGATGCAGATCATCGATGCGATCTATGCTTCTGCTACCTCCGGGAAGCCCGTTGCGATCTAGGGGTTCGATTTTATCTGAGTTGCCTTACCTCCCGAGAAAGGGGATTTACGAGAGTTTCTCACGTTCGCATCGGGCACGGCTTTCGAGAACGAGGTGTCATTTGATCGACTTTTTGATGCGACAGGGGATCGACACTGTTGAAATCTCACGAATCGACAAGCTCTGTCGCGATCTTGACTCCGAAGGGCTGTTGCGGTTTTTTTCGCAGGAAGAACTGGATGATGCAGGAAAGGGAGATGGACGTCTCCAGAAATTGGCGGCGCGATTCGCCTCCAAGGAAGCCTGTTGCAAGCTATTTCCCAAAGAGATATGTCTGGGGACGATCGAACCACACGATTTTTCTGTCTCGAAGGGCGGTTACGGACAACCTAGAATTCGGCCATCTGAGCGTGCTCGTATGGTGATGAACCGCTACCGCGTCGCATCGATTTCGATTTCGACGACTCATACTGCGACGAATGCGACCGCCGTCGCGTCCCCTGAGCCGATGACGATGGCCGTGCCCTGGTACGGTAGACTGATCTATCATGCGCTGCCTCTCCGGCGAAAAGTCGTGCTGGAGAATCTACATCGCGTTTTCGGAGATACGCTGGACGAGGAGCGTATCATCGAGATTGCCCAGGCCTACTACGGCCACTTTGTGAAGTTCCTGATCGAGTTCGTTCAAATGGCTTTCATGACACAGGCGCGTCGAACGAAGATGGTCCGTATCGAGGGCTTCGAGCATCTCGCCGAAGCACGGGAAAAGGGGAGGGGAGTGCTCCTGCTTGCTGGACACTTTGGCAACTGGGAGGTATCCACGGTGGCTGGTATGGCTCAGTTTCCGCAATATCGAGGGGCATTGCACTTTATTCGTCGTCCTCTCAAGCCGGCGTGGTTCAACTGGATGGTGATGCGTCGCTTTCAGAAGGCAGGGTTTGGGACACTGGAGAAGAGCGGCTCTCTGGACGATATTCTCGATCTGCTGGAGGATAATCGAATCGTCGTCTGTATTTTCGATCAGTTCACGATCAAGAAATACGGCATTCCATCTGAATTTTTCGGACATTCGGCTCATACGTTCAAGAGTCTGGCGGTCCTAGCACAGTTCACGGGAGCTCCGGTCATTCCGTCGTCGAGTTGGCGCGAGCTAGATGGGACGCATGTGCTGCGTTTCGAGGAACCGGTCGAGGTGGAGGGAAAGGGACGGACGAAGGACATTCTCTCGCGAAATACCAAGCGATTCAATGAGAGCATCGAACGCATCATCCTCCGCCATCCCGAGCAGTGGATCTGGATGCACAAGCGGTGGAAGAAGGTTCGTGAGGACGCGAAAAGATGAAGCGCGCGAGCGAGAGGTGAGTGGAGCAGGCTTTTCGAATCTTTCGCCTTGGTTCAGAGCTGTTCTTGAGAAAATTGGGAACTGTGATACAGTTTTTTTAACTAAATTCTAATAAATCCGGAGTCGGTTCGTTTTAGGCGGTGAGAATTCCTGCAATGCCGGCCCCTCTACTCCAACTTATGGAAGTTTCGCCCCGCGAACTTGTCGAATCTGCTCAAGCAGATTTCGAAGGCCCTCTCACGGGCTACGCAGCTGGACTGCTGAGGGGTGATTGGGATCGCGCTCGCGATGTGGTCCAGGATACCTTCATCAAGCTGCACGCTCAAGATCCGACTACGATTCAAGGGCGTCTGAAGAGTTGGCTTTATACCGTCTGTCGGAATCGAGCGATCGATATTTTGCGGAAGGAGAATCCGATGATTTCTTCCGCCGGAGAAGTTTTTGAGAGCATTAATGATTCAGCTCCTGACCCGTCACGTGCGATGGAGGAGCGCGAGCGACATGTGGAGGTGATGGCGCTACTGGATCGATTGCCTGAGAATCAGCGCGAAGTGATCCGACTGAAGTTTCAGGGAGATCTCAGTTATAAAGAAATCTCGGACGTGACGGGACTCAGCGTGTTTAACGTGGGCTTTCTCATCCACACGGGCATAAAACGACTCCGCGCCTTGATGGGCGTGGAAATTTCTGACTGATTCTTTCTCTTCCGATTGAGTGACTTTACCCCCATTCTATTTCCATTATGAATCGTGAACCTGTCAATCCTGATGATCCTGAGATGACAGCCTATGCTCTGGGCGAACTCAGCCCAGCGGAAGCGGCGAAATTTGAAGCGCTGCTGCTGGAGTCTCCTGCGGCGAGCCGTGATCTAGCATCAATGTGTGAAGTGATGGACTTGCTCCGTCACGGTCTGAGTGAGGAGTGGCTTTCGGAGTGTGAGCGTCCACAACTCCGCTTGGTGGCTGTGGCGAATGCTGAGACTTCGGAACCATCGAATGTCGTGAGACCTTTCTTCGGCGTTCGTCAAAAATTCGCTGTAGCGGCAGTGATCGGGGCAATGGCCGTCGTCGGATCGCTCGCCGTGAAACAGCAGGCTACGATGAAATCGGCCTCGCTGGTAGACAGGGCGATGTCCGCTACATCGGCTCAGACTCTGGCTGAAGCCACGGTCGCTGCTGCGGATACGATCCATACACCGCAACTTCTGCTGGCCGATGAGATCGACGATCTCTCCGCATTGGATCTGGCGGATGGTTCCGAGGATCTGGCGTATGACATTGATTCCAGCTATATCGGAGATGAGGCAATCACTCCGGCTGGTTTCCGCCCGGGTCCGTCGCTGTCGCGAGTCGCCTCTCCGGAGCGGGTGGATTCCTATCTGCCTTCAGTGACGACTCTTGCGTCTGGGCAAGGATTCCGTTCAACTCTAGTGGACCGCCATCTGAGTGCGCGGGAGGGGGGCGTCAGTTCTGTGACACAGGACAGTGTTTTGGTTCATGGATTCGTAACAATGGAAGGAGGAGTGCGTGCCGCAACTTCTCGCGCATCGAGTCGTTTTCAGCCTGTATCGATCAGTGAAAATCCTGTGATGAATGATGAGAGTGACTTGCGAGTTCTGACCGAAATGAAAGAAATGCAGGCGGATTTGTCTCGGATGATTGGCGAGATGCCCGTTGGAAGTGCTCATCGAAGCAATTTAGAGCGAATTCTCGACAGAAGTCATCGCGTGTCATCGGAACTGAAATCAGGAATGATGGGACGGAAGTGAAAAATTTCGACCGGACGGTGTTTGGTCGTGGACGTAATATACTGGGGAGCCAGGTGGGGAAACCTGCCTGGCTCTTTTCCTTTGATTAGAAGCTTTTCAAAGCATTTTTCACGACACATTTACCCTTTGCTTTATTCATAATATTCTACTTTGGAATCAGGGTTAAAATTTCACTTTCTGCTTCCTTCCTGATCTTGCCAAAATAGGCGTTTCCGCTTACATCTTTTCCGAATTCTGTGCTTCGTACTGCCATGCCATTCCCCGATCCCTTCCTCGCTACTGGGTTTCTTGATTTTTCTTGGATGGCTTCGGCTGAGGGATGGATCGCGCTGTTGACGCTGGCGACGATGGAGATTGTCCTAGGGATCGATAATATCGTCTTCCTGTCTATTCTGGTAGATCGACTACCGAAAGATCGTCGTCCACGTGCCCGAATGCTTGGGTTGGCGTTCGCCATGCTCACCCGTATTCTTCTTCTGCTCTGCATCGCTTGGGTGATGCAGTTAAAGGATCCTTTCTTCACAATATGGGAACATCCAATCTCCGGAAAGGATCTGATCTTGATTTCCGGAGGGCTTTTCCTCCTGTGGAAGAGCACGAAGGAATTGCATCACAAGGTCGAGGGGTATGAAGAAGCTCCGACTGAGGCTACTCAATCGTATGGCTCTTTTGATAGTGCCCATGCGAAGCGCTCTTATATGGCCATCCTTACGCAGATCGCCGTGCTTGATATCGTATTCTCACTGGATTCTGTCATTACCGCTGTAGGAATGGTCGATTATGTGTCGATTATGGTCCTTGCGGTGCTGGCATCGGTTGGATTCATGCTGATTTTCGTCGGTGTCGTGAGTGACTTTATCAGTCGTCATCCCACGGTGAAAGTTCTGGCGCTTTCGTTTCTTCTTCTGATCGGGACGACCTTAGTGGCTGAGGGCTTCCACTTCCACTTCCAGAAAGCATTTGTCTATTTTGCGATGGCTTTCTCTCTAGGAGTAGAAATCCTCAATGTCCGCATGAAGATCAATGCGGAGAGAAAATCGCTCAAGTGTGCAGAGGTCGATGGAAAAAGTGCGTAGCAACGCATGCGGCGGTCGATGCCGTTCTATCGTCCCAGTCCTGGAAAATCGGTGAAGTAACCTGCGACTCCTGCTTCTGTCAAAGCGCGGATCACGTCGTCGTAGCTGGTCGCCCATTTGGGAAGTTCGTCTGCCCGTGCGGTCCAGGCATGTGTGTATAGACCGGCTGCTTTTGCGTCAGCGACTAGGCTGGAGATCTTTCTCGACTCGGGAGACTTTCCTGTGATAAAACTCGTGATCGAGGGGCCGATGCCGTCGGCCCACTTCGCTAGTTCCCGCAATCCCTCAGGCGTGCGCATGTGGACGAAATCTGTCCCATCCTCGCCTTTTTTTCCTCCCATGAGTTGAACCAATGGTCCTTGATAATTCAGCTTTTCACGGAGGCGCTTAACCTCGGTGAACTCGAAGCACTGAATGAAGAAAGGATCGTCCTTTCCACTGAATCCGTATTTTGCTAGCATCAGGACCACTGCAGCGCCTAGATCTTTTCCCTGGGTGAGATGCCAGCCTGGGCGTTTGATTTCCACATGTACTCCCACTTTGCGCCCTGTGCTGTGGTTGAGGCCAGTAATCAGGGCGAGAGCTTCCTCGAAGGTGGGAATCCGGAATTGAGGAATCTGATTGGGAAAGCGGTTCGGCAACACGGGTTCTCCCGTCTTGGGATTGAAGCGCTCACGGGCGTGGAGGCTTTTCACTTCCTTTAAAGTAAAGTCGATCACATAAAACTTTCCGTCCTCGCGGGCACGAGTTGGAAAGAGCTTCGCTACGTCCGTCGTCGAGTCGAGTGTAATATCGTGTGTCACCACGGGCACATCGTCGCTGGTCATGGCAACATCTTGCTCGATGTATTCTGCCCCCAATCCGTAGGCGAGCGATTCTGCTGCCAGGGTATGCTCAGGCACATAAGCGCTGGCACCGCGGTGCGCGATTTGAAAGGGGCGCGTATTTTCTGCCGTGACTTCTGTCAGAAACAGTGCTCCACAAAGGGCTGTGAGCGTGAATAAGGTGTTCTGTGTGTATTTGATTCTCATTTGATAAACGGATTTTGGTTTTCTTGTTCCCAAGATTCTACGTCCTGTCCGACCCCGACGAGAGCTACCGCTTCCTCCTCCATCCAGTCTTCTTCCTGCGGAGCGAATCGTTCCGCTCGAAATCCGAGTTCTTGCTGGATCGTGGAATGTGGGTCGTCAGGATTGTGCAACTCCTCCAGCAGGACGAGTAGGTCTGGCTCTGCCCCCAGAATCGTGAGCTGGGCATCGTCGTCGAGCCCAAATTGCGGGTTAGAACGCCCGATCCCTAAGGCACGGACGGTGTAAACTTCATTTTTCTGCGGCAGGGCACGATAGAGATCGTACACCCACGGAGCGAACTGATCATCGATGCATACGACGCGCTGACCTTGATGGAACATGATATTTTCATGTAGCACGAGTCACTAAAAATTGCTAATACACGAATCGGTGAATTCCATATTCACGATCACGCCAGATTTTTCGTTGCGGTCTTTTATGACTCTCTGCTAGCCTCATGCATGGCCCATTTTTCTTGGCTAGATTATTCTGTATTTGGCATCTACCTCATTCTTTCTGTGGGGATTGGACTGCTTTCGGCCAGGAAAAAATTGAGTAGCTTGGGAGACTACTTTCTGGCAGGACACGGCATCGGAAGTTTTTTAGTCGGTGTTTCTCTACTCGCTGCATTGTTTTCCGGGATCAGCTATCTAGCGGTTCCAGCAGAAGTGTATAAAAACGGTCTGGCTTGGTTCTACACAGTCCTCATTTATTTCGTCGCTACTCCGATCACGATTCGCTGGTTTTTGCCGTGGTTTTATCAATCGCGCTATTTCACAGCGTATGAGTTTCTGGAAGAGCGCTTTTCTCTATCGATCCGCCTCTTGTCTTCGGGGCTGTTCATTCTGCGAGTTTCGCTCTGGCTGGCCGCCGCGACCTATGCGCCCGCTCTGGCTTTGGAGAAGGTGACGGGGATCCCGCTCTGGATCACGATTCTCGGGACAGGGACTCTCACTACGCTCTACACTGCTCTGGGTGGAATGCGTGCTGTGATCTGGACGGATGCATTACAGCTTTTGGTTCTCGTCCTTGGACAGTTGCTGATCGTGTTCGTCGCGCTCAGCAAAATCCCTGACGGCTTCGGTGGAGTGTGGGACGCGGCGATCACGGATGGTCGCCTGAATATCCCCTTGTCATTTTCACTTTCAGATCATATCAATCTTGGGTCTCTGCTGATCGCTACGGTCTTTCTTCACTTAGTGCAACTCGCCACAGATCAGGTATCCGTCCAGCGCTATCTCAGCGCCAAATCGTTGAAGGAATCTCAGAAATCTCTCTGGATCAAGTTATGGCTACTTCTTCCGGTGAATGTCCTCTTCTATGCGACCGGACTGATTCTATATGCATTCTACAAGGTCAACGGAGATCCGCTCGCTGCTGGTCTCATCGAAAAGGAGGATCAGATTCTGCCTTTCTTCGTGGTGACTCAATTACCGTTCGGTATCCCAGGACTTCTGATTGCTGCGATCTATGCCGCGAGTATGTCCACGATCTCCGCTGGGCTCAGTTCACTGAGTTCCGCTACAGTGATCGATTTTCGCCAGCGACTCACTCGATCACCTCTGCCCCCCGCTGAGCAACAGCTCACCCGTGCGAAATGGATCACGGTGGGCTACGGAGTTCTAGTGATGGCTCTCGCCTTCGCCGTTTCCCACATGAAGGGAAATCTGGTGGAGTCGGTGAATACAATCATCGGACTGATCGGCGGTCCTCTGCTGGGACTTTTCGTTCTGGGGATGTTTACCAAGAGAGCTGACACGCGAAGCGCTCTCATCGGAGGGCTCTTTGGTTTTTTGGCGCTTCTGAGTCTGTATTTGTATCAGGCGGGATTGTTCACCGCTACGAAGCCGGAGACGAAGATCGCCTTCCTGTGGTACAGCTTCTTTGGCTGTGTGCTCACTGTCGTGATCGGCCTTTTGATTCCGCCTAAAAAATTTCCTTTGAGATCTGTACTTGCAGAAGGGTAATAAAATCTCTGGATTATTTTGTCTCTATCCTTCAGCATCTTTACTTCTATGTCCTCTGCCTACTGGCCCTTCGTCGTTCTCGCTCTCAGCGTCGTGTTTATCGTCGTGAGCATCGGTAAGCTCCGCCTGCATGCCTTCTTTTCACTGATTCTCGCCGCCCTGTTCGCTGGCATTTTGACGGACAGAGGGAGCTGGGAAATCGTTCAGAAGGATGGCTCGATCAAGCTCTTTTCAGGTCTTGTTGGCGTCGTGGAGATGGTTACGAAGGGCTTCGGTGATACGGCTCGGGATGTGGCTTTGCCCATCGCTCTGGCTGCGATCATCGGGATGGCGGTGATGAGCAGTGGCAGCGCGGATAAGGTAGTCCGACGTTTTCTTGGTGTCTTTGGAGAGAAAAGGGCTGGATGGGCCTTGCTGTGCAGCACTTTTCTCCTCAGCTCGCCGATTTTCTTCGATACCATGATCATGCTCATGGCACCTCTGGCGATGACTCTGGCGTTGAGAACAGGGAAAAACTATGTGCTCTACATTCTAGCCGTGTGTGTGGCTGGTTCGGTCACGCACTCGATGACAGTGCCGCACCCAGGCCCCATCGCAGTGGTGGAAGACCTGAAGATCAGCGTAGGACACTCTCTCGTCTGGGGCCTGTCGGTCGGAGCCGTGGTTGCCTATTTCGGTTTCTTGGTCAGTCACTGGCTGAACGGACGTGTGGTCGTCCCGGTGAGAGGATCGGGCATGGTTCCTCTGGAGAGCCTCAAGGGACTGGGGGATAAACCGGATGACGAGTTGCCCTCCTTCCTTTGGAGCATTGCTCCCGTGGTCTTGCCAATTCTGCTGATCAGTCTAACGACTGTCTTTGAACTGGCGGAATCGGGAAAGGAGACGGGTGCGGGTTGGGCGACGAGTTTTATCGGATTGTGTGGTGGGAACGATCATTTCGATGCGATCCGAGCTTGGGTAAACTTTATCGGAAACAAAAATATCGCTCTTTTCATCGGTGCCTTCATTGCGATGGCGGTTCTCGCTCGTCAGTGTCGGCTCGGCTTAGGGAAACTGGAGGAGCTATCAGGACCGCCTTTGGAGACTGCGGGGATCATCATCTTGATCACGAGCGCGGGTGGGGCCTTCGGCGCGGCCCTGCGTAGTGCAGGGGTTGGTGATGCCGTAAAAACTCTCGCAGAGGGGAATGGCCTGAACTTAGTCCTGCTGGGCTGGTTGGTCGCCATGGTCGTGCGTGTTGCTCAGGGGTCAGCGACCGTTGCTATGCTCACGGCTTCGTCCATCATGGCACCGATGGCTGCGGGAGAGCAACTGGGTTGTGATCCGGTCTATCTTTTTATGAGTATCGGATTCGGAGCGATGTTTTGCTCTTGGATGAATGACAGTGGGTTCTGGGCAGTTTCGAAACTCTCCGGAATGACCGAGCGAGAGACCTTGCGCACTTTTACGGTTCAGATTACTGCGAACTCCCTGATCGGCCTTGCCGTCGTATTCACGCTGAGCAAGCTATTTCCGATGGTCTGAAGCTGGCGGTGGAATCGGAAACTCGAAAGAGATGATTGGCAAGAGCGCTTCGGAAGCCGTAGCTTCCTGCTTCTGTAATCGAATCTTCTTCCCGTGAGTCGCCCTTCTTCCCCTGACTTCCCCCGCGTCGCTGTCCTCAATGTCGTCGGTCTGACTCCACGTCTGATCGGACCAGGGACTCCCTTTATCCGTCGATTCATCGAGCGTGAGGGGATTCAACTGCTTCACGTCACTCCGCAGATTCCTGCTGTGACTTCCACGATGCAGGCGAGCTTCCTCACGGGCAGAAAACCGAGTGGACACGGCATCGTAGGAAACATGTGGTATGATCGCGATTATGCGGAGCATCGGTGCTGGAAGCAGTCAAATCACCTAGTGCAGGGACGCAAGCTCTGGGAAGTTCTCCGAGATGAGAAGCCGGACTACACCTGTGCCAAGGTCTTCTGGTGGAACAATATGTATTCCACCGCTGATTGGCAGATTACCCCACGCCCGATCTATCGCAGCGATGGGAAAAAGATCTTCGACATCCAGACTTGGCCGATGAATCTGCGTGATAAGATGCGAAAGAAGCTTGGTCGCTTTCCCTTTCCCGCCTTTTGGGGGCCTGGTGCAGGGATCGAATCGAGTCGTTGGATCGCGCGGGCGGCATGGTGGTTTGAAGATCGCTTCTCTCCTGATCTCAATCTAGTTTATCTGCCACATTTGGACTATAATCTCCAGCGCTTGGGTCCGGAAGACCCTCGGATCGAATTGGATCTGCTCGAGATTGATCAGGTGGTCGAGGACTTGGTGACGCATCTCGAATCACGCGGTGTAGAGGTAGTAGTCCTCAGTGAATACGGCATTACGCAAGTAGATCGCCCAATTCATATCAATCGCGTCTTTCGGGATAAGGGATGGATCGTCTGGCGGGACGAGCTGAAAACTGAGATGATTGATCTCGGGAATTGCCGTGCTTTCGCGATCCCGGATCATCAGATTGCCCATATTTACGTGAACGATCCTGCGCTATTGAGAGAGGTCGCTGAGGCTGTCCGTGCGATCCCTGGCGTTGCCTCCGTGCATGATCGCGAGTCTCAGGCGGAGCTGGGCATTGTGCATGAGCGCTCAGGGGATCTGGTCGCCATCTCGGATGAGCATAGCTGGTTCACGTATTACTGGTGGAAAAGGGATCGTCGTGCTCCTGACTTTGCCCGTTGTGTCGATATTCATCGCAAGCCTGGCTATGATCCTGCTGAGCTTTTCCTCGATCCGAAGATCCGCTTTCCAAAGCTTGCGGTCGGACGACGACTGCTGAAAAAGATGTTGGGATTTCGGATGAAAATGGATGTGATTCCGCTCGATGCGACTCTGGTGAAAGGTTCGCACGGCTGCATTCCTGCGAGTCAGGATGATCACCCGATTCTGATCGGTCGATTTCCTAAGGAATCGAACGGCAGCGCGCTCTCGCCCGAAGACGTTCATGCACATTTGCTCCGCTTATGTCGAAGAAAACTTCAATAAGGCGCACTTATTGAAATTAAAAAATATTTTAATTTAGAAGTTTCCCTAATTGGAATTTGAGCGTAATACTTTCTGAGCCGCTCCTGCATATTTGGAGCGAGCGACCAGAAAAGACTGCATTGCAGAATCCAACTCAATCCAACATGAAACTCCATCGGAATCGAAAAATCCGTATTACCGCACTACTCGCACTTCTGGGAACTAGTGCGTTTTTCGCATCATGCGAGCGCCACTCGGCTTCCGGAACCCAGTCCTTGGACGAACTCGCCGAAGAAGTCGCTGCGAAAGTAGCGAAACTTCAGTCAAGTCAGCCGCCAGGTGTTCCGTTTCGCAGTGATTCTGCCGTCGAGGAAGATGAGCCACTGCAGGGCGAGGAAATCGCAGTTCTCACCGATCCTCCTCACGTTCCGCCTCCGATTACTCGTAAGCACCCGTCTCGAGTCAAGGTGCGTCTAGAGGTGATCGAAGTGGAAAAGCCGATGGTGAATGGTACCAGCTATACTTACTGGACCTTCGGCGGTCATGTCCCTGGAAAGTTTATCCGCGTTCGACAGAACGACGAAGTGGAGTTTACTCTGGCGAATCATCCGACGAGCAAGATGCCGCACAATATCGATCTTCATGCGGTGACAGGACCTGGAGGCGGTGCTGCCTCATCCATGACCGCTCCTGGACATGAATCAGTTTTCAGCTTCAAGGCGCTGAATCCTGGTCTGTTCATCTACCACTGCGCCACTGCACCGGTCGGGATGCACGTAGCCAACGGGATGTATGGACTGATCTACGTCGAGCCAAAGGCAGGACTGCCACCGGTGGATCGTGAGTATTACATCTGTCAGGGCGACTTCTACACCAAGGGAAAATACGGGATGCCGGGCCTCCAGCCCTTCGATATGGAGAAAGCTCTGAATGAGCATCCTGATTACGTAGTCTTCAACGGATCAGTCGGTGCGATCGCCGGAGATAACGCTCTTACGGCAAAGGTGGGAGAGCGTGTTCGCTTATTCGTGGGCAATGGTGGTCCGAACCTGTCCAGTTCCTTCCATGTGATCGGTGAAATCTTTGACAATCTCCACGCAGAAGGCGGAACTACCGTGACGCATAATGTGCAAACGACTATGATTCCTCCGGGAGCTGCGGCGATCACAGAATTTCGCCTAGATGTGCCGGGCACTTACATTCTTGTGGATCACGCTCTGCTGCGAGCATTCAACAAGGGGGCTCTCGGCATGCTAAAAGTCTCGGGGGAAGAAGACAAAGTCATTTACTCGGGCAAGCTGAGCGATCTAGTGTATCAGCCGGAAGGCAGCGATATTCAGAAGATGCCTCAGGCATCTGTGCCTGCAGCTCCTGTCGCGAAGAACAAGGATGAGAGAATTGCGTTCGGTAAGTCCATCTACGCTCGTGTCTGTTTGGCCTGTCACCAGGCGGAAGGACAGGGGGTCCCGATGGCATTCCCGCCACTGGCCAAGAGCGATTATCTGAATGCTGATGTTGATCGTGCGATCCGCGTGGTCGCCTTCGGGATGACGGGTGAGATTACTGTCAACGGAGCACAGTTCAACAGCGTCATGCCCCAGCTCGACTTCACGGATGAGGAAATCGCCAACGTGCTGACATACGTCTATAACAGCTTCGGAAACAATGGAACGGAAGTGACTCCTGAGCAGGTGAAAAAAGCGCGTGAGCTGGGACCTCTGCCTACCACAGGGGCACACTAAATCTCATTTCTCGATTCAATCTTAGTTTCTTTCGACGATGAATGTTTCCCGCCTTCACCTCTGTTCGCTTGTGATGCTTCTCGCCACCGTCACAGGCACAGGGGCGGAGGTTCCGGAGGGGATGAAATTCATCAAAGGGGGAACCTACCGCCCCATCTTTCTCCAAGAAAGTGTGGAGCGTCAAATTCACGATTACTATCTGGACGAGCGTCAGGTAACGAACGAAGAATTTCTTCAGTTCGTTCAGCAAAATCCGGGCTGGCGGCGCTCGTCCATTCCTCGCATCTTCGCAGATGAACAATATCTGGCGAAGTGGACTGGCGATGTCGAGTTGGGGCCGGATGCAGATCCTGCTGCACCAGTGACAGGGATTTCCTGGTTTGCGGCTCGTGCCTACTTAGCTTCTGTCGGAAAGAGGCTACCGACTCTCGATGAATGGGAATACGCGGCTCGTGCGGATGAGTCCACCACAGATGCTACGAAGAACCCAGATTTTTCGGCGAAGCTCCTGACATGGTATTCGCGTCCGACTCCCGCCAGAATGCCTAGGGCTGATGCTGCTCCTGCTGACGTTTATGGACTCCATGGGATGCATGGAGTCGTTTGGGAATGGATTAATGACTTTAATAACTCGATGGATACTGGCGAGGGGCGCTCTGGTGGTGAAATCGAACGCGAGCTTTATTGTGCGGGAGGGTCAATAGCGCTCGTAGATAAGACTGACTATGCAGCCTTTATGCGCCAAGCTCTGCGCACGAGTTTGCGGGCTAGCTTCACCATGGCATCGCTGGGATTTCGCGGTGCGTGGAGTGCGGACACGGCACTGCCTGCTGTGACGCAAAATGCTGAAATTACGCACGCTTTGCCCCCTGGCTCGATTTATCAGCTTGGCGGAATATGGCGAAATCAGCGCGATGAGGCCGTTGCTCTGCGCTCCTTAGGCGGGAAATGGCAGGTCATTTGCATGGGATACACTTTTTGTAAAGCTGCCTGTCCTCGTATTTCCGCCATCATGCGTAATATAGAGCGGGATCTAAGCGAAGAGGCGAAGGCGCGAACAGCGTTCACTTTTGCTTCCTTCGATCCTAAGGATGATACTCCGGCTCAACTCGCCAAACACGCGAAAGAGTCGCATCTAGAGCATTGGAACTTTCTCACATCCGACGAGGCCTCGGTCATGGAGCTGGCGGCTGTTCTAGGAATCAAATACGAACCCTACGATGGGGGGATCGCGCATACGAACGCTGTCATCCTGCTAAATCCTGCAGGAGAGATCGTCGCCCGAATCGACGGTCTTGGAGCCTCACCTGATCCCCTGATTCAGGCACTGGAGCAGCAGGCGCTGCCGGCGGATAAGCCTCGCCGTTGAGTCGACAGAGGGGTATCGGAGGTGGGATTTGTTCAGTCCATTTTCGGACGCCCGATGCAGTGATAATCGAAGCCAAACTTCCGCATTGTCGTCGGATCAAGGAGATTTCGCCCGTCGAAGAGAATCGGTGAGAGCATAGACTCCCGAATGCGGGGAAAATTGACGTGCTCAAATTCTGGCCATTCAGTAGCGATCACGAGCGCATCCGCCCCGACCGCAGCTTCCTCAGGTGAGTTCGCAAATCGAATGCGAGAGCCGATGGGCAGGGCTGCGGCACGATCCATGCCTTTTGGATCGTAGGCGGTGACTACGGCTCCTTCTACGACCAATTTTTCGACTAACTCCATTGCTACGGATGAGCGCAGATCGTCCGTATGTGGTTTGAAAGTGAGACCCCAGACAGCAATCTTCTTTTCTTCCAGAACCCACAGTGATTTTCGAATTCGATCAATAAAGCGATCAAGCTGGTGCGCATTGATTTTCTGTACCTCCTTGAGCAATGTGAAGGGGGTTCCCAATTGCTCGCTGATCGCGATAAATGCAGCGATATCCTTGGGGAAGCACGATCCTCCGTATCCGAGTCCCGCATTCAAAAAGGCTTGTCCAATGCGTGAATCCATACCGATTCCTTCAGCGACGCGCTCAATGTCGGCTCCGCTGGCCTCACAGATCTCGCTAATCGCATTGATATAGGAAATTTTTAGGGCTAAGAAGGAGTTGGCCGCGTGTTTGATTAGCTCGGCGCTGTTGATGTCAGTCACCAATAGAGGAGCCACAAAGGGTTCATAGACCTTTTTCATCAGGGCGGAGGCCCGGTCGCTATTGGAGCCGAAGACAATGCGGTCAGGCTTCATTAGGTCGTGGACTGCCGAGCCTTCCCGGAGAAACTCGGGATTGGAAACGACATCGAATTTCGCATCAGGAGCATATCTCTGAATCGTCTCGGCGACTTTCTCTCCAGTCTTTACAGGTACGGTAGACTTATCGACGATCACTTTGTAGGAGTCGATGTGCGGAGCGATTTCTCGGGCGACCTTTTCGATAAATCGCAGATCGACCGAGCCATCAGGATTCGGAGGAGTTGGCACTGCGATGAATACGACATCTCCGTGTGCGACACCCTCTGCCGTGCTGGTCGTAAAAGAAAGCCGATCTGCAGCTACGTTTTGGGTCACTAGATCAGCGAGCCCCGGCTCATAGATTGGAATCTCTCCACGCCGCAAAGTCTCGATCTTACTTGCGTCATTATCCACGCACATCACCTCATGCCCGACTTCTGCAAAGCAGGCACCTGTAGTTAATCCGACGTAACCAGAGCCGATAATGGTGAGCTTCATTGAATAAAGAATGGGGAAAAGAGGAAAGATAGATAAAATAGGAAAGAGATGAAGATGTCTCAAAAGAAGAAAGCACCTTCACAGAATTTGACCAGTGGTACCTGTCTGAATGAGGAACCGCCCCCCGTAAGGCTACCTATTCAGAGGCCAAGGAACCTGGTTGGAAATCGACCGGGAGGTTCACCTTGGGGAATGCCTTGAGAGTTAGACTGAGGATCACGCCATACTCATCCGGTCCGGTGCGATTGTTTCGGACGATTCCACCCAGACTGGCCGTCCAACTAGCGAGGTCGCGATGAACGCTATACTGCTGATACTCCAGAGTGCTATCGTCTGCTTCGAAGCGATGGGCCGTACTGAAGCCCCAGTTATCACTCAATCTCGTATAAGTGGTGAGGGTATAGAGATCTGAATTTCCAAAGAACGGATGATCATTAATGAAATATTGACGAAGACCAACCTGGAACCAATCGGTCGGCATATAGGTCACCGACGAACTTAACTCAGTGAAGTCCATCGTATGATCGAAGATCGGGACTTGAGCCGTCGTCGTAAAGATCAGCCAAGGGACAGGACGCCATTCGACGTCAGTGAAGAAGTTTGAGAAGTTGCGATTGAATTCTGGATCGTCGATAAATGTGTCAAAGTAGTTGTTGAGCGAGAGCCACTCGTAGCTCGCTCCGTTTCGCTTGGTATACCAGCGGTTCGATACTCCGGTACGCAGAACCTGCCAGTCACGTAGATCGTCAATCGTCGTAAAGAGTGGCATGTCGATCGGACGCAGGCGAGTCGTAGGAGTAAAGCGATCCACTGGCGAGAAGCGTCCCGTCAGATCATTCGTCCGGACGAGCGAGTAGTTGAGATAAGGGCGCACTACGTGCATCAGACCGTTTATCCCGAGGGCGTGATTCACGATCTCCGGAGACTTACGCGACATCTTGAAAGAGACTTCGACTCCTGCATGGAGAGTAGAGCGATCCAGCGCCCCCATGCCAGGGATGTCAAAGCTCGAGTAATTGGTGTAGCCGCCACCGAGTCGGGGGATCACATCGAGAAAGCCGCCTAACTTGGTCGGGAATAGAAGCTCATGATAGGTGTGGAATCGATTGTAGCCACTGGGATCGACCATTCCAGCGATGATTGAGTCGTCATCGAGTTCTTCGTCGATAATTCCGTAGGAGGTTAGGCCATCGTAGAAGAAGCCAGTGTTCCCAATTGGTGTCCGGATGATGTCGATGGCTAACTCGGGAGTCCGCGTGTCGGTTTGAAAGAAATCATTGAGTTGGAAGCGGCCCGTGAGCGAGATTTCACCACGCTCGAACAATTTATTCAGGTTAATCAGGTTATCCGGCCTTGGATCTAGACGAAATTCCGAGGGGAAGAAATCCTCGTACATATGAGCATCACTGAGACGGTTGATGTCGAAGTCTAAGTAAAAGGTTTTATCATCAGAGCCGGGAATATAAATCCGGTGCTGGAGGTTGATCCGGTAGCGGTCGGTGGGGGGAATACCACGGGTACGCGTTTTTCCGTTGAAGCTCATCGCCGGATTGTCATCGGCGGCGTAGTAAAGATTCAAGCGACCGATGGCATCATTATCCTTGAATTTGCGGTCGAAGATCTCGACTCCGCCAGCAAGTCCGCGCTCGCTGCGGTAATCGTAGTGGACCTGGGCGTGATGGGTCTCCCCCAGCATGAAGCCATATCGATTGAGAAGGAAGGCACCCCATGGAGTATTCCACCCCGGGGTGAAGTAGTAGCCCAACTCAGAGTCCATGGGCTGAACCCAATAAGGAAACCATAAGATGGGAGTGTCCCCCGCATACATTCGAGCTCCGTGCATCACGATTCGGTCCTCTGGATAGACCTCCAGTTTGTTCACCCTGACGTGGAAGTTCGGGTTTTCTGCGTCGTGTGTCGTGAAGTTGGCGTCCAGAAGAGTGATGGGGCCTTGTTGACTTTCATCTGGACGCTGGACATCGTCTGCCGTGTAGTAAATAGGTTCGAGAGCGCTCTTGAGCTGACTGGTGCTCATTTCACCGGTTTTGACGTTGTAGATGATTTCCTCAGCCTCTACAACTTGTCCGTCTTTAAAGACGCGGACGTTATCCCGAGCAAAGATCTTGTTGGACGACTTGTGAAACTCCACTTGGTCCGCATAAATCGTGACATCGCCATAGCGTACGACAACCTCGCCCCAAGCTTTGGCGATCTCCAGATTCCGATCATAATCTGAAAAGTCACTCTGGATGTCGAGGTTTGTCACCTTCGAGGAGGATTCGGTAGAGGTGTTATCCTTTTTACTACTTTCCTGCCCCATCGACAAGGAGACGGATACCAACAGCAATCCCGCAGCGAGCCATGCGCCGCAGAACAGGCGAGTCAGAGAGTTTCTGGCACTTTGAAGGATCAAGATGACTGGAAAGGGATTTTGATCAGGCTTTTTAAAATAAAGCCTGTGGATTCCATTTACTCACATCTCACCAAAAAACCAATGAAAAATTCAACTCTTTAGAAGAATCTCTCATTACTGCTAATCAGATTCTTTAGCCCGCTGCCTGCGGATGCAGACCCCGCGGTTGGAGTCGGAGCGAAGGAAGTCGTAAAAAGCGGAGGTGCAAGGGAAGAGAACTTGCCCTTCCACACTGCGAAGGGTTTCAACTAGACTCTGGGTGTTCCGAAAAACGGATCGGTAGGCCTCCTTGATTTGCTGACGCTCC
The DNA here is from genome assembly GCA_963205275.1 of Verrucomicrobiota bacterium. Classification (GTDB taxonomy): domain Bacteria; phylum Verrucomicrobiota; class Verrucomicrobiia; order Verrucomicrobiales; family DEV007; genus Arctic95D-9. The sequence continues at coordinate 1,541 of CAUJIH010000013.1, read as the reverse complement.
TCTTTGGAGAATCCTCCTCGTCTCAGACCAACAGAATTCAGGCCCGATACGAAGTTGACACCGGAGCCGATCACATAAGGGGGGAGATCGAGTGAGAAGCCTGAATGTCCCTGTGCCATCACATAATCGCCGACCCGAACAAATTGGTGAAAAGCACTAGCCCCCCCAAGAAAGCAGTGATTACCGATTTCGACATGCCCTCCGAGGAGGGTGTTATTTGCGAGAACGTTCTGATTTCCCACCACGGAGTCATGTCCCACATGCGCTCCTGTCATGAGGAAATTCCCTTCACCGACGACGGTTTCTCCTCCTTCACGGACGCTGCGATGGAGGGTGACGTATTCCCTTAGAATCGTTCCATTCCCAACGCGGACTCCAGATCGGATTTGCTTATCGAAACTGATCGACTGTGGGTCCGATGCTAGAATCGCTCCAGAGCCGATAACACAGCGAGAGCCAATGCGAGTTCCGGAGCGCAGTTGAGCTGCTGCTTCGATTACGCAGTGGTCCCCGATTTCGACATCGTCTTCAATGATGGCATAGGGGCCGATGCGGACATCTTCGCCAATGATGGCGGAGGAAGAAATAAGTGCAGTAGGGTGAATCGACGACATAAGAAAAGGCGTGCAGGGCGAAAGATGGCTTGAAAGTTGGCTTCAGAGTATGCCACCTTCGCGAAAGCTGAAATATCCGGACGGATGGGCGGGGGATGGGGAGCCGATGATAATGTGATCGACTAGCTCGATCCCGATGAGCGCACTGGCTTCGTGCAGGCGCTTGGTCACTTTGTGGTCCGCATGGCTCGGCGTAGGATCTCCGGAAGGATGATTGTGGACCAAGATGATCGATTGAGCGGATAGAACGATGGCCCGCCGAAGAATCTCAGCGGGGTTGGCGAAGGATTCGTTGCCTGTGCCGATAAAGACTTCCTCGACTCGAATCAGTCGCTTCCGTTGATTGAGCAGCACGACGCGGACAGATTCCTGTGCGAGGCGCTGCATCTCGTGTTGGAGGAGGCTGAATATGTCCTCGGGACGCTCGATTACCATTTCGTTGTAGGTCTCCAGAGCGAGGCGGCGTCCGAACTCAAATACTGCGGCGAGCTGGGCAGCCTTTGCCGGACCAATACCTTTCACTGTCAGGAGTTCTTCCGCAGAGGCTCGAGATAGCTGGCGCAGACCGCCGAAGTGGGTAATTAGTTCGCGGGCGAGCTGTACCACGCTCATGCCCTGGCGACCGGTTCCAAAAAAAAGCGCCAGAATTTCCGCGTCACTTAATGCCTCCGCACCCCGCTCCCACAACTTTTCGCGGGGCCGTTCTTCCATCGGCATTTCTTTGATCAACATGAGTCAGTCTGCTCGGATTCTGTTCCAGATTCCAGAGAAAGGCAATTGTTTTTCCCCAGGGCTTACGTATGGGGATTATGGAAAATAGGAGCGATGATTTCGGCTCGGAAGCTGGCTGAGAGTCCCGCTCGTTTGCGTTTGGACCGGATCGAACCCTTCAGCGGATGATCCCGTAGCAGTTTCGCTGAGAGCTCT
>CAUJIH010000012.1 GCA_963205275.1 Verrucomicrobiota bacterium | reverse complement strand
AGAGCTCTCAGCGAAACTGCTACGGGATCATCCGCTGAAGGGTTCGATCCGGTCCAAACGCAAACGAGCGGGACTCTCAGCCAGCTTCCGAGCCGAAATCATCGCTCCTATTTTCCATAATCCCCATACGTAAGCCCTGGGATTCTGAATGTACGGCTCGGAATCGAATAGACACATACGGGTTCACTTGTAAATTCTGACTCAATTCGGATTTGCTCCGGATTGAGTCATTTCTTTTATTACCATTATGACACAGGATTACATTGCTGTACTTGTTCAAATCGTCCTTGCAGGAGGTTTCGCTGTTGCAACACTGATTGCCAGCGCCTTGCTTGGAAAGCGTGCCCTACGTAATCCGATGAAGGATTCTGCCTATGAATGCGGAATGCTCCCCGTCGGCGAAGGTCAGGCCCGATTTAGCGTAAAGTTCTATCTGGTGGCTATGCTCTTCGTCCTGTTCGATGTGGAAGTTGTCTTTCTGATCCCTTGGGCGACGGTGTATCGGGCGCAGATCGAATCAGGTGCTGGGATCTTCCTTTTCGCGATGCTCGGATTTGTCGGCATACTGTTCCTCGCTTATCTTTATGCCTTAAAGAAAGGTGCTCTAAGCTGGCAGCGTTGAGAGTCGCAGCGTTTGATTCCGCTTTCCCCTTGAGTTCTCCACCCGCCGCCGCACTCACTAATGGTCCACTTCATCGCTCTTTTCCGCGTTGGAAAAGCCTCCGCAGAAGCAGATCTTGAAGAGCTGATTCGCTCCAGCCATACCTGCTTTCACCGTATCGCCGAAGCTTACAATTTTCGCTCTGGGAGAAATCTCGATCCCAAGAGCGAATTCGCGTTTTTTCTATCAGCTGATTTCGAAAATCGCGACCGATATCTCATGTTTCGGGACGACCCCTTCTTTCAGCGTTTCGAGAACGAGGTCTTAAAGTCGAAAACGACCAGTCGTGTCGAACACCTGTTCGAAACAGAACCAGGGAAAGATCCTCGCTATTCCTAACGAAGGCCTTCGATTGCTAGCTCAATCTTCAGCGAAGAGATATGGCAGTTCGGGTGGAGACGGATGGGAATCCAGAAAGGTTTGCACCCAGCCGATATTGTATTCTCCGTTGCGAAAAGCGCTGTTCTCCAAGATCGAAATCTGAAAGGGAATCGTGGTTTTGATTCCACGGACTACGAACTCCTTCAGAGAGCGCAACATGCGTGCGATGGCTACTTCACGAGTGGCTCCGGTGACGATCAGTTTCGCGATCATCGAGTCATAATGGGGCGGGACTTCATACCCACTATAGACATGAGTATCGACGCGAACACCTCGACCACCTGGAGCGTAGTAAAGCGAGATCTTACCAGGACTGGGAGCGAAGTTGTTATATGGATCTTCCGCATTAATTCGACATTCGATCGCATGACCTCGCGGAACGCTACCCACGACGTGTTCGGAGAGCGGAGCACCCGCAGCTACGCGGATTTGCTCCTTAATCAGATCACATCCACGCACCTCTTCCGTGATCGGATGCTCCACCTGAATACGGGTGTTCATCTCCATGAAGTAGAAGTTTTCCTCTTCATCGACGAGATATTCAATCGTTCCGCAGTTCTCGTATCCGATCTTCTTAACCAAAGTCTCCGAGGCCTCCGCCATCCGTCTCCTCAGCTCCGGACTCAGAAGAGGGGAAGGAGTTTCTTCGATAATTTTTTGATTTCGGCGCTGCATTGAGCAGTCGCGCTCGCCGAGTTCCTTCACATTACCGTGACTGTCAGCCACCACCTGAAACTCGACGTGATGAGGATTTTGCACTAGTCGCTCGATGTATACATCAGGGCAGCCGAAACAGGCCTGCGCCTCCGTCCGCGCGGCGTGAAAGGCCGTGACAAAGCTCGCCTTGTTCAGTGCCGGACGCATCCCACGCCCTCCACCTCCGGCACTTGCTTTAATCATCACAGGAAAGCCGATCCTCTCCGCTTCTTTAAGAGCCTCTGCTTCCGTTTCCACGATCCCTGCAGATCCGGGGGTGACGGGGATACCGTACTTCACCGCAGTCGCTCGGGCTTGATTTTTATCACCCATCATCGCAATCACGCTGGGAGGCGGCCCGATGAACTTCACATTGCAACTCTCACACAACTCGGCAAAACGCGGATTCTCTGAGAGGAAGCCATAACCTGGATGGATGGCATCGACATTCGCGATCTCGGCAGCCGACAGGATCGCCTCCATTCTGAGATAAGAATCTACACTCCTTGCTGGACCGATACAGATCGCATCGTCCGCGAGATGGACATGCATCGAATCGACATCAGCTTCTGAGTAAACGGCAGTCGTACGCACGCCTAATTCTTTAGCTGCGCGAATGACTCGGAGGGCGATTTCGCCCCGATTGGCGACCAGGATATTTTTAAACATTTCCGTGCGAACAGGCTCCTTTCAGAGATCGTATGTGGGATCAGGCTGAAATCAGTGCATCAAATCAGCTGACTTTTACGCGATAGAGCGGCTCTCCATACTGAACGGCGCTCCCGTTCTCGACTAGGACTTCGACAATTTCGCCGGCAATGTCTGCCTTGATCTCATTCATCACCTTCATCGCCTCAATAATGCACACGGTGCTATCGGCGGTGACCTTCGATCCAATTTTGACAAAGGCCGGGGCATCGGGCGACGAAGCTGAGTAGAACGTTCCGACCATCGGGGAGGTAATTTCCTTGAGATTCGTAGCTGGAGCCACTTCCTCTTTTGTAGCTGCTGCCCCCGGTGCACTCACCGCAGATGCGGAAGGCCCGACAGGATACGGCATGGCGTATTGGGGAGGATGCGATGATGCTAGCAAATTCTGGATTGCTTTGATATCGAGATCGCCACCCCTCTTCAGTTCCAGTTTTGTCTGGTCCTGCTCGAGCGTGAAAGCGGAGAGCCCATACTGTTCCATGAGCTCCACAATGCGTTTGATGTCTTTAAAGTCCACGGCAATAAAAGCCCTCTTTCGGTTCAGGGTGTAAATAGATGTCTTGCTACCGCTGCCATGCGGTAACGAACTGATTAGATCGTGCCGCAAGATCGATCAGGTTTCCAGTAAAAAAACAGAATCTTGCGCGAACACGGATCGATATTTTGTGATTCTTGGATCATGAGTTTGCTGAATTTCGATTTATTGTGAAGATTATTGGACGATTATGAAATTAAAATTCCACTCGGAAAAGCAAGAGGACTATCTCGGCGAGAATCCCCCTTTCATTGTCTTCTCCTCTCCTGCGATTCAGGTTAGAATTGCAGCACTCGAGCAGTCTGCGGAAACTCTTGAAGAACGCGCTCGCCTCGCTTTCGAGATCGCGCGAGATGAGGTTCATCACTCTTTCGACACGAAAGATCAAGCCGTGAGCATCTCTGCGGAAGACGCCCTGCGAACCTGTAATGGCATTTGCTTCGCGAAATCCCACGTTCTGGCGGCGCTCCTTCGCGGAATGGGGATACCAGCCGGATTTTGTTATCAACGTGTGCTGCGGAAGCCGGATGATCCAAACTCTGGTTTCGCACTGCACGGATTAAACGCAGTGTGGCTGGAACCCTATGGCTGGTTTCGAGTCGATCCCCGAGGCAACAAACCGGGAGTGGATTCTCAGTTTTCTCCGACCGAGGAGAAGCTCGCTTATCCGATCCGCCCAGAACTGGGAGAAGTGGACTATCCGGATGTATTCTCGGCTCCACTTCCATCCGTGCTGCGGGCGATGGAGAACGCTGATTCAACGGCCACGCTGTTCTCGACTCGACCCGCAGTAATGTGATCGCATCCGTCGTACAGATCGAGGCGACTAAGATCACTTCTTGCCGTGCTCAGGGAACGAGTGAACACTATCTCATGTCCGTGCGTCTCGGTGCTTTCCCCCTTTTCTTTCTGATCCTCTGCGGAGCGTATTGCCACGCCATCACAGCCGTCGCTCAAGTCTCGGCATCTCCCTCCAGTCTTTGGATAAAACCCGAATTTACCGATCATCCGCTGACTGGACTGCGAGTGGCTCTTGATATCGGACATTATCTCGAAAAACCAGGAGCGACCAGCGCTCGTGGAAAGACGGAATACACCTTCAATTCGGCAACTGCTCGAGCCATAGAGACCGTTCTCGAGTCCGCCGGAGCACAGGTGATTTTGGTGAATGCGGAGGGAAACGTGTCGGGTCTGCGCGACCGCCCGGCGATCGCTGCTCGTGCGAAGGCCGATTGTTTCATCTCGATCCATCACGATGCTGTGAATGATCAGTACATCCGACACTGGTACTATCAGGGCGTAAATCGCGAATACTGTGATAATTTCCGAGGGTACGGGGTTTTCACCTCAGCGAAAAATTCGAAGGCCGAAAAGAGTCGAGAACTGGCGCTGGCACTCGGCCGTGCATTGTATGACGCTGGGCTGCGGCCTGCCCTGCATCACGCAGAGCCGATTCAGGGCGAGAATCGTCCTCTCATCGATTCGACCACCGGCGTGTACGAATTCAGTGATCTGGTCGTCCTCAAATCAGCGACGATTCCTGCACTCCTTCTCGAGTGTGGGGTCATCGTCCATCGCGACGAGGAACTGATGGTTCAGATGCCTGAGTATCGCCAACTTCTTGGCTACGCTCTGGTCAAGGCATTGAGCCAAGTTTTCCCCAAGAAAGAGAAATCAAAAGTCCCTAGTCTCAAGGGACTCTTTCAGAAATCGCCGAAGCAGTGAGCTGCCTCACGCAGTCTTTCCCACGGGGAGCATATAATCGAGCAGTTCGCCGATTCGCTCCCTCATCATGGACCGTGGTACGATCATGTCGATCAGACCATGATCCAAAAGAAATTCTGCGGTCTGGAAGTCGGGTGGCAGATTCTGGTGGGTGGTCTCTTTGATTACTCGAGGCCCGGCGAAGCCGATCATGCAGCCGGGTTCCGCGATATTGATGTCGCCCAGCGTGGCGAAACTTGCCGTGACCCCGCCGGTCGTCGGATGAGTGAGGATGGAAATATAGGGAAGCTGTGCCTCGTGATGGCGTGCTAGAGCACCGCTAGTCTTCGCCATCTGCATCAGGCTGAGAATGCCCTCATGCATTCGCGCTCCACCGGACGAACAGACGATGATGACTGCTCGTTTCTCGGCTGTGGCAATCTCGATCGCACGAGTGAGCTTTTCGCCGACGGCGGAACCCATACTAGCACCGATGAAGCGAAAATCCATCACTCCGATCGTCACCGGATGCTCTAGAACCGCTCCACGTCCGGTGAGTACAGCATCCTTCAGGCCCGTCTTCTTCTGATAACCTTTCACCTTGTCCGTATATCCCTTGAAATTGAGAGCGTCGGTCGATTCTAGCGTCGGGTCGAGCTCCTCGAATGAATCGACATCCAGTAGCATCGAGATGCGATCCGGTGCCGTCAGTGTAAAGTGGTGATCGCACTTGGTACAGACCCGATGGCGCTGCTTGAGTGTGATCTCGTCGATAATCGCACCACACGACGGACACTTATTCCACAGCCCCTCGGGCATGTCGGACTTCTTCTTGCCCAGAGATGCGATGGATCTTTTCTTAAAAATGCCCATAAGATGAAAGAGAAAGGGTAGTTTAAAATCGAATCCTAAAAATTCTCCCACGGGTAGCTCTCTACCCGGATATCGCCTAGGATACCGAATTTAGAGCGCGACACAAGCCTTTTTCATTCAGCCACGCAGCACCGATACGGCAGCGATTCGCCTGACCCCTAATTCGCGGCGCAAAACCGAGGCGCATTCAGAAGCCGTCGCTCCGGTAGTAATTACGTCGTCGATGAGCAGAATCCCCATCTCGTCGGGGATAGATCGCAGTCGGCGCCGACTCAGAGCGTACGCCCCAGTCAGATTGACCAGCCGCTCTCGGCGATCAAGTCGTGCCTGATTCACGCCCTGTCGAATCCGGCGCAGGAGAGGGTGTAGTTCCAGAGAGACCCCCTCTGGTGCTCGTGCGACCAATTCGTGTGCCAGTTCGTGACTCTGATTGAAACCTCGCGCTCGACGACGTCGAGAATGCAGAGGAACAGGCACCACCCACCACGGTCCGCCTTCGCGCAGACGACGATCACGCCAGACTTCGTCCAACAGAGTCCCGAGCAAGCGCGCGAGATGTCGCTGCTTCCCGTATTTCAAGCGATGAATAAGCAGACTCCCCACCCCAGCTCCCCGATAGCAACTGACCGCATAGTCGAAAGCCAGTTCGTGGTCGGAGCAGTTCGCGCAGCGGAACGACAGAAGTGAAGGGCCTGCGAATCCCTCTCCGCATACCTGACAGTAATGCTCTCCGATACGAGGAAGCGTCGCCTCGCAATCGGCACAAAGAAAAGGTCTCGCCAACTGTCGCTTTGAATCCAGAGGTGTATCACACCCAGCACAAACCGGAGGATAGACCCAGCCCAGCAGACCTTGCTTTACCCTCGACCACCGGCTTACGGGCTTCATGCCTCGCTGATCGGTTCCACAAAGGGGTTGCCATACCTTGGGCGAAGCCAGCCCCAAAGCACGACTCCGGTGAGTGAAGCGACGATGCAGGAAAATGCTCCTACGCGCAGGCTATCTCCCAGCCAAGGCATCATTTCACCGGAAGGAAAGGCCCTCACTGTCAGGGAAGCATACGTTTTCACTCCGAACACCCATCCGGCGTGCAAGCCGATTCCCAGCCAGAGCGATCTCGTCTTCATCCGGGTGTATCCTAGGACTAAACCGATGGCGAGCAGCACAGCGAACTCCCCGATCAGGACAGACGGCCGAGCAAATTGTCCGAAAAAATGTCCAAACAAATCCCCTACAAAAGCCAGTCCGGAGAAGGCGTTCACCTGCGTCATATCAATGCCTGCGGGAGGATTGAAAAAATGGATCAATGCGAAGAAGATCGCAATGGCATAAAATTGTCCGCGAGGGCGAAGGAATCCAGCGACTACAGCCTGTAGAGCACCGCGAAAGACGAATTCCTCTAGCAATCCCACCGCGATCCCTGTACCGAGCGAGGAGAGCAGGATGCGCATGAGCGGCCTATCTAGTACCAGCGTAGTGTACCAGCCTCGACTGACGTAAAACCATCCCATCAGAAGCAGCCCTCCCGCCGCCAGAATGAATCCGGCCATCAGATGCAGCCCCCATGAGGGATTCGGAGAGAGTCCGAGAAACTGGCGGACCGGCCCTATCCCGCTGCCCGTGTGTGCCATCTGTGTCTTCTTTCCCGCACGCAACCAGACCAAGGTCGGCCAGATCAACAATGCTCCCGCAAGCATGATCGACCGGTTAAAGTAGCGCGAAAATTTCGCTCGTGCCATCGAGCCATGCAGACCGTCGAGCCAGCTCCCCTGCAGCCAGCCCTGCTCGACCAGAAATTTTCCGCCACGATAAAGTTGAGGAGCGATCAGTGCTCCCAGAACCATCGTTCCAATGATGAAGACGAGGATCTTAAAAACGTTGGACTGAAGAAAGTGAGATCGCTCCGGCATGACTCCTCTGTGATACGATAAAAGTGACTGACAGGCAAGCCATCACCGCAGAATCGGAAGCAATTTCACAGACTCAGAATCGCCTTCAGATACTGATCCCAATCGTAATCAGTGACATCGTGTTTTCCGGAACGGATGTGATAGCGAACCGTTTCACCGACCGGGGTATTCAGCCCCGGCATTTCTGCGACACCCACGCCCTTTTTGCCCAGCAGTTCATACACAGGACCCGCGTGCAGGGCGGAGAGGAATTCTCCCTTTGGATCCGCCCATTCATCCTCGACGGCGCTGGCGACATAGACCAAACGAGGAGCGATCAGAGCGATCAGCTCATGTTGATCTACGGGCAAAGCGGCTTCGTTTTCATTGTATTTTCGAAAGTTCTTGACGAACCAGTGGGGAAAACTCGTGTTGATCCGCGCCACGCGCTCCCCAAAACGCCTCCGACTGAGCGCAGCACCGCCACAGCCCGAATCATTGGATACCACCATCGCGAAGCGCTCGTCTTGCGCCCCTGCCCACAGCGCCGTCTTCCCCAGTCGCGAATGCCCCATCACAGCTACGCGCTTGAGATCGATACTGCCGTCTGTCTCCAGATAATCGAGCACTCGACTGCATCCCCAGGCCCAGGCACCGATCGCACCCCACTCATTCTCTGCGGGCTTTCCATAGAGCGCATGGATGCCGTTTTCGAACCCGTCATCGAAGTCGGGATCGAGATCTCCATAGTAGAAGGTCGCGACGGCCACCCCCTGATCGACGATTTTCTCCAGCGCCCAGCGAGAAGTCTGAACTCCACGCGATTTCTCCGTCGCGTGATGATCGACGACCATTCCTTCCTTGACCGCGTCTTTGGTTTCACGGACCCAGGATTGAGTGATCGTGATTTCCGGAGAGGCATTGATTCCCTGATTTCCTGGGAAGTTAGGGCTGACAAAGGTAGGGAAGCCACCTTCCTTTTTCTTCGCAGGTTTCACCAGTAGCAGATCGACGAAAGGTCCCTTATCTCCGGCGGAAAAGTGAATACGGATTTCCTCCATCGTCGCCTTGCCACCGAGAAAGTCATCGACCTTCTTACGAGGCTCGAACCACATGTCGTCGGGGCGCCCGACGGGAGTTTTTCCATACACATGCTCGGCGAAGAGATTCAGCAGTTCCGCTCGCCGCTTCGACCAATCCTCCGCTGATTTCACTGGTTTGCCGTCCTCGAAGACGAGAGGATCTGGCAGTGTATAGGCAGGGACTTTACTCTCGTCGTAATTCGGCCCTGCGATTTCCTCAGCGGCTAGAGGCAGCAGGGAAAAGAGGAGACTGATAGCGATTAATGGAATCAGTGAGCGCATGGGCAGAGTGTAGGATACAAATCTCTCGGATGACAATGGCGTAGAAAGGGTAAAAAATGAGAGCATACTCACTTTTTCTCTCAGAATCTCTTGCGAAGTCACGGATTCGTTCCTTCGTGAGAGAAGTTTTTGCTCGTCGCACTCCCCATGTCGTCTTCGCCACCTTTTGTCCTCGGCGTCATCCCTGCTCGATGGGGATCGACGCGATTTCCGGGTAAGCCACTGCATCTGATCGCAGGCAAGCCCCTCGTTCAGCACGTATGGGAGCGCTGTCAGGAATGTCATCGTCTCGACCAGATTACGGTGGCGACGGATGATGATCGTATCCAAGCGGCCGTCGAAGCCTTCGGTGGACATGCTACGATGACGCGCTCTGATCATCCTAGCGGCACCGACCGAGTGGCAGAGGTCGCAGAGTCCTTCCCCCAAGCGACGCACATTATCAACATCCAAGGTGACGAACCGTTGATTTCTCCTGTACTGATTGATTCTCTCGCACAGACACTGATCGACGATCCCACCCTGCCCATGGTAACGGCTGCCAATCCTGTAGCCTCGAAGGACCCCATTCTCGACGATCCCAATGTGGTGAAAGTCACCATCGACTGTGGAATGCGAGCGCTCTACTTTTCTCGAAGTCGCATTCCCCATCTACGCAGCACCTCGTCCTTTCTCCTGTGCTATCGACACAAGGGCATCTACGGTTTTCGACGCGATTTTCTTTTCGACTTCGTCGCATGGGAACCCTCATCGCTCGAACAAGCAGAGGGACTCGAGCAACTCCGCGCACTGGAAAACGGGGCGACAATTCGCGTCGTATTGACTGATGACGAATCACCCGGCATTGACACACCCGAACAGGCAGCCATACTCCACAATTCGCTTTCCCAATGAAATACATTTTCGTCACAGGAGGGGTAGTTAGCTCCCTCGGCAAAGGACTCGCTGCAGCCGCTCTCGGCACTCTGCTAGAGCGCCGGGGGTTGCGCGTCCTGATGCAAAAATTTGATCCCTACCTGAACGTCGATCCTGGCACGATGAGCCCTCTCCAGCACGGCGAAGTGTACGTGCTGGAAGACGGTGCCGAGACCGATCTCGACCTAGGGCACTACGAGCGCTTCACCAGTGGGAAGCTGTCTCGCCTGAACAGCCTGACCAGTGGCCAAGTCTACGAAACAGTAATCAAGAAAGAGCGCGACGGCGACTACCTCGGAGCGACAGTGCAGGTGATTCCTCACGTGACCGACGTGATTAAAAATCGCATTCATGAGGTAGCGAAGCGAGATGATATCGACATCATTATCACCGAGATCGGTGGTACGACGGGTGATATCGAGGGCTTGCCTTTCCTAGAAGCACTGCGCCAGTTTAAGGACGAAGTCGGGTCCGAAAATGTGGCCTTCGTGCATGCCACATTAGTCCCCTATATCCAAGCGGCGGAAGAGCTGAAGACGAAACCTACCCAGCAGAGCGTAGCGAAGCTGCGTGAGATCGGGATCGCGCCCGACGTTATTATCTGCCGAGCCGAGCACCCCATCGATCAGGATGTTCGGAAGAAAATCTCGATGTTCTGTAACGTTCGCCCCGAGGCCGTGATCCCTTTCCTCGATATCAAAGGCACGATCTACCGTGCTCCTCTGAACCTGCATGACCAACACTTCGACGACATCATCTGTGCCCGACTCGGTCTCGAGACCCCTGAACCTGATCTACTGGAGTGGCGGAACATGGTGGATCGCATCGTCAATCCCACCCACACCGTCCGCATCGGTCTGGTCGGAAAGTATATCGATCTGAAGGATGCTTACAAATCGATCTACGAAAGCCTGACCCATGCCGGGGCCGCTAACGATGTGCATGTGGAAGTCGTGCGCATCGACTCGAGCGATATTGAAGAATCAGGTCCGGACAAGTTCCTTGAAAGCGTTTCGGGGATTCTTATTCCCGGCGGATTCGGAGATCGTGGGATTCAGGGAAAAATCACCGCTGCGCGTTATGCACGGGAGAATGGGATTCCCTACTTCGGAATTTGTCTGGGAATGCAAATTGCGGTGATCGAATTCGCTCGCAACGTCTGCGGCTTCGCCGGTGCTCACAGCACAGAATTCGATACCAGCACGCCTCACCCCGTCATCAGTTTGCTGGAGGAGCAGAAAACCATACAGGAGAAGGGCGGCACGATGCGTCTGGGGACTTGGAATGCGAAATTGCTCCCCGATAGTCGCGTCGCTGAGCTCTATGGCAGCACTTCCGTCTCCGAGCGCCATCGCCACCGCTACGAATTAAGCCAGAAATATCAGTCGTTTTTGGAAGAAAAAGGACTTCGGGTAGTCGGCACCTCTCTCGATGGAAGTCTCGGCGAGATTATCGAGATTCCTTCCCATCCATTTTTCGTCGCCGTCCAGTTTCATCCAGAGTTTCAAAGCAAACCCACGGCTCCACATCCGCTCTTCAAAGGCTTCATCGGCGCTGCGATGGGAATGCGGCGCTGAGATCGATCTGTCCGAGAGAGGCAGCGACTTCTGGGGTGAATTCCATCTGTTCGAGGATCTGGCTTTGCAGATCCACCCCGGGAGCGATCTCGACTAGGCGGAGTCCCTGTGGCGATAGCTCGAATACGGCCCGCTCGGTGACATAGAGCACCTGCTGACCTCGGGCGAGTGCGGAGGGACCGTGGAAAGAGACATTCTCAAGCGAACGAACGAATTTGGGATGTTTTCCCTCCCCCACGATTTGCAAGCGTCCGTCCTCGACGGCGACCTCGAGGTCCCCCGCCCGGAAGGTGCAGCAGAAGACGATGCGCCTCGCCGCCTGCGAGATATTCGCAAAACCGCCGATCCCGGCGAAACGTCCGGCGAAGTGGGTGACGTTGACACTCCCCTCAGCATCGATTTCCACCGCCCCGAGGGCTGCGATGTCGATGCCGCCACCATCGTAAAAATCGAACTGCGAAGGATGATCGATCATCGCCTCCGGGTAATAACTGCATCCGAAACTCAAGCCCGACGCAGGCACTCCACCGATGGGACCACTCTCGACGGTCAGAGTGAAATCCGCGAGCCGCCCCGTCTCGGCAGCGAGGACGGCGACCGCCTCGGGCAAACCGATTCCCAGATTGACGATGCTGTCCGACGGGATTTCCTGCAGCGCACGCGCCCCGATCAGCCGTCGCTCCGGCGCATCGAGTGCGGGCATCGCTACCTCTCCCATTCCGGCTTCGACGAAGGCTGGCTGAAAAGCTTCTGAAAAAGTCTGGTCGTGTCCCTCGCCATCGGACACCACGATACGATCCACGAGAATGCCAGGCACGCGCACCGCCTTTGGATCGTCGATACGGTCCACGATCCGCTCGACCTGCGCGATCACGAGACCACCATGGTTTTTTGCAGCTTGAGCGATGGGCAGCACCTCGCCGATGAAGCCTTCGCGCTCCATGCTCAGATTGCCCTGCCGGTCTGCCGTGGTAGCCCGGATCAGTCCGACCGTGATTGGCATCGCTTTGTAGCGCAGCCAAGTTTCTCCGTCCAGCTCCACGCGCTCGACGAGAGCTTCGGTCGTCCTAGAATTCAGTCGTCCTCCTCCGTGAATGGGATCGATGAAGGTGTTCAGTCCCACTTTGGTGAAAATGCCGGGTCGTTTCGCCGCGATTTCGCGCAGCAGGACGCAGAGAACGCCCTGTGGAAAATTGTATGCCTCGATTTCGTTCGCCAGCGCCAGAGCACCGAGCTTCGGAGCTAGATTCCAGTGGCCTCCCACGACGCGGCGCACTAGGCCGCGATGGGCGAGATGATTCAGTCCGCGCTCTCCACGGTCGCCCTGCCCGGCGCAGTAATAGAGCGTGAGATCCGTCGGTGCCCCGGACGCGAGAAAGCGGCGCTCCAGAGCGGCAGTCAGCAATTCTGGATGAGCCGCACCGACGAAACCGCCGACGGCGACACATGCACCATCGGGGATGGTGGCGATGGCTTCATCAGCGGAGCAAACGAGAGAGGGAGCACGCATGAATTTTTCTCTGACAGTTCATTTACCATGCTCCACTTCCTACGGCAAATTCCAGAGAAAAAAGATTCCCGTTACTTTGCGCTATCTTGGTGGCCACCTTCTCTCGTGCCAGCGGCTACGGAGCATAACCACGCAAAAAAGCCCGGATCAGGAGGATGACGATTCCGAAAAACACAATTGTGCCGAGCAGGAGGGATCACCTATGTTCGTTTCATTCATTCACGGCAAAGATGGATCCTTCGCTCGCAAGGTCTGAAAGCCGAAGCATCGATAGCCCAGCAGAATCTTCCAGAACTCATGGCGAATCATTGACTGAGGTCATACAACATTTCTTAACGGTATACGAACACGGACGAGAAATGAGCTAAAGTTTTGTCAAAAAATGGCGCATGTCTCCATAAACATTCTCTATAGCGCCACCCCGAAATATGGATCTCTGACCCATAATTGTGCCATCCATGCGGAACTCTAGACACTTACTCACTCCGAACCGCTGCGATTCGGAATCCTATCTCACTCGATCTATCCTCAGCCGAGCAATAAATGACCGCACGGGGAGTAACGGAATCAGCTTCATGATTCCAGCTGCCTCCTCGCGCCACGTAGTATCCTCCCCCTTGTTCAAGACACCATTCTGCGACATTTCCCTGCAAATCGGAGAAAAACCAGCGATTCTGTGCCTTTGTTTCTACGGGCTGGGTTTCCCCACCCGAATTGCCTCGATACCATGCGATACGATCTATGTTATTTTCAACTTCTGGATTCCTGTAACCCGCCTGACACGCATACTCCCACTGTCTCTCTGTCGGCAGCGAGTATTTATAACCCCGTGGCAAGGTCCCATTTGCTTGATCTCTCTCGGTCAAGCGTAGACAAAAGTTCATGGCATCGAACCAATTTACATTTTCCACTGGTCTATCATCCCCCCGGAACTGACTTGGATTCGTACCCATGATCTGATTCCACGCTCTTTGGGTCACTTCTGTCTCTGACAACCAATAATCAGACTCTGGCAGCGAGGACATCGTGAGACCTACTCCCGAGACAAAGCTCTCTTGTTGCGATTGAAAGGCCAACACGTGCGGCAGGAACGTCGCCAATACGGCTAAAGCGACGATTATGCCGACTACTGCGATAGAGAAAAATGCTTTTATTGCTTTGGAAGTCTGACGGTTCATAGACGGTATAGTTTGGTAAATATTATTTCCTCCGATAGTTGTCAAGCGTGTTGACTGTTTTTAGGGAGGGCTTGTGTATGAAATTTATGGAAAATAAGGGCGATAATTTCGACTCGAAGGCAGCCTGAGAGTCCCTCCCGTTTACGTTTAGGAAGGATCGCACTCTTCATCGAATGATCTGTCGGTAGATTCGCGAAGAGTTCTCTCGGCGCGGTGAGGTTTTGTTTACAGACGCGGTTGCTCTCTTGATTGAGATCTTCATAATAGTTCACATTCGGTAAGTGATGGTATTGGTCCTCTATGTCCTAGGATTTACGGGTTGGTACGGCCGCTAGTCTAAATCCGAGCGTACGTCCACGAAAGCTCGGCACATCTGACCCGCGGTGACCTGATCGACAATTGGCTATGCTTCCATACCAGCTGCCACCACGATTGGCCCGACCTTTGTCGTATTCATTCCGACACCATTCCCAAACGTTTCCGTGCATGTCATAAAATCCCCAACGATTCGGCTGCTTTCGCTTCACATCATGAGTGCTTCCTCCCGAGTTCTCTCCGTACCATGCCATAGATTCCGCATCACCAGCGTAGTCCGCTGTCGATCCTGCGCGGCAGGCATACTCCCACTGCTCCTCCGTAGGTAGTGTATACTCATACCCTGGAAGCAATTTTCCGCTCTCCCGATCCTGTATCGTCAGGCGGCGGCAAAACTCCATCGCCTCATCCCAAGAGACAAAATACATCGGCTGACCCTCCCCTACCCCTGCCAATGCCCAGGAACGCTGGCCATCATCATGCTTAGCTTTTTCACGCTCGGCCATATCACGTAGATCTCCCACCGTCGTGCCCATCAGCCGTTGCCATTGCCCTTGGGTCAGCTCGGATTCTCCTAAAAAGTAATCGCGCTCTGGCACGCTGAGCATCAATAAGCCAATACCACTCTCAAAGCTTGCGATTGAGTTATCCAACTTATTACCAGGCATAAATTGACTCTCCTCCTGCGATGATTTTCGCACCTCCTCAGCCGTAGAGATACTCTCCTGCATTACTGCGACCACGCGAAATCCAGTGCAATTATCCGAATCCTCCTCCGGTAACCAATTCACCTCCCCAGATTGACAATTCTCTGCATCGTACATCCAAGCACCACCGCGAGTGACGCGGCCCTCACCATCACCATCGGCGCACCACTCGTACACATTCCCATGCATATCGAAAAAGCCCCAGCGATTGGGCTGTTTACTGCTCACGAGATGCGTTCGTCCTCCCGCATTCGCTGAATACCAAGCCATCGCGTCCAAATCACCAGCGTAATCTCCAGTGGTGCCAGCTCGGCACGCATATTCCCATTGCTCCTGAGTCGGCAGGGTATACACATAGTCTTCTGGCAACACTTTCCGTGCATGATCCTGTTCTGTCAGACGGCGACAGAACTCCATCGCATCCCGCCACGAGACGAGATACATAGGATAGTCGGCACCCTCTCCGACCGTAAATGCGTCCTCTCCGTACCTTTCCTGAATTACCTTTCCCATCACCTTGGCCCACTGCCCCTGAGTAACCTCTGTATCCCCCAAGTAATAGTCGTGATTTGGAACTTTCAGAAGCCTCAATCCAACGCCAGTAGTAAAGCCAATATCCGAAGGCTCTTGGCTCATCCCAGACCTAGCTTTCACTTCAGCAGCCCCAGATTCAGATCGCTGAGTAGGCATCGAGTTTCCCTCATTGGGAGCAGATTCGCTAATCAAAAGAGCTTTGGCTTCCGCATCGAGACTGCCCTCAGGCACGGCGGCAGGACGAAATCCGAGATAATACAATCCAAAGGTATCCACGCGCCAGACATCAGGACCATAAGCATTCGCAAAATCTGGCACATTCGAGATTTAAGTGGGTAAAATCGACAACTGTTCATACGATTCATTCTCGAAATTCACCTTGGAGGGAAGTTGTTCATAGGGTTCTGCGGCGAGAATGGACCCTCGAACAGTTCGTCGGAGCCGCAGGTTCCTGTGAGCAACTTCCCGATGCCCGACTGTCCGAAATCCGCCCATATTCACTCTGGCATTGAGTCCTTGCGGAGTCGATAATGCCTCATGAGAGTTGAACAACTTTTTACACAAGC
>CAUJIH010000011.1 GCA_963205275.1 Verrucomicrobiota bacterium | reverse complement strand
TCTCCAAAATCTCGCCGAAGCGCACGACATCGAGGTGGGCATTTCGACGTTCTTCGAAAGCTTAAAAAGTAGTCGCCGCAGCTCACTGGTGAGCGAACTCAACGACCGAATTCGAAAGCAAATACGCGCCCAATCACCCGACCCATTCCAACAATTCTCCTGTCTGGATGGCTTCGATATTTACGCCGGTGATGGGCACTCGATCGCGGCGGCCGTTCATGATCCCAGACACCCTAGAAAGGCGAAAAAGACTGATCCCCCTTCTGAACGTCAGCTCACCACGAAATATGCTACAGGCCATCTCTACACCATTGATCTGCGCTCTCAGGCCATGAGTCACCTCACGGTTGCCGATCAAATTACCCGCAAAAAAGAACACGAAATGCGAGCTCTCAAACGACTGACGATAAATACCCTACGTCAGAACGCACCGACAGGGCGCAAGGTGCTCTATATCTGGGATCGGGCGGGAATTGATTTTCGGCAGTGGTACTACTGGAAACGCCAAAACGCAGTGTATTTCGTGAGTCGAGAAAAGGAGAACATGGACTTGTATGTTCTGGGAGAGAACCCATGGGAGCGCGATGCCCATCTTAATCACGGCGTATTGGCTGATCAAATGATGGGTACCTCGTGTGGAGTGAGTGTGCGTCGGGTGATTTATCGTGATCCCGAAACGAAGAGGGAGTATCGCTACCTGACCAACCTCCCTACAAGTATCCCCCCAGGAATTATCGCTCTGCTCTACAAGGCCCGCTGGGACATCGAAAAGGTATTCGACGAGTTCAAGAACAAGCTGCAGGAAAAGAAATCGTGGGCGAGTTCGTCCACAGCCAAAACGATCCAAGCGCAGCTATTGTGCCTGACATGGAATTTGCTCATCCTAATGGAAGAAAAGACGAGGCGTCAGACGGGCGCAGAAAATATAGCCGAGCAGAAACGGCGCCAAGAACATTTGGTCCGTTCCCAAAAAGAGGCCTCCTTACCCCACGGTCACCCCGTGCTTCTCATCCGCCGAGCCACTCGACGCTTCACCCAGCACAGCGTGAAATTTATCCGCTGGTTGAACAACCATTTGGATCGTGCGTGCGACTGGCATCAAGCTGGTCGGGCTTTAAAGGCACGCTACGCCTATCAATAGTCGGTGAATTTTGGACACCGTTGAAGATTGAGGCTGGGGGCGGAGGCGGATGTCCAATCCTTATATTCGGGATCAACAGCACACTGGATGACGAAAATTGGTAATATTGCAGAAGCCAATCCTAGCGAAGATCTTCTGGTAAAAGCTCAGGGGCCGTATTCCACGATACTTGCCGATCCACCTTGGCAATTCCAGAATCGAACCGGGAAAGTTGCGCCCGAACATCGCAGGCTCCTTCGCTATCCCACGATGGAGTTGAAAGAAATCATGGATCTGCCAGTTTCACGGATTGCCGCCGCTCAATCGCATCTGTATCTCTGGGTTCCGAACGCTCTTCTGTTGGAAGGACTCAAGGTTCTGAAAGCTTGGGGATTCACCTATAAAACGAATATTGTTTGGTACAAAGTTCGAAAGGATGGAGGACCGGACGGTAGGGGCGTCGGCTTCTACTTTCGCAATGTGACAGAATTATTGCTGTTCGGAGTCAAAGGCAGTATGAGAACTCTCCGTCCCGGTCGAACCCAAGTGAACTTGTTCCATACTCGGAAACGCGAGCACTCCCGAAAGCCCGATGAAGTCTTCGATATTATTGAGAGTTGCTCACCGGGACCATATCTGGAATTGTTCGCACGATTTGCCCGGTCAGGTTGGGATCAATGGGGCAATGAAGATGTGGAGGAAAACTCGTTCCGTGGTGTCGCCAAACGAAGAGGTCACGGAGACGGAGATCAGGCAGATCCGCAGCTGCTTCTGTTCGAACCACCTAAAGGCTATGGCGGAAAGTGACAGAAATCTCTTTTCTCTGGAATTTGCCCTAGGAAGCGGAGCATGGTAAATGATCTGTTAGAGAAGGTCCCGAATATAGGACTGATCGCACGCAATCCGAGGTGTTTCCTACCCATGGGAAGAAGACCTGTAGAGGCATCTTCGGCGGCAGATGCTCAGTATTTTCTCAAAAGCGATCCATGAACACCCCTCACCCCAATCGTCGACAGTTCCTGCGGCAAGCCGCTCTTTGTCTCCCTTTCGCCGCGCTGCCACACGCTACCTTCGGTGCATCGGAGACCAATCCGCCCAACTGGACGATAGGCTGCCTCAATCGTCCGTGGGTGAAATGGAGCGCGGACGAGATGCTCGATGGAGTGAAAGCGGCGGGTTACAGGGTCGTGGGTCTGCAAACGCCGACCTCCAGCGATCCTTTCGTCGCGTCCGCCGCCAAGCCCGAGTATCTGGAGGCGCTCAAAGAGAAGATCGCCGCTCGCGGTCTCACGGCGATCCAAGGCCGACTGCAAACCAAGGATGCGGCACCCTATGAGGAGGCGGTGGCGGACATCCGCCAACAGATCGAAAATGCTAGAATACTCGGCCTGCCGACTCTGATCAACACTGGTAGCGGCAAGCCCGAGCGCTATGAGGCTTGGTACAAACTGATGGCCTATGGCGCGGAGTATGCCGCCGACAACGGCATCCAACTCGTGATCAAACCACATGGCGCCGTTTCCGCTACTGCGGCCGATATTCTAGTGTGCCTCGAAAAAATCAATCATCCGAACATCAGCGTCTGGTACGATGCGGGCAACATCATCTACTACACCGGTTTAGATCCCTTGCAGGAATTGGAGCCGATCATCTCCCATGTCACGGCTTTCACGGCAAAGGACTGCGCGGCCAAGGGAACCGATGTAATGATTCAGTTGGGCACGGGAAAAGTGGATTTTGCCGCAATTTTCCGCCGACTGAAGAAAGCGAACTTCAACGGTCCTATCATGCTCGAGACCTGTGCGCCGACGGAATCCGCTGCTGAAACGACGGCCAATGCGAAAGCGAATCGCCTCTATCTCGAGTCGGTGCTCGCGAATCTCTGATGGCCGCCAGTGACGCGGAGCAGCCTTCAAAGCTAGAATTTCATTGCAGGCGTCCTAGCGAGCCGATAACGGAGAGATATTCTCCCTGAAGCCATCTCTGGGACTGCTGACGTCCTCGTCGGCAGCTTTTATTGTAACTGGCATCCGCCAGAAAGATATTTCAGATTCTAAGGGGCAGGCTATTATTTTACGAGAATGTTGAATGCAGAAGAGCTGGGAAGGTAGCGCAGACAATCCTGTCTGTGGAAGCCATCCCTCGGCCCGCCGACGGCGGGGAAGTTCGAATGTTGAGAGCAAAATGCAGAAGTTCTAGGGGGGGGCAGTAGGGAAGTGACAGATCCGAAAGAGAATGAAGGCGAGAGGGTTCCCGTTCGACGTGGATTCAGTGCGGAAGAGGTCGAGGTGGAGATACAACGAGGAAGGAAAATCCCGCTGAAGCAACTGATTCGCTTGCGGGTACGATCCTTCATTGATGGAGGAGTGCTAGGAAGTGCGGCTTTCGCTGATCGAGTGTTCGAGCGGTATCGCGGGGAATGCAAGATCAAGAGGAATAGGGGAGCGCGACGACCCCGAGATGGCGAAGGCGACGAGCTGTGCGTGTTTCGGAATCTCAGGCAGAATTAGGTCTGCGGTCCGAGATTTGAAATTGGGATTTGAGCTAGTGGGATTTGAGCTAGACTGTGCGGGTGAGATGAGAGGATTACGCTTGATCCTTCAGGGGTTCCGTCCGTTTTCGTCATGAACAGTGGCTGTATCACAGGAGTTATCATATAAAAAATAGTTGACCGTACGTCTCTTTGATGGAACTTCCTCGTGTGGGTCGAACGAGCAATGCGCGGGAACGTCTCCTAGAGGCGATGAGGGAACTGATCTGGACGGGGAGTTATGGTAGCACTTCCGTCGATCAGATCTGTCTTCGTGCCGGGGTGAAAAAGGGCAGCTTTTATCATTTCTTCGAATCGAAGTCCGCCCTCGCACTGGCCGCGATTGATTTCGGCTGGTCGGAATATCGGGTGAAACTGGACGCTCTGATAAATTCGGAGATGTCTCCTCTGGAGCGCCTTCTTGCGGGCTTTCGAGATCAGCGGATTCAGCAGCGCACAATGCAGGAGCGCCACGGTCGGGTGCTGGGCTGCCCGATTCATTCACTCGGGTGCGAGGTGGCGACCACTGATCCAGTGCTGTGTGATCGTCTCCAGAAAATTCTGACCGAGATCCTCCATTACTACGAGACGACGATTCGTGAAGGCCAGGAGGAGGGGCTGATCGTAAGAGGTGATGCGGCCCAACTTGCTCGTCTGGTTCTCGCTTTTGCACAGGGCCTCCTGCTCCGTGCTCGGATTACGAACGATCTCAGTGCTCTCGACGACTTGGAAGCCGGAGCTATTCTGCTGCTTTCCCCCGAGAATTCGTCCTCCGCTCATTTTCATGATTCCAGCTTGGCGACTGCGGCTTGCTGAACGATGATCCCCCCCCTCTCCGGAATGAAGTATTTTTCCTTCGCTTTTCTCCCACTGATTTTATTCGTCGCCTGTGGACAACAGACTGACGCGCCTCAGGGCAATGGTGCGATGCCGCCAGCTGAGGTGACGCTGGGCGTTGTGGAGAAGAAGAGCATCGTCGAATGGGAAGATTTCACTGGTCGAGTGGATGCTGTAGAGTCGGTGGAATTGCGGCCACGAGTGTCTGGATACATTACTAAGGTGCACTTTCAGGCAGGAGTAGAGGTGAAAAAGGGCGAGGTTCTTTTTACCATCGATCCGAGTACCTTTCTGACGGATGTACGGGCGGCGAAGGCTGAACTGGTGCGAGCTGAGGCAGCGGAGAAATTGGCTAAGCAGGAATTTGACCGAGTGGATGCTCTATTGGCGGCTCGGGCGATTGCGCATGAGCAGGCAGAAAATCGCGAAAGTGTCTGGAAACAGAGTCAGGCGTCCTTTGAAGCGGCGAAAGCCGCGCTAGCGCGAGCGGAAATCGAACTTGAACGAACGGAGGTGAAAGCGCCTATTGCCGGGCGGATCAGTCGTGCGTTTTTGACCGAAGGAAATTACGTAACAGCGGGGACAAGCCTGCTGACGACCATCGTCTCGATGGATCCAGTCTATGTATATGCGGACATTGACGAGAACAATCAGCTGCGACTCCAGAAGTTAGCGCAGGAGGGGAAGCTTCATACAGATCAGACTGGGCGCGTTCCGGTGCAGGTGCAACTCGCAGATGAGACGGATTTCCCGCATGAGGGGCATATCGAGTCCTTTGACAATCGCCTAGAGGCCTCGACCGGGAGCATGATCGTGCGCTGTGAGCTGCCCAACCCAGATCGACGGCTTACCCCAGGACTGTTCACTCGTGTGCGTATCCCAGTAACCTCGCAGTATGCTGCTCTATTGATCGACCCAGAAGCGGTGTTGACGGATCAGGCCAATAAATACGTACTGGGCGTAACTCCGGAGAATCTTACCGTCTATCGGCCTGTGGTGATCGGTTCTATCGTCGATGGAAAGAGAGTGGTGCGGAGTGGATTAGAGGCGGGTGAAAAGATCGTGGTGAACGGTATGGCTCGTCTTCCGCAACCGGGAATGCCGGTGCAGCCTGTTGAGGCACCTCCTGCCGGAAAAGCTCCCGCAGCGGCTGAGAGTGGCGCTGACCAGAATGTTGGGAAACCGTGATTCAGTGAAATTGAAGAGACGATGACTTTTTCACATTTCTTTATCACCCGGCCTGTATTTGCAGGGGTCCTGTCGCTGTTCTTTATCATCCTCGGCGGGATCTCCCTCTTCCAGCTACCGGTGGCCGAGTATCCTGAGGTGGCTCCGCCCACTGTGATCGTCATGGCTACCTATCCGGGGGCGAACCCAAAGACCATCGCAGAAACGGTCGCGTCTCCTCTGGAACAGACGATTAACGGAGTCGAAAACATGCTTTACATGTCGTCGATGGCCACGGCCGACGGGGTGATGACGCTAACCGTGACTTTTAAGGTGGGGACAGATCTCGACCTCGCACAAGTACAGGTGCAAAACAGAGTCTCTCAAGTGCTGCCGAAACTCCCCGAAGAAGTTCGTCGATTCGGGGTGACGACCGTGAAATCCTCGCCCGATATGACTTTGGTCGTGCACTTGTATTCGCCAAACAATCGGTACGACGAAATTTATCTACGCAACTATGCGGTGCTGAATATTCAGGACGAGCTGACTCGCCTTCCTGGAGTGGGGCAGGTCCAAATTTTCGGTGGTGGCGAGTATGCGATGCGGATCTGGATCGATCCGGATAAGATCGCTGCTCGCGGACTCACCGCTCTTGATATCGTCGGTGCAATTCAGGAACAGAACATTCAGGTAGCGGCGGGAACGATCGGGCAGCAGCCTTCGCACAGCTCCCCCTTCGAACTGACGGTAAACGCGAAAGGGCGTCTCATCACCGAGGAAGAATTCGGAGAAATTATCGTCAAAACGGGAACGCACGGTGAGAAACTCAAGCTTCGCGACGTAGCTCGAATCGAGATGGGCAGTGCCGAATATGCGATGCGCAGCCTGATCAATAATCACAAGGCCGTCGGGATGGGGGTTTTCCAGCTTCCGGGGGCGAATGCGCTGGCGGTTTCCCACGCAGTTCGGCAGACGATGGCGGAACTGAAGGAAAAATTCCCGGAGGGAGTGGAATTCGATATCGCATACGATCCCACGGTATTCGTGACCAAGTCGATCGAAGCGGTAATCCATACCCTGCTGGAGGCTATTGTTTTGGTGGTGCTAGTGGTCGTGCTCTTCCTGCAGACCTGGCGGGCCTCGATCATTCCCCTGGTGGCGGTTCCTGTCTCGCTGATCGGAACTTTCGCCGTCATGCACGTCTTGGGTTTCGGGATTAATAACCTGACATTGTTCGGCCTAGTACTCGCGATCGGGATCGTAGTCGATGATGCCATCGTGGTGGTGGAGAATGTGGAACGAAATATCCGAGAGGGCCTCGCCCCTGTCCCTGCAACGGAGCGGGCGATGCACGAGGTGACTGGTCCCATCGTGGCGACTGCACTGGTGCTGTGCGCCGTCTTTATTCCCACCGCTTTTATTAGCGGACTGAGCGGCCAATTTTACAGGCAGTTTGCGGTCACGATCGCAATCTCGACGGTGATTTCAGCGATCAATTCACTCACTCTCAGTCCCGCTCTCTCTGCCCTGCTCCTCCAAGCTCACGATGCGAGAAAAGACTGGATTTCGCGTACTATCGACTTTCTTTTCGGTTGGTTTTTCCGTCCATTTAATCGATTTTTCGAATGGTCCTCACATCAGTATGTCGCGATGGTGCGACGGATTATTCGCTTCGGACTGATTGCGCTGGTCTTGTATGGAGGACTCGTCTGGGCGACGGGTAAGGCGTTTCAGTTGGTGCCGACGGGCTTCGTGCCGGGGCAGGATAAGCAGTATCTCGTAGGCTTTGCCCAATTGCCTGAGGGAGCCTCCCTAGATCGCACCGATGAAGTCATGCGTCGGATGAGCGACATCGCGCTGAAGCATCCGGGAGTCAAAGATGCGACTGCGTTCCCTGGCCTCAGCATTCACGGCTTCACGGTAAGTTCCAGCAGCGGAATCGTCTTTGTCGGATTGGAGGATTTTGAAAAGCGAAAATCGCCTGAGTTGACTGGACAGGCTATCGCCGACCAGCTCAATGCGCAGTTTTCCTCGATTCAGGATGCGATGGTCATGGTCTTGCAACCTCCGCCGGTGAATGGAATCGGAACGACAGGTGGGTTCAAGCTCATGGTCGAGGATCGAGGTGATCACGGGTACGAAGCTCTCTATCAGGCGACACAGAAACTGATTGGTGCGGCTTACGGAAGCGGAAAGCTAACACAGGTTTATTCCGGCTATACGGTGAATGTGCCCCAGATCGAGGCAGATGTTGACCGTGAAAAGGCGAAGGCACAGGGTGTGCCTTTGTCCGATCTTTTTGCGACGCTCCAGATCAATCTCGGCAGCTTGTATGTGAATGACTTCAATCGCTTCGGGCGCACCTATCAGGTCGTCGCCCAGGCGGAGGAGCGTTTTCGCAATGATCCTTCGGACATTGTAAGACTGAAGACACGAAACAGGGCTGGAGAAATGGTGCCGATCGGATCGCTGGTCCAGGTGAAGGAGAGTTTCGGACCGGATCGAGTGACCCGCTACAATGGCTATCTGGCTGCCGATCTCAATGGAATGGCCATGCCACCGCTCAGTTCTGGACAGGGAGAAGAGGCGATTACAGAATTGGCGAAGAAAGTTCTTCCGGCAGGATTTGACTTCGAATGGACTGACCTCACCTATCAGAAGATCATCGCCGGCAATACTGCGATCTATATTTATCCACTTTGCATTCTCTTGGTATTCATGGTATTGGCGGCGCAGTATGAGAGCTTGAGACTGCCTCTCGCCATTATTCTGATCGTGCCATTATGTCTGCTCTTCGCCTTGGCGGGAGTTTATCTAACAGGCGGGGACAATAATATTTTCACTCAGATCGGATTTATCGTTCTGATTGGTCTCGCCTGTAAAAACGCGATTCTCATCGTGGAGTTTGCCCGAGAGAAGCACGATCACGGGCTTTCGATTCTCGATTCCGCACTGGAAGCCTCTCGTCTTCGTCTGCGTCCCATTCTGATGACCTCTATCGCCTTTATTGCGGGAGTTTTCCCGCTGGTGATTTCCACAGGGGCCGGTGCCGAAATGCGTCGAGCGATGGGCACCGCTGTTTTCTCGGGTATGATTGGCGTTACATTCCTCGGCCTGATGCTGACGCCGCTTTTTTATTATCTGCTGATGAAAATCGGCAAAGAAAAGCGCAGAGTGATCGCCTCCAACTCAGTTTCTCCCTCCGTTGCACAAGATCCTGCCTCTTGATGACACATTTTCCCTATAGTTTCCTCCTGACACTGGGCTTCTTGGTGCACTTATCCGCCCTAGCTCCCGTACGTGCCGAACTGGGTCCAGATTACGAGCGCCCGGACAGTCGTGCGCCGGAACGCTTTAAAAATCTGACGCTGCGATCTGCGGTTCCGGCGGCCCATCTTTCGAAGGGCGAATGGTGGAAGGTCTTTCGCGATACGAAACTGAACGAACTCGAAGCACGCGCTACGAGCTGTAATCAGGAGGTGAAAGCGGCTCTGGCTCGCTTTGATCAGGCACGGACTACGGCCCGGATGGCACAATCGGACCGCTATCCTGTACTGGGCATGCCGCTCTCTGCCGAGCGACAGCGAACATCTGCGAATATGCCTTCCCCCTTTCCACTCAATGGGATGAAATATGAAGGGGCCGCCTACAATGCGCTCGTCGATTTCTCTTGGGAGATCGATCTTTGGGGGCGACTTCGACGTAGTGTCAAGAGTAGTGAGCGAGATGCCCTCTCTGCTGCCTCCGCTGTGCAGAATGTACTGCTGGGCGTACAGGCAGAGGTAGCATCGCTCTACTTTCAGATTCGTGCCCTCGACGAGGAAATCAGCTATGTCCGCGACGCTGTATCCTGGCGTGACGAAGCGCTGAAAATCGCTCGTGCTCGCGTCAGTGCCGGTGCTGCGAATGATCTCGAAGCGGCGCAGAGCGAGACAGAGGTGGCTGCCGCTGAGGCGGAAATTTCCGTTCTCGAATCTCGCCGCGATCAGTTCGAAAACGCCCTTGCAATCCTCGTAGGAACGAATGCCTCATCATTTTCCTTGGCAAAGAGTGGACGGCTCGGGACTCCTCCTCGCATTCCCGCAGGCTTTCCCAGCGATCTACTGGAGCGCCGACCCGATGTGGCGATGTCCGAGCACCAGCTCGCCGCTGCGACTGAGCGAATCGGAATCGCCGAGGCTGAATTTTTTCCCAGCGTCACCTTATTTGGAAACGCGGGGTATCAGAGCGGTGATTTCGACATTCTGTTTTCTCCCGGTTCGGTTTTATGGAACTGGGGGCCGAAAGTCCGCGTTCCGCTGTTTTCGGGAAACAAGAATCGCTTCAATCTCTCGCGGGCGCATTCGCAGCACGACGAGGCACTGGCGAACTATCGGCAGGCGTTCTTGACCGCCGTTTCCGACGTGGAAAGCAGCCTTTCTTCTCTCAATCACCTGACCCGCCAGTCTGTCTCCGTGACTCGTGCACGGAATAGCGCTGGCGAGGCGGCGCGACTCGCCCGGACTCAGTATCAAGCGGGGACGACTCCCTATCTCGATGTGATTTCTGCCAATCGTAGCGCCTTGGAGATGGATCGTGCTGCCGCCCAGGTCGCTGGATTGCGAATGGTGACGACCGTTTCACTAGTCAAAGCACTGGGGGGAGGATGGGAGCAAACCCGAGTGCTAGACCTGCCTAAGACAAAGCGCGATCCCGCAGCCCTTTCCGATCCTGAGCGAGTCGAAACCCCTGTTCTGAAGAGGTGGTTTTCTAGGAAAAAGCCTGATCCCCTCCGTGCGATTCCGGTTCCGGAGCCAGGTCACTAAGCGGGCGTAAGAATCTCGATTCTTTTTGAAAATCAATTGACGAGAAGCGGGTGCTTTCGGTTACACTGTGCCTGTTATGTCGGTATTTCTCGCCGCTGTTTTCTTCGGGATCGTTCCGATGGTGATCTATGCGCTGATTATCTGGCGACTTGATCGCTGGGAGCCGGAGCCGCTGCCTCTCCTCATCGCTGCATTCGCCTGGGGTGCCGTCCCGTCTGTTTTTTTTGCCGGAATTTCGCAATTAATCCTCGGAGCTCCTGCGATGCCCGATGGAGTCGATGCCCCACTGCTCAGCCAGCTCTACGATGCCAGTTTTCTGGCCCCGCTCACGGAAGAAATGCTGAAAGGTGCAGGCGTCGTCCTGATTTTCCTGCTGTTTCCCAAGGAGATCGACTCGGTCTTGGATGGCCTAGTGTATGGCAGTGTGGTGGGCTTTGGCTTCGCTGCTGTGGAAAACGTGTTCTATCTGGCTGGTGAAGAGAATCTGGGGGGAGTCTTCGTGCTCTTCTTCCTTCGTGCCATCGTTTTTGGAATGATGCACGCTCTCTTCACGGGACTCTTTGGCATCGGGATGGCGCTGGGCAAGTTTTCCCGCGATCCGTTCATGCGATTCCTTTGGCCCATCTTCGGATTGGGTGCGGGGATGTTCATGCATGCCCTGCACAATTACTTTGCCACGATGGGAGGTGCCCATATTCTAATCGATCTTCTCACGATGGCTGCGGGAGTTGTTTGGTTTTTCACGACTTTCGCGTTCTGCCTCTATCATGAAAATTGCTGGATTCGCATTCAGCTCGCAGAGGAGGTGAACGCAGGCGTTTTATATGCTCAGCAGGCGCTGGACGCTGCGAACTTCTGGCAGCGAGGGCCGCTGTCCATGTTCACGCATGGGATCGGGAATGCGTGGAAGCGTCGCACTCTTCTGAAACAGGCAACACGGTTGGCCTTCCAGAAGCAACGTCTGATGAAATCGCCTGATCACGCTGCACTGGCCCTCATTGATCAGTTGCGTGCTCAAGTCTATGCCCTGAGTCGAGCGGATCCGCTTTTTCTCTCAGGGGCCGTATCTCCGCATCTGCGCTTTCCTCCCCCTCTCCCGCCGCGACGCACACCTCCAGCGCTTCCGAGAGCATAAAGCATCGTCGCTGGTGAGGGACAGGGAACAGCAAGTTACTACTTCTGTTTCCGATGCCACTTTGAAGGCGTGAGCGAGGTATGCAGCTTCTGCGCGAGAAAGGGTGCGGTGCGACTCAGCTTTGACTTTGCTGCCTTCTCGGGTGTATCGGCGACGACGATCTCTCCACCGGCGTTTCCGGCTTCAGGGCCGATGTCAATCAGGTAATCGGCCTCTGCCATGATTTCGAGATTGTGTTCGATGACGACGACCGTATGTCCGTCATCTACGAGGCGGTGCATGAGGTCAAGCAGGCGCTTCACATCGGCAGTGTGTAGGCCGATGGAGGGTTCTTCGATCAGATAAAGAATGGACTTCGGCTTCCGATTCTGTCGAAGTCGAGCTTGGGTTGCTCGCCCGACGCCTTTCGTGAGTTCCGTGACCAGTTTGATACGCTGCGCCTCGCCGCCGCTCAGATGCGGACTGGGCTGCCCGAGCTTCAGATAGCCTAGGCCGGTGTCGCGCATGAGTTGCAAGGTTCGGGCGATGCGCGGAAGATCAGCGAAAAAGTCGCAGGCATCTGATACCGAGAGATCCATCACGTCAGCGATCGAGAGATCGCGATAGGTCACCTCTAGTGTGGAAGCATTGTATCGGCGACCTTCACACTCTTCGCAGACGACGTAGCTAGTGGGGAGAAAGTTCATCTCCAGCTTGATTGATCCGTTGCCTTTACAGGCCTCGCAGCGACCTCCTTCAGTGTTGAAGGAGAAGCGTGATGCAGTGTACCCACGCGCTCTAGATTCGGGCAACAGAGCAAAAAGCGAGCGAATTTCATCAAAGACCTTCACATAAGTGGCCGGGGTGGAGCGTGAGGTTTTACCAATGGGAGATTGATCAATCTCATACACGGCCTCGATTCCCTCGGCTCCAGAGATCGAATCCCAAGTCTTTGCCGCGTGCTTCCCTTGTCCTCGCGTCTTCTTCTCCGATTTCGTGTGATGTAGCTCTGCAGTTACGGCGGGTTTCAGTACGCGTCGAAGGAAGCTCGACTTCCCCGATCCTGAGACTCCAGTGATCACGGTGAAGCGTCCGATAGGGAGGGAGACGAGGAGATTCTTTAGATTGTTCGCACGAGCTCCTTTCACGGTGATCCATCCGGCCTTGTCATTGCGGGTGGGCAGCGGGCGACGCGCTCCGTTGATGGGGTGAACTAGGGGATGGGCGAGAGCCTGTTGGGTCGGCGAGTTTCCGAGGACGGGTGTAGCAGAGCGATCCGGCGCTTTGCCCGATTTCGTCGAATCAGACAGAGTGTGAAAAATCTCTGCTGGATTCCCTTGCCACACGATTTCTCCGCCCTTTTCTCCGGCCCCTGGTCCGAGGTCAATGAGATGATCCGCTCGACGGATGGTGTCCTCATCGTGCTCAACTACGACGAGTGAATTCCCGTTTTTCTTCAGCCCCGCCAAGGTGTTGAGCAGTTTTTCGTTGTCCCGAGGATGCAGGCCGATGGTTGGCTCGTCGAGCACATAAAGAACGCCTCGCAGATTCGAGCCTAGCTGAGCAGCGAGACGGATGCGCTGGCTTTCGCCTCCACTCAGAGTTGTCGCGGATCGATCGAGTTGGAGGTAGCCGAGTCCGACTTCCTCCATGAAACGGAGGCGTTGGACAATCTCGGGGAGAATGTCTCGGGAAATCAGCGACTGAGTTCCGGAGAAGGAGAAATCTTCGATGATCTCGCGAGCTTGGGTCACGGAAAGGCAGGCGAGATCAGTAATGGCCCAGTCGTCGATCCGCACGTTGCGAGCGATTTCGTTGAGTCGCCTTCCTTCGCAGGCGGAACAGGGAATCGTGCTGCCTTCCTCGGGCGAGAGGCGTCGTCGCTCCTCTCGCAGCTCGGCATCGAGCACGGAATCGGTATCGCGCTCGTCGAGCTTGTTTCGCCCCCCCGGTTCCACCGTGCCGTAACCTCGGCAGACGGGACACCACCCGTGGGGAGAATTGTAGGAAAACAGGCGCGGATCGAGATCCTCGAAGGATCGCCCTGTGTCGGGATCCACCATTTCGGTATTCATCGCATAGAGCTGGCCATCAGGCGAGAGCACGCGCAGGGTTCTCTTGCCGATGTGCAAGGCCTGTTCGACGATGCGGGCGACCTCCGAGCGCGGAGTTCGAGAAGAAATTTCACCGACGATCACGTCGATTGTGTGCTCATTATAGCGCTCCAAGCGCTGGAAGTTGCTGATCTTGATGATCGCTCCATCGACCAAGAGAGAGTCGAATCCCTGCTTGCCTGCCCACTCGGCTACATCGGTGTGGTAACCTTTCCGAGCGCGAATAAGAGGGGCGGTGATCCGCAGCTTCTTTTTGCTTTGGGCCACTCCGGTCATCAGTCGCTCCGAGATGGCTTCTGGCGTCTGCTTTTCCACCAGATTCCCGGTGTCAGGCGAATACTGAGAGCCGAGTTTCGCGTAGAGAAGACGCAGAAAATGCCAGACTTCCGTGACGGTGGCGACCGTCGACTTTCCACCACCTCGGGAGATGCGCTGTTCGATGGCGACCGTCGGCGGCAGCCCTGAAATCGAGTCGATGTCCGGACGCTCCATCTGCTCGACAAACTGCCGGGCGTAGGTGGACATGCTGTCGAGAAAGCGGCGCTGGCCTTCGGCGAAGAGGATGTCGAAGGCTAGGGTTGATTTGCCCGATCCACTCAAGCCGGTGACGACGACGAACGCATCCCGAGGAATCGAAACGGAGATGTTCTTTAGATTATTCTCCCGCGCTCCCTGAAGCTCGATCACGTTAGTGGTGTGAGACCCACTGCGTTTTTTCAAAGGTAAAGAAACGACGCTCGCAGAATGAGCTGCTGCTTCCCGAACCCGATTCCCAGGATCTGCAGCCCCCTCCGCGAGTCGCTCGCGCAAAAACTGGCCTGTGCGCGACTCTGCACAGGCGGCGATTTGTTCTGGCGTGCCGTGGATCACGACTTGGCCCCCTTTTTCTCCGGCTTCTGGGCCAAGGTCGATCACGTAATCGGCATTCGCGATCACGTCGAGATTGTGTTCGACTACGATCACTGAGTCTCCGGCTTCGACAAGCCGGGAGAAAACCTCCAACAGCCGGGCCGTATCGTCAAAATGCAGCCCCGTTGTTGGTTCGTCGAAAATCAGGACAGCGGTTCGCTTTTCTCTCTGCTCGCGCACGGGTTTCGTCAGCAGGCGTCCGACCAGCTTCAGTCTCTGACTTTCTCCGCCGGAGAGGGTATTGAGAGGCTGTCCGAGTCGTAAATAACCGAGCCCCACATCATCGAGCAGTTTCAGTCCGCAGCAGATCGAGTCGATCCCTTTCCCCGAGAAAGACGAAAACCAGAGGAGCGCCTCGCTGCCCGTCATCGACAGGACTTCGTCGATATTCTTACCCTCAAGGAGGACCTCCATCGCCTCTCGTGTATAGCGTCGTCCTTCACACTCGGGACAGGTGACGAAGAGATCGCTGAGGAATTGCATCTCCACTTTCTCGAAGCCGTTCCCCATGCAGCGACCGCATCGTCCGGTGCCGCTATTGAAGGAAAAATAGCCTGGGGTCAGTCCTCGCGCCTTTCCATCGGAGGACTCGGCGAAGAGTTTGCGAATGGTATCGAAAATCCCTGTGTACACTGCTGGAGTCGACCGCGGAGTGCGTGCGAGTGGCGTTTGATCCACTAGGACGACTTCACGCACACGCTCTGTGCCGGTGAGGCTCTTGCATTGACCGATCTCTGTCTCACTGGTCGCCTCACCAAGGGCTTCCAGTAGATTTCCATACAAAACAGAATGCACGAGCGTCGATTTGCCCGATCCAGAAACTCCGGTGACGCAGCAGAGGACGCCCAGAGGAAAATCGACGTCAATTTTCTTCAGATTGTGCTGAGCTGCACGGCGCACTCCCAGCCAGTGGCGTGGCTGACGACGAGTCGATGGGATGGGGATATTCTTTCTGCCGGACAGATATTCCAACGTGAGCGAGGCAGGATGCGCCTTCGCAGCAGCGAGAACTTGCTCCAGAGCGCCTGGGCCTTCCCCCTCATAGACCAAATCCCCTCCCAGCTCACCGCGCCCGGGGCCTAAATCGATCAAGTGGTCGGCGGCGCGGATGACGGCGGCCTCGTGTTCCACTACAACAAGAGTGTTCCCGAGGTCGCGCAAGCGTCGCATCACGGCCACGAGCTGCGCCACATCGCGCGGATGCAAGCCGACGGTCGGCTCGTCGAGTACGAAAAGCGTGCTGGTGAGACTGGCACCGAGACAAGTGGTCAGATTCACTCGCTCGATTTCTCCACCGGACAGCGTTCGGGTCGGACGGTCGAGACTGAGATAGCCCAGTCCTACTTCCTGCAGATAGCCGAGGCGACTGGTGATCTCCCGATATAGCAGCGTGGCAGTTTTGTCGGTATCTTCGATCTCCAGTGATCGGAAAAAGGTGAACAGATCACTCACCGGCATCTGCCACAGTTCGGGTAGGGTTTTCTCACCGATTCGGAATGCTAGAGCCTCCGGGATGAGACGACTCCCGCCGCAAGACTTGCAGAGAGTATAACTGCGATAGCGACTGAGAAATACTCTTACATGCATCCGGTAGGCCCGTGATTCCAGCCAGTCGAAGAAGCCTCGCAGGCCATACCAGAGACCGGCTTCCCACAGCTCGTCGGGATCGCCACCATCCCCCTCGATGATCCAGCGTTGATCCTGTGGTGACAATTCGTCGAAAGGTGTCACGAGACTCAGGCCGCGTCGACGGGCGCAGCGCTCCAGGTCCTCCTCACACTCGCGATAGGATTCTCCCTGAAAGGCTCGGATCAGCCCCTCGGCGATGGAAAGAGACTTGTCCGGAATCGCTTTGTCGAGATCGATGC
Organism: Verrucomicrobiota bacterium; assembly: GCA_963205275.1. Classification (GTDB taxonomy): domain Bacteria; phylum Verrucomicrobiota; class Verrucomicrobiia; order Verrucomicrobiales; family DEV007; genus Arctic95D-9. Next base: position 83,361 of record CAUJIH010000011.1, on the reverse strand, counting down.
CGATGACGCGACCGAAGCCTCGACAGACCGGACAAGCCCCGAGAGGATGATTGAAGCTGAAAAGTCCGGGCGTCGGAGGCTTCAGCACCGTTCCAGTCTCGGGGGAGCTCCAGTTACGGGAAAAAGAGACGCGCTCTCCCGATTCCGGATGGACGATACTGACGACGCCTTTTCCCAGAGCGAGTGCCCGTTCGACCGCTTCGAGAAAGCGGGAGCGTCGGGAGGGAGCGACTCGGTCTTGGATGACATCGACTCGGGCGGGCAGAGCTTTTCGCTGGTAGTTCTCGGGAGCGTCCGTGCGGTAGGCCTCACCATAGATCCAGACTCGCAGATAAGCCTGACTTTGGAGGAAGGCGAAAAACTCTGCTGGAGGCGTTCCCTTGGGAGCATCGATGGCAAAGACTACCATCAGTGAATCCTGCTTTCCGAAGCGATCAAGCGTCTTTCGCAGGATCGATTCGGGTGTATCGGGAACGATTTCCTCACCGGTGATTGGATCGTATCCTTTCGCTAGACGGGGAAAGATTAGCTTCAGATAGTCATTGATCTCGGTGATGGTGCCGACCGTTGACCGAGTGGTCTTCACTGCGTTTTGCTGCTCGATGGCGATGGCGGGAGGGATGCCGCGAATCGAATCCACCTGCGGCTTATCCATCCGATCAAAAAACTGCCGTGTGTAGGGCGAGAATGTCTCCACGTAACGGCGCTGGCCTTCGGCGTATAGCGTCTGGAAAGCTAGGCTAGACTTCCCTGATCCACTCGGTCCCGTCACGACGACGAGTTTTCCTATGGGAATATCGAGGTCGATCCCCTTCAGATTATTCTGTCTGGCTCCCCGGATTTCGATGGCTGAGTCATCGGCGACCGGAGGCGATGTCCTAGGCCGCTTGTGCGTCATTTTCGTGTGAAGCGCGAGCGTACGCCAGATTGTGCTGCTTGCATCCGATAAGCTCGGGACATTGACGACTGCTTTTGATTTGCAGAGAGAAATGACAGAGACATCGACGATCTTTTCTCACTCTAGCAACGGCTTCTGCTGCTCCAGTGCTAAGCCTTGACTATACATCCTTCAGAAAGATTCGGGCGCGGATATAGAGCCAAGTTCCTTTCCAATTAGATGATTCCATTCGTCCGAAAAGAAACTTTCCGGCATCCATTAGGCGGGCGAGGATTTCATTTCTATCCTTCGGGATATAGCCCATTTTTTTCCCGCTTTCGGTGAGGATGAGGATGGCCAGATCGTCGTGTGCATTCTCTGGCTCACGTCGGAGAATAAAAGTCGCATCGGCTTGGAGTTCTGGCTCGATCGCTTGGGTCTCGACGTAGTTGGTCCCCGCCACATGAGTTTCGATCAAGAAGATCTCTTGGGCGAAGGGAGCCGTGAGACTGCCGCCACCCGAGAGATGCGCATGCAGCATGGCGATCTGCTGGGCTTCGCCGGGTGTTATCGCGAATTCGCTCATATACCTGTGGCGTTCCGTTAGTGACCGAGGATACGATTCAGAATATTTTGACGATCCTCAAGGAGCTTATCCTGTTCGGAGATACGGCGCGCTAGGTCCTTTTGACGGGCTTTCACTGCATCAAGGTTAGCGAGCAAGGATCCTTGATTATAAGGCCAGCATTCCTTGAGTTCTTTCAGGCGCTGCTGCATCGATTCAAGTCGATCCCTCAACTGTGCGATGGATTTACTGAGTTCACCCATGGAATCAGGAAGGGCTTCTTCCGTCTGTTTGTTTTGCACTAGGACACTCAATGCTTCCAAGCGCTCCAGATCGGAATGATCATAGGCTTTTGTTAACTGATGCCACAGCTCCTTCTCTTCCTCCGACTGATTTGGATACAGATCAGGATGCAGCTTGCGAACGAGCTTGCGGAAGATTACATCCAGCTTCCTGGCCGACTCGGCATCGAGGATCATGACAGGTAAACCGTGATACGCATTCATCTCTGCGGCTTCAATCTCTAGCTTCTTCTGCCATTGGGAGAATTCTGAATCCAGTTGGCTCACGATCATCTCGTAGTCCAATTCTGCCCCTCGATTGATCGAACTCTGAACCAACTCGATTTCACGCTTGACACGAGCGGCTTCGATTTCGGCTTGATGGAGCATAATGAGCAGAACTCCGAAAGCCGTTGCGTAGTGAGTCAGAATGATGGAATGAGAATCCTCCAGCGTGTGCAACTCTGTAAAAACATTCGCGATTTGAATGCGCAGCGTTTGCCGCTCTTCGATGAGAGCCTGCCAGTCAGGATGGGGAGTAAGGGGAGATGCAGACACGGTGCAGAACTTGGTTTAGTTTTCGCGAATCAGCAATGAATTCATAAGGGATTTTAAGTTTGCGGAGTATTCGCTCACCCGAGTAATCCGACCATGCCGGAGTTCGAAAAAAGCTCCTGTTCGAGAATGGACATGATTGCCATGAGACGCGGTCAGAACGAATTCCGCCGCCGCTCGCAGCCCACCCTCGGCGATCATGACCACCAGTTCCTCCACTTTCTCCCGTTTTTCTCGAAAGCGGTGGGACAAATGTTCGGAGAAAGCCTCCCGTCCGACTCCACACTCTCGCCCGTCGATCTCGTGCACAAGCTCGGGAGAGAGTAGGCGCAGCATTCCCGCTCGATCTTTCGCATTGAATGCCTCGAAATAGAGCAAAATGACTTCTTCACTGTCGGTTTCTGCGCAATCCATCGTCAAAGGTCACGCTACTTCGACCATTCGGCAAGACTGGTTGTTCTCGGTATGAGCACTTCTCAGAAATTGAACAAAAACGGCGGGGTGATCCTCAAAGAAAGCGAACCGATGCACCTATTTTCTGAAATTTAACTCACTCAGGAACCCGCATTCTATGGACCCGAATCAATACACACACAAGTTACAGGAAGCACTGCAATCTGCCCAGTCTCTCGGCTTGAGTAAAAATCATTCCGAGTTGACCTCCGTACACCTTTTTTCCGCATTACTCAGCCAGACCGACGGTGTGACACGCCCAATTTTGGAGAAAATGGGTGTCAACGTGAAGAATCTTGAAACCGGCCTCTCACGTATTCTCGACCGCCTACCCTCTGTCCAAGGGAGCAGCTCCCCACAAGTTTATCTCGGCTCCGACCTCCGCGCTGTCCTCAACGCCGCCGAAAAGGAGAAAACGGCGATGAAAGATGAGTTTCTCAGCGTCGAGCATGTCTTAATCGCCCTGACCAAAGAGGGTTCAACCGACCTCAAGACCCTCTTACGTGAGAGCGAAATCAGCGAAAATTCGCTACTCCAAGCCATCGCCTCCGTGCGTGGAACCCAGCGCGTGACCGATCAGGATCCCGAAGGGAAATACCAATCTCTGGAAAAATATGGAACCGACCTGACTGCCATCGCACGACAGGGCAAGATCGATCCCATCATCGGGCGTGATCATGAGATTCGTCGCGTCATGCAAATCCTCTCGCGCCGGACCAAGAATAATCCTGTCCTGATCGGCGAGCCAGGCGTCGGGAAGACGGCCATCGCGGAGGGACTCGCCCGCCGCATCGTCAGCGGCGACGTGCCGGATTCGCTCAAAGGAAAGCGACTCATCGCCATGGACATCGGCTCCATGATCGCCGGAGCCAAGTATCGCGGCGAGTTCGAGGACAGACTGAAGGCCTTCCTCAAAGAAGTCGTCGATAGCAATGGTGAGATCATACTCTTCATCGACGAGCTGCACACCATCGTCGGAGCCGGAGCCAGCGAGGGAGCCGTCGATGCTTCCAACATGCTCAAGCCTCAGCTCGCCCGAGGCGAACTTCGCACCATCGGAGCGACGACTCTGGACGAATACAGGAAATACATCGAGAAAGATGCCGCTCTCGAGCGTCGATTCCAGCCCGTGATGGTCGGCGAACCTTCCGTCGAGGATACCATCGCCATCCTTCGTGGAATCAAGGAGCGCTATGAAGTCCACCACGGCGTTCGCATACAGGATTCTGCGATCGTCGCTGCCGCTACCCTCAGTGATCGCTACATCGCAGATCGATTTTTGCCCGATAAAGCCGTCGATTTGATCGACGAAGCTGCCTCACGATTAAAAATTGAACTCGATTCCCTACCTGTCGAAATCGACCAACTTGACCGAGAGGCCATGCAGTTGGAAATGGAGCGACAGGCTCTCTCGAAGGAAAAGGACGATGCCAGCAAGGAGCGACTCGAAAAAGTCGTGAAAGAAATGGCCAATCTGAAGGAAAAGGCCGACTCCCTCCGCGCACAGTGGCAGAATGAGAAAAGCATCATCGGCGGAGCGAATTCCATCCAGGAAGAGATCGAACAGCTCAAGAACGAGCTAGAGCGGACGCAGCGCCAGGGGAATCTCGGTCGTGCCAGCGAGATCCAATACGGCCTCCTGCCTGCGAAGGAGGCGGAACTGCGTGAGGCCGAGAAGAAACTGCACGATATGCAGTCCGTCTCTCGTCTGCTCAAAGAAGAAGTCACAGAAGAAGACATCGCCGAGGTAGTCAGCGCTTGGACAGGCATTCCCGTCTCGCGCCTGCAGGAGGGGGAACGCTCGAAGCTCGTTCACATGGAAGAGCGTCTCGCGGCTCGCGTGATCGGTCAGAAGAAGGCGATCCAAGCCGTCTCCAACGCCGTTCGTCGTGCTCGAGCTGGATTGCAGGATGAGAATCGCCCCATCGGTTCCTTCCTTTTCCTAGGCCCAACCGGAGTGGGGAAAACCGAGCTCTCTCGTGCTCTCGCCGAGTTTCTCTTCGACGATGAGAATGCCATGGTGCGCATCGATATGAGCGAATACATGGAGAAGCACGCCGTCTCTCGCCTGATCGGGGCGCCTCCCGGCTACGTCGGCTATGAGGAAGGCGGGCAGCTCTCTGAATCCGTCCGCCGCAAGCCCTACTCCGTCGTCCTGCTCGATGAGGTGGAAAAGGCTCACCCGGATGTGTTTAACGTCCTGCTCCAAGTACTCGACGACGGTCGTATCACCGACGGCCAGGGGCGAACGGTCGATTTTCGGAACACCGTCATCATTATGACCAGCAACATCGGCTCCGAGTATATCCTATCCGAGAGCAATCCCGAGCAGCGTGAGGCGCTGGTGCTGACCGCTCTGCGTGGACACTTTCGCCCGGAATTCCTCAACCGTATCGACGAAACCATCATCTTCGACCGGCTCGACGAGGAGAACATTCACGAGATCGTGATAATCCAGCTTCAGCGAGTGGCGAAGAGATTGGAAGCACAGGGACTGGAGCTGGAACTCGACCCCGATGCGCTGGATCGCATTTCCACAGAAGGTTACGACCCTGCCTACGGTGCTCGTCCGCTGAAGCGTGTGATCCAGCAGCGCATCCTCGACCCACTCAGTCTGGACCTCTTGGACGGCGTGTTCAAGGAAGGTGATAAAATTCGAGTGGGATACGAAGGGAAAGACTTTGTTTTCAGCAAGTAATCGAGACAGATAATCAACCGAATAGGGGCGTGGTGACAGAAATCGATTCATGCTCTTCTCCCTGCTGCCTCGAACCTGATGAAACTTGCTTTGACTCGCACCTTGATTCGTTACTGGCCTGTCGCTTTCGGGCTTTTTCTGCTGGCTCTGCTTCCGCTGATCGCTGGCAGTGGGCTGATCGCGATGAAAATCGTCGCCCATCTTCTCATGCCGGCGGGGATCATCTGGATCGTGCTAGGCTTGTGGATGCTCTGGCCAAGCTTACCGAAGCGACGGCGTGCGCTCGTCATCGGTTTGTGGCTTCTTTACACGCTAGCGGGCAGTCCTTACTTGGGGAGTGCGCTCCTGTATCAACTGGAAGAACCGTTTTACGGCGAAGAACAGCCTACCTCTCGATTCGATGCTCTTATCCTGCTCGGAGGTGGCACCAATCTCTCCCCCGGCGGGCGGCCCGCCGTGGGGTTGCACGGTGACCGCATCCTACGTCCGGTCACACTCTATCATGAAGGGATGATCGGAACTCTCGTCACGACCGGACGCAGCATCACCGAGAGCGGGACGGATCGCATTCTTTCGCACGAGACCTCACGGCTCTGGCAGGGGATGGGAATCCCCGAGGCTGCGATCATCGAACTGCCGAAACCGCGCAATACCCGTGAAGAACTTCGGGATGTGGCAGAGTTGCTGAAACAGCACCCTGATTGGAAACGCATCGGACTCTGCACATCGGCTTCGCATCTTCCTCGGGCGCTGAAAGAAGCGCGCTCGGCGGGATTGGATCTCCTCCCAGTTCCCTGCGATTTCCGCTCGGGCGGACTCGCCCTCTCGCCTCTTTGGCTCGTACCTCAGGGGCGAGGATTTCGCGACGTACAGACCGCGCTCTGGGAGTTTATGGGACGTTTGATGTAAGCTCTTCAAAGTATGGCTTCAGGCGAGCGAATTGGGGACACGAGCGAATAAGGGAGAGGTTATTTTCTAGCTCTCCGATGTCTGGGAAGTTGCCGTGCCCGGATCAGAGATTCTCCGGAAACAGGCTCAGATTGGCGACTTTTCTGAGTTTTCGCATCAGAATGGGAATGGTCTCGGCCGTTCTCTCGGCTTCCATGTGAGAGATGATTTCGTCACGCAATTCTTCAAATTCGAGCGGGCGACGTGTCTCTGGTTTTTCTGCTTCTTCAGCGTAAAATCCGTAGCGAATCTCGCCTTTTTCATCAAGACGATTTTCGTCGAACCACTGACGTGCTTCTTCTTCAGTCGCGGTAACCCCTGGCTCGATGCGCTTTTCTAGCCAGCGTTTTCTCGTCCAGATCTGCTTTAATTCTTCGTCCAGCGTGGCGAGTGTCCAGCCCTGAGCTTCTGCGCGTTTTTTGAGTTCTTCCTGAGAAGAAAAGCCGGATTTCCAAGCTCGTACGAAGGCCTCAGTCTCGGCGGCGGGAGCGATGAAACGGTCTCCTGTGGTATGCTGGCGGACGAGAGTATCGTCGATGAGCGTCTGGAGAACGGCACGCCGTATCATAGCGCGGTTTTTCTCCGAGAGGCTCGCGGCGTCGATTCCGCGCTGATACAGGTGACGGACGACGGCGATATCGACTTGCTCACGAGTGATCGGCTCTAGGTTTACCAGTGCGGCCCAGCCTCGGGAACGGGCCTCGGTTACTGCGTCATCACGACGGCTGCGCATGGCGGAATGGAGGGGGCCATGACAGACCTTAAGATCGAAGAGCATATATCCAATGACCACGACATAAAGGCCAAAGCGCCAGGGAAGTCGTTTCATGGATCACGGAAGAATCAGATCATCGGTACGGCACGCAGACCGAGATTGGCATATATCTCGCGCGTGGCATGGGACTGATTCAGTGTATAGAGATGGATTCCGGCGACTTCGTTTTCGAGCAGATCGACGCATTGCTCAGTGGCGTAGTGGATGCCGACGCGCTCGACAGAGCTAGGATTCTCTCCGGCCCGGCGCAATTGGCGGATGAGTTTCGCGGGGAAGCGCGTTCCTGCGGCGAGGTCTGCCATACGCATCATTCCTTTGAGCGAGGTCACAGGCATAATGCCGGCGATGATCGGCACATGGATACCCGCGAGGTCGCAGCGATCACGGAAGTCATGAAAGTCGTCGTTGCAGAAGAAGAGCTGGGTCACGATATAGTCGGCTCCTTCGTCCACCTTCGCTTTCAGATAATCCATTTCTTTTACCCGATTGGGAGTCGCGGGATGACCTTCTGGGAACCCGGCGACTCCGATACCAAAACCACGGGGCTCAGGATGAAAGCCTGTCTCAGCATAGCGTCGGATAAAGCGAACGAGATCGGCGGCGTGTTGAAATGCGTCGTTTTCCCGCGAGTAGCCTACCCTGTCGCGGGGAGGATCCCCGCCTAGGGCGAGAATATTGCTGACCCCCTGCTGAACGTATCGATCTAGGATGGAGCGGATTTCGTCCTCGCTATGACAGACGCAGGTGAGATGGGGGATGGGATCGAGCGTTGTGGAATTCTTCAGCCGCACTACCAGATCGTGAGTCAGCTCACGAGTAGATCCGCCAGCTCCGTAGGTGACGCTGACAAAGGACGGAGCATAGCTTTCCAGCTCGCTGATCGTCTGGTAGAGACTTTCAGAGGACTCGGCAGTCTTCGGAGGGAAAAACTCGAAGGAGAAGGTTGGCTCGCCTTTCCCCAGAATGTCTCGGATGTGCATACCGCGCTACTGTGGCACGTTTCTGAGCTGAGAACAGCGAGAAAATCGGTGATCTGAGCGGATTAAAGCGTGACGGCACGTTTCCATCGAGCGCTCTCGATGGCAGCATCGACGATTTCCTGTCCGATCCGAGAAATTACGGGATTCAAGGGACCGTCGAAAGGGCGGTTTTTCTCAAGGCAATCGATGATATAGGCGATGGGATTCTGCATCGGGGATTCGAGCTTCGGCGCAGGGATTTTCTCCCCGGCAGGATTCTCTGGTGTCCGCAGAGTGACATATTCATCATAGTCCCAGCTAGAAATCGTGCCATCTGTGCCGGTAATGACGAATCCACAATGCGGTTCCGGCTGCTGCGTCCACGGATCAGACAGGGTACCCCAGCGAGTCTCGAATTTCGAAAGCCCCGTCGCATAGCGTGCGATCACGATGCTGTGCTCATCCACCTCCAGAGCACTGCCCGGATGGTGATCCCACATCGCGATGACTTCGCTCGGGCGCTGGCCGCCATTGAACCAAGTGGTGAGAGTGGTGCCATAGCCCAAATAGTCGCGTAGACTTCCACCGCCTTCGGACTCTCGATAGAACCAACTTGCGGACTTTTCAGCGTCTGTTGGTTTGTGCTCGGATTTATCGGCACCGTGATAGAGTGGACCGCGGTTACCTCCGTAATGGCTGACGCCGATGATTTCACCGATAGTCCCGGAGCTGACTAGCTCATGGCATTTCACATGGGATGGCCGCCAGGCCAGAGGCCAGTTGATCGCGAGTCGTCCGCTAGATTTCTCCATCGCAGCCACCATGCGATCAGCCTCGGCTACGGAATTGGCGAAGGGCTTCTCCACCATCACTGCGGCGCTCTGAAACGGGGCGACTCGCTCTACCCACTCGGCATGACGGGCGGCAGATGGGCAAAGGATGATCACATCGGGCCTAGACGTCTCTAGGCAGTCTTCGGTCCGAGACCATACCCTGTCAGATGGAATGGAAAAACTCGTTCGTGCCTCAGCCATTCGGTCACCGGGACCGGTCCATTCGTCACAGATGCCTACGATTTCTGCATTCGGGTGCTCGTGCGCCATGCGCAGGAGATCGCCCATGTGGAAATGATCAAAGCAAATGCCAGCAATACGCCACATGATTCGACAGAGGGCAGAACAGGATCGAGCGCGGGTTTAACCTTCCGTTTCTCCCTCTGTAATCTTCGTCTTTTTGTCCCAGAAACCGAGAAAGAAGAAGAGAGTGATCGCTCCCGCCATCAGAGCGGGAAAAACCCAGAATTCTTTCCATTGTGCCATGGTGGTGGAGACGAGGTTGGCATCGATGCCTTCCGGCAGTTTGACTGAGAACATTTTCCCGAGACTCTGGGCGAAGCTCAAGGTCTGCTCGCCATGAGCTGCCTGGATCGCCTGATCGAGTTCCCCATATCCGGCGACCTTGGGGAACTTAGCAAAAGCCACCTGATACCCGAAGTACATCCCCACTCCCTGAGTCATGAACACCAGCAGGCTCTGCGCCTGACTGCGCACGGTCTTCGGAGCGACGGCATCGGTGTAAATGAATCCTGTAACGAAGAAAAAGTCATAGCAGATTCCGTGCAGGGCGATGGCTAGGAAGAGCATCCAGACCACCTGATCTGGTGCTCCGTATGCGAAGAGCAAATAGCGCACGACCCAAGCGAGCATCCCGACAAGAAGCATCCATTTCACCCCGAGATGGCGAAAGAAAACGGGGATCAGTAGCATGAAGATGATCTCCGACATCTGCCCGATCGTCATCGACGATGCCGCTTGTTCGAATCCAGTGTTCGTCAGGTAGTTGGCGGTCAGTCCGTAATAGTAGGCCAAGGGGATGCAGATCAGACCCGATGCGAGCATGAAGATCAGGAAGGCCGGTTTGGCCAAGAGCTTCCACGCATCGACCATCAATAGGGCGCGAAGGTCGATTTTCTGACCTTTCGCGGGAGCAGGTGTATGAGGAAGGAAGAAGGAAAAGACTCCGAGCGCAATCGATGCGAAGGCACCGAGTTGAAAGATCTGCAATTTCGAGCTCCATCCGATGAAGCCGACCAGAAGCCCGGCGACGATCCATCCGATCGTCCCCCATACGCGAATTTTCGGGAAGTCTAGGCGGTCCAGATGGGTAAATGTGATCGTATTGCTAAGACCGAGAGTGGGCATGTAGCAGAGCATGTGGCCGAGGCAGTAGTTGACCATCAGAGGGCCATTGCCTGCTAGGGCAGCATTATTTGCTAGATAGAGCAGCACCCCGCCGATTAGGAAGAGAATTGCCATCACGATTTGTGAAGGAAAGAAGCGGTCTGCGACGATGCCAAGAAAGAGAGGGGCGAAAATCGCGCCTAGCGGTGCCGTCCCATAGACGCCGCCGATATAATCCGTCAGATGATTCGCCCCCAGCGCCTGCCCAGCGGTCGCAAACCATACACCCCAGACGAAGAGCTGGAGGAACATCATGATACTAAGCAGAGGGACGAGAGAGCGAGAAGATCGTGAGGACATGGGGTGAAGGTAAAATCAGGATAGACAGGGAGTAAAGCAGGAAACGAGAATCTGGGTCAAGAAGAGAATCCTATTCATTCGGCACCGCTCGCAGGACTGGTTGCGGAGCCTCAGCTTCGTCGTTCTCCTTCAGAATCTCCATCACGGAAGCGAAGATGTGAATTTTCGATCCATCTTCGGGAGCAGCGAGCACGGAAGATCGTTTTTCCTTGGGAAGCAATTCCTTCAGTCCGGCCAGCGTATCAGACGTGGTACCCAGAACTCCGCCGAGATCCACCCGAGCGAAGTCAATCGGGAAGTGACTGAGTGTGAGCGCGGGTGCATCGATGGGACCCTTGCCGTCGACATAGATCACCTGATCTTTTAATCCGACCATCGCAGCGATCCCGGAGTCTAGTCCGACTTTGGCGGTGAAGGTGACATCCTGACTTTCCAGCGGGACATTGCCCGTCGTCTGTATTTTGAGCCTTCCGCTGCGCAGGGTCAGATCACTGGTGATCAGGACTCCTGACTCGATTTGATAGCTGGCATCGACACTCCCTTTCTCTTCGCCCATCAGGATGGGCACCAAGCGTCCCGCCAAGGTCCGCACAGGTCCGAAAATCGGCAATTTGGCCGCGACAGCATTTTCGATCAGCAGAGTGCCATTTCCAGTGAGGTGACTCAAGCCTTGATTGAGAGAGCCTGAGCCCTTGTATGTGAGATTCAGACCTCCCGTCAGCCCCGTTCCCACTTTGCCCATCCAAGGAGCCATCGACTCTGCCGGAACACTGGCCATTTTCAGAAATCCGACAAAAGGCGTTTCCTCTCGGACTAAGTTGACGGAAGCCGCGACCTGCACCTGCCCTCCGTAGAGAGTAGCAGCGAGGTCTTTCGTCTCGAGAACTCCCTGATTATGCAAGACGAGTCGACCGCGTATATCCTCCAGCGGGAGCTTTCGTTCTCCCGAGAGGATTTCCAGGCCTCCGCGGTGTGTATAAACCAGTTCGAGAGTCGCGTTCTTCGGATCGTCGAGCGAGAGAGTCCCTGCGATGCGCAAGAGAGGAGAATCGACAAAGCGAAGGTGAGAGAAGTATTGACTCCATTCCGCATTGTATGAAGGAAGCACTTGAGCGAGATCAGCAGATGACTCAAAACGCTCGATTCCCAGAACGCGCTTTTTCCAATCAACTCCGAGAACGGCGCTCACAATCCCTCCTCCGCATGCTACTTGGGCATGAGGAATCCGGAGAATCCCTGATGTAGAATCCCACTCTCCGCTGATCGCGATGCTCTTCAGCGCGACTCCTCGCCAGCGGAGATCTCCGTAGCCCTCTAGGTTCCCTGTGACGGAGAGCGACGGGGCAGCCCCAGACTTTCCAGAAAAGGAGAGGGAAAGCGTCGGCAGGCGTGCTCCCTCAGCCTCGACTTGCAGCCAGGGCAGGAGAGGTGCGAGAGACGACCATGAGAGGGCGGAAGGAGCCGATGCACCCGATGATGAAACGCCAGAGGCGAGATCATACGCTCCATCGATCCGGAGGCGCAGATTCCCGATCACTCCCGACAAGCGATCAATCCCCAGCCGATTCGTATCGAGATGGATGCGGGCGTCCACACCCTGAATGACGGTGAGGGATTTACCCTTTTCATACAGGGTGATTGAGGAATCTCGCAGACTGAGTTCTCTGGCTTTCAGGCGAGGTTTCGTAGCGATCAGATCGACTGGATCGATCGCGGCAGAGACTTTCGTAATTTTCGCGAGTAGGTCTGAATCGGCTGGCCCACGATAGAAAGACAGATCGTTAAAAACAGCACCGTGTGCAAAATCGTATCGGCACGCTCCCGGAACGATCCGAATTCCGTCGATTTTCCACTCATCGACGACGGTCTGAGTGAATTTCGCGGATAGGGCCTCTCGTTGAAGCCAGGCGTACGTGACGACACCGGCGAGCAAGAGTAATACCAAGAGCGAAGCAATCAGATACGATGTCGCGAAAACTGACAAGCAGCCAGCGCGATGGTGCTTCACATTTGATTTTGGAGTTGGCGCTGATTGCTCCGGATGCGCGTCTGGTTCAGGAGCGATCTTCGTATTTTCCTCTGAGATCGCTTCCTCTAGCTCATTGACTTCGGAAATCGGGAGGTCAGGAGCCTCTCCGATATCCGGTACGGACACGGTTTGCGAGTCTGCCAGATCAGCCGAGAGGTCGGAAGTTGGAGATGCTTCAGGCTCTGTGACTTCGGAGCCGAGGTTTGGCTGTAAGACGCTGACTTCTGATTCGCTCTCATCACTCTGAGTGCTGAGATCAGTTGGAAGATCAGTTGGAAGAAGCGACTCATCGGAGGAAGCAGGTGGTTCCACGAAAGATTCTGGCAGCGTTGGGGGAGAGCCGGGCTTGTCAGATTGTGGATCGGCTAGCCTCGGAGGGATGACTGGTGCCTCCTGAACGTCAGTGATTCCCCACGGAGGGGTGACATCGGATGTGCCCTCGGTGCTGATCGGTGCCTCTTTCGCGCCCTTGTCGTGGGAGAGAGAGATCGGGCCGACTTCTTCATCTGTGTCCGTCGGGATCAGCGGAGTCTGAATTTGAAAGCTATCTTCCCATTGGGGGGGCAGTGGATCCGAAACTGGAAGAGAAGGAGGCTGAGGAGAGATGGCAGGAGCGGTGTCAGCAATTTTTGACGCTTCAGGTTCTTTCTCCCCCTCCGTCGCGACGACATCTGGTTCCGTGGGAACGGGAAGAGGGGGAGGAGCCGTCTTTTTCAGAGGAATTGGCTGCGGCTTTTCCTCGACGAGCGGGGGTGCGGAAGCATCAAGCTCTCCCGCTGTCAGTGAGCCGATCAATTCGATCTGAGGCAGGGACTCCGCGACTTCGTCGGCCCAGTCAGGGAGAAAGAGGGCTTCGTTTTCTAGGGAATCCTCCCAGGTACTCGTCGCTGGTTTCGGAGGAGAAGAGGGCTTTGGCTTTTCCGGCAGTGGTTCTCTAGCGCCCGGATGCTGGGATTCTTCTGTGCTTGCCTCTTCGCTTCTCTCGGCCTCGTCGGAATTTTCGACTTCAGGATGATGATTGGGAGCATTAAGCAAATCGACCTCTGACTTGCGATGATCGTTTGAAGGGGTGCTGATCGCGTCAGTTTTCTCGACTGATTCGGGCGCCTGTTCAGTGGCTTTACTCTCTGGTTCCGAAATTTCCGATTCTAGTTCATCCCACCACTTTGTCACTTTTCCAACCTCTTCGATCATTTTGAGGTCCATCGGATCAAGTAGGATCGCATCATCATCTCCGGGATTAAACAGCACATCCCTGCGCCTGCCGAGAGCATCATCTCCGGAGTTCATCCCGCCTGATTTCGTCTCGTCTTTTGGTCTTGCGTTCTCACTCATGGGCGTGGCACACTGGGGAAGTGCGGTTCTGAAACTTTACTTATGATTCTTTCTTTATGATTCGCAAATCCAACCTTTCCAGACAAGATAATTTCTCTGTGCTGTATGTTTTCCTCTTCGTCTTTCTTTATGGATCGGGGACTCTTCAGGCTCAACAGAAATCTCAGGTAGCGGTAATGGGAGAAATCATTCGGCTCGATTCCGCGATTGATTCGCTGCTAGCACCGGATGCACAGATCGAGGTGGTAGCGATCGGTTTTACTTGGATCGAGGGACCCGTCTGGTTTCCGGAAAAGGAGCATCCACAGGGGGGATATCTGCTCTTTTCCGAAATCCCCAAAAACCGAGTGCTCCGCTGGGATGAAAAGACGGGAATCGATACCTGGCTTTCGCCCTCGGGATACACGGGGCGCATTGATTACGGTGCCGAGCCGGGAAGTAATGGTCTGCTGGTGGATAGAAAAGGGCAACTGATCTCCTGCGAGCATGGAGATCGGCGTATCTCCGTACTGACCGATGGCGGTGGGAAGCGCACGCTGGCTGACAACTACCAAGGCAAACGATTCAATAGTCCGAATGATGCCTGCTTTGGCCCCGACGGTGAAACGATCTACTTCACCGATCCTGCGTACGGCCTTCGGGGAAAGTGGGACGATCCTTCGCGAGAAATGGACTACGCGGGGATCTTCCGCCTAGCTCCCGATGGTGTGGTGACCCTGTTGAACAAAGAGATGACCCGACCGAATGGGATCGCGTTTTCTCCTGATTTTTCAACTCTCTATGTGGCTCAGTCGGATTCAGAGGCAGCGATCATCCGATCTTTTTCTGTTCAGAAAGACGGGACGCTCGACACGGGAACCTTGTTCTATGACGCGACGGAGATGAGCAAGACCGGACTGAAGGGATTGCCGGATGGGCTGAAAGTGGATCGTGCAGGCAATCTGTGGACCAGCGGACCGGATGGTGTGCATATTCTCACGCCACAGGGGAAGTTACTCGGACGCATTTCCGTCGGTGGTGTCGTGTCTAACTGCGCTTGGGGAAATGATGGCAGTGTTCTCTATCTGACCGCACGCAACTATCTTTGTCGTATCCGCACTCTCACCAAAGGAGCCGGATGGGATAACTCAGAATCGAAGTAATTCAGAATCGAAGGAATCATGAAAATTCAGTGTAATCTTGACCGTCGCGGGCGATGGCTCCGCGTATTGCTGGGAGCGATCTGCGTGATCGGAGGAGTCACTGCCGTCCGCCTGACGGGACAGGGACTGTGGTACATCAGCTCTGTCATCGGGGTGCTGATCCTGATCGAGGCTCTGATCGGATGGTGCCTGATCCGGGGACTGGGGTTTCGCACTCCGTTTTGATATGCGAAAGAGGCGATGACATGATAGAGTCGGCGTCGTATGGCTTGGCTGATTCTCATGATCGCTGGTTTATTTGAAGTGGGTTGGGCGATCGGTTTGAAGTATTCGCACGGCTTCACTCGACTTTGGCCCAGTGTGGCTACGGTCGCCTCGATGGTGGTCAGTCTGTGGTTGCTGGGACTGGCGATGAAGTCGCTACCCATCGGCTCCGCCTACGCCGTTTGGGTCGGAGTCGGTGCTGTCGGAACTGTAATTCTGGGAATGGTGCTGTTCAATGAGCCGGCGAATGCAGGGCGCTTGATTAGCGTAGGTCTGATCATTTTAGGAATCGTGGGACTGAAACTGGCTGCGTGATTGCGTTAGATTCTTGTAGGCTTTGAGACTAAAAATCTGGACTAGGGTAACGGCCATTACTCATGAGTCCGTCGCCTGTAAATCGTCCGCTTCATATCCTGTTCTGTCTTCTTGCTGTCTTGTGCGCGAACATCGCTCAGGCAGATTGGAGCGAAGTCCCGAAATCGGTGCGACACGATCTGGGATTACCTGAGAGCGGCGGAGATTGGACGACGGTGTATGAAGCCTCTTCAGACGCGATCAACAAGTCTGCGAAACAGGCAGATTCCGAGCTTCCTTTGGCTGTCACTCGTTGGCAGTCAGCTCATCTAGGCGATGATCGTATTTTCTTTCAAGTCGATTTTGATCGAGAAGTGATTAATAATCGAACGACGCTCATCTTCTACCTAGATGTCGATCACAATCCGGAAACAGGAAGGACGGACGAAGCCTATCGTGGGGTGGACATGATGCTGGTCATCAAAGATAACAATCTCGTTTTCTTAAATCACTCATCTTCCCTGTCTGAGCGAAATGTCCAGTACCGCGGCCGAGCTGTCGGCAAGAGTTTGTATCTTCTCTTTGATGCTCCGATTCTCGGAAAAGAAGGTGATCACGTCCGAATGCGCGGTCTAATCGTAGGCGAAATCCGAGGTAGGAGTTCTACGAACACCAAATTTCAGGAAATTTCCTTGCCTTTGGTCCAACAAAAAGCCCCCAGTCTTCCGAAAATTCCGCTACCGACTCGAATGACAGTCGACGGCTTCCGATATATCGATCAGCATGTCGCCTACGAAGATTTGGAGAACCGTGGCCTATCTGAGCATCAGCTTGTCAAAATAGGTGTGACGTACGGTCGCCCTCGACCGTTACCAACTTATGATCCAGAAGGTGCAACGCCATCCGAAAAGCAGTCAAAAGCTGCTTCTACCCCCGTTTCTATCCCGGTTCGGGTCAAAGAAGAGATCGGGATTTCGCGTCCTCAGGGTCGAGTACATTTTGGATTTCCCTTACCTCAGGGTCAGGTATTCGACCCTCGTACGATCACGATCGAAAAGGCTGGGGTGAGCGTGGGCGCTGTCGTTCAAGGCACTTCACGGTGGCCTGATGGCAGTTTGAAATGGGCGGTAATCGATTTTTTGGATTCTTTTGCCGAGAAGGAAGAAGTCACCTATCAAGTCATCGTCGGCTCCGATATAGTAGGAAAGGAGACGAGATCCAGTGAGCGGATTACACTGAAAGATACGGCTGATCAAATCGTGATCGATACCGGTACTCTCCGTTGCACCATCAGCAAGACTGCGTTCAAAGGGCCAGAGGGATTGTTCGTGCGTGACGGAGACCAATGGAAGCAAGTCGCTACCTCGCCTGTCGGCTTTGAACTGACGGACCAGAAAGGAGTCCACTACACGACATCTGCAGCCAAGCCGAAATCAGTATCCGTTGAGGAAAATACTCCCCAACGAGTGACTCTTCGCATCGCCGGAGACTATGCCACTGACAAGGGGCAAATTCTCATGTCCTACGTTACGCGCCTCTCCTTTCATGCGGGATCATCACGTATCGATGTCGCACACACCCATATCAATAGCGAACTGAGCAGAGAGTTTACCGATATCCAGTCCCTAGAATATCGGTTACAACCAAATCTTCCTTCGGAGGCCGCCATCAGCAGCTCTCTCGTCGTTTATCAGGGAGATGGCAAGGGGATCGACAGCGCTGACCGCAGTATAGAAGTCCGTTCTGGCAAAGAGACGGCCCTGCTCCAGTTTACCGATCAGATGTCTTCTCTATCTTTGGACGCAGCCAGTTCATCTGCTGGGCAAGAAAGTGATCGAAGAAATCCGGGAGGCCTGCGCATCAGTCTGCCTGATGGAGGAATCAATCTCGCGATCACTGACTTCTGGCAACGCTGGCCCAAGGGCATCCGCAGCAATGCCAAAGAAGGGCTGTCCCTGCTTCTGCTCCCTGAAGCTCCTAATCAAGAGTTTGGCAAGGATTTGCCATTTCATCTGATGTTCCCGCTCGTCGAGGGCTACTATCGCATGAAGTGGGGCATGTCTTTCACCGAGCGCTTTATCATCGATCTTTCCAAGAATACCGGTCCAGAGCAGACATGGGCTGAGGCACAGTGGCCTTTGATCGCGGTTCTGCCTCCGGAGTGGTACGCACAGACGGGAGCGTATATGAAATTAGCCGTACCCCGAGGGAGTCAGTTCACACTCTGGGATCAATATGCAGAAAATTCACTCGCTGAGCACTGGAAATTAAAGGATAAGAATCGTGAATACGGGTTTTTGAACTATGGAGATTGGTTTGGCGAGCGTACACGTAATTGGGGAAATAACGAATACGACTTACCCCATGCACTCTTCGCGCAGTTCGTTCGCACGGGGAATCGCGATTTTTATCGCCTCGCGATTCGTGGGGCGCGGCATCAGGCTGATGTCGATATCGTCCATGCCTACCCGGATCCCTTCTTTGTAGGTGCCAATCCCGAACATTCCGTCGGGCACACAGGAACCTGGTCCGAGAAGGTGGAGAACGCGACTTGGAGCATGGCCTATAACCTTTCCTCATCTGCAGGGAACGGTCATACCTGGGCGGACGGGATGATTGATGCTTGGTGTTTGGGTGCCGATCCTGTCGTCATGGAATCAGCCCTGATGCTGGGTGAGCACATCAATTACGCCTTTGCCCCCAGCTTCAAGCAATTGGGTGATCACGAGCGCTCGGCAGGGTGGTCCATGCGGGCAGCGATGGCACTTTACCGAGGCACGAGTGATCCTCTGTATCTCAAGAGTGCGGGTCGGATCGGAGAAGTCGCGTTGAGTCAGCAGGATCTAAAGAAAACAGGGGTCTGGCCTCACGTCTTGCCTCTGCAACATGCTTCAGGTCAGCCAAATGTGGTGGGTAACAACGTGTTTTTAATCGGTGTTCTGCTGGGTGGACTGCAGAGTTATCACGCTCTGACAGGGGACGAGCGCTATGCGACCTCCTTGAAGGCGGCGGGGAAGTGGCTGTCACGCAATTGGGATCCTAAAACTGCCGCTTGGGCTTATTCCGTCACGACAGACGACAAGCCCGCCGCACAAATGGCTCCCGCACTCAGCCCTCTGATTTATGGGTCTCTCCTGTATTCGGGCGTACTCCTCGACGACCAAAAAATGATCGAGCAGACAAAGAAGTCGATGGAGACCTTATTCTCGCCTGGCAGCCAAGATTCCTTCGGCAAAGACTTCTCGTTCAAAGGCTTCTTCACAGGTGAGATCATGGGCTATCTGCAGGAGTGGATGGACAAAAGCGGAAATTCTGACGATTCCTTTCTCGCCGCACCTGAGAGCAAATAGGCCGGATACTCCCGATGAATCAGAGAATAGGGATCACTGTTGATTCCTGTCGTCTTCCGTGTGCTTCGTTCCTTTTGTGGTTTATTCCTTCACCGTTCGATCATGAACGAAGAGCGTTCGTGCTCCGTAAATCGCGATCACTACAAAGCAGAGTAGCGGTAGGAAGAAGGACGCACGAATGCTGCTGAGCTCCATAAAGCCGAAATTGAAAGGAGGGAGATCGAGGATCTTCCCTTGGAGCACAGGTAATACGCATCCTCCCCCAATCGCTAGGATCAGTCCGGAGGAGGCGAGCTTGGCATCGTCGCCGAGTCCTTTCAATGCGATCCCGTATATGGTGGGAAACATCAACGACATGCAAGCAGAGACCGCGATCAGGCAATATAGCCCAGCGTAGCCCTGAAGAAAAATTGTGCCACCGGTGAAGAGGATCCCGCCGAGAGCCAGCAGTCCGATGAGAAATCCGGGCGAAACGTAGTGAAGTAGGAAGGTACAAACGAAGCGGCTGGAGACGAAGATCACCATTGCCAAGATATTGCAATTCTGGGCAGTCGCTTTGGAAATCCCCAGTTCAAGCTCGGCGTATTGGATGATGAAGGTCCAACACATGATCTGCGCTCCTACATAAAAGGTTTGGGCAATCACACCTTCCCAGTAGCGAGGGCGCCCACGCAGTCGCTTCAAAGTCGCTGCGATGTGGAGAGGCTGGTGAGAGGAACTGCGATTCTCCGAAGTACCGCTCTCGCTGGGGACAGAAGCGGGAAGCTTCCAGACAAAAAAGAGGAAGACGAGCAGGAGCAGTCCGCCCATCAGTGCATAGGGACCAACGACCGTGAAAAGATCTGTCTCTCGAATCTGCGCAAATTCATCTCCGAATTTTTCAAACACAGGCTGGAGAGTTAGGATAGGGAGTGCGGCAAAGGCTTGCTTGGCGTCGAGGATCGCTTTTTCCAACGACAGAATAGTCGAGGAGACTTGATCTGCCGCCGTCGATTTGTCGGCCTGACTGCCTTCATTCAGAGCGGAATATATGCCGGAGGTTTCTGCAAGCACAGCTTCTGCCATCGGAAGCGCATTTGCGAGAGCCGCTTTCCCTTCCTTAAACTCGGGTAGGGCTTTTGCCGCCTGAGTTTCCTGATCCAAAATTGTCGCTAATTCCATCCCCACCGGACCTCCGAAGAACTCCTGTTGTTCCTTCTCTGCAAGGCTCGGAGTCGGAGCAGGGAGAAGTTGGAGAACGACGGCGACTGAGCGAAGCGCTTCGACGAATGGGTTGCTCCGTGGAGTTGAGGTAAGCGCCTCTCGGATCGAGGGAATCCGATCTGCGTGAGGATTGACGAGCAGATCGAGATCATGAGTCAGGGCTGCAGTTAGCTCCTCCGCCTTTTTTGCAGATCGCTTCCGTGCGGTCCAGTTCGGCTCCGAAATCGTCTTTTGCAGAACATCCAGATCGGAGGCGATTTTTTCGCTCACTTGGAGATGTGCCGATTGCCCCTGATCCGCTGCAGCCACTAGGATACGCCTCGTGCTCTCGCTGGTGCTGTTGAGATTGACCAAGATCACCATGCTGGCGACGAACATCCCGATGATGGAACCCATCGGATTGAAGGCCTGTGCCAGATTCAGCCGTCGAGTCGCCGTGCTCTCATCCCCCATCGACAGAATGTAGGGATTGGCAGTGGTTTCCAGAAAGGATAGGCCACTGGTCATCACCAGATAGGCGAAGAGAAAGGGATAGAAGCTGAGCGTCCATCCGGCCGGGATGAACAGGAGACAGCCGAGGGCGTAGAGCCCCAAGCCGAGGAGGATACCCTTCTTGTAGGTAAAACGGGTGATGAAGATCGCTGCTGGGATGGCCATGAGCGCATAGCCTCCGTAAAAGGCCCCCTGCACGAGCGAACTCTCGAAATTGCTTAGTAGAAGGATATTTTTAAACGCCGCGACCATCGGGTTCGTGATGTCGTTGGCGAATCCCCAAAGGGGAAAAAGTAAGGTTACCAGCAGAAAAGGGACGAGGAGTTTGGGCGGGACGACGGGCGCTGTTGACTGCTTCATTCGGAGAGGCGATTCGAGAGGCAGGTGAGGGGCTCGAGGTTACGGTTGCTCGAGTTCGGCGAGAATCGGGAAGTGGTCTGATGGCATTCGTGCGACAGAGCGGACCCACTTTATTTCCGACGGTTTCTTTTCTCCGTCCGCTGTAGGTACTTCGATAGGAGTGCGGTAGGAATCTGTCAGGACGCCATAGCGTCGAACGCGAAAATTGGGACTCACGAAGATGTAGTCGATCCGAGTCCCCGACCAGGAATTGGGATCGAACTGATTGAAGGTGCCGTTTAACTCGAAGCGAATCGCGGCTTTTTCCCGAGAATCGACGAAGTTTGGCAGGTGGGTCATTGTTTTGTACACTTCACTATCTTGCGAGGAATTGAAGTCTCCCACGAGAATCGCTGAGCCATCGCCGACGATTTCTATCGCCTTTTTCGAAAGTAGTTTGGCGCTTTCGTTTCGGGCAGTGACTCCGATGTGGTCGAAGTGGATGCTCATGAAGCAGAGGGGTGCCCCGCCGGATTTCGGCTTCAACTTGGCCCAA
Source organism: Verrucomicrobiota bacterium (assembly GCA_963205275.1). Lineage (GTDB taxonomy): Bacteria > Verrucomicrobiota > Verrucomicrobiia > Verrucomicrobiales > DEV007 > Arctic95D-9. The sequence continues at coordinate 61,706 of CAUJIH010000011.1, read as the reverse complement.
GTGCAAATGCGAGGCAGTGCAGCATCCCAGCCTTTTCCGGGTTGATCAGGTGTTTCAGAGAGCCAAAAGCGACCACTGTCCTCTCGATCAAAGAGGCTCTTGCGATAGAAGATGCCCATGTGTTCGCCCTTTTGATCTCCGTCATCTCGTCCATACGAGATACAGGCGTATTCTGGAAGCAGTTTCATCAGATCGGCCATTTGCGTACTGATGCCCTCCTGCGTTCCGAAGATATCGAAGCCGTGGAAGCGGACCAGAGAGGCGATGATGGGTGCCCGCTGATCCCAACCATTGTCGTTCTTGCGGTCGCCTTCGTTGTCGTAGCGGATGTTATAGGAACCGACGGTCAGGGCAGAGGCGGACGTGACGAGAGAGGCGGTGAGTATGCCCAACAGCAGGGAGAGTTTCAGCTTCATATCTGTGAAAAAAGGTGGGATTTTGATTGAAGAAGAGACAATCGTTTCATTTCGCAGAAGGTTTGACGCGGAGCCAGCCGACTACTTCTCTTCCGGTGGCTCCTTCCTTTGCACGGATTTCCCAGAGACCGACACGATCATTCTTAGCCAGATCGAGAGTGAGCTTCAGCACCCCATTTCCAGCTCCGTAGTATCCGTTCGGCTCAGCGGGTGCTCCCTCGGGATCGACGATTCGCAGATCGACGGGGACGACGGCGTCGATGGGCTTGCCTTCGGCGTCTGTGATGGCGATCTCCAGAGGCACTGAGTCACCTGCTTTCGCTTCTTTGGGAGCATTCAGTCCGATTTTCTCGACAGGTCGCTCAGTCACCATGATGACGCGCCCTTCACAGGGGCCGAGGGACAAGGGCAAGGAGAGCTGTCCGTCCTTTGCCCCTTCCATCGGAATCGGCTGATGTGCGGACAGGTCGTAGGCATGACCTTTCGCACGGCGCAGCCTCAGCACGGTATCTGAAGGCACGCCATCCTCCATGACGAGTCCGTGACCGCCGACATAGGTGCCGGCTTCACGGGAATCATTGATCGCGAAAAGATAATCAGTGTTTCCGACAGCGCGACGGCGTGTATAGACCTTTGAATTGTCAGAGGCGAGAATCCACTGATACCCCTTGCCCGAGAGATCAGTCTTCAGCTTGTCGGCCAAGCCGAGCAGCACTTTGTAATCTTCCGCGGCCTTGCCCACCCGAGCGTAGCGAGGCACCAGAATGTCGGGCTTGATCGCAGGGCAGAGTTCTCCATCGCCGACTACGATCCCTCCAGCCTTCTGAAAAGCCAGAACACGAGTCACGATGGATTTTGGCAACACATCGCAATCGCCCATAATTAGGATTTTTGCTCGTTTGAGACGCTCTTCGGTGAGGTTTTCCTCATAGGTTACGTCGGATTGCAACTGTGCGCTCGTAGCGATCTGGTAAAGGTCCGCCGCCCAAGAATTTCCCCAGCCGTAGGTGCCGCGCCGAGCGAACATCTGAGAGGTGAAGCTCTCTAGAAACACGACGTCGGATTCCACGTCCGGAACCTGCAGGAGTGTTGGACCGAGTGGCTCCACGACGTCAGAGATCAGACGCTTTAGCTCCGGAGCGGTGTTGGGATTGGTGAAGGTGTAGCCTGTCGGAGGATCGAGTGGCACCAGCGACCCCCAGCCATGATACATAATGCCGGATACAGGGCGGGCGAGTTTCAGCCATAGTGCCTCACGCAGGTGCATCGGGGCGATGGTGATGTAACTGGCACCGGCATCGTAGTCGAGCCAGGGAGATTGCGTGACCGGCAGACCCTCGGATGCTGCGGGTGCTGCCGGAGCGGTGCGACTGCGGTACCAGATGATCTGAGTCATTTTCATCACACGCTGATGATGACCGTTCGCTCGTGCCATAGCGAACAGCTCGTCCGCGCAGAGTCCGATGCGAATCGGATCTGGGTAGGTGTAGGTCCAGTGAGAGAGTACATCGGCATTCCCCCCGCTGCCGTGTACGCTGGGCACGCGCACCGCAGGATCAAAGAAAGTCCAGAAGTTCTTCCGATTGATGGATTCGTGCAGGCCATCATTTAGTCGGGAATGGATGGCGCTCCATCCGTCTCCATCGCTCCAAAACCAGCGGTAATAGGCCAAGACGGGATCATCATCAGCCACGACGCGGTCCTTCGGAAAGTCAGGCAGTTCATCGTATTTCACTCCATTCTTAATCTTGGCCACTGCGGGAATGTCGGAGCCGAGCGCCTTTTTCGCAGCTTCGATCTCGATCGGGTGGAAGGAGAGTTGCGTGGCGTCGCGCTGCTCAGTGCTGAGTAGGGCAGACTCGAAGGCGGGATGATCGCCGTACGTGCGACCGAGCGCTACGCCGACGTCGTGACTGAACTCCTGTACCCTCGGAAAGAGACCGCTCACATCCGGTCTGTCGTAGGGTTTTCCCTCGCGATTGATTCGGACGTAGGGTTTGCCATCCTCTGATTCGCTCAGCCAATGAGTCGGAGAAACTGATGAAATGATACGCATGTCGTTTGCCAGCGCCAGATCGAGCATGTCGCGGCTGGAGCGAACAATATCAGGAGGATTAATTTCCGCCTTGGCGCCATTGTCCCAGACAGCTTTCATGTCTACCCAGAGTCCTAGGCAGTGGGTAAAGCCGATGTCTTTCAGGCGAGGCAATTCCTTCGTTAGTCCATTTCCCCCGATTCCCCACATCACGACGGGCATACGGTGGGGCAGAGGACGGCGCACGAGGACGTAGGGCAATCGCTCGGTAGCGGTGTAGATCTCCTTTTCTCCTCCCCATCCCGGCAGGAGAAAGGTCACGTCTGCGGTGTATTCATCCGCCCGCAATGTCGCGTCAATGGGGAGTTCCAGCGGATGGGATTCGCCAGGAGCGATCGCGGGCAGACTGATCTCCTTCGTTCCCGCTCCGGGAAGCGCGAGTCGGAGCTTCGCTCCCGTGAGCGGCGTTGTAGCGAGATTGCGAAGATTCAATCGAATCGCCGCTTTCTCTGTGAATCGGAGGAACGCAGGGCGTGCAGATTGCGTTTCAATCTGGAAAGGGCGGAAGGTGAGGAGACCTTCGCTCAGCCGGACTTCATCAATCCAGCCGGGAAAGCCCTGGAAATTTGATCCGAGTCGGTCCGCGATCGACAGATCCTGCTCAGCCATCGCCATTCCACCCGCAGCAGGCACTGAGGACTGCCCGATTTGGACACCATCGAGCCAGAAACTGGTCGTTCCCTGACCGTCATAGGAAAACGCCGCATGGTGCCATTCCTCAGACGAAAGGGTGATCGGATTAGAAATCCAGTTTGCCGAGCGGTTTCCGAGTCCGATCTCAAGGGCAAAACGTCGTGTTCCGTCTTTCTGGCCCTTGGTCAGACTCCATTTGAAACCATTGTGTCGATAGGGCACGTATTTCGAGTCTGCCAACACTGGAGAGAGTTCAGGAACGAATATGTCAGCGGGTTTCGGACGGAGCCACATCTCCAGTGTGAACGGCCCAGAGGGCGACAGTAAGGGGGATCGTTTTACGAGGAAAGCGTGACGCTTGTCTTCGACTGGAAAGCCGGGAGCACTTTCGATGCAGCCCCCGAATCTGCCCTCGGCACTCCAGAGGGCACCCGCGAGTTTCCCGTCATCGAGCTTATGAGAAGACTCGTTTTTTCCCACGGTTTCAGCCGTGTCAAAGCGCCAGAGCGCCAGCGTGCGAGGAGATGTCGCGTCCGTCACCGGGATTTTCTCCCACCAGCGGGAAGCCGTTGTCGTCGCCTGTGCTGGTGCATCGTCGGCGGAGATTGTCAGACTCGACAGGAGGAGGCACGACAGAAGCCACAGCGATAAACGGAAGAGAGAGTTGTGGATTGGTCTCATGATGATTGATGACTGTAACGAATAGCAGAATTGCGCACTGATGAAAAGGCGGGGTTGCGGAAATCCTTTGACTTGGCAAGCTCCATGAATCATTCCAGGCTTGAATTGCGCCCTTCTGTTATGATTACAAAATTTTCCCTTTGTCTGTCGACTCTGCTGCTCATCGGTGGCGGAATGAGTCTTCTTCCGTCTTCTGCCGCCGCTATGCCGCTTGTAAAAAACGGGAGTTCTACAGTAACGATTCGACTCACTCCAGATGCCAGCGAGGCAGTCCACGAAGCGGCAAAAATCCTGCAGGAGTATGTGAAAAAGAGCACCGGAGCGACGATAGCGATCAATGATGAGACTGCCGAGAATCTCCTGTTCATCGGAAAGCATCCTGAGGTGGATGTCTCGAAGCTGGACGAGGAAGGCTTCGTCCTCCGGAGCCTCAATTCTCACAATTTCGTGATTAGCGGAGGCAGTGACTACGGAATTGAATACGGAGTTTATGAGTTTCTGGAGCGCTTTCTCGGGGTCCGTTGGCTGATGCCTACTGATCTGGGGATCGATATTCCCGTTCACACGGATATCGATCTGCCGGAGGTAGATATCCTCCAAGAGCCGACGTTTCTCTTTCGGACGCTCTCGCCGCGAGCGTCTTTGCTTGAGTGGGGCCGCTTCAATAAAGTCCAGCGCGACGGTCCCACGCGCATGGCTTTTCACCACAATCTGCTAAATCTCCTGCCCGCCAGTGAATTCGGGAAAACGCATCCCGAGTTCTACCCCCTGCTGAACGGTGAGCGACTGATTCCCTTCGAGAAAAGTGAGATTCGCTGGCAGCCAAACCTGTCGGCTCCTGGTATTGTCGATGCCTCTGTAAAACGCATCATCGAATATTTCGACGAGAATCCAGATCAGCAGACCTACTCGCTCGGAATGAACGATTCCAACAACTGGGATCAATCCCCGGAGTCACTCGCGAGACGCTCAGGAAAGGAGAACGCGCTGGGCTACCAAGACGTGTCCGATGACTATTTTCAGTGGGCGAACGAGGTGGTCGAGAAGGTGCTCAAAAAATATCCCGACAAATGGTTCGGAACCCTCGCCTACAATGGTCTGTTTTCGCCTCCGACGCGAGTCGGAGTTCACCCGCGCATCATCCCGTTCATGACTTATGACAGGATGCGCTGGACGGATCCGGAGTTGCGTAAACTGGGCGAAGATCTCACCGAGCAGTGGTTGAAAGCTGCTCCGACTCTCGGCTGGTATGGCTACGATTACGGAGGCTCCTATCTGCTTCCTCGCGTGTATTTTCACGAGATGCAACGGTATCTGAGTTGGGGAGCGGCTCATCAGGTGAAGTATCATTACTCCGAACTCTATCCCAACTGGGGAGAGGGACCGAAGCCTTGGATCTTCACTCGACTGCTGTGGAATCCGAATCAGGATGTGGATGCCCTGCTGACTGACTGGTACACGCATTGTGCCGGAGAAAAGGCTGCGCCAGAACTCGCACGCTTCTACAGTGTCTGGGAGAAATTCTGGACCGAGGGTCTCCTAAAATCAGAGTGGAATACGAAGCGAGGTCAGTATTTGCCCTTCAATGGCACGCCCACCTATCTACTCGACGTTACTGATGAAATGCTTGCTGAGTCTGATCGCGCGATGGAGGCGGCGCTGAAGTTGACTGACACCCCGCAACGGAAAGCACGGGTGGAGATGCTACAGAAAATGTGGTCCTTCTATCGGACGAACGTTCTTTCCTTCCGGGGGACAAAGCCCGTGCGCGTCGCTCAATCAGAAAAAGAGGCTCTCACGATGCTGGACCAAGCGGTGGAGACACTCGAGGCGGGTGCTAAACGACAGGAGTTATTGGCGAGCTTAAAAAATGATCCACTGCATCAGGTGAACTATCAATGGATCACACGAGCAAATCCTCTGAGTGGAGAGAATTGGGCTACGGCTCCTCTTTGGCAACTGCAGCCTTGGATCGGCAAGAGCACACAGGTGAGGGAGCGAATTCAGTCGCTCGCAGCGAAGGCGGAAGGAAAACTGCGCGAGCAGGCAGACCAGATGCTTCGAGCTGCCGGGGGCAAGGTAGAATTGATCACAGAAAATAAATCCTTCGAGGAAGGAAAGAATGGCTGGATCTACTGGGACAAAGCCGGGGAATCGAAGGAGTATGCCCGTGGGACATGGAAGATTACGGACGAGCGTGCCTTCAGTGGAATGCACAGTCTGAGCATCAGTGGCCTCGGGCGCGGCGGAGTCTATCAACGCATCGATTACATCTCAGGTGATTATGTGGTCAAAGTGAGCTGTTATCTGCCCGAGGGTATGCAAGCCGGGCAGGTCGGACTCCGAATGACCGCGAACAAAGTCGATGGAAAAATCGTTGCCACCTGGGGCCTCCCGCAACAGTTCATGAGCATCCAGAACGGAGAGTGGAATTCCTTCGCCATTCCCTTCCATCTCCCGAAAGCCGATGTTCCGACCGAAACAAAAATCGAAATGATGGTGTTATTGGATGGATTTCCCGCTGGCAGCACCATTTACATCGACGATTTCAGCGTGGAGCGGATCAGGTAGATGGGATTCCATTGACGATCCTTGGATTCCCACAGGGGGAACATGATTTGCCTCACGAGTCTTCCTCCATGCGAGGAGAGTCTTTGATCCGCCATTCACTGGGCGAGATTCCCACGGTCTGACGGAAACTGCGGTTAAACTGGGACAGGGAGCCAAATCCCACCTCGTAGGCGACCTCACTCGCCCTCGCATCAGGATGGCGAAGTCGGCATTTCGCTAGTTCGATCCGCCGACGGGTTAGGAATTGCTTATAGGTCAGTCCCGTCACATTTTTGAAAATACGGCAGAAGTGGTACGGACTCATCGCCACATGAGCGGCAACTTCATTCAGCCCGATGTTCTCAGAGAGATGGGCATTGATGTACCGCTTCGCGCGCGTGATGGCGGGTGGCTCGGACTGATTCTCTCCGAGTACGATCTGCTCGACGAGTGCAGAGAGTTGAGTGGCGAAAACAGCGAGCAGATTGACCGCGCCACCATAACTCTTCTCACTCAGGATACGCGATTTGCGCCATGATTTTTCCAAAACGGTAACCTCCTCACAGTCACATCCTTGTTCGATCAGGTGATTCGCGACATCCTCCCATTGGACCTCGCAACGCTCTTTCACGAAGACTTGCCCCGTCGATAGATAGGCCACCACGGTCTGTCCGGCGAACACAGGTACGATGGATTCCTGAAGTCCCGCGAAGCAACAGAGAGACTGTGGAACTGAATCAGCACTTCTGCGGAACTCCTCAATGACAGCTACGCATTCGGAGAAATTCCCATCCTGATTGAGACGACTACAAAACTGGTTGGACGAGGTGGACCCATGACAGATTCGCTCCAATTCCGGTTCGTGAAGCTCCAGTGGCAACCCTGTCGCAGCTTCAAAAGCGGCGGTATATTGCGCGAGTAATGGGGATTGTCGGATTTTCCGAAAGGTGTCCGTGGACCTCTCCTTCATTCTGAGTGCGACAAGACTTCACCAGAGATGGCCAAAGCGCAAGTAATGCGCAGTAATTCGCAAGAACTGCACAGCGGACAGGAATCATCTGAAGGACTTTCTCGCACCTTTGTCGAAGAAATCGAAGACGGATGGTCCTGAGTGACTCGACTCATGGCAAAGGCGCGATCCCATCGGTTTCGGTTATGGACGTACTGTATCTCACCACTCTGTTCAGCGTTCTTTTCGCCGCCCTCTTCCTCGTCCTGTTTCTGCGGGTGAGGCAGAAGGCAGAGTCGTGTGCCGATCAGGACTCGCTAATTCCCTTTCGTCGTTTCGAGACACTCCCGGATCAATCTGAATCAAATCGATCTCAGGACGACTTTCCCACTCTATGAGCAATCCCTCCGCATCTTCTCGTAAAATCACGATCGAATTCGACGACCAGACGCCGCGCTGGTTCATGATCGCCTCCATATTCTGGGGTGTCGTCGCCATGCTGGTGGGTGTGATCGCTGCATCACAGCTCAACTTCTGGCAGGCGAATGGACATATCTTCGAGATGTTTACTCGCTTCCTGAATGAGGGATTGGGACTGTCATTCATTCCAATTTTCGATACCGACGGGATTCATTTTCTCACCTTTGGACGACTACGCCCTCTCCATACGAACGCGGCGATCTTCGCCTTCGTAGGAAACATGATGTTCTCTGGCATCTATTACTCGACGCAGCGACTCTGTTCCGCCCGTACATACTCGGATCTGTTGTCGAAAATCCATTTTTGGGGTTGGCAGCTCATCATCGTGGGTGCTGCGATCTCACTCCCAGCCGGACTAACACGAGGCAAGGAATACGCCGAACTGATCTGGCCGATCAATCTAGCGGTCGTAATCGTCTGGGTCATTTTCGCCCTGAATTTCTTCATGACTCTGAAGGTCAGGCGAGAGCGTTCACTTTACGTGGCGCTGTGGTTTTATATCGCCACGATCATCACTGTCGCGATGCTCTACATCGTCAATCACCTGCAGATCCCCACGAGCTGGGTCCATGCGTATCCGATTTTCGGTGGAGTGCAGGATGCTCTGGTCCAATGGTGGTATGGACACAATGCGGTGGCCTTCTTCCTGACCACTCCTATTCTGGGAATCATGTACTACTTCCTGCCGAAAGCGGCGGAGCGGCCGGTTTATTCGTATAAACTGTCCATCGTACACTTCTGGTCGCTCGTGTTCATCTACATCTGGGCGGGACCGCACCATCTGCTGCACACGGCCCTGCCCACTTGGCTACAGTTGCTGGGGATGTTTTTCAGTCTGATGCTCTGGGCTCCCTCCTGGGGCGGGATGATCAATGGACTGCTCACTCTGCGTGGGGCTTGGGATAAGCTGCGCACGGATCCGGTGATCAAGTTCTTCGTGGTCGGTATTACGTTCTATGGAATGGCTACCTTCGAGGGGCCATTGCTTTCGATCCGTTCTGTCAGTGCACTGGCGCACTACACGGACTGGATCGTCGGACACGTTCACAGCGGCACGCTGGGCTGGAACGGGTTTATGGCAGCCGGGATGTTTTACTGGCTGGCCCCTCGCTTCTGGGGACGCGAGCTATGGTCGAAAAGTCTCGCCAATTTCCACTTTTGGATTGGCCTCACGGGGATTTTGCTTTACGTCGCCTCGCTCTGGTTCGCTGGGATTATTCAGGGACTGATGCTGAATGAGACGGATGAAACCGGAACCCGTCTGGTGAATGAGTTCGTCCAGACTGTGGATAAGATTCAGATGCTCATGCTCCTGCGTGTGATCGGAGGTGTCTTCTATCTGACGGGCTTCCTACTGCTAGCCGTCAATATCTGGAAGACGGCACGTCTTGGGAAGGCTGTGAATGAAACGCGGGAGGTCTATGAGGATCCAGAGCTGGAAAAAGATCGCATGGTCTGGGGAGCTGTCTTCCGCAAGGATCCGGTCGCCTACACCTTCTGGTGCCTGTTTTTCTGCATTCTTTGGTTCTTCCTACCGCCTGGAGCGAGTCATGTGGCGATGCTTTGTACGCTCGGATTTGCCGCCATGGCTTGGATCCAGGCTCGGAGGCATGCTACCGAGTGGTCTGCATGGTATGACGAGCTGTCAGAAAACTACCTACCTTTCTCTGTGTTAGTACTGATCGCGGTGGCCATCGGCGGATTGGTCCAGATCGTACCAGTGGTGACAGTCAATCGCGCGAAGAATATCGAAGATCGCCTGCAGAAGGTCTATACTCCTTTGGAGCTTGCTGGGCGCGATATCTATGTGAGCGAAGGTTGTTACAACTGTCACTCGCAGATGATCCGAACTCTCGTGCCGGATGTTCTTCGCTACGGCGATTACTCTCGCCTAGGAGAGTCTATCTACGATCACCCGTATCAATGGGGATCAAAGCGCACAGGCCCCGATCTAGCTCGCGAGGGTGGAAAGCGGGGAGATGATTGGCAGTATCTCCACCTGATGAATCCTCGCAGTCTCAGCACGGGGTCTCGGATGCCGAATTATCCTTGGCTGGCTCAACACCAGACGGATTTCAAGGCTCTGCCGAGCAAAATCGCCGTCCAGCGCATGATTGGAGTGCCTTATCCGATCATGACTCCCGATGAGATCGAGCAGGGGGCACGCGAACAGGCGCTCGAAATCGCCGGGCGCCTCGTGGGAAAGCAGGTGAAAATTCCAGTAGCCAAAGGTCATGCCGAGCCGACAGATGCAAACTCCGCTCGTGATTATCTCGCTGGAACGCAGGCCGTAGCACTGATCGCCTATTTGCAAAAGCTCGGCAGCTTCGAGGAGGTCGCTCCGAAGAAAAAGACTCCCGGACAATCTCCCAATCCGCTCCGTTTCGGTATCCCCGACGAGTATCGAACCGGTGGTATGGACGTCGATCCCGCTCCGAAGAGTACTGCGGCTCAGAGCGGAACCACAGCGAGTAACCCCTGATACCCGATTTCTATGTTTCAACGTGTAATCCTCGAGAACTGGCACGCGATGGTGCCCTACATCGCCTTCTTCTTGGTCGCAGGTTCGTTTCTCGTCATCCTTTTTCGAGCGGTCACCATGAGACGAGATGAAGCAGAAAGTCTGGCTCGTCTCCCACTAGATGAGCCGAAGTCATCCCGTTCCGAACCCCCGTTTCACCCATGAGTCAAAAACAAAGCAAAGAGGAGTCTGTCCCCATCCGTGAGCATGTGTTCGACGGAATTGAGGAATACGATCAGAGATTGCCCAACTGGTGGCTATTCACCTTCTACATCGCTATCGTCTTTTTCGTGATCGGATGGGCGCTGTACTATCAGAGTCCACTGCGGCTAGTGGATGACTTCCAGTCGATCGACTCAGAAATGGCGGAGATTCACGCGAAGAAGGAGGCCGAAACAGAGAAGGTGCTAGCGACGCTTGACAATGACGCCCTTTATGAAATGAGCAAAAAGCCGGAGCAAACCGAGGCCGGGAAAGCCATTTTCGAGGCGAAATGTGCAGCCTGCCACGGTATGGATCTGTCTGCGAAACTGGGTGGCGTGGCCCTGCCCGGACTGCCTCTGAATGATGCGGAGTGGAAATACGGAGGAGCCCCTCTGGAGATCATGAATACCATTACCAATGGCTCTCCCGACGTGACCAAGGGCATGATTGCCTGGAGCTCTCAGCTCAGTCCAGTCGAGATCGCGCAGGTCGTCTCTTATATCCTCACCTACCATCCCCGTTAGAGCGGCGAGTCATGTCGAGAATCAAAAAGCCGAATCTGGTATCCCTCACCACGGTCAATGCCGATGGCTCTCGCTATGCCGTGCATCCTGCTGACGCGAACGGGCGCTTTACGATCGCTCGGCGCATCTTCGCAGTAGTGCTCTTGGCGGTTTATATTTTGCTTCCTTGGATTCCGATCAATGGCAATCCTGCGGTGCTCTTTGATCTCGCTCACCGTCGATTCCACTTCATGGGCTTAACCTTTCTGTCGGAGGATCTGTGGATCGGATTTTTTCTGCTGACGGGGCTGGGCTTCTCCCTGTTTTACGTAACCTCTCTCTTCGGGCGTCTCTGGTGCGGATGGGCTTGTCCCTATACCGTGTTCTTGGATCACGTGTACCGTCGAGTCGAGCGATGGATTGACGGAGACGCCGTCCAGCGCCGCCGCCTGGATGCTGCTCCTTGGACCCTGTCGAAGACGGTCAGGCGTGTGATCAAACACGGTCTGTTCATCTTAGTATCTCTTCTGCTCGCACACATCTTCGTATCCTACTTCGTCTCCATTCCGAGACTGTATGACTACATGCGCAGTTCACCGATGAATAACCTGAAGGCCTTCGGGACCATGGCTTTCCTCGCTGGTGCCTTTTACTACTGCTTCGCCTTTTTCCGAGAACAGTTCTGCGTCATCGTCTGTCCGTACGGGCGCATTCAATCGGCACTGACGGATGATGATACGGTAGTGATCGGCTATGACTCCCGTCGTGGGGAGCCTAGAGGCAAGGCGAAAGACAGCAGTGCCGGGGATTGTGTCGATTGTTTTCGCTGTGTCCAGGTCTGCCCCACCGGGATTGATATCCGCAATGGATTACAGATGGAGTGCATCGGCTGTTCCTACTGCATCGATGCCTGCGATGATATCATGGACAAAACCGGGCGTGACCGCGGATTGATTCGCTATGGATCGATGCGAAGCTTCGCTGGAGAGAAGACCCGATTCGTTCGGCCTCGTACATTGATTTATACAGGATTTATGATTCTGGGAGCTTTGATGATGACGATTTTTCTCAGCAGCCTGCGCTCGGCCAAAATCGAACTGATTCGAATGCCGGGGCAGCCTTTCTATCTCGGTGAAGAAGTCATTCGCAACCAGTTTCGTCTACAGTTAGTGAATAAGCAGCAGCGAACCGTGAAGTTTCGCTTCCGCACCGAGGGAATGCCGGAGGGAATGCAGATCATAGGACTGCCGGAGGAGGTGGAGGTCGGTCCGTCAAAGGAGATGAATCAGACTCTCATCCTCGCTCTGCCTGTTTCAAAGTTTAAGAGTGAGTTCCATTTTCGCGTCTTTGCCGATGTTTCTCCCGGTCATGTTTCCGTGATGCATGGAGCGGAGTTCCTCGGTCCCAGTCCTTATACTCTTCGCAAGGATTCAAATAATCCATGATCTCCTCTCTCCGCCGCCGTCCCTGGATTCTGATCGTCGCTTTTTTCACGATTCTGATTCTTGCTTGGACTTGCGTGATCTATATCGCCAATCAATACGGCCCTCGTGCACTTCCGATCTCCCACTCTGAATCAATAAGATCATGAGCTCACTCGATACTGGCGCCCTCACTTTGGGCGGACTCTTTGTGGCGGGGATAGCCACTAGTCTTCATTGTGCGGGGATGTGTGGATTGCTCACCTGTGGTCTGGGGATTGCAGGATACGGATCCGGTATGGCCGGGACAGGAGTGTATCATGCGATGCGACTGGTGGGATACGCGCTCGCCGGGGCGATCATGGGAGGAATCGGTGCCTGGATCGGAATCGGAGTCTCCCTGGACGGCTCCCGTTGGGTGCCGCTGCTACTAGCCCTGGTATTGGTGGCGATTGCTCTAGGCTTTGATCGACGGGTGGCGTCGATTCCTTGGCTGAATCGCCTGAATCTCCGCGTGCGGACGGTTTCCCTAGGACTTCACCCATTGCGTCGGGCAGCTCTGGTTGGGCTGGCTACTCCCTTGCTCCCCTGTGCCCCTCTTTATGCAATTCTCGCGTTGGCACTGGCGAGTCAATCTCCCGTGGTGGGAGCGAAAATGCTACTCGCCTTCGGACTCGGTCCTATCCTTGCCATTGGATGCGTACAGATAGGCTCCGTGATGGTGAGTCAGCAACTCGGAGCAAAAAAATTTCTAATTGCAAAGCGTGTTCTGGCTGCGGCTGCGGCGGGATCACTGATCTGGCATTTTTCTCTTCTGCAGACCCCTCTCCATGCCCATCACGGCGGCGCGGCCACCTGTCGCTGCGAATCAGTTGAACCATGATCTCGTCGCCGGAAGTGGATGGACTGACCCTCACGGGGCTGCATGACGCTAGGGAACGATCATGCGCTCATTGTGGAAGTGAGTTCCGAACTCGGCGTCGTGACGAGCGATTCTGCTGTGCCGGCTGTCGTGTGGTATATGAAGCCTTGCACGCGGGCGGGCTTGGCTCCTTCTACGAATTGCTGGGCGGACGAAAACTTGACCCGGCAGTTCATGCAGACGCTGCGACTGAGTTGGGCACAGGCATAGAGAGAGCCATCCAAGACGCGGAGAATCATGCGCTCATTACGAGCAAGGCCGCCCGGATCAGCCTGCGCGTCGGGAATCTCACTTGCACTGCCTGCATCTGGTTGATCGAACATCTTTTCCGCAAACACAGCGGAGCACTAAAATTCACCACAGATACGAATCGCTCCCTCCTGACACTCTGGTGGAATCCCGGAGAATTCGTCGTACGAGACTTTTTGTCAGAACTACATCGATTTGGGTATCAGGTTTCGCTTTGTGATGAGAGCCAGGAGCCGCCGACAGCGGAAAGCGCTTCCTTGCTGACTCGATTGGGAGTAACGGGTGGTCTCGCCCTGAATGCGATGGCGTTCACCTTGCCCACCTATCTCGGACTATCCGCAGAATCGGAGTTATCCGGATTGTTCGCCCTCATCAGCTTTGCCTCCGCTAGTCTCGCGATGGCAGTCGGAGGGAGCTATTTCTTTCGTCGAGCTTGGCTTGCGCTTCGTGCGGGAGTTATGCACATGGATGTGCCCATCGCACTGGGATTGTTCTTTGCCTATATGGGATCGATTGCGGGCTGGATCTTTCATATCGAAGGCTTGCATTACTTCGATTTCGTGGCGATTTTCACCTTTTTGATGCTCGCTGGCCGCTGGTTGCATTTGCGCTGGCTGGATCGAAATCGGATGCAGATTCATGCACGCGGACAAAGTCTGTCCAGAACAGTGCGAATCCTTCCGGATCACTCGAGAGAGATGATTTCTATGGACGCAGTCATCTCCGGAGATCTGCTGGAGATTCTTCGACGGGGACTCGTGCCGACGCGAGCCATTTTGTTGGCTGATGAGGCGAGCTTTGCCGTCGATTGGATTACGGGTGAGCCAGACCCACTCACACTCACTCAAGGCCGGGAAATCCCTGCGGGAGCACGGAACGTCTCTTCTACTCCGATTCTCGTGCGTGCGCGTGAGGACTTTTCGGGATCGCTGCTGCAGTCGTTGCTCAATTCGAAAAACGATGAGGAGGAATCAGGGGATCCCGAAGCGAACTCTCCCTCTGCACACTGGATGCGCCCCTATATGACAGTGGTGCTGGCGGCTGCTTTTCTGGGGGCAGGAATCTGGATGGTCTGTGATCATTCTCTGGGGAGGGCTCTGCAGGTGCTCATCTCAGTGCTCGTCGTTTCCTGTCCCTGTGCACTGGGATTAGCCCTACCACTTCTGAACGAACGAATCCTGGCAAGTCTGCGCGATGATGGGATCTACGTACGAGTGCATTCCCTCTGGTCTCGTCTTTCGCAGGTGAGAACCATTGCATTCGATAAGACCGGCACTCTGACTGAAACAATTCACCGTGTGAGTAATCCAGAAGTCTTCGATCTCCTGCGCTCGACGGATTTGTATGCACTTCGTATGCTCACAGATCAAAATGAGCATCCCTATGCCCGAGCGCTGCGTGAAGAGATCGGTTCTCGATTCGGTTCTGTGGATGTGATCTCTGAAACGAACGTTCACGAGGCACCCTATCATCCCGGAAAGGGCATGGAAATCACCTTTGACGGTGCTCGTTGGCGCCTCGGGAGAGACGACTGGGCGACTGGGAATGGAAGCTGTGATCTCCGTTCTGGCTGCACACTTTCAGTGGACGGTACTTCAGTGGCTCGATTTAGCATCTCGGAAAGCGTGCGGGATGGAGCAGTTCGTGAGATGGAGAGCCTGCGTCAGAGGGGATACGATCTTTACCTGATCAGTGGCGATCCTGATGAGGAACGAGTGAATCAGATTGCTTGCCAACTCGGGTTTACCGAAGAAGAAACTCGCTTCAACCAGTCACCGGAGGAAAAGGCGGCGTGGATCGAGTCTGTCGGTCCAGAGAAGACGCTCTATCTCGGGGATGGAGGAAATGATCGTCTCGCGATGGAAATCTCTGGAGTCAAAGGCACGCCCGCGACAGGATCGCGAGAGGTGGAAGGCCAAGCTGACTTCGTCTTCACCGGACGTGGATTTCGCGTGCTGACGCGGATTTTGGAAGCAACACGTCAGCGAACGGCGGCGCTATATGCCCTCTTTGGAATTGCTCTACCGTATAATGTGATCGTGATCGCCATCAGTCTGGCGGGAAAGATGAATCCACTCCTAGCCGCGATTCTTATGCCACTAAGCTCGATCGTGACCTCATCGGTAGCTATGCTCTCATCGAGCAGGCGAAAGAGTGAGGGACAAAGATCTCACGCCCTCTTGAGACGGGCGAGCAACTGATAGGACTGAAGCTGCTGCACATACAGCTCAGCTTTCTCACGCTCGCCGTTCCAGACGATCGACAGTCCTGTATTATGAACTTCCAGCATGAGATCCTCCGCCTTTTCGTGCGGATAGCCGAACACACGCTGGAGAATCAGAGTGACGTAGGCCATGAGATTGACTGGATCGTCATAGACGATCACATTCCAGCCGGCAGACAACTCGGCATCAGTCTGCGTCTCCGTGATAGTGATTTCGTCGAGATCGGGGAGCATGGCACTGGGTGATCTGAGAGTCGTGCGGATCTTCAGACAGATCGCAGGAAAGGCGTACCCTGAGCAGAATCGGTTCGATTTCCCTCCAGAGCAAGTCGGATCGTCGGGAGAGTATTGCTAAAAATCGGAGCGATTTTCGCCTGTCGCTCATCAGGATTGCGAAAGCGATGGACTGAACTCCCGGATTCTAATTCAAACCAGGCGTATGTGGCGAGTGCGGACGCTAGAGGGAGTTGGAACAGCACCGTCTGAAGCGCAAAAAAGGTGGGGAGATGCCCTGGACACTGATCGCAGCGAACGGACTCGACGAAGCGGGTCCAGACGCGTTCGGCCCGGATACCGGATTTGGTATCGAGAAAACGAGCGCCAGCAAGGCTGGATCGTTCCGTCTCATGGGCACTCAGACGTTCCGACAGCTCCATGTCAAGAATGCGGATTTCTTGAGCTTTCCCCTCTCCGCCCAGCCGATGTACTGTAGAAAAATGGGGAGCCAGAATCGGAAGAAACAGGCGTTCCAGCCAGCTCTCCCATGCATTTTGCAAAATACCGTCCTGCCACTGAAACGTGACATTCGTGATTCCGGGAATTCCGATCCGAGAGATCGTGTGGGCGAGTCCGACAGGATCGAATTCGCCTAGGGGTGGGATTCGTAGAACGTCGCCCATCGACGAAGCTCCGATCCGCTTAGATCAATCCCGCCTCTTTCAGAGTCTGGTAAGCCCCGTTTTTGTCGATCGTCTTCAGTCCGCGGGCGCTGACACGTACACGGACGAAGCGGTTCAACTCGGGCACCCAGACGCGCTTATCGCGAAGATTGGGCTTGAACTTGCGATCCACCGTCTTGGTAATGTGCAGACCGATACCGCCTTTTTTCTTGGCACGACCACTGCGATGTATGCGCCGTCCGCTGACGACTTTCGCTCCGGTAATTTGACAAGTTCTGGACATGGCTGGGATCGGTAAAATGATTCAGGGCTGATCCGGATGGTTTCGCGTGATCAGCGGGCGGGCAATGTCTTCGCATTTGTGCGATGGTCAAGGAAAATTACGCAGAATATGGGAGAAGGAATAAAACAGGATGGATTGAGAGTGCGAAATGACTCAATCTAACTGCAAGAGTTCCATGGAGAGGGTCACTTTGCCATAAATCAGAAATCTACGGGAAGCGACCATCTCTCATCCCTTTCGGTTTCATTGAAGAGTAGTAATCATTTCGCAGTTTTCTGATGAGAATTTTTGGAAACGTCCGAATACTTGAGTGATATCTGTTCTAAGGTGCCTGTTACGATCATGAGATATGATGCCATGCCATCTGACCTGTTTTGTCGCAATCGGAAGCGGCTTGTCGAGTTGCTACCCGATGGCGCGATCGCGATCCTTCACTCTGCTGATCTGCCTTGGAGCAGCGCTGATAGCACCCTTTCTTTTGTGCAGAATCCCGATTTGTTCTATCTGACGGGAATTGATCAGGAGGAGACTGTGCTTGTACTGTGCCCAGGTCATGTCGATCCCGCAATGCGTGAGATTCTTTTCGTGCGTGAGACTTCGGATCTGATCGCGATCTGGGAAGGGAAAAAAGTGAGCTGTGAAGAGGCATCGGCGATCTCGGGAATTACCCATGTCCACTGGACTTCGGAGTTCGATGGGCTGTTGCGACGACAGGTGCCGAGAGCCAAATCCGTCTGGCTGAATCACAATGAACATTCACGTTCCGGATCGCCGATCAATTTCTCACTCGACGACCGTTTTCGTCAGCAGTGCCAAGATCGATGGCCCAATCATTCCTATCATCGCCTAGCTCCTTTGTTGCACGAACTGCGAGCAACGAAACAGCCAGAAGAGATCGATCTGCTTCAGAGGGCCTGCAATATCACTGCCGATGGATTTAACCGCCTCCTCGGTTTTGTTCGACCAGGGGTTCGAGAATATGAAATCGAGGCTGAATTGCTGCACGAATTCATTCGCCAGGGAGCGAAGGGCTTTGCCTATCAGCCGATCATCGCGTCAGGAGCGAATTCCTGCGTGCTCCACTACATCGCGAATGATCAGATCTGTCGCGATGGCGATCTGGTACTGCTCGATGTCGCTGCCGAATATGCCAATTATAATTCTGACCTCACCCGGACTCTCCCGGTGAGTGGAAAGTTCACTCCTCGCCAGCGAGCTGTTTACGATGCGGTTCACCGCATTTTGCGACTTTGCATCGACCATCTGATTGTGCCTGGGAAGTCGATTCGCTCTGAGTATCATCCAGAAGTCGCACGAGCTGTTGAGGGGGAATTGCTTGCGCTCGGGCTACTCACCGCCGATCAGATCGCGGATGAAAATCTCAAAGGCCTACCGGAGGAGAAGCGTGCGTATCGGCGGTATTTCATGCACGGGACTTCTCATAGCCTAGGGCTAGATGTGCATGATGTTACGCCTGTGGATGTCGCTTTCGTAGAGAATATGGTGGTCACAGTGGAGCCGGGCATATACATCCGTGAAGAGGGCTTCGGGATACGGCTGGAAAATGATGTCGTCGTGAAGCGAGAAGGGAATCTCGATCTGATGGCCCATATCCCCATCGCAGCGGATGAGATCGAGGCATTGATGGCCCGTCGCTTACCCGAGTCGTACACATGAGATAGGAGGCTGAGTGCGAACGGGCTTGGCGATTAATATCGCACTTTTTTTCGCTTGATGGCGAGCGGCTTTTCACCCGCTTGCTTTTGCAAATTCTGGATTTGGTCGCGGATGAGAGCGGCTCTTTCAAATTCGAGCTGGGTAGCGGCTTCCTGCATCTCTTCCTGAAGTTCGCGAATGATGAGAGCGATGTCTTCGTCGCTGTTCTCTGCGACCAAGGACGATTCACTGTCTCGGCTGCGTTGATAGATGCGCAGGCTGCCTTGGTCTCCTCGGGACACGGTGCGTGGCGTGATCCCGTGTTCAGCATTGAACTCGGATTGTATGCGACGACGATACTCGGTAATGTTGATCAGATTCTGGATAGAGTCGGTGACGACGTCGGCGAAGAGGACAGCTTCGCCATTCACATGGCGTGCAGCCCGTCCGACAGTCTGAATCAATGCCGTCTCGCTGCGAAGAAAGCCTTCTTTGTCTGCATCGAGGATGCAGACTAGACTGACCTCTGGGAGATCGAGGCCTTCTCGGAGGAGATTGATTCCGACCAGAACGTCGACATCGCCTGCCCGCAGGCTGCGCAGAATTTCAACACGCTCGATGGCGTCGACATCAGAGTGAATGTAGCGGACGCGCAGTCCGACATTTCGCAGGTAATCAGTCAGATCCTCGGCAGTGCGCTTGGTGAGTGTGGTTACCAAGACGCGCTCTTGACGCTCGATCCGCTGACGACAGAGTTCGATGGTTTCGTCGATCTGGCCTTTTAGTGGGCGCAGAGTCACGATGGGATCCAGTAGCCCGGTGGGGCGGATGATCTGTTCGACGATGAGATCCGTGCCTGATTTTTCTGGATGAAAGTCGGCGATGGCTTGACGGCTGCCGGAAATACGTGGAATGCGGGGAGGGGCCATCTCTTTCGCGTCCTGCTCTCGCCGAGAGCGTGAAGGGCGAACTCGGTAACTCGTATTCCCGGAAACCGAATTTTCGATTTCGAAATTTGAAGGGGTTGCGCTGATGTAGAGCCTCTGGTCAGTCATGCTCATGAACTCGTCAAAGCGCAGAGGTCGGTTATCTAAGGCACTGGGAAGACGGAAACCGAAATCGACGAGAGTCTGTTTTCGCGAGCGATCCCCTTCATACATGCCTCCGATCTGGGGAACGGATACGTGAGATTCGTCGATGACAGTGAGAAAATCGGGCGGAAAGAAGTCGATCAGTGTACCGGGGCGACTGCCGGGCGGTCGAGCGGCGAGATGTCGGGAGTAGTTCTCGATGCCAGGACAGAACCCCATCTCCATCATCATTTCGATATCGAAGTCCGTCCGTTGCTTGATCCTCTGGGCTTCGAGATACTGCTGGTGTGCCTCGAAATACTCAATTCGTGCGGCCAGTTCCTTCCGAATTTCGCAGACGGCGGCGAGCATTTTTTCACGCGGCGTTACGAACTGCTTCGCCGGGTAGAAGGTGTAGCTGTCGATTTGACCAGTTGTGGTGCCAGTCAACGGAGTGAAGAGGGTGATACGGTCGATCTCGTCGCCGAAGAATTCGACACGAACGGCCTCCTCGTCAAGATAGGCTGGATAGACTTCGACTACGTCGCCTCGGACGCGAAAGCGCCCGCGAACGAACTCAGTGTCGTTCCGTTCATAAAGAATGGAGACGAGCTTGTGAAGAAATTCGTCGCGGTCGAGGGTGGCCCCGACCTGAACAGGGATCATCATGTCCCGGTAGTCGTCGGGCGATCCCAATCCGTAGATGCAGGAGACGCTGGCGACGACGATGACATCCTGTCGCGTCAGGAGAGAGCTCATGGCCGAGAGGCGTAGTCGCTCGATCTCATCATTGATCGCGGAATCCTTCTCGATGTAGGTGTCGGTGCGAGGGATATAGGCTTCTGGCTGGTAGAAGTCGAAATAGGAGACGAAGTATTCGACAGCGTTTTCTGGGAAGAAGGTCTTCAGTTCACTGTAGAGCTGGGCGGCCAGCGTCTTGTTGTGCGACATCACCAGTGTGGGCCTGCCGAGGGCCGCGATGACGTTCGCAACGGTGAAGGTCTTGCCCGAGCCAGTAACTCCGAGCAGGGTTTGATGCTTATTGCCAGCGACGATGGATTTCGTCAGCTTGGCGATGGCTTGGGCCTGATCTCCCTGCGGCTGAAAGTCGGAGTGGAGGTGAAACCGAGACATGGCAGGAATGCCGTCGCGGGGCGCTTCCCTAGGCAGGGAATCGGAATTGCGCAAATGCTTACTCTGCGTCGAGCGGTGCGATTTCGATTTGGCCCTCGAGAATCTCGGTGAGCGCGATGTCGGCACTGCCCATGTGGAGTGTCGTCTGAATAAGAGGAGTACGACGATTATCCTTGTCGTTCAGTTCTCGGATTCTGGCTGAGACTAGATTGATAAGGGCAGGCGCGTCGTTGATGACAGTAGAGGCGGCTTCGATCAGTTCACTTTTCATAGAGCAGAATAGGTAGAATCGTGTAGGGGAATGGGGTCGCGTGGGATGATGTTCTTCCGGAATTGATGGCCGGGACTGAAAGCAGGGAAGTGTCCCCTTTTTCAGATGCGATGAATCCGCAGCGAAAAAGGATGGATTGTCGATCAGGATTCGGCTTTCTTCAATCGAATTCTCGAACCAAAGCAATTCGCACAATCATTCGTGTGAGACGTGGGAGGGGGCGAGGAGATTCGGTCGACTCCAATCGATGCGAGCAAGCAGAGTATCGCCGAGAGCTTTGCGCTTGGGCATCCATTCGCCCACAGTTACCCAGCTTTGAGTCGGAGAGACGTTGGTGACGTGGAAATTACCCATTAGTGTGACTCCATCAGGATCGTTGACGGCATCCCCGACTAGAGGCAGGACAATGCGCTCGGTTTTCCGAATTAAACACAGTTTCTCCGGATCGACCCGAGCCAGCCAGAGCGGAGAACGCCAGCGAATGATCTTTTCATTCGACACATCTCTACGCGTGTAGACGAGATAGAGGGCGTCCGAGTGTGTGAGCCAATGCTGCTGGGTGGTGGACATGCCCAGAGGCTCGCCGTCGTCCCAAGTCCATGCTTTCTTCTCGCCGTACTGGAGACCGTCATCGCTGACGGCGACGTAGCCACGATCATCTTCGGCCCGAATGGTGACAAAAATCCGATCTCGAAAACGGGTGACAGATGGCTCCAACAGACCGCGTTTTACATCGAGCGTGAGAGCTGGTCCGGTTTCACGGATCTCGAGAGTTTCTCCATCAAAACTGCATCGCGCTCCGCAGACTTGGCGAGCAGGAGATCCGGCATCGAAGCTAAGAGCCAAGATTACATCGCCATCAGGCATCGTCACACGCTGTCCGCAGCCGTTGGTATAAATCGAACCACGGGCGGCATCCCATTGCAGGATTTTTTGCTCGGTCCAGCTTCCGTCCTCCTTTCGGACTGTATAGACGGGTCCCCGGGCCAATTGATCGTTGTTCGAGAATTTCGGGCCGCGGTAGTACACATTGTGACCGAGAGCGAGGACGGTTCCCGTCGCGGCGTGATACTCCGGCACCACATCGCAGACGCCTTCCTGTAATCCCTCATGCCCTTTTACAGGACGGCGTCCGAGAGAATCGATAGGCGCGGGATCCGTCCAGTGCTGGCCCTCGTCTTCGGAGACCGACCAATGAACCGGACCGAAGTAGTCAGAACCAGTGATCTGCTGAAGCGTCATCATGGCCTGCGGGGCCGCACCCTTTCGCGGGATCATGCAGCAGCGCGGATGAAACCAAGTGATACCCTTTCCATCGCGATTCCTCCAGAGGGTGTGTTTGGAAATATCTCGAATGAGATCCTGATCCGACTGAGCGGAGAGCAGTGATCGATCACCAGACGTGAATGCTATGCCAGATGTGGCAGCGATTTTGAGAAAATGCCTCCGTTTCATCGCTTCTGTTGTCGCTTCGGATTGTGTGCTTCACTCACTCAGAAGATGAATTCCGCGTGACTGACTTCACAGAGAGAGAAATGCGTTTCAGGCGGGCATTGTCCTCTGGGCTCCAAGTGCGGACGGAGGGATGGTCTTTGAAGTGATTGTGGATCATGCGACGCTGATACGAGTTCATCGGTTCGAGCTTCATCGTCCGTCCGGTTGCCAGAACCTGGGCGGCAACCTGATCGGCTTCCTCGATCATCTGGTAATCGCGAGAGGCGAAATAATTGTCCACATCGACGCGAATGCGCGGGGCATCGCGGAACCGTGTTTCTACGAGGCGATTGACGAGGTGGGCGATATCGTCGATGCGCGAGCCGTGATCTCCGATCAGCAGCTTTCCGTCATGTGTGCTGACCTGCAGCAAATGGGCCTCCGGATCACAAGTGACGTCGGCGGTAAAGCCCAGATAACCGAGCATGGTGTCGAGAATTTCCTGGGAAGCAGTGAGAGGATCCATGGGTGAGAGAACTACGCTCTCACGAGCATACTGGATTGATCGGAAAAAAGGGAACCGAAAAATGATTTTTAACGACGTTTCTTTTTGCCCTTGGTGTGGCGCTCACCTTTTTCGCTGGGCAGACGAGTTCGGCTGAGGGCTGGATTGGCGGGGGTTCCGGCTTCTGCCTGCGCTTTGCGAGCGGTCTCTGCTTTCTCAGCCATTCGCTGCATGAAGCCTTTTTTGCTCCCTCCTGTGCGTTTCGTGAGTTCTGGTTCGGGCAGGCGGTTCATCACCCAAGTCTGGAAGATGGTGAAGACGTTCGATGTGGTCCAGTAGAGCGCTAGAGCGGCAGCGAAGTTGTAACAAATCACAATGAAGATCAACGGCATCAGCATGAAAATGGTCTGCTGTGTCTTATCGCCCGTCTTCGGAGTGATCGCGATCTGAATGAAACTTGTGACTCCCATGATAATCGGAAGAGGATTGAGATCGATTCCGATCCCAGGAATGGTGAATAGGGTGTCGGGCATGGAGAGGTCTTTGACCCAAAGGAAACTCTCCTGTCGCAGTTCAGCAGCACTCCACAACATTCGATAGAAAGCAAGGAAGACGGGGAGCTGGATGAACATGGGAAGGCAGCCGCCTAGCGGATTAACGCCGTAGGTTTGATAGAGCTGCATGGTCTCTCGGTTCATCTTTTCCGGATTGTCAGCGTATTTCTCCCGGATCTCCTTCATCAGAGGAGTCAGCTTCGACATGCGCTTCATCGTCCGCGTCGACTTCGCATAGACCGGCCAGATGAGGAGTCGGATGAGCAGCGTGACGAGGATAATCGCGATTCCATAATTTCCGACGATCCCCTTGATGTAGACCATGGCGGAAATTAGGAAGGAGGCCAGAGGCTTGATCGCCCATCCGAATAGCCATCCAAAGACGGGAATGGCATCGTAGTGCATCACGCGCTGCTGACGGTCTCCGAGCGCCTTCAGTCGGGCGTATTCCTTCGGGCCGAGATAGATTTCGTATTCGATCTGAGTCGCAGTCTCCGGGGCGAGGGTCTCTTTCGGGAGGCTCAGAGCTGTTTCCGAAGCATAAGTTGGACGCTTTCCAGATGCCGCAGTTGATCCAGGCAGGGTAATGGGAAAGCGACTGATCCAGATATCACCCTCATAGGGCTTCGTCGCACGGAAAATCGTGGCGAAAAATTGATCATTGACCGCAGCCCAGTGAAGTTGCCCAATGGCAGACTCAATGTAGGGCTTTTCTGCACTGCCGAAG
The DNA here is from genome assembly GCA_963205275.1 of Verrucomicrobiota bacterium. GTDB lineage: Bacteria > Verrucomicrobiota > Verrucomicrobiia > Verrucomicrobiales > DEV007 > Arctic95D-9. Next base: position 37,325 of record CAUJIH010000011.1, on the reverse strand, counting down.
ATTCCCAAAAACTTACTCCCACCGAAGGAATCGACCGTTTTGTAGCGGAAGTCACCGTCTTTTCCCATCCAGCTACTTCCGATGTGCATGGATATCTCGTTCGCTTGTCTGGGAGCTGCGCTTCCCGCATAGAGATATTCACTCCCGAGATTCACAGGCTTAGCAGTTCCGTTCTTTACATCGAGCAGCAAAGTGATGGCGTAGGGGTCAGTTTTCCCTTCTGGGAGACGGAAGGTCTTGCGCCATTCAAGACCATGGGCGTCAGTCGTTTCATACACAACTTCGCGATCAGATTTCGATGCCAATTTCCATACCGTGTCGTCGAATTGCTTCGGTGCAGGCGAAATTGCACCGACAGGATGCGCTGCAGTTTCATTGATCGAGACCAGTTGTGGATCGCCGAGCTTTTGTGGGTGCTTTTTCAGTTCTGCGATCTGAATTCCACCCCCGGCGTTGGTCAGATGCAGGCGGACGAAGTCGTTCTCAAGGATCGTCTTTTCTACTTTGATGTCGCTCGGAGGAGATGCTTGAGATTTCTCAGCGACGGCATCACTGAGCTTTGCGTCCTTGGGGCTGTTCTCGGGCTTTTCTGGAGACTTGGGGGCAGCAGCGGCAGCTGCTTTCCTCTCTTCAAGCTGTCGAGCTTGCTTCGAAGTCTCTTTCATGCTCCACCAGCTCCACGCGATGAGCAGGGAGAAGGTTATGATCACCCCGATCCACGAGGTACGGTCCATGTTTTTCATCGTCAGGAAATGGTATCTTCTGGGTGTGAGTGATTGGGATTACAGGCGGGAAGATCACAGGCGCGGCGTCCTTTGATCGCAGCGTCGGGGTGAAGTTTTACGTATTCTTCCCAGCCGGGAGGAGGATCATAGCCCTGGCCCCCCCAGGGATTGCATCGAACGATGCGTTTGAATCCGAGCCAACTGCCTCGGATTGGACCGTTGACGGTAACGGCATCAATAAAGTACTGGGAGCAGGATGGAAAAAAGCGGCAGCCACTGAGTGGGCCACAAAGAAAGTGTAGAGGTGGCGAAATCACCATTTGGTAAATACGGACAGGAAGAATCAGGAGAAACTTCATTCTTTCTCTCCTGAGGTCTTGGACAGAGATGCTTTGCGAAGAAGCCAGTGCCACTCTTTTTCCAACTGAGCGGAGCTGGCCGTAGCTGCCGGAGTTCGTGCGATCAAGACGATCCAATGTGGCTGCGTGACCAGTTCGCCGGTGCGGTGGAGTATCCCCCGGAGTCGCCGACGCACTCGATTTCGAACGACGGCCCCGCCCAAGCGTTTCGTTGTGATCAAGCCCAGTCGAAAAGATTCGGTTAGATTCGCATCAGCCAAGTATCCAAGCACGAGAAAGTGGCCTCGAATTGAACGCCCCTGAGTTCTCACGCGATCAAAATCGCCTCGGTGTGCAATCCTGCGAGAGCGAGGCAGTTTCATCATGGCAGGTTGGACCCGCTCTCAGAGGCAGGAGCAGGTCCCCTGAAACACGGATTAATTTCCGTGCTGAACCGTATGGCGCTTGAAGTGAATTTCCACCCCCTTTGGCACGAGTCGCTTGCGACCCTTTTGCCGACGGCGGCGGATAATGTCGCGACCTGCCTTGGTGGCCATGCGGGCACGAAACCCGTGTTGATTCTTACGGGTGCGCTTAGAAGGTTGATAAGTCCGTTTCATCGATTCGTCGAATATGATTCGCTCGTCTCAGGAGAGCGTGTCCCTGAAGTCATGGCTTCTCCGGAGATCAAACACAGCGAAAACTGTGTTCCTGATGAGAGAAAGTGACTCGGGGGGCGGTGAAAATACGTTTCGGAGTGAAAAAGTCAACGATTCGTTGCTGAGGAAATGAGGAATCTGCGAAGATATTTCGCTTTTCTCGGGACGTCGCGTTAGGGCATCCATCCGAAGAGGCGGAAGATTTCAACATAGATATACGCGGCGGCGGCGGCGGCGGGTAGAGTGAGAACCCAAGCCCAGAGGATTTTTTCGACGAGAGATAGCTTCACTGCGTTCGAGCGCTTCGCACTGCCAACTCCCATGATGGCCGTGGTAACGCAATGGGTGGTGGAGACGGTCATTCCGAGTCCACCGGTGACGGCGAGAATGGTGGCTGCGGTAGTCTCTGCTGCGAATCCGTGGACGGGCTGCAGCTTCACCATTTTGTGGCCGAGGGTTTTAATGATTCTCCATCCTCCCGCCATGGTTCCGGCAGCCATCGTGAGGGAGCAGAGAATCTTGATCCAGATGGGTACGTCCGGGGTGAGTTCGCCCACTTTGGTAGCGGCGGCAATGATTTCGGAATGGCCAGAATTGCTCGCCTCCGCCATCACCTGATCTAGCTCTGGAGCCCAGTAGGTGTAGTGCCAAGCAAAGAAGCGTCCAACGAGGGGGATCCGTGGCAATAGGCGAGACCCTTCGGCCGTCAGGAGTGCTGCATGGGTGTCGGCGGCTTCTTGTTTCGTTCGGCTTGCAGCCTCTGTGTCACCTAGTAAGTAGTATACACGTGAGGAGAGGGACAGGAATGCTTCTCGGAACTCCCCAGGGGAGAGTTTCAGAGCCTCCGTCTCAAGCACAGAAGCAGCAGAGCGCAGCGAGACTGGAGAGGCATCTGGCTTTAGCAGAGACTTGATACTCTGATCGGAAGCCATTGTTTTTTCCATTTTCAGGAAATCGAGCCATTCAGGAGTCTGTGAAAAAGTTCCCGCAGAGGTAGCTGTGACGAGAGCCAGTGTAATCACCCCCATCGTTTTCTGCGCATCGGCGAGACCATGAGCGAAGCCCATGTAGCCCGCGCTACCAATCTGCGCCTTGGCGAAGAAGCGATTGATAATGTGGGGGCGAACAGAGGCGAGCAGGAAATAAAGTACGCCCATGATGAGATAGCCGCCGATCAGGCCGAGCAGAGGGGAGGCGATCATGGGGACGATCACTTTGTGAAACACACCATCCATCACAATTTTCCCGTCCTGAACTTTCTCAACAGACCAGATGATGACTCCCAGGTGATTTCCTGCTGCTGCCACCGTAGCGCCACAGATCCCGCCCACTAGGGCGTGAGTCGAGCTAGAAGGAAGTGCGAACCACCAAGTGATCAGATTCCATGTGATCCCCCCGAGCAAAGCCCCAGCGATAACGAGAGGAGAGACAAAGTGTGCATCAACTAGGCCCGAAGAAACTGTTTTGGCCACGGCGTGACCAGCGAGCGCTCCCATCAGGTTCGTCGTCGCAGCGAGCAGAATCGCCTGACGAGGGGTGAGAACTTTCGTGCCGACCACCGTGGCGATTGAGTTCGCTGTATCGTGAAAGCCGTTGATATACTCAAAGGCGAGCGCAATGAAGATGACTAGAAAGACGATTCCGAGAGCCATGATATGGGAAACTCAGGAATTTTTCAGTACGATGTGAGACACGACGTTACAGGCATCCCTGCATCGATCAATGACCTTCTCCAGAAGGTCGTAAAGATCTCTCAACGCCATCGCGCGGATCGGATCAGTGGAGCCGGAGTAAATCTCGCGGAGCATATCGACAATCAGCAAATCGGCCCGACCCTCCAGAACCTGCATGGTGTCATTTTCATTCTTGATCGCATCGAGCTGCGGACTGCCCGGCAGCATGTCCACCATGCGGGAAACGACTGATGCTGCTTCCTTCGCGATCTCCATTTGGGAAGCAAAATCGCTGGGGCGCACGAGGTGCCGCATGATGTCGAAGCGCTCACCGAACTTTTCGACCGTCTTTGGAATGCGATAGAGAGCTCGTGAGAGAGCTTGAACATCTTCGCGATCCAGAGCCATTACGAAGACTTTTACCAGTTCCTCATTGATCGTCTCGGCGATTTTTTTCTCCTGTCGCCGAGTGGCGGATAGTTTCGCTAGAGAGACATTTCCGTCCGACTCGTTCAGGAGATCCGCTAGTAGCTCGACGCTCTGTCGTGCGGAGCGAGCACTTTCTGAGAGAAGTTCAAAGAAGCGGTCGGAGCGGCCGAAAAATTTTGCTAATGAGAACATGATGAGGGAAATGCTGAGTCCGAAAAGATGGTTTGGTTAACGAAGGTCGGGTTAGGAGAGTGAGTGCAGAATCAGAGTCTGCTCGTCAATCGAGTCGCATCAATTGTCCGATTCCATACTGGATCAACTGTTGATCAACCATGCGTGAGAGGCGATCTTCGACGAAAATCACCTTGGGGTAGCTTTCGAACTCGATGGTATGTAGAGCATTATCGGGCGGAGGTGTCGACAAAGCCGCAGCGAGATCGCGGATGTCGCGGATAGCCCGTCCGTTTACTTTGGTGACGATGATGGAGGATAGTGACTCGTAGCCGAGAGTGCTAGGAGTTTTGAGCACGGTGCTGAGAAAAACGAGCTTCTTTCTCCCTTCCTTCTCGTATTTCTCTGGATCGGCTGCGGAATAGACGAGGTTGAAAGGAGCACGGTTCGTCCACTCGTCCCCCCAACTTTCGAGATAGGGGAGCGTCAGTTCTTGAAAAATCAGTCCACCGAAGATGAGGAACTTCGGACCCCGATCAAACATGTAGGGATCGATCAGGAAATCCTGTGGGTTCTTTCGAGTCAGGCGAACTTCGAGAGAAAGAGGTTTCCCGTCGCGGATCAATTCGGCCGAGACCGTATCGCCCACCTTCGCACCACCGCGCACGAGATGGGAGAAGCTAAGCTTGCCACGCTTCGGATCATCGTAGTTCCCTCGCGAGTCGATCGGCTTGCCTGAGATCGAAAGCAGCACATCACCCTCGCGAATCCCGGCAGTATCAGCGGAGCCGCCTTTCACTACCTTAGAGATGAAAACTCCACCCTTTTGGTCCTCGATGCCAGTGAACTTGCGAAACGTCTCATCGAGGGTCGGAGCAATCGATACCCCCAGATTAGGGAAGCCTTCGTACTTTCCATCGGCAAGATCACTCAGAAACGCGTGAATGATGGGAGCCGGTAGCACGTTTGCAGTTTGCTCCTTGGACGAATAGCTCAGCAGCATACCGGCCAGCTTACCATTTTTCACAACAGGCAGGGTAAAGCTGTTCGAGCGTGCTTGAAGGGAGCCTTTAATCTGATAGAGCAAGAAGACGGAATCAGGGATGAAATAGCGTCCGACATCAACACGCAGCACGGCGACATCGGTAGAGACACCGTCACCGTTGTCTTCGACCTGCCATACTTCTAGAGTATCCCCAGGGACGACCGATTCATCGAGGGCGAGAGGTTGGAGTCCTTCCAGTGCTTTGGAATCCTTGTCGACCAATTCGAGCACAGCCAGATTTGCCTCATAGTCGATACTGCCGACGATCCGAGCCGTTCCCCGAGCTCCGCTTGAAGGATGCTCCAGCTCCAAAAAAGTCGAATTCGCACACATTTCCGCAGTAACGAGCACGCGGTTTCCTTCGAGCAAAGCACCGAGTCCTCGACGGGAGACCGGTGCGCCTTTTTCCCAGGGGCGGATGAAGTTGTAGTCCTGCAGAGTGGCATTGACCCGCACGATTGACTTGGCGGGGCTGGACTTCTGCGCCACCGCCGGAAGCGAGAGGGCGAGAAAGAGGAAGGAAAAAACGGTCAGGCAGCGTGGAGAGATCATCGTGAGGATGGATCGAGATGGGAAGGGCGGGTTAGGAAGATTATCGCGAAAGAATGGGCTTCTTTTCGGACGGGGAGTCAGTGGCGGCGTTGCCCGCTGGGGTGGATGGATTCTCGTGGGCTTCTTTCACGCCTTCCTTGATTGCGTCCGTTTCCTTCGCCTTTGCGTCATTGGGCTGCAACAGGTTCTTTAGTTGGAGAATTTCTGGCTGCTCGATAAAGTGGTCAAAGCCGACATTGTATTGGCTGTCGATTCTTTCGTGCGCTGTTTTTGCATCTTTTCGCATCAGGACGAGGGGACGATTCTCCCCGATCATACGCACGACGTGATAGGCCTCTTTTCCCTCTTCGTGAAAGTCTCCGTAAAAGGCGTCATAAACATCCTGCAGAAGGCGAATCTTCTTCCCGTTAATCGTATCGACCACCATGTGTTTGTATCCCTGGAGGTGAGTATTCGTAGAATCCGGTAGAACATCGGTGAGGACGATCACCTGAGGGCGCTCGCGATAGATTTCATCCTCCGAATAGAATCCGTAAAAGTAGCGAGTGCGTAGATCGGTGATTCCATGGGCACCCATCACATTCCGATCCAGTGGCTGAAACTGAAGTCCGGCGAAGAGGACGAAGTTCGGCTGCTTATCATACTGCATCGCTTGGATCAGGTAGGGGATGAAACGCTTGAGCGTCACCGAGACCTCCTGCCGTCGTCCATCCCGCCAGATCTCAATCGCGACAGTGTCACCGGAGAATTTTCGCTCGATCACTTCGTTCAGATCCACTCGCTCTCCATCGATTTCGATGAATCCATCTGAAGCGATGGGGTGGCCGTCGATGGATAGAATTACGTCACGAGTTTTCAGTATCCCTCCGGCGGATCCGGCAGCGTCGGCATGCACCACCATCACGCCGCTGCCATCATTGGGCAGGTTAAAAGCTCGTCGCTGAGCGGGATTGAGCATATTGAGAAAGCTCGTCGCCAGATCGACGTAATAGTCATATTGTCTATCTTCGACATCCTTGAGGAAACGCTGGATCACAGGCACGGGGATCATGTAACCAACATTTTGCGCGACATCGCCGCTGTAGCCCTGAAAGGCGACTCCGACGACCTGATTATTCTGGAGGACGGGACCGCCCGAGTTTCCAGGGTTGATCGCCGCATCTACCTGGATGGCGAGGTGATTGTCCACTGCGGAGTGGCTGTAGCCACGGAAATCGATACGAGACACGATTCCCCGCGTGACGGAGATGCGCTCGCCGCCGACGGGATAGCCGACGGCCACGACTGTGGTATTCAGTTTCGGGACATCCCCGAGGTGAAGCGGGCGGATTCCTTTGAAGGCCTGCTCGAAGTCATCCTCAGACTCCAACTCCACCATCGCAAGATCACAGTCGTGTGCCACGAATAGGACTCGGGCCTTGTAGGGTTGTGGTTGATTGACGGCTTTCAGATAGATGAGCCGTGCGTCACTGACGACGTGGGCATTCGTCAGGAATCGGTTCTTCCCGATCAGAAATCCCGTTCCATTACCGCTACCCATTCCGCCGATATTCCACGGAACTCGGTAATTGGGCTGTTTCGTGTCCACTTCCACTCGGACGATGGCATCGAATTCGATTTCCGAGATGTCAGTCTGAGCAGCATCGGCCGAGGCCAGTTCGGTCAACTCCGATTCTGTCACCGCTGAAGCGGAAGGTGCTACAGGGGTGGTGCCCTGCTGGGCATCGAGGCGGATCGATGTGCAAAGCAGAAAGGCAAGCACGAGGGATGCCGCAGACACGGGGAGACGGGGAACGATCATGAAAGAGAGCGAAGTGTAGAGTTGGAGAGCCGAAAGTCAATGAATCCGCGCAGTGGAACAGCGCTTTCTGAGAATCGTGCAATCAGATGATGGATCCCGTTGCGCGAGAATGTTGTCGGATCTGGCGCGAATCCGAGTCGCAAGAGAAAAAGATGAGATTGACCAAAGGGGGGAAAATCGTTCATGTTACCGAGTATGAGATTCAAGACTCTGCTTGCCCTAATCGTCATCGGAATTCTTCCGACCCTGCTCTCCGCGCTGGAAAAGCGCGAAATTCGCACCTTTACTGACACGAGCGGTAAGAAAATTGAGGCGGAACTGAAGGATGTGAAGGATGGAAAAGTAAAGCTGATCGTGAATCTGAAGCCATTCGAGGTTCCGCTCGAGATATTTTCGAAGGAGGATCAGGAATTTATCAAGACTTGGGACATTAAGCGCCAAGGGAAAGAGGAAGAGATGTATTACAGCGATGTCCTTTTCACTGATAACTTCGACTCGGATGAATTCGGTGAGCGGTGGGGGCATTACAAGAGCAAGAGCGAAGTCAAAGGCGGTGTTTTGATCGGAAAAACCATCGATATTAAAGATCACGCCGGAGTAGACAGTATCCGTTTCCCTGATGGCTACAAGGACATGGAGGTCTCTGTGAAGTTCAATTTCGCAGGTGAGTCAGCGGAGCGTTTCAACGTATGGTTCGACGATCACGAGTATAAAGGTTCCCACGCCGGCCATATCTGTAGCATCAGTGTCAGTCCGACTCAATTAAACGTCAGTGATGCGAAAACCGGAAACTTTGAAAACTCGATCTACGAGAAGCGCTCGGGTGGTGGAACTCTGGACGAGGCGACCAAAGAACTGCTCAAGTCAAAATCTACGACCGTTCCCTTGGAACTGAAACGGGAGACTTGGCACACCTTGCTGATTCGCACGAAGGGCGACGAAGTAGTCGTCTCGATCAACGGCTTCGAGGTCGGAAAATTCAAGTCCGAGGGAATCGGCCACGATCACAAGTCCTTGGTCAGTCTGACGACCAATATCGACGATGTGCAATACGACGACTTTTCCATTAAAGCAGCCCCAGCGAGTAAGGAAGTCGCTGATGAGGCCGCAAAATCCAAAAAGTGAACCCTGTCAGCTCCCGGGATGAAGAGGGTACGGTCGGGCCTGACGGGAGCGAAGACGAATCGGGTCGCGCTGTGGGCCGTGGCGCTCGGCTTCACCGTCCTTCGGCTAACATCTGCGGGCACTGTCGAGGAAGTGGTTGCGGAATTTTCCCGAATCGCGTCTCAGCCTGTCTTTCGCACCACTCTGACAGGGTTCTGTCTGATCGAACTCAAGGCGAATCTCGATACCGCCACCGGATATCAGATGGATACGCCGCTGGTCCCGGCCTCGACGATGAAGGTGATTACGACCGCTGCTGCCAACGAAATCCTGGGTCCTAATTTCCGATTTGAAACCGAGCTTCAAACCACCGGCTCCCTAGATGATGCGGGAGTCTTGCAGGGTGATGTCATCCTGCGTGGGGGCGGAGATCCGACTCTAGGAGCCGATGGAACGGACGAGATATTTTTGCGATGGGAAACGGCTCTGCGTGAAAAAGGGGTGAAAAAGATCACAGGTTCCGTCGTCGGAGACGCTTCTATTTTCGGTAGTCCACTGATTCCAGATTCCTGGCAATGGGGAGACCTGGGGAATTATTATGGAGCGGGGGCGTGTGGTCTCTCGGTGCTTCGGAATAGCTTTCGAGCCGTCTTCTCCACTCCCGCTGCGGGTCGGCAGGCCCCGCTTCTGAGGACGGAGCCGGAATTGCCGAGAATTCAGATTTTCAATGAAGTCAGAGTCGGTGCCGCCGGATCGGGAGACCAAGGATACATTTACAGCGATCCCTATGGCAGCGTGATTACTCTACGAGGAACTGTTCCTGCCGGAGCTGCGACCTTTTCGATCAAAGGCTCCCTACCTGATCCTGCTCGATTCTGTGCCGAGCGATTCGCCGAATATCTCGTCCGTAAGGGGATCCCTGTCTCCGGTGGAGGTACGACGGAACGATTGTTGACCGCCGAGGGTAGGGAGATAGGAGCACGGATGACTCTCGACAGTCTCCCGTCAGAGCCTCTGTCCACCATACTCGTAACGACCAATCTCCGCTCCGATAATCTGAAGGCCGAGAGCATCCAGAGGATGATAGGAGTGAAGCTGAAGGGAAAGGGTGATCCCGCAACATCCGCTCAAGCAGTGACTGACTACTGGACCGGGCGAGGTGTCGATATGGTCGGGAGTGTGCTGAGTGACGGGTGCGGACTTTCTCGGGCGAACGCGATCACACCGAGACAGATGGCATCGATCTTGCGAATCGCTGCAGACCACGAGCACTTTTCGACTTTTTACGACTCGCTGCCCATCGCCGGGCGATCAGGGACGCTGCGCAGCATCGGAGGTGGAACCGCCGCCGAAGGGAGAATCCACGCCAAGAGCGGAACCATGGGGCGCGTACGAAATTACGTCGGCTACGTGAATGCGCGGTCAGGGCGCAAATTCGCCTTTGCCCTGTTTTTCACCAATTACACCGTAGACTCGATCACGGTGAAGTCGAAAATCGTATCGGTATGGAATGCGATGGTCGATCTTTAGCGTGTCACAGACCTTCTTGGTCGTGACGCGTTCAGTCCGAATGAACTCTTACGGGTCATGAAAAGATGAAATTTCAAGAGAATTTTGCCTTTGCCTGACTGGAACTCAGAGCATCTTCGGTTATTGTATCTGTGTGCACTGGGGAAAAATAAAATCGTTCTGGATAGGCGTCTTTGTGAAAACGACGCTCCCCTTTGGCACGCACTGGGTGCGGAAGCAGGAGGCTGCGATCCTCCGCGAGGGGCGTCCGCTCTGCGAATGGGAGCTCACTTGGGCAAGGGGCGTAGGAGTGAAGAACCCCATGGAAGTCCGTGTCCTCCCTGTACCGAGAGTTCCGACTCCGGGCTTGGCGATATCGCAGTTACTCAACCGTCTTTTCGGCTTTCTCTTCGAGAGTCCGTCTGGCATGGCGGTCAACTATGGAATCTATCTCGAAGCCTCTCAGGCGACGAATCCATCTCTGCTGGTTCACGAATTGACTCACGTCGCTCAATTTGAGCGACTCGGTGGGGTCAAAGGCTTTCTACATGAATATCTGACGCAGTGTGTACGCGATGGATACTGGGAATCCGATCTGGAACAGGAGGCTAGACTGGCAGCAGCGCCTTTTACTAGGCCTCCAGGTGGGTGACTCACAGATGGGCACTGAGCCCGAATCACCATCGCAGTCCTTGGGACCCGGTGCGGTCGAGAGGTGTTGGAGACTCGGCGGTATCCATCTACTATTCGATCTGGGAGCAAGATCATCCGATCCCTCAAGCGCTCGATGCGTCTCGAGCGTGGAGAGCGATGTGTTGAGGATTACTCTGCATTCTTCGGTGGTGCTATGGGAGCGACAATGGGCGGAGATTTCACCTCTTCCTCCGCCATCTTTCCGAGATACTCCGGCAGTTCAATGCCAGCGTTCCTCGCAAGTTCATGCAGTGGTGGAACTACCGAGCCAAAACCGGAGAGGAAGTTCGCTGTAGAAGATTTTCCGTTCGCTCCAGCACCGCCATCCCAGACGGTAATCTTGTCGATCTGCAGGTTAGAAATCGCCTGCACTTGCTCGCGAACAAGCTGGGGAAGCAGTTCTGTGACCAGCATTTGTTGCGCTCCCTGAGGTCCGGAACAGCTTTCGACGAGATCTTTGAAACCCTTCGCTTTACCGGTGAGCACCGCCTGTGCGCCTTCGGCTTCGGCCAGCAGTTTGGCCCGGATCCCCTCTGCTTCGGCAATCTGGACGAACTTGATCCCATCCGCTTCAGCCTGTTTCTCTGATCGGACGGCGTCGGACATCCCCTGTTGTATACGGCGTGCTTTCTCCGCTTCAGCATCTGCCTCCACGATTTGACGCTCTTTGGCGATCTCGGCGGGCACGACGATATTCGCGTGTTGCGTCGCTCGCTCCCGCTCAGCACGCTGTTGCTCCGCCTTTTGTTCGGCGGCGTAGGCTTCTTCGAGCACCTTGGCCTCTGCCACTTTCTCCGCCGCTGTTGCCAGTCGATCTGCTTCGGCCTGGGCACTGCGACGTTGAGCGTTGGAATTGGCGATATCGACTGCCGCCGTGTTCTCTCCCCGTGTCGCTTCCGCGTTGGCATTCGATACCGCAATTCTCTTATCTCGCTGAGCGGCTGCCGAACCGATCTCTCCATCGCGGTCCGCCTCGGCGACTTTGATTTTAGCTTCGGCGATCGCCTTGGAGGCCGCTTCCTGCCCGAGTGCATCGATGTAGCCAGAGGCGTCCGTGATGTCTTGGACGTTCACGTTGATTAGTCGCAGGCCGACTTTCTTGAGTTCTACCTCTACCCCGGTGGAAATATTGGCGATCAGCTTGTCACGGTCCGCATTGATTTCCTCGATATCCATCGTGGCGATCACCACGCGCATTTGCCCAAAGATAATGTCTTTCGCCAGCTCGTTGACGTGTTGGAGCGTCAGCCCCAACAGGCGCTCGGCGGCGTTCTCCATCACGCCGGGTTCTGTCGAGATCCCAACGGTAAAAGTCGATGGTGTATTCACCCGGATGTTTTGTTTGGACAGCGCGCCCTCCAGCTTGATGTCAATGGGCAATGGGGTAAGGCTGAGATACTGATAGTCCTGAATGATCGGCCAGATGAACGCCGCTCCGCCGTGGTAGCATTGCGCAGACTTGCCGGAACCGACCTTTCCATAGACGACGAGGATGCGATCAGATGGGCACTTTTTATAGCGGGAGGCTAGAGCCAGAATCATCGAAAAGATGAGGACCGCTGCGGCACCGACGAGGACGAGGATTTCAATATTCATAATAGGGAGCGAGGGGAGGGTTAATGAGTGGGGAGTGTGGACGATGAACTGAGCGGGGAGACGACGAGCGTGGAAGAACCGACTCGATCAATCACCTGGACTTTTGTGCCAGGAGAAATTGCGACTGGACCGCGATAAATTGCCTCTGCGGTCATGAGACGACCCTGAATCATTACCTCTACCTGCCCGCCTGCTTTTGTGTCCGCTGGAATCGTTACATATACGGTAGCTACTTCGCCAACGGCGTTGGCGTAGTTCAATGTGCCGCTCGCCTGGAGTTTCATCATGGATCGCATCATGAGAAAGATGGCCACCATAAAAACCATGCCAACTAATGCACCACCTAGAACGGCTAGCCCCAGGGAATGGCCTGCCCGTAGGATGATCGCTCCCGTCCAGCCGAATCCAATAAAGAAAGCCGTGACCCCACGAACAGAGAAAACTCCCATCCCATCGCCATGTCCATCGACGTCTAGATCAAAGGAATCGGAATCCCCCAAGAAAAAACTGATCAGTAACTGTAGAAGCAGAATCACGAGGGCGATGATACCGATCCCGTAAAAGATCTGTAGCTCTGGATTGAGCGCTCGCCACAAGGGCGAAAAGTACTGCCAGAATGCCTGCATAAAAATGAGTAGAACCGACGATCACTTTATAGCCATGCGAAAGCGGTTTGGCAAGTTGAACTGACTCGAAGAGATTGTCGTCCCCTGATCGCTCGCGAATATCACTTGCTGATTCTCGGCGAAGCGCTGATGAATTGCCATATCAGTGAAACACTTAGGGGACATCGATTGGGCACGAAAAATTAACGAGCGCTGGATCGTGGGAGAGTGCTTGCGTAAGGATACGGCAGCCTACCTCGATTTTCTGGGCCTCGCAGATCCGCATCGCTTGCGCACATCCTGTCACCGGGCGCGATTTCTTCTGAATCATCGCCGACCCTCGGGTGAGGATCCGAAGCCCTGGTTTTACTCTGGCGTGTTCAGCCTCGTGCAGGCAGAGGAGGCGAAGCTCTATCTGAGGGGGCACGATTTCACACTGGCGTGCATCCCCGGCTCCGATGCCTTCGGACTCGACATGCTGAATGCTGCTGAGATTCACTCGGATACCGCTGCAAAGATTCATCGAATTCGCGCCGCGCTAACGGAGTTGTCAGAGCTAGCAGATGATTTGAGCGGGCCGCGAGCCTGATGCCCTCACTTGTTCGACTTGCCGCTGGAAGATTTCTTAAAAGATCGCCCGAGTTTTACAGCCTCCTGCACAGAACCAGAAGGCCCGCCATCACCACCGACGGCGAGAAAGTGGAAGCCCTGCTCCAGTCGATGCTCGACCTCCTTCGCTCCACAGAGTGTGCCGAGTCGTACACCTGTGTCCTTCGTTTCAGTGAGCACCGTTTCAATTGCGACTTCTACCGAAGGATCTCCGAGCGGTACCCCCATTGAAAACGCGAGATCCGAAGGTCCGACGAAGAGTCCGCCAATTCCGGGAGTCTCAGCGATGGCTCGGCAGTTTTCTACAGCGGGGACGCTCTCGATCATCACCCAGAGAACTAGCTCGCCCTGCGGATCGAGCGGCCAGAGGTCGGCTCGACGGGCATAGTCCCCCCCGCTGAGTCCCCAATAGCGGGCGGCCCAACCGTATCCGACGCCCCGTTTGCCTTCCGGGGCAAAGTCGGGAACGCCTTTGAGTTGAGGAAAGCGACTCGCCTGCACCATGGCGCGAGCATCTTCTGCTGTTTCGACGTGGGGGACAAGAATGCCCATGGGACCGAGATCGAGCACCTGTTTGATCACGAACTGCAAGTGCTCGCGTCCGGCGGCAGGGACTCGAATGATCGGTGTGGTGGGCTGCACGAGCCCCTTCTTCGTGATTCCTGCTTTGTCAATCATGCCCAGCAGATAGCCTTCCAAGCGGGTCGGATCGTAAGGTGAATGTTCCAGATCGACGATGACGAAATCCAGACCGCTACTCGCCATTCCCGCGCCGGTGCGGACGGATACATTATGAGAAAAGACTCCGAAGGCATGTTTTCCGGCTTCCATCATCTCGATGAAGTGGTTGATGCGCGGCTCTTTCACATTCTCTCCGGGCTCGGCATGAGACAGAAGGCCGAAGGTCATCCAGAGAGAGAGACCGGCGACGACAGAGAGGAGGCGGATACGGAAGTACATGATAGCTTATTTTACAGATTTTTGCTCAGGGGAAGGCTCGGATTTTCCGAAGGCGCTGCGAAGGTAGGCGATAACATTGCGGATTTGCTCCTGACTCAACACCCCACCGAAAGGAGGCATGGGTTTGCCCTCTGGGCCATGCGTGACGATGCGGACTAAATCTTCGTCACTTTTCGCGAGTGGTGAGTCCGGCCCACGCTGACGGAAATTCGCCGCAGCGAGCGATACAACTCCACTGCCAGCACTCGCTTCCGATCCCGGCAGGGCCCCGCCTCGTCCGTCCGCCTGGTGACAAATCATGCAAAAGGCGCTGTACACCTGTGCCCCAGCAGTCAGATTAATTTCGCTGTTACTCGGTTTTTCCTTTAGCAGAGCACGAGTCAGCGGTCCTTCGAACCTTCGTCCGTCGAGTAGGCGATTGAGCGTGTAAAAGGCCAGAGGGTTCTCCACTGGTTTCCCGGTGGATGAGACGAGTTCCCACGGTTCGAATTCGTAGATATATCCGGGGTCAAGTGCTTCGATTTTCAAAGAAACCCTTCGACCATCCGCCGCTGGATGAATCGAGGTGATCCGACAATCTGTTACATCCACCCGATAAGAACCACCCGGAAGATATAGGTAGCGAAATCGACTTAGCTTCCACGTCTCCTCAGCGGCCAGCTTTGCTGCATCCATCTCGGTAGTGAAAGAGATGTCAAAGCCGTCTTTGGTCAGTCGGATGGCCTCTATTTCCACCGGATCGCGTCCGCTCCAGACGATGCGCTGCAGCCCATCGCCTTTTCCCCAGCCTCGCGTCGTTTGTCCACTATAGAGACTGCCGTCAGGAGCGAAAACCATGCGCATGTTCCCAGGCCTCAATGGAGTCCCGGAACGCGGAGGCGTGTCGCGAAAGTATTTCAGCCCTTCTTTTCCCGCCGGAATGGTCAGATTATTCGCTCCACTATTGGCCTGAATGGCTTCCAATCCCACGGCATCGCGGATGAACGGGAAGGCGGCTCCTTGATATTCTCCGGCCACTTTTTCGAGGAAAACGCGACTAATGAGCTTCGTGAAGTCCCCGATAAAGACTTGCCCCTCAAAGGGACCAAACTTTCCTCCTGTCGTGTCCCAGATCGGTTCTCCGGGGCTTCCGCCCAGAGCGCCGTGAGGCAGTGAGACCGATTCCGGGATACGCATGGCTGCCAGCGTTTCGATATCGGGAATTGGCCCGCGGTAATCTTCCCTCCACTTCAGCGAGGCTGGATAGCCGTAAAATCCACCGGGTTTGATATGAGCTAGAGTGCTGGTCGCGATATAATCCCCCTGCTGATCAGTCACGAACACTTCGTCATCTGGGCTGATTCCTATCCCCGCAGGCTGACGAAATCCACTGGCGACCGGAATCATTTTTCCCTCCGGAGAGATGCTCAGAACCCAGCCTTGATAGCTCCCTAGCGAGGGCTTCTGCTCTTTCTGAACTTTGACCTCGCTGAGCGGCAGGCGCGGATATCGGGAGTTGAAGGGACCAGCCATGTCCGGCATCCCCACAGCGAGAAGAAAATTCCCCTTCTTGTCACGATGCAGTCCAAAAGTGAATTCGTGCCAGTTGTCCGTCATGCACCAGTCGTCGTTGACCGTCTCGTAGCGATCTGCGACTCCGTCGCCATCAGTATCGAGCAAGCGCGTGAGTTCCGGACGCTGGGTGACGTAGATTTCTCGATCCGATACGGCGAGAATACCGACAGGTTCATGAAGTCCGAAGGCATAACGGTGCCACGGACCTTCGCTCGGATGATCGGTGAACCAGACATCTCCGTGGCGATTCGTCACTACGAGCCTCCCTCTCGGTGTAAAGGCAACTCCTGAGATTTCAGGATTCATGTCTTGAGGTAGATGAATTTCCTCGATTTCATAGGAATTCCCAGAGTCTTCTCCGGAGCAGAGGGGCACAACCGCGAAAACGAAAGCGAGCGAAATGTAGGGAATGAAAGAGGAGGTCGCACTCACGAGCAGGAATGGGCAAGGGGAGAAGATGTACGGCGCTTTACGGGCAGATGGCTGATGATCACGTCCCGAGGGCGAATGAACATCCGAATTTCGCCCCCAGCGGGAAAAGTCCATAGCCCAGAGGATTGTTCACTGCCTCCTTCTATCGAGACTTTGGATTTCGATTGCGGTTCAACAGGCAAAAAGGCTTCGCCGCCGTCCTTGGGAAGCCGAAAGATTCGCTCTACGCTCGAGCCGTCGGAGGTCATCCTTAGAGACTCACTGATCAAATGGCCATTAATCGTGTATTCGAAAATGACGACGTCTTTCTCGTAACGGTATCCTTTGAAACGTCGCTCCACCGGTGCATCGATTGCACCTAGGTGCAGCGGTTGCACCAGCCGCTCCTCATAAAATACAGCTTCAGGCACCATCGCGACCTGATTGATCTTCGCCAGATTCGTCGGTGTTAGATCGACCCTTCCCCTCCATATCTGGTTCACGCCACCGCGAAGCGGATCGTAGCAGAGTCCCAGATTCGGAGAAAGCTGCACCGCGAAGGCGGAAGGACCCGCTTCAGGCATGAAGGTTCGAAATACTTGAGGATAGCGTTCCTCCGCTCGCTGTTTGGAGTTTTCGCTTGGTTCTCCTTGGATTAGAGGCATTGCTATGAGAAGACAGGCGATGGCCAGCAACAGGCGCATGTACTTTCCGATAAGGGGGGCGATGGTATTCAAAACTGAATCCTATGGTGTTCTATCCGGAAGGCTGAGAAAAGTACGCAAATACGCTGAGGGCACCAGGATCGCATTCCGAAGATCCGTTTCTCAAAAAATTGTAAAAATCACGTGATCCAAAATTGATTGTTAGGGGGTAATTTTTGCAGTAAACACAATCTGAAAATGTTGTTTCCACTCCCTTGCCTCCGCCACTGGATCCATCGCTCAGGAAGCGACGAAAGCCCACGCAACACTTATGAGACAGACTGTATTGGTTATTTTGGGAGTGACGACGATGATCCTCGGTTGTGCACTCGGACGGGGACAAGAACAGGGAAAACAGGAAGCGAGCAAGCTCAGGCGACCCAAGCTGGTCGTGGGAATCGCGGTCGATCAGATGCGATGGGATTACCTCTATCGCTATTATGACCGCTACGGTGAAGGTGGCTTCAAACGCCTGATCAACGACGGATATTCCTTTGAGAATACCTACATTAATCACATCCCTTCGATCACTGCGGTAGGGCATGCGACGGTCTTTACCGGGACCGTTCCGGCCGTTCATGGGATTACCTCGAATGAGTTGATTTTCAATTCTACTGGAGCGCAGAGCAACGCCGTCTCCGACGAGAATGTCGATTCTGTCGGCACAACGAGCGAAGCCGGGAAAATGTCTCCTCACTTCATGCTGGCCGATACCATCGGAGACCAACTGAAGCTGGCAACCAATTTCCGTGCCAAGGTCATCGGGGTCTCGCTGAAGGATCGCGCAGCCATCCTGCCTGCGGGTCACGCAGCCGATGCCGCCTATTGGCTGGAGAAAAAGGAGGGAAACTGGATCAGTAGCACGTATTACATGAAGGAACTTCCGAAGTGGGTACAGGATTTCAACGCAGAAGGTCGAGTGAAGAAAGTTCTCAGTGGAGAATGGAACACGCTCTATCCCATCGAGACCTACCTCCAGAGTTCGCCGGATGATTCCCCGTGGGAAAAGGCGTACAAAGGACAGGAGAAACCGGTTTTCCCGATCAAACTGTCAGAATTGCACAGTTCAGACGATTTTACGATCTTCTACAATACCCCTTTCGGTAATTCGCTGGTCCTAGATTTTGCGAAAGCAGTGATCGCCAATGAAAAACTGGGGCAGCGAGGAGAAACCGACATGCTGACGATCAATCTACCCTGCACGGACTCGGTTTCTCACCAGTTCGGTCCAAACGCTATCGAGACAGAGGACGTCTTTCTGCGCTTGGACCGCGATTTTGCTAGCTTCTTCAGCTACCTCGATGAACAGATTGGCAAGGGGCAATATACGCTATTCTTGACGGCAGATCACGGGGGAAATCACAATACCTCTTTCTTGAAGCAGCATAAACTGCAGGTCAACACTGCTTCCGGTAACGAGATTGCGAGCAACTTGAACAAGCTTCTGAAGACAGAGTTCGGCGTAGATAAGCTGATCGCAAAAGTGACGAGCGATTCGGAACTGTATTACAACTACGCTCTCATCCGAGACAATAAAATCGATGAGGAAAAAATGACCGAGATCTGTATGCAGCAGTTGCGTCGAAATCCTCTGATCGAGCATGTGGTGGACATGTATCACGTCGGAGACGCGGCGATTCCCGAAGTCATCCGTACGAAAATCGTCAATGGGTACAATCAGGAGCGCAGCGGGCGCATCATTTTCATCCTCTATCCGAATAGTCTCTCACTCAAGTCGCAGGGGACGACGCACCGCGATTGGAATCCCTATGATTCTAAAATTCCGAATCTGTGGATCGGCTGGGGAGTAAAAAAGGGAGGCAAGTGCTTTCGGACCGTTCACATGGAGGACATCGCTCCGACGATCACGAGCATCCTGCGCATTCAGCCACCGAATGGGGCGGTAGGAAATGCACTGCCTGAGGTAATCGACTTCAGCTCCTTTTGACTCAGGCACTCAGGGTAGCGCCAAAGACTTGCGAGACTTGCCCGACATACGCAGTCGCTTGCGAATATCGCGTTTCAGACGAATGCGGGCTTCCAGTTCACGCAGTGAGCGAAGCCGCTCGGCTGGGATTGCCAAAGTTCCCTTGGTCCTTGAGTCGAAGTTTGAATAGATCATGCCCTACGATAGCGATCATTAGGGTAGTTAGCTCGCGTCGAAGTGCTTCTCTTTTCCGTTCTTTTGTCGGATTTGGTTTCAAGACGCGATACTTAAAATCGGTAGATTTTACAAAAATTACCGTAACTGCGCCGCTCCCACTATGGCGATAACCTCTTATAGTCCCAGAATTCATTCAGGCTGTTCTCCAGACTCCCATCAACATCTACTTCTAACTTATTCCCATGATCGAAACGAGCCAAAGTCATCCCAGTCGCCGCCGTACGTTAAAGACACTCCTCGGCTCCGGCGCACTTCTCTCCCTAGATCTCCTCTCCCGATCCGTGCATGGAGCGGCGGGTGATGGAAAATCAGTAAACGCACTGATCATCGGTGACTTCGGTACAACTGGTGCTGCTCAAAAGAAGGTTGCGGAAACCATGGCGAAATTTTGTCAGACATCGAATCTGACTCCCGATTGCATGCTCTTGCTCGGAGATAATTTCTACGCAGTAGATAAAGGAAAGTTCTCCGTGGACTCGACGCTTTGGAAAGAAGTGTTTGAAGATATGTACCCGGCTTCTGTTTTTCCCGGCCCGTTTTATGCTGTGCTAGGGAATCACGATTACTCGAACAACATCGGCGGTGAGAAGGTGCAGTTGGAATATTCCAAAAAGCCGGGGACGCGTTGGAAAATGCCGGCCAAGTGGTTCCGCTTTGAACTGGGGCCGGAGGCCTCACCGTATGCAACGGTGATCGCTCTCGACAGCAATACGGTCGGCACTTCCAGAAACAAGAAAACCGGGAAAACCTTTACATATCGAACTAAAAAGGAAGCGGCTGAACAGGATGCTTGGCTGAAGGAGGAGTTGGCTAAACCGCGTGCTCCCTTTACAATTGTTATGTCGCACTTTCCGCTCTACAGCAACGGTTCGCACAAGGACACACAGCGTCTGATCGATTCATGGGGGCCACTCTTTCAGGAGCACAAAGTCCATGCCTACCTAGCCGGACACGATCACGATCTCCAGCATATCGAGATCGACGGGAAGTTCACCTCATTCCTATTGGCCGGCGCAGGGGGAGCGACCACACGTCCCGTGATCAGCACCAAGCGACCGATTCCCTATGGGGAGGGGATTAATGGCTTTCTCCACATGAATCTGAGCGCTGACAAGATACTTTTCACGTATCACAATGCGAAAGGTGAGGTTGTGCACAAGTTCACGAAGAGCCTCGACGGTTCTGTTCAGATTGGCTGAGTCAGGCCCAGTGAAATTCCGAGAATCTCCTTCTTGTGTCGCTGCCGATACGCCGATTCGTCATTGGGCGTTCGACAGGGTCGGAGAAGGAGATTTTTTAAGGCGCCGTGCGATCAGTAGTCGATCTCGCTGCGAATTCCTCACTCCTCCAAGCAAGGCGCTAGCCACTTGTCGGCCTCGGTTTGTGTCATGCCTTTGCGCTGTGCATAGGAGTCGAACTGGTCGCGATCGATTTTCCCGACGTTGAAATACCGTGCGGCCTCGTTGAAGAAATACAGACCACTGACGCTCGAAGGCGGGAACATGGCGTAGCTTTCGGTGATCTGGATACCGGTTTTTGCTTCAACATCGAGCAAGCGCCAGAGGGTCTTTTTCTCAGAGTGATCCGGACAGGCGGGGTATCCGGCGGCGGGGCGGATGCCACGATAGCGTTCGGCGATCATATCCTCGACGGTCAGATTCTCACTTTTTCCAAAGCCCATGAACTGCCGTACTTTTCGATGCAGTAACTCAGCCGATCCTTCCGCAAAGCGGTCCGCCAGAGCTTGAATAATAATGGCGGTGTAATCATCGCCCGCATCACGGAAGGATTTCGCGTACTCTTCGACTTCATTTCCTGCCGTCACGGCGAATGCACCGAGATAGTCTGACCGTCCACTGCTGATCGGAGCTACGAAGTCGGCGAGACTCAGATGCGCCGAACTCGCTTGGACTTTTTCTTTCTGTTGACGAAGGAAATAGAAAGTTTCCAAAATATCCGAGCGCGATTCGTCGGTGTAGAGCTGCACGTCCTGTCCAGTGGATGCGGCGGGCCAGATACCCCAGACGCCACGCGCATAGATACGCTGGTTAGCGATCAGTTCATCACGGATGCGCAGAGCATCTTCGTAGAGCTTGCGTGCTGTCTCGCCGTGTTTCTCGTGCTGAAGAATCTTCGGAAACACCCCGCGCAACTGCCAAGCATGGAAGAAGGGAGTCCAGTCCATGATCTCCGCGATTTCTTCCAAAGAGAAAGGGTCGATCACATGACTGCCAATCTCTGGTGCTGCGGCAATTTCGACAGTCGCCCAGTCCACTTTGTCCCCCGCCTGGAGAGCTTCTTCGTAGGGAACGTAAACGGTTTGGGAAACCTTGCCGGAAAACAGCTCACGTTCGTGTGCCTGCCGGGCGAGATTGTCCGCGAGAAATTGCTCGCGCAGATTTTCAGATAGCAGGGAATTGCACACTCCGACGACCAGTGACGCATCGAGCACATGTACGACCGGATTGGAATAGTTCGGCGCGATTTTTACCGCTGTGTGTGCTCGTGAGGTAGTCGCTCCGCCGATGAGGATTGGGATGGTTTCACCTCGGCGCTGAAACTCTTTGGCATTGTAGATCATCTCGTCGAGTGAAGGAGTGATCAGCCCGCTGAAGCCGATGATGTCGGCCTTGTACTCCTTCGCGGCAGTGAGGATGCGGTCGCAGTCAACCATCACGCCGAGATCGATGACCTTATAGCCATTGCAACTCAATACGACACCAACAATATTTTTTCCAATGTCATGGACATCACCTTTCACTGTGCATGTTACCACGACGGGGGCGTTATCTTCTGCGCCTTCCTCTTTCTCAGCGAGCATGAAAGGTTCGAGATAGGCGACGGCCTTTTTCATTACCCGGGCGCTTTTAACGACCTGAGGGAGGAACATTTTTCCAGCTCCGAAGAGTTCTCCCACGATCTTCATCCCGTCCATGAGAGGGCCTTCGATCACGTCGAGTGGTTTTCCCAGTGCCGCACGGGCTTCCTCTGTGTCTTCCTCAACAAAATCGACGATTCCCCGAACGATCGCATGGGAAATACGTTCAGCATAGTTCCCCGAACGCCAAGCGAGAGCAGTGTTTTCTCCATTGTCCTTTTTCCCAGCGCCCTGAGCTTTCAATTCTTCAGCGTAATTGATCAGCTCCTCCGTGGCTTCCGGTAGGAGATTTAGGACAACGTCTTCGACAAGTTTCTTCAGTTTCGGCTCGATCTGATCATAGACTCCCAGCATTCCGGCATTTACGATCCCCATGTCCATGCCAGCTTTCCCGGCGTGGTAGAGGAAGACGGAGTGCATCGCCTCGCGCACGGCGTTGTTTCCACGAAAGGAGAAGGAGATGTTCGAGACTCCGCCGCTGACCTTGGCCCCCGGCAGATTCTCTTTGATCCAGCGAGTGGCCTTGATAAAATCGACTGCGTAGTTGTTGTGCTCCTCCATCCCGGTAGCGATGGTCAGGATATTCGGATCGAAGATAATGTCCTCTGGGTCGAAGCCTACTTGATCCACCAGAATTCGATAGGCTCGCTCACAGATCCGGATTTTGTCTTCGTAGCTCGACGCCTGACCTTGTTCGTCGAAAGCCATCACGACGACTGCGGCACCATATTTCATTACCTCTCGGGCATGGGCGATGAAGACTTCCTCGCCTTCCTTCAGGGAGATCGAGTTCACGATCCCTTTGCCCTGCAAGCATTTGAGGCCAGCCTGAATGACGCTCCATTTTGAGGAATCGACCATCACAGGCACGGCTGCGACGTCGGGTTCGCCTGCTAGGATGTGTAGGAAGCGGTTCATCATGTCCACGCCGTCGAGCATTCCTTCGTCCATACAGACGTCGATCACGGGTGCTCCGTTCTCCACTTGCTGACGAGCGATGGCAGCAGCTTCTTCCAGTTGCCCCGCCTTTACCATTTTCGAAAACTTTGGCGAACCCATTACATTCGTTCGTTCGCCGATCATGAGGAATCCCCGCTCATGAGTCTGATTGAATACCTCAGATCCGCTGAGACGCATCGCCGGAGCTAGTGCCGGAATCGAGCGAGGTGCGTAGCGCTCCGCAACTTTCGCGATGGCGGCGATGTGGTCAGCAGAATTCCCGCAACAACCACCGACGAGATTGACCAATCCGTTAGCGGCGAAGCTTTCGATCTCACGTGCCATGTCTGGAGGGAGCAGGTCGAAGCCGGTGGGAGCGAGTGGATTCGGAAGACCGGCATTGGGATAGACGGAGATATTCGTGCCAGCGACGCGTGCGAGTTCCGCCAGGTGGGGAGCCATCAGATCTGGGCCGAGTGAACAGTTGAGTCCGATGGCTAACGGATGAACGTGGGCCACTGCATTCCAGAGAGCCTCCGCCTTCTGAGCCGAGATCATTGTCTCACCTCCGCGACCGACAGCGGCAGATACGATGATGGGAAACTCGCGTCCTTCTTCTTCAAAAACCTCCTGCAGAGCGACGAGAGCGGCTTTGGCGTTCAGAGAATCGAAAATCGTTTCGACGAGCATGATGTCCGCTCCTCCCTCGATGAGGGCTTTCACCTGTTGTTTATAGGCATCACGCACTTGGTCGAAAGTGATGACACGGAATACGGGGTCGTCCGCATCGGGGGCATTCGTCAGAGAGACGGTCATCGGACCGATTGATCCGGCGACGTAGCGGCGGCGACCTGTGTCATGACTGAATCGGTCGCACCATTGACGAGCAAGCTTTGCGGATTCGACGTTCAGGTTCCAGCTCAGATCGCGGAGGAATTCATTGTCGCACACCTCACGTGCGAAGAATTCCGGGTCTTTGCGACCTTTCCCCGACTCTCGTGGATCGGTGACGAAAAATTCGCTCTGGGCAAGGATGGTGCCAGAAAAGGTGTTTGTGATAAGGATATCGGCCCCCGCCTCCAGGAAGCGCTTGTGAATATCGCCGATCACATCGGGTCGGGTGATCGAGAGGATGTCTCCATTATTGAGCAGATCCTTTTTGTTGCTCGCGAAGGCCTCGCCACGTGCCTCTGCCTCCGTGAGCTTATATTCACGGATCGTGGTTCCCATGGCTCCATCGATCACGAGAATGCGCTTTTTCAGTTCCGCCTGAAGGTCACGAGTGAGTTCTGATGGATGGTATGGCGAAGTTTTCATAAATAAGAAAGGAGGGGAGGATATGGAGGAGAGACTCCGGGCTTATTTACCCCAGAGAATACGCACTCCGGCGAAGGCACCGAGTCCGGCTGCATCAAAGCCTCGGGTCGTCTCGTAATCGTGATCGAAAAGATTCTCGATCCGGCCATAGATTTCCACTTGGTCGGTAATCTCGTAGCTACCGAAGATTCTCGCTACCGTGTAATCGTCGAGAATCACGCCGGGAGTATCGAGCCTCTTATAGGCACCACTTAACTCAGCGCCGAGCTTCCAGCCATCGCCAGAATACACAACTCCTCCGGAGAGAGCGAACTCGGGACGGCGCGGCAGACGATCACCGGGATTGCCACCAAACCCGCCGAGATACTGACCGCGCAGGACGTGTGCATCCAACCAAGTAGCATTCACGTAAAAGCTGAGATTCTCCGTAGGCGACAGAACCGTCTCCAACTCCACTCCTGAACTCTCCGTATCGACGATGGCAGGATTGACGAAGGTGAAGGGATCGATGTCGATCAGATTATCGATTTTATTTTCGAAATAGGTAACGGAAATCGAGCTTCGCGGATTAAAGATCGGCTGCCGCAAGCCGAACTCACGGGTGAAGCTCTCTTCCGGCGCGAGTGTGGACGGGAGCACCGTCGGTGCTAGGTAGATGAAATCCTGTCCTGATGGTGCCTTATAGCCGGTCGCAGCTTTGGCAAAGAGGACAGTGCCGGTCGGCTCGACGGTGTAGTCGAGCTGCGCGCTCCAGGTGGGTTTGCTGGTGAAGGAGTCCTGCTCGTCGTGACGGCCTCCGACCACAAGGTGAAAGTTCGCAGGCAGATTCATTTCCGCTTGGGCGAAGATGCTGGTATAGCCGTAGTCAAACTCCGCAGCAGGATTGAAAAATCCCGGGATCAGAGGGATGCGCTCGAATCCGTTGGAATAGTATCCAGCACCGAGAGTGTAGGTCGCAGACTTGTCAGGATGCCAGTGGAAGACGGCTTCGAGTTCATGGCCCCATTGTTTGAGCAGGCTGTCATTGAAAAAGACATCCTTCGTCGCCTCCAGATCGCTCTTTGTGTAGCTGTAGAGCAGTGAGAAATCCCATTCGTCCCGAGTCACACTGAATCGAGGGGAGAAGAGCGAGGTTTGGTAATGATTTAACTGGGATTCGGGGAAAGTCGGACTCAGGCGAGAACCCGGAACCTGGAGATCGGAATTTTGAATGTATCCGAGTACGTCGAGGAATGCTCCTTCGCCCAGATCGTAAGCGAAACTACCGCGCAGAACACGATTTTCGTAGTCAGAAAAGGGGCGGTCATTGGCCGTTGTCAGCCAGCTCGTATCGAGGGCGGCTGAAGCTCGTCCGTCCCGCAGAGTCAGCTTATGTCCCATGCGGAATGTATCAAATGAACCCCCTTCAGCGTAGGACTCGAGAGTGTCGGACTCTACGTAGCGAGCATCTGTCGAGCGGAGATTGATCGCACCTGCGAGTGCATCCGATCCGTAGAGAGAACTGGCCGCTCCACGGAGCAGTTGGACTGATTCCAGAGTCGAGAGATCCAGTGATTCGAGCTGATACATTCCACCGAGTCCGGGAGGCAATCGACGGCCATCTAACATCACTACGGTATGATTGCTTTCCATTCCACGGATAAACAGGGAACTCTGTGCTCCCATCTGTCCGGTCTGTACCAGATGAAGCCCGGCGGATTGGCGTAATACATCCGTCAGGTCGCGTCTCTGCAAAACGCGAATATCCGTCGCAGAGAGTGTATCGACCGAGGGTAGAGTCTGCTCAAGAAAGCTCGGTACTTCCGCCGCGTCGGAGATGGTCAACGGAGGAGTGGCCGTGTCAATCTTAGGCATGAGTGCCTGTTGAAGAGACTCTTTCCGCTGAATCGCCTTCCGTGCCGGGCTGGTCGCTTCGACCACGGTGGGATTGAGATTCGTGGCGTCGCCCTGCGAGAGCGCGGGAAGAGTGAAGGCAAGTGAGAAACAACAAATCAATATATAACGATGCATTGAATTGTTATAAAAGAATTGCTGAATTCTGCAAGCGAATTTTTCAGAGAACTTTCAAGAAACGTACCTATTCAGCACCCACAGCAAAGGGCTGGGGGTATCCGCACAGGGCGTTGCGGATGGCCTCGATAATGCTCAGGCCTTGTTTGCGTGCCGTGGACAGGTAGCTGCGGATGACGCAGAACATCTTGGCCCCGTCTTCGCTGCGAAAGCAACCAGAGACTTTTTGCGGCACTTTCATCATCCGCAAATCACGCTCCGCTTGATTGTTGTCGAAGGGAAGGCTCGGATCGTGCAGAAAGGCAATGATCTCAGCCTTCTTCTTCTTCAGGCGCTTGAGCAGGTTGTGCTCACGGCTCTGCTTGACGCGCCCCTTCTTCCCCGGCGGCTTCTCCTCACGCAACGCTTGGTACCGCGCCTGCTTCATCGTGATCAGAGCACCCGACAATTCTGCCGCCCATTGGTGTCCGTCTTCGGCGCAGGATTTGAGCTCTCTCAGCAGGTGCGCATTGCAGCGCAGGTGTTCGCAGTGTTCGAGCTTGTCGTAGGCTCCCCAAAAGTCGTGCATGAGTTTGTTACGATATTCCGGCAACACTCCGCCGTCGCTCATGCCTTCCAGTCCGCGCTTGTCGCTGTCGCTGTCATGGGTCAGGTGCTCGGTGCGACAACGTGTAGCCAATGAGTCTTTTTGCAGCAACGCACGCCCGTTTCGTCCGCATGAAGCACGGGAACCTGTTTCAACTCTGCTGCGATTATTTCTTGACGGTACACGGACATGGACCAGAACCGAGCGAAAGTTGTGTTAAGAAATGTTGCATGACCCCGTAAATAACCGCCACCTGAAAACGTACCCTTTTCCTTCTGTCGCTCGGGTTTCGCAAAAGCGGCGCTTCACGCCGCACTCCAAAGCCTGCGGCGCCGGGATGATCGCGGGTCCGGACTAGACAAAGCTATCGGCAAGGAACTCTGACTCGGGATCTGTGGCAGTGATGAGCAGTTCTTCGCGGGCACGGGTGCAGGCGACGTAGAGGAGATGGCGCTCGGTGTTATACACTTCTTCCAAGGCATCTTGATCTTGAGCGGCTTCAATGCGCTCTTCCAGAGGGATAATTTCGTCGTCACAGGCCATGATGATGACGGCGCGGTATTCCAGACCTTTGGCGAGGTGCATAGTGCTGAGAGAAATGCGGTCGGTGCTGGGATGGCGGGTGTTTTCTAGCTCGTCCCACTTCATACCAGCTTGCTTCAGAGTGGCACGGGCGCGTGCCATTTGCGCACGGCTGCGCACGAAGATGCCGACTTGCTCAGGAGCAAAGCCACGTTCGAGCAGATCGTACAAATGCTCGACTACGTGCTCGATTTCTTCCTCCTGTGACTCTGCAATGAAGCATTGGGGCGGTGGGCCGTTGAAGACAGACACGATACCACGACGAGATTCCTCGATGCCATCGCCGTCGATGATCGTCTCATCTAGCAGGGTATCGGCACGTTGGCGGATCTGGTGGCTGGTGCGGTAATTGACTCGCAGAGTGCGAGATCGACCACGGATGTTGATCCCTAGGCTGCTCCAAGAGAAAGGAAGTTGAAAAATACGCTGCCCAGTATCTCCTGCAAAATACAGATTGTTGTCTCCCTCTTTGGTGATGGCAGAGAGGAATTTTAGAGCCGGGACACTGAGGTCTTGAGCCTCGTCCACGATGACGTGATCGTAGCTCTGGGCGTGCTCCTCGCCTAGCTGATGATAGACTTCCGCCAGAGTTCGCTTGCCAGCAGCGTGGATGCGCTGTCGCAAGTTCTCCATGAGATCAAACATGGTTTTTCGCTGAGAAGCGACCAGTCGAGTGCCACGTCCATGACGAGACACTGCGAGATAGTCATCGAGATCATGGATCTGATAGGCATCGAAGATGTGCGCCCATTCATCGCGCACAAATCGCGGGGGAAATGATTGATCAGGCGTGGATTCCATGGCTTCAGCCGTCCATTCGGCTAGTTCCTCGGCACTCGGTTCTGTAAAGTCGCCTGTCCACTCCTGCACCAGCTTGGGCAGCGAGCGGAGTTCGATGCGCTTTCTCAACTCCGTCTCCGCGCCTACCAATCGATCCAGTTTGATTTCCAGCAATTCGGCCAATGCTTGGGAAAAGGTGGTGAGCAGAATACGAGCTTGAGGATTCGCCTTGGCGAGGAAAGCGGCACGGTGCAAGGCAACGATTGTCTTTCCTGTGCCAGCGGAGCCAGTCACTCGTGCCGGACCGTGGTAATTCGCTTCCACTGCCGACTTTTGTGAGGGATGGAGAAAGATTGTCCACTTCTCCCACGGGTATTCCAGTGCGATCTCTAGCTCATCATGGTCCGTAATGAGACGGAAGCGACGTTGCGAGTCTGCGTGGTCGAAGCCTGTAGCGGCACCAGTCTCCGGCGTCGGTGGTAGTTCCGGCGTATTTCCAACCGCGAGTTCCAGTAAGGCCTCCGCTGCTTCCCCCGGCAGACGCTCGGCCAGATCCAGCAAGCTTTCCTCCGTGGCTTGCTTGACCTCATCCAGCCATTCTTCTGGGACTCCGTAGGAAAGCAATTCGTCATCCGAATGATCTGCAAATAGAGAGTTTAGGCTTTTGGCCGATGCCTGCTCTGTGGGCGCATCTACAGATACCTGTTTGTATTGTGGAATTTCAATGAGCTTGTGTTCTAACTCCACCAGCTGCATCGCCCCGGTTTTGGGATGTTGGACGATTTTGCGCTTCATGGCCCAGGCATACGCGGCATCGTGATGATCCACGTAGCAGACGAGAAAGTCAGCGGCTGTTTTGTGCACAATGATGCGTATATCCCCGCTGGCACGAGCCGACCAGAAATTCGCATCCTTCGCCTTATCTACTCGATGAAATTGGAGCGACGGGTGAGCGTGATCCATCTGCATGTCAAACACCGTCATCTTCACCGCCTTCTGCTCTTGGGCAGTGAGTTTGGTGAGACTGTCAGAAAAGGTATCAGCGAGACGGAAGTGGAGCATGCTTGTGGGGATGATGTTATAGAAAGTCTACGGGACGAGCACAATGAGGAGAATACTATACATTGGCATAGTCGCCATGTGTAATGTGTGCGTTATTGGTGGTGGGTAGATGGTGGGGTTTTTACGGAAAGCGGTGTCGGGCCACCGCACTCCAAAGCGCTTCGCGCCGCTTTTTCGGAGGCTCGGGCGGTAGAGGGAAATGCTTGATCGGTGATGCAGCTTCGCGCCGAGGGTATCGTGCACTGTACATGCGCCGCAGGCTTTGGAGTGCGGCGTGAAGCGCCGCTTTGGGGGAGGGTGTGCGATGGAGGGAATGTGTGCGATTTTGGGTGACGGGTAGATGGTGGGGTTTTTACGGAAAGCGGTGTCGGGCCACCGCACTCCAAAGCGCTTCGCGCCGCTTTTTTGGAGGCTCGGGCGGTAGAGGGGAATGCTTGATTGGTAATGCAGCTTCGCACCGAGGGTATCCCGCACTGTACATGGGCCGCAGGCTTTGGAGTGCGGCGTAAAGCGCCGCTTTGGGGGGGGGATGGCGGTAGAGGGGAAAGTGTGCGATTTTGGGTAATGGGTGGATGGTAGGGTTTTACGGAAAGCGGTGTCGGGCCACCGCACTCCAAAGCGCTTCGCGCCGCTTTTTTGGAGGCTTGGGCGGTAGACGGGAATGTTTGATTGGTAATGCAGCTTCGCGCCGAGGGTATCGTGCGCATATCCTAAAAATAAGGACACTATCTCCTTGACCGATCACTCGTAATTTAGGGAGACTCGTGGGTAATGAGCGATACTCCGTGGCCGCATGCACCACTCCATCAAATAGGAGAAAATGGAGTGTATATTGTGACGGCGGCAAGCTATCAACATGAACATTTCTTCCGAGGAGCACAGCGATTAGCGGTACTCCAGCGAGGATTGCTCAAGGTGGCACGTGACTTTGACTGGCAGCTTGAGGCTTGGGCGGTGTTTTCGAATCATTATCATTTTGTCGGGCAATCGCCGAAAACAGCGGAAAATCTGAGTGAAATGCTACAGATCCTCCATACAAAAATGGCCATCTGGGTGAATCGATTGGACGCGACTCCGGGCCGTAAAGTGTGGCATAACTATTGGGAGACTCGATTGACCTTTCAGAAGAGTTACTACGCAAGGCTGAAGTATGTGCATCATAATGCCGTTCGGCATGGGTTGGTTCCGGTGGCGAACCAGTATCCGTGGTGCTCGGCAGGGTGGTTTGAAAGTACGGCGGATACAGCGACTGCAAAGACGATTGAGAGTTTTAAGGTGGATCAGCTTGCTGTAAAAGATAACTTCGAGGTGGCTAGCGACTGGTAGTGTGTGCGCGAAGCGCTTTGGAGTGCGGCGTGAAGCGCCGCTTTGGGGGAGCGTGTGCGATGGAGGGAAAGTGTCGATTTTAGGTGATGGGTGGATGGTAGGGTTTTACGGAAAGCGGTGTCAGGCCACCGCACTCCAAAGCGCTTCGCGCCAAGGGTAGTGCCGCTTTGGGGGAGCGTGTTTCTCCCCCACGCTCACACCGCAATCACTTTCATTACCTCGTCGCCTAGGTGGTTGATGACCTTGACGGCGATGCGCCCGGTGGCGGGGCGGGGGAAGGGGCGGCTGATGGTGCTGCGGAGGGTTTCCCAGGCCTCGCGGTTGATCTCGGCTTTTAGGGTGGTCTTGAGCGATTGGTAGGGATCGTTCTGACCGAGAAAGTAGGCTTGGCGAACGAAAAAGCTCTCTTCGTTGTAGTCGGTGTCTACCATCCAACAGGCGATGTCGTCGGGTTCGCTGCTGACGACTTCGCCGGTCTGGGGCTTGAACACATCCACTCCGTGGAGGTGGACGCGGAGCTGATCGCCTTCCAGCTTTTCCACTTCTACGTCCGGCTCTCCAAAGACGACGAAGAGGTTGGCGGTCTTGGTCTTCTTCAGATCGGTGGCCATGTGCATGTCAGCGTTCATGCGGGCTTTGAGGACGGGGATTTTGCCGAGTCGCTCGAACTCGGTGGCGTGGGCGTCGTAGTTGAAGGCGCAGGCGAGGAGTATGTCGGCCTGCAAGTCGCCGGCCTCGCGGGCGGCGGCCACGAGGTCTTCGCGGCTGGTGGTGCCGAACTCGGGGCCGATGTGGATGGCGGCGCGGCGGGTGGGGGCGTTCTCGCTCTCGCCCTCGGTGTAGGTGCCTATGGCGCAGACGTAGCCGCTGCCGGGGAAGGCATCTATGCTGTCAAAATGGAGCCGATTCTCTTTGTGCGCTTGCTGCACGCCAGCGGTTCGTAGGTTCTCCAGCATGAGGGTGGTGAAGTCCTGCATGCGCTTGAGTTCGGTGGGGTCTTCGTTGACCTTTTTCCAAGGATCGATCACTTCATCCTCTGGCCCCACGTGGAGCATGCGGTGGGGGGAGACGGATTCGACGGTGAAGGGGCTAGCCACGCGGACTTTACTTTTGTTCTCGTAGGGTTTGTCGTAGAGGTATTCGGACTCGGACTTGGCGGCGATGGAGGCATCGATTTCCTTCTGGCGGGCGATGCGGAGTTTCCAGAATTGATCGAGCCATGCCTGGGTGGATTCCGGCCACTCGGCGGGGCGCTCGCGGGGCACCTCCCACTCGGCAATCTCCACGGGCACCTCGGCGGTGTATTTTTGGGCCTTGCGGTAGATGGCCAGCCAGCCTTGGGGAAGTTCGGCAGTCAGTGCTTCGCGCAGGGGCTGGAGCTGTCGCTCGAATTGGTCCCAGATGACATCGATTTCCGCGTTGTTGGCGATGTCGCGCAGCATGATGTGGGGCACGCGTTCGTAGACGAAACCGTGGGAAATCTTGCCGTAGGTGGGCGCGTCGCGGGGGACGCTGCGGGTGACTTCGGCTTCTTTCAACTGGCCCTCGCGGGAGTCGGCGAGGAGGTAGTAGGGATAGCGTGCTCCCATGAGGCGGGCGCGGGCTAGCGCGAGGGAAACGCGCGAGGTGTCGATGGTGATCCAACGTCGTCCCCACTGCTCGGCCACGTAGGCGGTGGTGCCGGAGCCGCAGGGTGGGGCGAGCACGAGGTCGCCGGGATCGGTGGCCATGAGGAGGCAGCGTTGGATGGCTTCGGTTGCAGTCTGTACAACATAGACTTTTGGATCTGAACGACTCTGAATTCCACCAATATCCATCCATACATTAACACGCGGTTGAACAGAAAAATCATCAAAAAACCGAACATATCGAACAGAATTCCCTTCTGGCATTACACGACTTGCTAGAGCTAGACGATCTAGCCCTTCTAATCTAGTTTTCCAGTGAAGTCCTGTTGAAGGATTCCAAATCTTACCTTGAAATTCCCACTTCTGCTCGCTGTTTGGAGAAGCTCCTTGCGAAGTCAATTGATCTGAAACCGCCTCTCTATTCAGATCAAACGGGAAAAGTTGTAATGCAGTTATTGTATGACCCGGCCTATATTTTGATTTTCCTTCTCCGTGCGCACTTTTATTAATTAATGACTGTCTATACTTAACAGAGTCCTTAGATTTAGCGTACCATACTATATAGTCTGCAATGGACGATAAAGTATTGCCTGAAAAGCCAGTTGTTTTTGCATAGGTGATTATACTCACAAAATTCTCCTCCCCAAACACCTCATCCATCACAGCCCGTACTCGATGAACATTCTCATCGCCAATCTGCACGAAAATAGACCCTGATTCGGTAAGCAAATCCTTGGCGACGATGAGGCGATCGCGGAGGTAGCTGAGGTAGGAATGGATGCCATCGCGCCAGGTATCACGGAAGGCTTTGACCATTTCCGGCTCGCGGGTGATGTGATCTTTGTTGCCGTCTTTGACATCGCGGCTGGTGGTGGACCACTGGAAGTTCGAGTTGAACTTGATGCCGTAGGGCGGGTCGAGGTAGATACACTGCACTTTGCCGCGCAGGCCCTCGCGCTCGGCGAGGCTGGCCATGACTTGCAGGGAATCGCCCAAGATCATGCGGTTGGTCCAGTGTCCGTGGTGCTGGTAGAAGTCGGCGGTCTTTGCCTCGCTGGAGAAGCCATTGAAATCGGCAAAGAGATCGGGAGTTTCCAGCCCTTGCTCCTCCTTACTCTCGCGGGTGACGCGCTGGAGATCGTCAATGAGCGCCTTGGGGTGGATTTTCTCTTGGATGTAGAGCGGTGGCGCTTGGACGAGGAGTTGATCCGCGTCGTATTTCCCCCGCCAGACGAGTTGCGGGTCGAGGTCCGGATTACGATTTTCGTAAGCGAGTTCGATCGCCTGCTTCACCTCATCATCCACGACAGACTGCATCTCCGCCGTAGGGATGTTGGTGCGGGTAGCATCGATGTGCTTTTGAGTGACGACGGTCTTTTTCTGTTGAGCGGACATGGGGAAAGGATTGGGGAAATTATGAATTATGAAGTGCTAGTGCAGGGATAGTGTACAACGCGTTCAGCGCGAGGCGCTTTGGAGTGCGGTGGCCCGACACCGCTTTTTCGGAGCCTTGGGCGGTAGAGGGGAAAGGGTGCGATTTTAGGTGGTGGTAGATGGTAGGGTTTGTACGGAAAGCGGTGTCGGGCCACCGCACTCCAAAGCCTGCGGCGCATGTCATTTTGATTCTAGGGCGATTTCGGTTTCGCTTTCGGAGTGAGGTAATGCGGCGAGTTTCTTGTCCATTTCCTCGCGAATAAGCTCGCTGAGGTCTTCTTCCATGGTGTAGGGCTGGGTGATTTCGATAAAGACCCAGCGACCAAATTTTTTGAGGTTGTTGATGCCGGGAATCCAGTGGGTGTTCATGGCATCGGCCTTGGCCTTGGCGTTTTCGCCTCGGTAGCCTTTGATTTCTACGATGAGGTGAAGCGGATCGTCAGCGCCGTGGCCGTCGTCGATTGTGAGCAGGAAGTCGGGAAGGTAGCGGTGAGCGTGGCCTTTGTAATGGTAGGGAACTTCGAGGCCGAGTCCTTGGTTTTTCGCGTAGGCGAGGACTTGCGGATGATGCTCGGCCGCCATGGCAAATTGAGTTTCCCAATCAGAGTCCGGAACGACGTAGTTGATGTGTGATTTTTTGGGGTCGGCTTGGTAGGTTCCTTTGGAGGTGCGGAAGTTGACGAAGTGGGTAGAACCCGTGGGATTGTAGGGATCGAGGATGGCGAGCACCGACTGGGGGGACGGGTTGGCGGCGACGATGGCATTGGCGATGCGGTTACAGGCTTCATCGGTGAACTGGGGGATGAGCACTTGGGCGGGGTAGGTGCCACCCTCGCACTTGAGGTAGTTATTGAGCCACTGGCGGGTGATGCGTTTCAAGGCCCCGAAGTATCCGAAATCGGAGGTATCTCCGCTTTCGTCTCGGAACTTGGTCTCCTGCAAGTGCATGGTGAGGCGGAGGAGGATGGTGGAGGGGCGGATATTTTTCAGGTGCTCGACGGTGAGTTCCTCTGTCTGCCCGGCAATGCCTGAAATGATGGTGCGGGTGGGACCGACGTTTTCTGGGGTGAGGACGAGGGTGGAGTCCTCGGAGAACTGGGCGGTGAAGTCTTTTCCCGGTGGCTCGACGCGATAGCCGATGACGCGAGGGTAGCTCAGGGCTAGGTCGTCGCGCTCGGGAGAGACGGCCTGTACGTGGGTGCTGCGAGGCGGTGGCTCGGGCCCGGCGACGACGGGCTTGGCCGTGAAGTCGAAGGGGATGCCGAGGATGTCGGAGTATTCGACATCGAAGAGGCCCTCTGAATTGAGCTCGTAGGAGCGGCGGCGCAGGCCCCGGCCGACGACTTGCTCGCAGAGTAGCTGGGTGCCAAAGGCACGGACGCCGAGGATGTGGGTGACGTTGTTGGCATCCCAGCCCTCGGTGAGCATGGAGACGGAGACGACACAGCGGATCTGCTCGCCGAGGCGACCTTTCTTGCCAACTGTGTTCATGACCTCGCGCAGGAGGGTAGCGTCATCGATGTTCTCAGCCGCTTGTGGGTTGCCGCTGCGCTGGATGAGATCGCGGCGGAATTGCTCGATTTCTGTGCCAAAAGATTGGCGGAAATCGGGATCCAATGCGTCACCAGATTCGAGTTGCTCGGAGTCGATGAGCAGGGCGTTGGGGCGGGCGAGACGGTTGCCGTTGCTATCGAAATTGCGGAACAGTTCGAATTTTCCCAGATATGGTGGTGGGATGGTACCGTCTTTTTTCGACTCGTATTCAAAGCCGGAGATGTAACGGTAGACGAGGTCGGAGATATTGGTGTTTTGGCAGACGACGATGAATACCGGTGGCTCGATAATCCCCGCGTCTTTCCATGCTCGGTAGGTTTTCTCGTAGTGGCCGTAGAGGGCATCAAGGGCGGTGATCAAGAGCGGAGGTAGGCTGAGGGGATCGTGAGAACTCGTCTTCGTGCCGCGTCCCATTTTTGGCAGCGATTGCTTGGCGTCCTTCATGGCGTCCCAGAGCCGGCGGAGCTTGGGCATCGCGTGCTCGGCGTCGGGGACGTTGTCGGCGATGGGGACGCGGGGGAGTTTGACGATGCCGCACTCGATGGCGTCCATCAGCGAGAAATCGGACATCACCCAGGGGAAGAGGGTGCCCTCGCGGTAACCGGAGCCAGCTAGGTAAAAGGGTGTGGCGGAGAGGTCATAGACGATGGAGATGCCGAGCACGCGCTTGACTGCCTCCAGTCCATTGATCCAGAGCCGGGCGTATTCATTTTGCTGTTTAGCCACTTTTTTGTCATCGCCTTTCAGATCGTCTTCCCAATCGACGGCATCGGGTCCCCTTTTGTCGCGATAGCAGTGGTGGGCTTCGTCGTTGATGGCGATGATGTTTTTGCACCCCATAAGCGAGCCGACGACTCGGCGCACCATTTCGCCTTCGCTTTCCCGTGTGTCTAGATCGTAAGGAGCGTGCCCTCTGAGGAGTGCGCGTGTTCCGGTGGCCAGATTTACTTTTTCCCGCCGCTGGAAGGCGTGGTAGTTGGTGATGACGATGCGGGCTTTTTCGATCTCCTTGCGCATATCGGCGGGGACCAGCTCGCGATTGAAGTAGTAGCTTTCTGGATCGTTCGGGAGCAGCACGCGCAGGCGATCGCGGATGGTGATGCCCGGCGCGACGATGAGGAAGGCGTTGGAATAGTGCTTTGAGTTCGGGCGGTGGTTGGCATTGACCGTTTGCCAGGCGATGAGCATGGCCATGACGGTGGTTTTCCCCGCACCAGTGGCGAGCTTGAGAGCGAGGCGGAAGAGGTCGGAGTGACTATTGGCTGCTTCGAGGTATTGGAAGAGTTTCTTGTGGGCTTTGTTACTGGAATTGCGAGCAACTTCGGACAGCCAGATGGCTGTTTCCACGGCCTCGATTTGGCAGAAAAAGGGCCGAATGCCCGTGAACTCATGCGTGCGCCAATACTGGAGCAGGCGGGCGGTTTCTGGGGTGACGCCCCAGTCGCGAGGGTGGGGGAGCTTGCGCCAAGCATCCACCGCTGCGCGCACTTCGTTGACGATGGAGGTGGGATCGTAGAGCTGATCATCGACGATGATGTCGTCCACCTTTTCTGCGAATAAGTCATCCTGCTGCGCTGCTAGTGAGGATTTTTTTGACTTTTTTGGCTGAGGAACCGGAGTGACGTACGAGCACTTGCGGCGAGACTCGATGACTTCTTGCGTCGGCTGTCCCTGATCATCCAGCTCCCAGTGACGAGAAGGATAATCGTAGGGAGAGTTGAGGATAGGCTTGTCAAAAAAATGGTTCGACATGGGATCGGTAGGAGAGAGCGTCCTGTTCTATCTATCTTGTTTGGGGCGATTCAAGACAAGGACATTTTTGATATACTCGGTGCGAAGTGCTGCGAAGCACGGTGGGTCGAGACCGCTTTTTCGAATCGGCTGAACGACTACGAATGACTTAAAACCGCACAATCACACCAGATGC
>CAUJIH010000010.1 GCA_963205275.1 Verrucomicrobiota bacterium | reverse complement strand
GCCGCCTCGCGCACGAGAAATCGCCATCTAATCAGACTCAACCTTGACAATCTCACTGTAATCCTTTACTCCTTTAGCTGTTCGCGATATCATAGCTTAAGTTAGCCGGGTATCTGGCCAGAGTCTTGGGACCGGCTCACTCGCTCTTGATAGAATAAGGGCTATAGCGTATTAAAGCAGTGAAAACAGCCAATTTTGGACACGAGTTCTGAAAGCCGGACTAGGTGGTACGTTCGCGGGAGTATCCAGAGCTGCCGGTCGAGGAGATCGAGGTCACTCAGGCGAAGTTCAGTGTCCGACAGGACCAGCAGAGAATCCAAGTGCTCGAGTAAACCCCAACGAGGATCAGGCAGCATCTGACTCAGATCACTGCCTTCTCCGAAGTTTGCTCAGTTCGCGAAGCGGATTCCTGCAGGTGAGGCTGTCTCCGCACCGCGTCCAGAATCATGTAGCAGGACTCTCAATATCCGCGATATCCGTGATGATGAGGACGGCCTCCATAATACCCTGGACCACGACCGTAATAACCAGGACCGCCTCCATAATAGCCTGGGCCACCGCCATAGTAACCGCGACGAGCAGCGCGATTCTTTGCGATTTCGGATCCAGCGATGGCACCGATGGCACCGCCAACCAAAGCACCGGTCTCATTTCCGATCAGAGCACCAGTACCGGCACCGATCGCACCGCCAGCGAAAGCGCCCCGTTCACCGGGAGTGCAGGAAACGAAGAGTGATGCAGCCGCAAGAGCGAACACAGAGAGCAGAAGTGATTTTTTCATATCAGGTAGTAAGGAAAACTTCGCGCATTAGCGGGCGAAGTTCGATATTCAGAAGACGATTTAGCCTGCCAATTTATGCAGCCTTTTTCAGACTTTCTTTCTTGGGGCGATACCTTTTTGAG
Source organism: Verrucomicrobiota bacterium (assembly GCA_963205275.1). GTDB lineage: Bacteria > Verrucomicrobiota > Verrucomicrobiia > Verrucomicrobiales > DEV007 > Arctic95D-9. The sequence continues at coordinate 11,636 of CAUJIH010000010.1, read as the reverse complement.
ATGGCACCTCCGGTGAGAAGCTCAGACATAGAGTTCCGTAACCGGCTTGCCCTTCTCCGCCACAGTAAATGGTCTCTGCGATGGGGAAAACACTACCTGCTCAATTGGAAGTCCGAGACCGTAGGCGATGGTCGCATTAAAATCACAAATCCGAAGAGGCTTCTCCAGCACTTTCGCTGCACGTTCATCAGTGATTCCGTAGGCCGTTCCACCCTTGATTCCGCCTCCGGCGAGTACGCAAGAGAAGCAGGAAGCGTGGTGATCGCGTCCCGCATTGGAATTGATCACAGGGGTGCGCCCAAATTCCGTCGCGAGAATCACCAGCGTATCATCGTACATTCCCATACTGATCAAATCATCGAGCAAAGCAGACAGGGCGACATCGAGGTTCTTGGCCAGCTCCGGTACATTGACGAAGTTCGCGTTGTGCGTATCCCAGCCACCCATATCGACTTCGACGAAACTCACACCGTGCTGGAGTAAGCGTCGAGCCAGCAGACACCCCTGACCGAAAGACGACTTTCCGTATCGCTTCCGCGCCTCTTCCGGTTCTTTAGAAATGTCGAATCCGACCAAATCGGAACTACGCATCAACTGGATCGCATCATCGTACATATCAGAGTAAGCACGAACATTCTTTTGGTCGTATCGCTCAATGAACGGAACATCCAACTTCTCGGCCAAGGTACGGTTAAAGTCGAACTTTTCATCTGTCATCCCTTTGGTCAGAGTCGTATTCTTTAATCCTTCCTCCGGATTCCCGATAGACAGGGGCGATAGGCTAGCCTCGAAGAACCCGGCTCCCGGATGAGAGGGCCGCCCGTTGACGAGGACGTTTCCAGGCATGGAAGGATTCGCACGCCCTTTGAATTTCAGAAGCCATGCTCCCATCGCTGGATGGCGGATCGAACTGCGAATCTCGTAGCTCGTGTGCATGAAGTAATTCCCCTGCTTGTGCGCTCCCTGTGTCGTAGCGATCGACCGCACCACCGCGAATTTGTCCGCTCGCTTCGCTAGGAGAGGCAAATTATTCGACAGACTCAGTTCATCGATCCCAGTTTGCACACGTTTAGTCGGCCCCATCACCCCGCGATCATCCTTCGGATCAAAAGTGTCCAGATGCGACATTCCACCGTCCATGTAGAGATAGATCGCACGCTTGGCAGGATTCTTGCGCAGAGGAGTAGGAGGCGTATTTCCTCCCTCAGAAAAGGCCCAATCGGGCAGCGATCCGACGGCACTTACACCGAGAAAAGACTGGGTCGCCCGACTCAGAAAATGGCGACGCGAAAGATCAGATGAAATTTTCATGACTGAAACGAAAAATAATGAAGTTGAAGAGGAAGATGATTTGGGCAGCTCGCACCACACAGCGACATCACTGCACGAAAAGAAACTGACGAGTATTCAACAAGGTCCACACGATTCCGCTGATCGTTTGCAGCTCGGGATTGGTCTTCCCTGCCTCCACAAAGATCGCCTTTTCCTGATCCGTGGGAAGGCGACTGAGCATGGTGAGATAAACCGTACTGATTCGTTCACTGAAGTCTTCGCCCTTCATATCCCTCATGAGCACGGAGTAAGGATTGACAATCGCACTGAGAACTGGACCATTCAACAGCGCCAGCGCCTGTGTGATCGAAGCTTCGCGATTCGAGTTTTCCACCAGTTCCCGGTCGCTCTGTCCAAATTCGCGAAGGAAATGCCCCGCTGGTGCCGGCTGGGAAATCTCTGAAGCTCGCTTCATCCGCTCTCGGATGAACTTGTCAAACATTCGATAGGGAACAGCGTTACTCCCCTTGCGATCCACATGCCACGTCGCTCTTTCGCGCTTGCGCTGCGCCTGCCGCCCCGCATCCAGATCCGACTGTCGCTGGGCGAACATGGTATCGATCAGATCGTTGATGATTCCGTCCTTGTCCGATCCCACGATTTCCGACATGCCTTCGTCCATGCTGCGATTTCCTGTGAATATCTGGGCCGCCAATGCACTCATCAAGCTCGGTTCCTCCTTGTCCGTTGATTCAGATTTCATCAGCGACGTTTGCTCAGCAGGTGCCCCTTCACGCAGAGCGACGAGCTTTTGTTCCAAGCCCTTTCGATACACAAGTTCTTCAATGTCTGTATCCAATTCTTTCTTGATGTCGCGCGCATCTCTTACCGCCCTGCGAATCTCCTCTTCATCACCTGATTCACGCGCCTTCCCGATCTTCGCCTCAGCCTCCTTGATCCGAGCGTTCAGGCCACGCTTCGCCTCCACTACCTGCCGCATGCTGCTCAGAAACTCCTTTGGATTCTGATCATAAACCGATTCAGCGATCAAATGAACCTTTGCGATCTGACGCTCCGCATACAGTCGGCGAGCGGCGTCAGGCGCATCGGAATTCTCTGTTGTCATGGCCACGAGCGAATCCCAGATTTGCTCCGCTGACATACGGCGCAGAATTGGCCCCTGGAAATAATAGTGTGCACCCATCGCAGGCTCCTCTCTTGAAACCTCTCTCTGATAGGCCTTTGTCTGATAGAGAACTCGCTCGAATTTCTGTAGGTCATAGTTGTAAGAAACCATCAATTCAGCGAGGTAGTCGAGCAGAGCGGGATTCGCTGCCGCGACGTTATCCTTGAAGTCGTCCACTGGCTCGACCAACCCTAGGCCGAAGGCACGCTTCCACAGACGATTGGCGATCACCTTGGCGAAGAGCTTGTTGTCCGAAGACGTTAGCCATTTTCCAAAGACGTGAATCGGAGGCTCGCTGCCATCGACTTTCGCTACCTCCCCAAAATAGGTGGTAGGGGCGACCACCGCCAGAGGATTGGCATCATCATACTTGTAATCCTTCGGCAGGCGAAGCTGGCGTTGGGTTTCGATAATATTGCTAAATCGAAGCGGGGTCAAAATCTCAGACGCCGCCTTGCGAAGCCCTGCAAAGTCTGCTTCTGACATAGAACCCTTCTGCCCTTTCTGCTGCTTCCCTTTGCGAACCCCGGGTTTCGCGAACTCACCTCTCATTCCATTTTTGACAAGCTTCAGCGCTTGCTGCTCGGTCGGGCGAGCGTTGGAACCCACCATTCCGTAGGTAAAAGCCGCCATGTGGTAGTAATCCATCTGTGTCACTTCCTCAAAGGGGTGATTATGACACTGGGCACAGACGATCTGTGTACCGAGGAAGACCTGAATCGTCATCGCGAGGTTGTCTAGGGGCATCCCGTAGTCTCGAAGGTAATACCCGACGGCAGGATTCTGCCAGCTACTGCCTGAGGCGGTGATCAGGTCATAGACCATCTTGTTATAGGGACGGTTTTCACGAATTGCGTCCTTGACCCAGTACTCATAAGCCAAACCCGAAGTGCTGCTTTGTCCATTCCCCGAGATCGAGGTGCGCAGGCGCAGAAGATCGGCGAACCAGTTGTACATTGACGAATTGTATCCATCCGATCCTACGAGCGCATCCACCAGCTCGGTCCGCTTATTCGGCGATTTGGAATCGAGAAAGGCCGCAGTCTCAGCATGGGTCGGGATGCGCCCGATCAGATCGAGATAGACGCGCCTGACGAAGGTAGAGTCATCTGTATCTGCATTCGGCTTTAGATTTTCTTTCTTCAATCCCTCTAGGACCAAGGTATCAATGCGGGTGACCGCATCCTTCTCTTTCGGCTGATCTGCAGCAACGAAAGAAAGAGAGAAAACACCGCTTGAAAAAATTAGCGTAGCGAATGCGACGCGACGAAAGATGGATGATTTACTCATGAAAGTGAACACTGTAATTTAACCGCGCTCGGTGCGATCAGTTTCTTTTTTGATGAAACATAATCGCGCCATATAACCTGTGCTTACTTTTCCCCTCTCGGGAAATCAAAAAGTGGGGCGCAAATTAAGGCACAAAAAGTGGCAAAAAGTGGCATTTTTGGGACATTTTGACGCACTTGGACTTTTTTGAATTAGGGCACAAAAAACGCTGTAAGGCTTTTACTTACAGCGTTTGAAGGGAAGTTGCGGGAGTAGGATTTGAACCTACGGCCTTCAGGTTATGAGCCTGACGAGCTACCAGACTGCTCCATCCCGCGATTTGAATCGGTCTCGATGAGACTGGATCGAAAGCTTCGCTCAGATCGAGGCCGAGGCAAGCGCTTTTTTTGATCCCTCGGATTAGCTAAAAGCGAACTCTCGCCTGTGGAGGAGATTTTCTGAATGACTCAGACTTGCCTATCGTGGTATGATGTCCTGCACTCCGGAAAGTTTTTTCCCGGATGAGCTTTTTAGCTTCCCTATCCTTCCTCGCCCCATGCGCATTTTACTCGTCGAGGACTCCCAGCGCCTCCGCAACACGGTTGCACGCGCACTCGTCCGCCTAGGGCAGGCTGTGGACGAGGCAGCAGACGTCCGGGAGGCGCGTCAATGCCGCGACCTGTATTCCTACGATGTGATTCTGCTGGATCTGATGTTACCGGGAGAAAGTGGCCTTAGCTTCTTGGAATCGCTTCGTCGCAGTCGAGATGATACGCCCGTAATCATCCTCACCGCTCTGCATACTGTCGGTGATCGGGTACGTGGTTTGGCATTGGGTGCGGATGACTATCTGGTGAAACCTTTCGCCATCGAGGAACTAGCCGCCCGAATCGAGGCCGTGGTGCGACGGCGTTCTGGACAGGCGCATTCTGTGCTCCGTATCGGAGCTCTGGAAATCGATTTCTCTGCTCGACGAGTACTGCGGCGGGGGGAAGAGATATCGCTGACGGCACGTGAGTTCTCCCTCCTAGAATGTCTTGCCCGCCATCCGGGACGGGTGCTCAGTCGAGAACAGATCGAGGAGCACCTCTATGCAGAGACGCAGAGTCCTCTCAGCAATGCTGTGGATGCAGCGATCTACTCTCTCCGACGTAAGCTTTTCCCCGGAGACGAACCATCTCTGATCCACACGCGGCGAGGGCTCGGATACGTAATGCAAGAGAACTTATGAAGTCCATCCGTCGCGAACTGCTGTTCCTGATCGGGGTGGCCGCCCTCCTCCTGCTGTTCATCTGCGGATTCGGTCTCTACTTTACATTTTATCAAACTCTGACCAATCAGTTCGACGCTACTCTGGTGAGCAAGGCGGAAGCACTGATGACCGCTACGGAGATCGATGAGAACGAATTAGAGCTCGATCCCGATGTGCAAAGTTTCATCGGATACGGTCCACGTTCTTTAGGCGAGTATTTCGAGATATTCACAAGAGAGGGAGAGCCTCTCCATCAATCACATTCTTTGGAGGACACCCATCTCCCCCGCCCTCAGGGATTTGGCTTGGACGAAAGCGGATACGGTGACATCTACTTACCGGACGGAATCTCCTGTCGCGCTTACTGGGCGACCTTTACGCCTTCAGATTCGGAGATGCCTCAGTTCACCGACCTACGCATTCTGGTCGCTAGTGACCGGGGCGATCTGGATCGCACTCTAAAAGCAGCCGTGCTGGCCATCAGCCTATTTGGAGGCGGGGCCGTCCTCATCAGTCTCGTGATTCTCTACTTCGTCGTGGGATTCGGCCTGACCCCATTAGATCGTCTAAGCAACAAGGTTCAAAAGATCGATGTACGCCGTCTGTCGGAGCGCCTTGATCTGAACGAACTCCCCGCTGAACTGCAAGGATTCGGAGAAAAGCTCAATGAACTGCTCGAGCGATTGGAAGTCTCTTTCACACGCGAGCGCCGCTTTAGTAGCCACGCCGCCCACGAACTGCGCACGCCGCTCGCAGAAATTCGAGCGATGGTGGAACTGGGCATCGCCTGGCCGGATGAAGTGACGCCGACTTTTCTCACAGGAATCGGCGAAGCAGTCGCCGAACTGGAGCAACTGATCGAAAGACTCTCTCTCCTCTCCCGAGCCGACAAGCACGGAGGCGAATCGCTGGAGGAGATCGACCTAGAACTGAGCGTGAATGAAACTCTCCATCGTCTGAGCGATGAGCTTCATGCCCGCAGTCTCAAAGTCTCTTCCCGAATCGAACCCGGCAAATTTTATTCAGATCCCATTCTGTGGCGGGCGATTCTTGGAAATCTTTGTGAAAATGCAGTGAGCTACAGTCCGGAAGGCTCCCTGATCACGATCGAGGTCTCCCCTCACCATCTCAGTGTGGAAAATGAAGCGCCTGACCTCTCTGAGGAGGACGTGGCGCACATGTGTGAGCGCTTCTGGCGCAAGCGGGAAACACAGACGAAAGGGCATCACTCCGGTCTCGGACTGTCCATCGTGCGGTCTAGCGTCGAGCACCTTAAGGGAAAATTGTGTATTTGCTTGCAAAACAAACGTCTGCAAATACAGATATCATGGGATCCATGAAAGCGCCTTCTTTTTCGTCGCAGGCTCTGTTAAGAACGCCGCCATCGTCGTGCTTTTTCCGACGATTCGTGGTTCCGTGTCTGCTTTTGCTCATGCTCCTGCCGACCGTTTCACGGACGGAGGACAATCTCGCCCTCTGGCAGTGCCCGGAGCCCGTGGCGCTCACGATTCAGGCGAATCTCGGTCAGGGAAAACTGATGTATATCAAAAGTATCGAGATTCAGGAGCGCGCCCTGTATCTGGTCAAGATCAACACAGGCCCCTTTCGTGATACGAAGCTCCAGATCGATAGCACGGGGAAATTGCTTAAAATTGTAGAGAAAATCCGCCCTATCGATTTGCCGACACCAGTTCAGGAATCCGTCGCCGCCCTTCTGGCGGGAAAGGGGCGGATCAAGCAGGCGAGGCGTGTGACAGTGGATGAAAAACTGGAATATCACGTTCTGATCGATCAGCCCCAACTCAAGAAGGTAGAACTGGTCTTCGACGAGAACGGAGGAATCGCGGAGCAGAAATAAGCACCGCATCAAAGGTGGAATTCACCGCTGATCCACCCGGATCGTCGCCGAACGTCCGTGCGCGTCCAGTCCCTCGATTTTCGCGAAAACTTCTACGATGGGGGCAGACTTCCGGATCGACTCCTGATCGAGTCGCACAATGCTGGTGCGGCGCTGAAACATGTCTGCCGTCAGCCCAGGGAAGGATTTTCCGGCACCGCCCGTCGGCAGTTCATGACTCGGTCCGGCGAGGAAGTCTCCGACGGCGACAGGAGAATCATTCCCAAGGAAAATCGCTCCTGAAGTCGTGATGAGCGGAACCACAGCATTCTCATTCCTCACGATCAGAGAGAGGTGCTCAGGGGCAAAGGCATTCACCAGAGCGACGCCATCATCGAAGGATTTGACCAATACCATCCACGCGCTATCACTAAGCGCCTTCTGCAATTGTGCTTGGCGCGACAGTGTCTTGATCTGCTTCGCGATCTCCGTGCGCACGCTCTCCAGCAGTTCCTCAGAATCCGTCACCAGTCCCATCACGCTATCACCTCCGTGCTCCGCTTGGGCGAGCATGTCGGCGGCGATATAGGCGGGATTACCACTCGCATCGGAGAGCGTCACCACCTCGCTCGGCCCAGGGAGCAGGTCCACAGCCACGACTCCGAAAAGCTGACGTTTCGCCTCGACGACGAATGAATTGCCCGGTCCGTAGATTTTCAACACCGGTCGAATCGTCTTCGACCCGTAGGAAAGCGCCGCCATCGCCTGGGCACCACCGACTTTATAAATCTCCGTCGCTCCCGCCTCGCGCAGCGCATAGAGCAAGGCCGGATTCACGACTCCGCCCGGTCCGGGAGGCGTCGCCACCACGATCTCGGGGCAAGCCGCCGCCGCCGCCAGACACACGGTCATATTCGACGTCGACACAAGAGGAGCCGTGCCACCCGGAACGTAGATCCCGACGCGCTGAAATGGCAGATAGCGCTCGCCGACCAGAGCACCCTGGGCGTTTTTTCCTGTCCAGTCCTTGCGTAGGCTCTTCTTGGCGAAATCGGTCACATTCTTCCGCGAAGCAGCGATCGCTCGTTTCGTCTTCTCATCTAAAGCCTCCTCCGCCTGCTTCAATTCCTCCGGCGAGACGCGGATTTGCTCGGCGCAGGTGAAACCCGCTTTGTCGAAGCGATTGGAATAGTCCATCAGCGCGTCATCGCCACGCGACCGCACCGCCTCGAGAATCTCCCGCACGATCTGCTCAACGCCTTCGGGAGGAGAGTAGCGACGATTTAGCTTGCGGAGCTCTGAAGTGTAATTTTTCTGAGTATAGCGAATGATGCGCATTTCAATATCAGGGGAAAGAAATCCGAAAATCTGTGAGGTACCCCGGAGGGTAGTGACTCTCCATCACTCAACATGCAAGCGCAGGGTTTTCAAATAATCATCGCCACAGAATTCCGGTGGCATGGGAGGGGCTTCCTGTCGAATAATTCGGCGACCAGCAGCCCGAATCCCGTCAGCAACATCGTGGGCGAATCGATCAGCAGTCAGCCGATGGGTGTTCGCACAGCAGAGGAGCCAGCCTCCCGGTGCCAGCACTGCAGCAGCCAGAGAGACGAGACTCGCATAGTTGCGATCCGTCCGAAAAGTATCGCGCCCACTCCGTGAAAAAGTAGGGGGATCGAGGACGATCCCGTGAAACGTCCGTCCCTGACGGGCGAAAGTGCGCAGCCAGGTGAACACATCGCCCCGCGCTCCATGGTGTCCAGTGCGATCCAGTCCGTTTAAGGCGAAGTTCTCCCACGTCCAGTCGAGATATACCGACGAGAGGTCCACCGTGGTCGTCTCCGCTCCTGCCCGTGCGGCCACCAGCGAAAAAGCTCCAGTGTAGGCAAAGGTATTCAAAATTCGATTGCCGGGACGACACTGCTCAGACACCCAAATCCGATTCAATCGCTGATCAGTAAAAAGGCCACAGGAATAGCCCGCAGCGAAATCCATCCAGCAAGAAACCCCTGTTTCCTGCACCGAAAAGCGCCCGGCAATGATCTCTCCCGCCAGATGGATCGGAGCTGTTGCCGCCGCCTTGTCTCTGGGACGCCAGTAAAGGGATGAACAAAGCCTAGATGCCGCCTCGACGAAGTCAGAAGGGAGTCTCTCGCCCTCGGTTTGCACGAGCCAGCGACCGTCGAAATGATCGATCCACAGTGCCCTGTGACGGTCGTGATACACGCGCCAAGCGGTCGTGTCAGGAGACGGTTGCGGAGCGAGAGGATTGAGAATCATCAGAGGATTTACCTACGACTGTCTCTCAACTGCTTTCAAGTCCCTCTCTTTCACATTCTTTTCCGCCTGGGCTGTCGGGATAGGTTGCATTTTAAGTGCGATTTTCTACCTTAGAGAATATGAATTCCGACCTGTCCGCCAAATTAGAAGCAGCCCGCTCCACAGGAGAATTGCTCCAGAGCAGTTACGACAATCTCATCCAACTCCTTTCCCAATCCGATAATCCACTCTACGAGGCCTCGATTCAGTGGCTAGCGAACCAAGGAGAGTGGAAGGAACTAAATGACCGCTTCTTCAAGCGCCTCGCCTTCGGTACGGGAGGACTACGGGGACGCTCGATCGGCAGTGTCGTAACTCCGGCAGAACGAGGGAATGCCGCCCCAGACGCCCGACCGGAGCACCCGGCAGTGGGGACGGCTAATCTCAATTTCTACAATCTCGCCCGCGCAACTCTCGGACTAGTGCGCCACTTAAAAAAATCATGCTCGAGCGCTTCGCCTCGTCCCTCCATAGCCATCGCACGAGATACCCGACATTTTGGCATCGAGTTCGCTAACTTCGTCGCGAAAGTCGCCGCTGAAAACGGATGTGATGTCTATCGCTTCTCCGAACCCCGTTCCACCCCTGAGCTGAGCTTTGCCGTTCGCCACCTCAACGCTACGGCTGGAATCGTTCTGACCGCCAGCCACAATCCGCCCCACGACAGCGGGTATAAAGCCTACGGCAGTGACGGCGCACAGATTCTCGGTCCCGAAGCCTCAGCAATCATCGCTGAAGTCGAGGCGATCTCTGGCGAACGCTATGATCCCCTCCCGACGGCTGCACAAGGGCAGATTCACGAACTCGGGAGTGAACTGGATGAGATTTACCTGCATCGTCTCGACAGCCTATTGCTCAACCCAGAACTGGTTCGAGCACAAAGCGATCTTAAAATCGTATACACCAATATCCACGGAACCGGGGGTCGCATCACTCCGACGGCACTGCGTCGATTGGGCTTTTCCTGCGAAACCGTTTCTGCCCAGGATGTCGAAGACGGAGCGTTTTCCACCGTCAAATCGCCGAATCCTGAGAATGCAGAAGCCCTGCAGATGGCGGTGGAGCAGGCAGAAGCGAGTGGAGCAGATATTGTGATCGGCACCGATCCTGACGCTGATCGTATGGGGGTGGTCGCACGCGACCGCCATGGGAAGATGACCCTACTGACAGGGAATCAGATCGGATCATTGATGCTGTATTACCGCCTTCACGCACTGACCGAACAGGGAATCATCAACGACTCGAACCGTGAACACGCTGTGCTGATCAAGACCTTCGTCACCACCGATCTGCAGGCGGCGATCGCTCGACATTTCCGCGTGCCCCTCATCAATACGCTGACTGGATTCAAATACATCGGAGCCAAACTGCGGAAATATGAAATGCAAATCCCTGCTGAGCTGCGGGCAAATTACCGCCAGCTCCCGGATAGCGAAACTCGTCGTCTACGTTTGGAGCATTCCCGCTTTTTCATCTTCGGCGGAGAAGAAAGCTATGGCTATCTAGGAGCTGACTTCCTCCGTGACAAGGACGCCAACGGTGCCGCCGTGATGTTCGCCGAAGTCGCCGCCTGGGCACGTTCGCGAGGCATTACCTGTGCCGAGTTGCTCGAAGAACTCTATCTGCGTCACGGGGTTTATCTGGAAGGGCAGCACGCCGAGACACTAGCGGGGGCGGAAGGAGCGGCACAGATTCAGAAGCTCGCCCTCTCCTACATTGAACAACCACCGCACGAGATCGATGGGATAAAAGTAGCCAGCATCCGCGATTTCGAGAATCACGAGATCCACGATGAAGAGGGAGAACTAATTCCCAAGGAAAAGATGGTCATCATCGAATTGGAAGATGGCCGAACCTTCGCCGTTCGCCCCTCCGGCACCGAACCGAAGATCAAATTCTACCTCTTTCAGCGTCCACCGGCAGATTGTCAGGGGATCACCCCTCCAGAGGCACTGCCCGCAGCCAAAGCCACGGCAGAAAAAGCCTTCGCGTCCCTGCGCGAAGCCGTCGTTGCAGACATGCACGCACGGCTCGGGCAAATGGCGTAGATTTAGGCCAGTGCATCGGCGTTTCAACTGACTGAAATTTCTCCCGAATTACTCGACACACTCGGCGCGAAGCGCTGCGGGGGGCGGGACAGTCGATGATTTGGTGATGGGGAGCGTGAACGGCACGGCACGACGTTCGGGAGAATGAGGCTTCCTGGCTGCGCCAGTAATAGAATCAGCTACCGACGGGGACCGCGTATTCACGAAATGTTGCCTCCCACTAATCCCTTTTTGTCTGGCTGTGTAGGGCCGGACTGCTTCACTCTCACGGTCTGCTACTTCCCGGCAATCGTCTTCACTTGAATGCTGGCCTGATTTCGGTTTGCGGAATTTGACGCGGCGGAGGCAATGATATTCAAGATGTAGCTTTTCGCTATGATCTTCTGCGTCTTCCCCTTCTTCTGGGTCAGCTTCTTCTTGTTTGGGACTATCGTGACGCTGATTGGAATCTTA
>CAUJIH010000009.1 GCA_963205275.1 Verrucomicrobiota bacterium | reverse complement strand
TCCGCCGAGCCACTCGACGCTTCACCCAGCACAGCGTGAAATTTATCCGCTGGTTGAACAACCATTTGGATCGTGCGTGCGACTGGCATCAAGCTGGTCGGGCTTTAAAGGCACGCTACGCCTATCAATAGCTGGTGAATTTTGGACACCGTTGTTTAAAACTGGTCTCCTAAATTGAAGCCCGATGATAGGTAGACGGGTTAAAGACGCCTACCGATCTACGCAGACAGCAGCTACACGTTTTCGCTACCGCCTGGGAGCGGGCAAGAAAGGATACGACAAAAAGGACGGTGGCGGCAAGAAATAAAAATGCCCCGCACGGGATGCGGGGCTCAAGACAGGTGAACATGGACACCTCCATCATCTACACGTCGGGCTGTGGGTGGTTTCGGCCAAACGGGTGCTGTCTGGACGTCTAACTTCTACTGGAAATTTCCATTTTTCAAGGGGATTGAATCCGCGACTGAATATCACTACCTCTGATCAGAGAACGCCTGCGCTGATCCACTTACATCGAAGCGAAAACAAGCTACCCCTGAAAATTCAGAAATAAAAATGCCCCGCACAGGATGCGGGGTTCAAGACAGGTGAACATGGACACCTCCATCATCTACACGTCGGGCTGTATTTGGCATCGGCCAAACGGGTGCTGTCAGGACGTCTAACTTGTACTGGGAATTTCCATTTTTCAAGGGCTATGATTGAACTGAATATCACTGCCTCTGATCAGACAATGCCTACGCTGGCTCACTTGCGTCGAAGCGAATATAATCCGTCTCTCACATTTATGGGATCGCTCAGAAAAATGTCGGGATTCCATTAAGTGAAGATCATCCGCACGCTACGTGCAATCCACAACCGTGAGGTTGGGAGCGTCGCGCAGACGCCCGAGGCGGATGCGGATCGATCTTCCCTTATACGCTACAACAGAAAAGAGATGAAAATCAAGCGATGAAAATACCGCGTCAAAAATGTCCAATATCTACCGTCTAGATAATTCGATCTAAAGTGGAGAAAGCTTGCCGGTCGAGGCGCTGTTCTCAAGGTCCCGCATGTAAATCCTGATTAAAAACAGGAAACACTTTCGGGGCACTGGACTGGCCTTGCGGTGCAGCTTCCAGCGGCAGCTATAAGCTTGCTTGACGGATGATTTTGTCAAATGGACTATGATATTATGGACTCCTTCGGATCCCCCACGAGCACGTCGCCCTATGATAGAGTCCCGATAAACTTGCGACTTCGTCGCAGGGGTTAAGTGGGGCACGGCAGGTGACGTCGTGCAGTCAGCCTGTGCGTTGCACGCAGACAGGCACCAAGGCTTTGTCACTTGTCGGTCGAGGAACCCGCTCCACCCCCTTCGCACTTTGCACTTCGCGCCGTACCGTCCAAGTCTTGCTTCACGCTCCACGCTGCTTTCCGGAGGTGCCCTTATGACGATCCCAATCTACAACAGAGTAAGTATAGCGGCTGGCTCGTGGAGCTGACACCAGACCGAACCATCGGGGGCACGCTCCTGTTCCAAATAAGCGCTTCGTCGAGTGGGGAAATCACGAACCCCTTCTAGTGAAGAGAAAAGCGTTCGTGAGGTGCAGTCCAATCAACAAAAAAGGAAGGAAAAGTTAAGACGACGAGTGAGTGCCGAACCCCTCCTCCTACGCCCGAAGCGTTTTCGCTCATCCTCTTCCTTCCTCGGATTCATTTTACGATGATTACCCCAATTCTCAACAGGAAAAGGCTCCCTTCTGCCTAGCGGCAGATCGGGGTGTCAGGAATTTCGTTTCTCAGGCACGAACCACACGAAAGGCACGAACCTGACAGGCTTCGCTGAATTTTAAGTTCCTGAAAATAGAAGGCGGATCGAGCAGGGCTGCGTCAACAAATCCAAATGAAAAAATGTTCGTGTGATTCGTGGTTAAAAAACTCACCTTACCGGGTGTGGACCGGGGACGACAAGGCTTCTTCATGCTTTCTCTACGCGGGGAAAGTGTCGATCCTCCTCGACTTTTCCCTTGGCAAGCCCGAGGATTTTCGTCAAGATCCGGGCATGTTGCGCCCTGTCTGCTCTCGCTTTCTACTCTCACTCAGTGCATTTGCCGCTCTCGCGACCATTTCGGGAGCAGATACTTACGATTGGATCATAGAAAACGCTCGCATCGCCGACGGCACGGGGGCTCCGCTCGTATCGGGCCGCATCGCGTTCCGAGATGGACGAATCGCTGCGGTCGGTGATTTTTCCGGCACCGCACCAGAGGTTCTCGATGCCACCGGCCTGATCGCTGCTCCCGGATTCATCGACGTGCATACTCATTCGGAGGAAATTCTGAAGATCCCAGAGGCAGAAAATTTCGTTTGGATGGGACTCACGACCATTGTCACTGGAAATTGTGGGAGTTCTTTCACTGATATCGGTCAGTTCTTTCGCGATCTGGAGGAGGCTCACCCCAGCCTGAACATCGCTACGCTAATCGGTCACGGTTCGATCCGAAAAAAAGTGATGAAGGGGAGCTTCATGCGTCCTCCTCGCGATTCGGAGCTGGCAGCGATGCGCGACATGGTGGAGCAGGCGATGAAGGACGGAGCTGTGGGACTGAGCACCGGGCTAATCTACGTGCCAGGCACTCATGCAAAATCGGATGAAATCATCGCTCTGGCCAAAATCGTCCACGCGCACGGTGGCATATACGCGAGTCACATGCGTAGTGATGACCTGACGGTGATGGCATCAGTAGATGAGCTGATCCACATCGCTCGCGAGAGCGGCTGTCGGGCTGAACTCTCGCATATCAAGCTGAAAGGCCCCAGCGCCTGGGGGATGGCGGACGCTCTCTTGGCGAAACTGGACCAAGCTCGTGCGGAAGGGATCGGCATCACTCAAGATCAATACATGTACACAGCCTCTTCCACCACTCTGGGGATCATGGTACCTACTGCTGCGATGGAAGGCACACATCAGGACTTCGTGAATCGTCTCGCCGATCCGGCAAAGAAAGCGGAGATCATCGCGGGAATGCGGAAGATCATCGACAGCCGGGGGTTCAAGGATTACTCCCACGTTTCGATCGCCAACTGCTCAGCCGATGCCTCGCTCAATGGCAAAAATATCGCGCAAGCTGCCGAGAAATTGCGAGGAGACGCCTCTCTGGATCATCAGATCGAGACCATCCTCGATCTGCTCACACGAGGCCGTGTCAGTGCGATTTTTCACAGCATGAGCGAGGGGAATCTGGAGACCTTTCTGCGTCATCCTCTCACCATGATCGCCTGTGACGGATGGCCCTTTCGTATCGGTCCCGACGTGCCTCACCCGCGCAGCTATGGAGACAATACCCGCGTCCTCGCCCGCTACGTGCGGGAGAAAAAGCTCCTGACTGTGGAAGACGCGATTCGCAAAATGACTTCCCTGCCCGCGCAGACTTTCCAGCTCGAAGGCCGTGGACAAGTCGCCGTCGGATACCACGCTGACCTAGTGCTCTTCGATCCAGAGAGCGTCAATGATCCTGCGACTTTCGACAATCCACATCAGTATGCTGAAGGGATTCCCTATGTATTCGTCAATGGCCTGCCTGTAATCTTCGACGGACAGGATACGGGAGAGAGGCCAGGGCAGGCGGTTCGCAAAGGAAACAAGAAAATCGGAGATACCCCATAGATACCCCATGAGTGCTACCCCGCATAAAAATCCCTGATAGCGTGATTAACTCGACAGGGTTTGGTCGTGAACTTCACCCTGTTATGTGCCCGTATTCCCTTCAGTCCATCCTGTGCGGATTGCTTTTCATTCTTCCTCTGTCTGCCAAGGAGCCTGCTAGATCTTGGAGAACCGGGAGAGTCAGAATATCGTATTCGTCACTCACGCCGGAGACATTGTGGATCGAAACACGCCGGAACAAATGTGGGACAAACTCTATCGGCATCACGCCAATATCGACTTCATCCTCAGCGGTGATCAGAGCACGGTGACAGCGCACCGCATCGAAAGCAAAGCGGACGATGGACATGTCATCACCGCTGTACCACTGAGGGTCAAGCGATGAGCGAATCGCTACAGCGCTTGTGATCTTTGCCCACTCCATGACGATCCCCTCAGTCTGAGCTGATCTGCTCGACTAGGAAGTCGATCTGATAATCCGCTGCGGAACACCATCCAAGGCTGCGCAGGAATCAGCGTCTCATACCGTGATCGAGCAAACTGTTTTCAGCAGCGAGCAAGCACAGACCTTCGAGATCGAGCGTGAAATTGCGAGAATACACAGCTCATTTATTGCGCCATTTTCCGAAAGATAAAAAAATGCTGGGTCGGCAAAAAGTCGCTGACAGATTCGAGTTGCAGCCCTACCGCCTCCATTTCCCGCTGCACCTGCTTCACTGTCATCTTATGTAGTGGTTTAATCGCGACTTTCGGATCCTCTCCCCGATATTCGAGCATCACAACTCGCCCGTCGGGTGCCAGACTGCGAACGATAGACTCCATCATCTCGCGGGGATTAGAAAACTCATGATACGCATCCACCATCAGAACGACATCGACTCCGCCTTCAGGCAGAAAGGTCTCGGTCTCGCTGGATAAAAGAGTCTCGACATTCGTGATTCTCTCTCGTTCCGCTCGGGCGCGAATGAAATCCAGCATCTCGATCTGAATATCGACCGCGAGCACTTTTCCCTGAGGTACATGAGAAGCTAGGAGAAAGGTGAAATATCCTGATCCCGCACCGATGTCGGCCACTACGTCCGTGGGTCGGAGAGCGAGCTTATCGACCACCATCTTTGGGTGCTCCTCCGCCTCTCGATCTAGCCTCTCCAACCAGGAAATCGCATGGGCGCTGACAGTATGCGAAATCTCGCGTCCGAGGTAAAACCGTCCCGTCCCGTCCGGAGAGGGTTCCTTCTGCTCATAGGGCGAAGATTTCGGTTCATCCGCCTGGGTGAGTGATGCGGCACTGATCGCAAGCAGGCCGATCAGGAGGGGCGGTAAGGCGAAGATTCGAGTAGAAATCATAAAATTACGCTAAATAATTTACCTCCTCTTCTAGCAACAAAGGCTGATCGAAAGATTCTCGCGAATACTGAACGGGTCTCATTTCCAATTCTCCACCTCGATACCGTGGGTAGAGTTTCGCCAGCTTAGGAATAGTCTCGCTTGCTGCGGAGAAGTAATGGGGATCAATCTCCAATCCGATGCTATTGATACCAATTGCCTCGCAAGCTGCGATGGTTGAGCCCGACCCCATAAACGGATCAAGAAGGACTCCCTTTGTCGGCATCACCATACGGCAGAAGAATCGGAGAAGTTGTTGTGGCTTGAGGGATGGATGCCCGGAAATGTTTTTCTCAAGAGCAGGGGTCTTTGAACTCGGTATCACATCGGGGACCGGCCCTCCACTATCCAACATACGAAGAGCCCCAACGCCCCATTTCCTGAGATTCTGAGCAACCGTCCTCTCCTCAATCGGTCGCCTGAATAAGAGCCATGGTTCGTAGTTTCCCCTTGGACTCACACACAGGTCAGGAAACTCTTCTTCAGCATTCTTCGGTCGATCACCTCCACGGAATCCGTGGTAGATTCGCATTAGTGTTGCTCTCGGCTCAAGGCCAGATGCAAGGAGTCCTTGGAAGACATGAGAAGAGAGAACCGGATTCGATGCGACGAGAACATGTGCGCCTGGAACGAGGGCAGGAAACAACGCTTCGGCCCATTGCTGAAAATACCTCTCGATATTCTGCCTCTGTTCGAGCGTCAGAATGGAGAATCGAGGGAGGGGAGCTCTTTTTTTGCCATCGAATGACGGAGGAATCCGCCAGACCCCCCCCTTGCCACTTCGGAGCTTGGCAACCTCTCCGGCGGTGAATTCAACGAGACCATACGGTGGATCGGTGCAGACCGCGTGGAGAGATTTTGGCTCTCGATTCGCAAGCCACTCGAAGCAGTCAATGTTTTGAATTTCATTCATTTTCTACTATAGTTGAAAGACGAATAGCACGTTTCGTGGCATAGATCAAGACCAATGGATGCTAAAAAACTTCTTGGCCTTGCCATTCGATCCCAGCGCGAGGCGTTAAAACTTTCCCAAGAGCGCTTAGCTGAGCGTGCTGGCATCACCTACCAGTATCTTTCAGCCCTTGAAAATGGTCGAGAAAATTTTACGGTCGGGGTCTTGGAATCCCTTGCTTCGGCTTTGGGGGGCAATTTGCCGGAGCTTGTTGCCTCGGCCTACAGCCATACCGAACCTGATGCGGATTTTCCAAAAATCGATCGGCGGTTTTTGCGGAAAGTCCCCCTGCCGACGGGATTGACTCTAACCCACCTTGCCGATACTCTCGATGAAACGCAGCGTGTCTTCCGCTTACTCAATCAGTCTTTGGTGAGAGCAGGTGGGCGAGCTTTACCCAGCTACATTCAGGCAAATAATTTCAGCGGTATCGTTTCCAATATTCTCAGCGATTCATTTGATCGTCTGACTCCCTTCAAGCACAATCACGACCAACGGTATCCGGATTTAATCAACAAGGACGAGGATGGCAACGAAATCGCAGGACTTGAGGTAAAAAGCACCATTCAAGTGAAGAAGGGTGGTGAGAGTCACAATGGCCACTCCGGGTGGCATGTGATTGCTTGTTTCAAGCTGGATTCGTCGACAGGAGACATACGCTTCATCCATGTCATGTTTGCGAACTTGATTGGGCATACCATGGAAGGCTCAGATTGGAAGTATGTGGGAAGCACCGTGAACAGTGAGTCGGGAAGCCAGCGAACTGAGACGTATAACACTACCGGGATTGGCACAACAAAGTTGCGGGATGGTTCAGCTTATCTCGACACCGATGAAATTTCGTATACCAGATGGCGGCAGCAGCGCATTGGCCCAGTTCCTAAGTATTCCATATTTTACTCCAAAACCATTCAAGAATAACAAGCGAATGCAGCCACTCGGTTAACCCGGATGGCTAATCCTTGACAATGGACGGCTCCGGAGTAGAACCTGAATCTCCCGTTCAAGTCAAACTTTCTGGATACCATTCTGCTGAGAAGAACGCGCAATTTGCTTCATTTTCCCCGTCGATTTTGACTCTACGACAGTAAAATCACGCGAAAACATCTTCCCTCCTTGATTCATTCCATAACCTTGGCCACAATTCAGCCTCATGGAAAATGTTATCATCATCGGAACGGGCTGTGCTGGGTGGACGGCGGCGATTTACACAGGACGGGCGAACCTTTCACCCCTGATCCTCTCTGGAGATCAACCAGGCGGACAACTCACGACGACGACAGAAGTCGAGAACTTCCCCGGCTTTCCAGAGGGAGTTATGGGACCTGATCTGATGATGAAAATGCAGCAGCAAGCTGAAAAGTTCGGTGCCCGAATCGAGTATGATCTCGTGGAGTCCATCACCCGCCAGGAAAACGGTAGTATTCAGGTCCGAACCAACAGCGGAAGCGAATACCTCACGCGCACCGTGATCATCGCCACGGGGGCCAGCCCACGCCATCTGGGACTACCGAATGAGAAATCGCTAATCGGTCGCGGTCTCACGTCCTGCGCCACCTGTGATGGCGCGTTCTATCGCAACGTTCCCGTGGCAGTGCTCGGGGGAGGTGATTCCGCCTGTGAGGAGGCCACTTTTCTCACCCGTTTCGCCAGCAAGGTGTATCTTATCCACCGACGCGACGAGCTGCGAGCCTCGAAAATAATGGCGGACCGTGCCCTCGCGAATCCGAAGATCGAACCTGTCTGGAACTCCGAGGTACAGGAATACATCGTCGATGCAGAGGGCGACGTCTGCGGAGTCAGAATTTTCAATCGAGTAAGCAACGAAGTATCCACCTTGGACCTCAAGTGCGTCTTCGTAGCCATCGGTCACGATCCCAATACAGGCTTTCTGACTGGATCCGGAGTGGCTCTGGATTCAGATGGCTACGTGCTGCTGGATGGGGTCTCATCTCGCACGAACGTTCCCGGGATCTTCTCCGCCGGCGATGTGGCGGACCGCAGTTACCGACAGGCGATCACGGCGGCGGGTAGCGGTTGTAAAGCGGCGATCGACGCCGAGCACTACATCGCCGATCTCGAAGGGTGAACCTCTCTTTGAGTCTCTTTCTCGCCCGAGGGCATTCTCAATCGAGAGCAGACTCAGCCTCTCTCAATTAATCCACGCATTCCTTGCGAAACGCTGTCGGCGTCTGGCCTGTATATTTCTGAAATACACGATTGAACTGGGAGAGCGACTGAAATCCGCACGCCTGGGCAACTTCAGATACGCGCATGGCTGGCCGCTGGAGGAGTTCTCGGGCACGGGTCACCCGGGAGCGAGCGACGTATTCCGTAAACGAGCATCCGACGGCGGAGCTGAACAAACGCGAAAAGTGCGCTCGACTCAGTCCTACGAGGTGAGCTGTTTCCTCCAGAGCCAGATGCTGATCTAAGTGCTTGCGCACATGATGAAGTGCCTTTTCCACCGGCTCGGGAATGCTGCCTTCGATCATCATCGCCAAGGAGGAAGCCTGAGCACTGATCTGCCCTGCGAAGATGTCGAGAAGAACCACCATGTGCCCATAACGACGGGGGAGCACCGTTCTTGTCTCCAGATAGCTCTCCCGCAGCCGGTTCATCTGATCCTCGGAAATTCCCCATTTCAGAAATTGCTTTCGCAGGCGATCAAAATCTAAATCGGTCGGTGGCTCTCGAAATACCTGTCCCGTCTTCAGGAAGGCAATAATTTTCCCCTCAAAATGCACAGGCACCGAAGTCGTCGCTAATCCAGCGAAGCAGGTCTGCGTCGTGGCTCCCTGAATCCCCGCAATCTGAACGATCCGCTGATTCACATCACGGCAGGAAATGTGTCCCGAGTGAGTCTCATTAAGCAATCGACAGAAGGGACTCTGATTTTCAGCACCGGGGACCAAACACCAAGGCTCGTCAGCGGCGACGAGTCGCAAAGGCAGCCCGGTTACGCCACGAAATGACTCCTGGTAGGTCTGAAACTCCTCGGAGTTCCGAATCCGATCCACCAGTAACTTTTCGAAGGAAGACAAGGTCACCATACGCAACTTTTCAGAAGAGCCAGATCCGAGCTGACACTCTCCAAATCCGATCACCACGGAGATTCTAGACGAGCATCTACTCGATGCGCCACTCTTTTCTGCGCATTTTGTGCTCTTGTTTCCGCAGATCGTCCCATTCTTTTGAAAACACCGTGATTCAGGCGATAAGAGTCCCGCTGCGCGAGCATCCCACGTTCGCACACTCTCACCCTTAATCATCGCCACCCATATGAAAGTCTACGTAATCGCCGCCATCGGTTTCGCCGCTCTCACCCTCTCCTCATGCGACTCGAAAGAGAAAGCTGAAAAGGACGCCGCCGCTAATCCAAGTCCTCAACAAATCCTCGCCAATACTCCCGCCACGCACGGCAAACTCAGTAAACCAGTTGAACTAACCACTCCTCTCAATCAGGAATGGGTCAAAACCGGTCTGGCCTCCTACGAGATGAAATGCCTCGCCTGTCACAAGCTGGATGAAACCCGCATCGTCGGCCCGGGCTGGAAAGGCGTCACAGAACGTCGGACGCCCGAGTGGATCATGAACATGATCGTCAATACTGATGAGATGCTGGATAAGGATCCTACTGCCCAAGAAATGCTGGAGCAGTGCCTCGTCCGCATGCCCAATCAGAATCTGTCCGAGGATGAATCACGTCACGTCCTCGAATTCATGCGCCACAACGATGGCGTTCAGTGAACCAACTTCTCTTTCCTATCAACTCAAAATCGTCATCTGAATCTATGAAATCCAGACTCGTACAACACATCACCGGACTTCTGGCCTTGAGCGGAGTTCTTTTCGTCACCAGTTGCAAACCTAAAGGAGTCGTCTCCGAAGTGGACCCCGACATCGCTCAAAAAGTCTATGTACCACCGGGAAAGCACGACGAGTTCTATAACATCGTCTCCGGTGGGTTCAGCGGCCAGATTACTGTCTACGGACTTCCTTCCGGACGCCTCTTCAAGCAGGTCCCCGTCTTCTCCCAGGATCCAGAATCCGGATGGGGATACAGCGAGGAATCTAAGCCCATGCTTCAGACTTCGCATGGCTTCCTGCCTTGGGATGACCAGCACCACATCTCCCTCTCTCAGACCAAGGGAGAGCACGATGGACGCTGGATCTTCGCCAACGCGAACAACACGCCGCGAGTCGCTCGCCTGAGCTTTGAAAACTTCAAAACGGAAGAGATTCTCGAAATCCCGAACAGCTCTGGCAACCACTCATCACCCTTCATCACGGAGAACTCGGAGTACATCGTCGCAGGCACCCGCTTCGCTTATCCGCTGGATGATGAAGGAGCTAATCCCGACGTGCCGATCAGTTCGTATAAAGAAAACTTCAAGGGCACGCTGAGCTTTATCTCCATCGCCCCCGATACAGGACGAATGAAGGTCGCCTTCCAGATTCTCATGCCAGGGATCGACTTCGACCTGTCTCGTGCTGGCAAAGGGAAGTCACACGGATGGTTCTTCTTCTCCTGCTACAATAGCGAACAGGCGCACACGCTGTTAGAAGTAAATGCTTCTCAGCGCGATAAGGACTTCATCGCTGCCGTCAACTGGAAGAAGGCCGAAGAATACATCAAGGCAGGAAAAGGTCGAGTTTCCAAAACGAAGTATCGTCACAACGTGTGGAATCACGAAACTCACTCCGCCACCTCGAATGAAGAGACAGAAGTCCTCGTCTTGGATGCCAAAGAGTTGAAGGATCTACTCTATCTCATGCCATGTCCTAAGTCTCCCCACGGCTGTGACACGGACCCCAGCGGCAGCTATATCATCGGCAGTGGCAAGCTGGCCGCTCTCATTCCCGTCTTTTCCTTCGACAAGATGTTGAAGGCGATCGAAGCCAAAGACTTCGAGGGCGAATTCGAAGGACTGAACGTGCTCAAGTATGACTCTGTCCTGCACGGAGAAGTGAAGAAGCCCGGCCTCGGCCCCTTGCACACCGAATTCGACGGAAAGGGATTCGCCTACACCACCATGTTCGTCTCTTCTGAGCTGGTGAAGTGGAATCTCGAAACTCTGGAAGTCGTAGATCGTCAGCCGACATTCTACTCTCCCGGTCACATGATGATTCCTGGTGGGAACACCGCCAAGCCGCACGGAAAATATGCTGTCGCCTACAACAAGATCACCAAGGATCGCTACCTACCCACCGGTCCGGAGCTCTGTCAGTCAGCCCAGCTCTTCGATATCTCCGGCGACAAGATGAAACTGCTCTTGGACTTCCCGACCATCGGCGAGCCGCATTATGCTGAAGCCATCCCAGCGTCCATGATCGAATCCAATTCCAGAAAAATCTACAAGCTGGAAGAGAATAAACATCCTTTCGTTACCACCAGCGAGAAAGACGCCCGCGTCGTCCGCGACGGCAACCGAGTGGATGTGTACATGACAGCGATTCGCTCGCACCTAGCTCCTGATAATATCGAGGGAATCAAAGTCGGGGATGATGTGTTCTTCCATGTCACCAATCTCGAACAGGACTGGGATGTGCCACACGGATTTGCAATCAAGGGAGCCGCGAATGCGGAACTCCTGATCATGCCTGGCGAAACCTCAACTCTCCGCTGGAAACCCAATCGCACAGGGGTCGTCGCCTTCTACTGCACAGACTTCTGCTCCGCGCTTCACCAAGAGATGCAGGGATACGCGCGCGTCTCGCCCGCTGATTCGACGGTGGAACTTCGCTTCGGCATCGGAGAGACCGCACCGAAATAGTCCACCGACAAGCAAACAATTTCCGAAGGCATGAGTGGCGATTGCCTTCGGAGATCCCAGCCGGGCGGAGTCTGATCCACTCCGTCCGGCCCCTCGCCACCCTCCTTCTCTACTCTAGCCGAATACTGGCTCCTGATCGGCCCCCACGGCCCAGATAGTACGTCACCTTTTTTCTCGAAATTCTCACCCCCATTTTCGCCACATGAAATCACTCCTTCCCATGACTCGGGCAATCGTCGCCCTCGCTGTCCTCTCGATGGCTATCGCCTTCTTCGTCCCTCTCTGGGAAATTCTACTGTGGGCACCCCAGTATCCCGAAGGCCTCCAGATGTATATTTGGCTCAATCACCTCAGCGGTGATGTGGAAATCATCAACGGTCTTAATCACTACATCGGTATGGCCGAAATCCACGAGCAAATGTTCCCGGAATTCGGCTTTATGGGCTATGTCTTGATCGGCATCATCCTCTTCGGCCTCGTCCCTGCCATCACGGGAAAATATAAGTGGCTCATCGCCTTTGTCGCCTTTCTGGCCCTCTGTGGCGGAGTCGGACTCTGGGACTTCTGGCACTGGAGCTATAACTACGGACACAATCTCGATCCGAAAGCCGCGATTCAAGTGCCTGGGATGTCTTACTCCCCTCCCCTGCTCGGCTACAAGGCCCTCCTGAACTTCGTTGCCTACTCTGGCCCGGCGATTGGGGGATGGATTCTGATCAGTGCCGGAACCCTCACTGGAGGAATGCTTTTCTGGGAGATTCTTCGTCGCAGGAAAAAAGCGGCACCCGCGCAGACCAGCTCTGTCGAATCCACCAGCTCAGCCTCAGCGGTAAGCACTGGCATTCTGATGATCACGGCGGGAGGTCTGCTTAGTTCCTGTAATGCCACACCCGTCGCTATCGACTACGGACATGACGAATGTGCTAGCTGCCAAATGCTTATTTCCGATGCCAAGTTCGCTGCGGAGTGGATCACCGAGAAAGGAAAGATCTATAAGTTCGACGATCTCGGCTGCCTCTACGATTTCATCACAGATGAACACCTTCGTGGTCAGGGATATATGACTTCCTTCGAAGCTAATGAAACATTCCTGAGCCTCGACTCTGCCATGCTACTCCAACATCCCGGCCTACGCTCACCGATGCGCAGTCATATCGCAGCCTTTTCGGATCCCCCATCTGCTGAGGCTATCGCTGACAAGCTGGGCCGTGATCAGGGGAAATTACTGACTTGGGCAGATTTTCTGCACGGAAAAGCCGATGCTGAAGCAGCGGAAAACAAGTCGATCACCACCAACTAACACACTTTTACCTCAATTCAGCCGTGAACCCGAGTCGCCACCTCGCCCTCACTGCTCTCGCCCTATTCATTCTCGTTACGATCCTTCCTGAGCGAGTGATCGCAGACGAAGTACGAGTGGGCACGGGACAGCCTTTTTCCAGTCTAAAAGCGGCTCTACAAGCCGCGAATCCCGGTGACACCATCCTAATCGAGCCGGGTGAATACGCAGAAGGCAATCTCCTGATCGATAAATCCGTCACCCTGCGAGGCCGGGACTTCCCAGTCTTGAATGGAGAAGGGAAATTCGAGGTAATCACCATCACGGCTCCTGATGTCACGATCGAAGGGCTCGAAATCCGTGATACCGGCACTGGTAGTCTCGAAGACATCGCCGGGATCAAGGTCAAAGACAGCTCTGGTGCTCGCATTATCGGAAATCGCCTCCGACATTGCACCTTTGCGATTTACCTTTCGCAGTCAAAAGATTGCGTAATTTCAGGAAACGATATACGCAACAGTGCCAACGATGAACAAACGACCGGCAACGGGATCCACTTCTGGCACTGCTCAAAGGTCACCGTCACTCAAAATACGGTTCAGGGCCAGCGTGATGGCATCTACTTCGAGTTCACCACAGAGTCTCTGATCGAAGACAATCAGGTCTTCGAAAACTTCCGCTATGGGCTGCATTTCATGTTTTCCCACAGCAACGCCTACCATCGCAATACCTTTCAGCACAATGGCGCAGGCGTGGCCGTAATGTATTCTCGACAGGTCGAGATGAGCGAGAATCATTTTCTGTCCAATTGGGGAGGTGCCTCCTACGGCCTGCTGCTCAAAGAGATGACAGATGGCACTCTCAATCACAATATCTTCGAGAAAAATACTGTCGCCCTGACCATGGATGGATCGAATCGCATGACGATTCGTGAAAACGAGTTCCGATCGAACGGACGCGCCATCAATCTCAATTCGAACTGCTCAGCGAATCATTTTCTCTCCAACAATTTCATCGCCAACTCCTTCGACTTCACGGCACGGGGCGAACTCGGGGACAATCGCCTGTTGGCGAACTACTGGGATCGCTACGAAGGCTACGACCTTGCCCGAGATGGTACGGGTGACGTTCCCTATCGTCCCGTCAGTCTCTACGCCACAATGGTGAATCGCATCCCTCCATCCATTCTCCTGATGCGCAGTCCTGTCGTTCATCTGCTCGATCAAGCCGAGAAAATTTTTCCTTCCATTACTCCGGAGACGGTGATCGACGGGCAACCAGCCATGCGCCCATATCCTCTCACGAATTCGTGGCATAAGACGCAGTAACCCGAATTACGTTTCATTCCCTTCCTATGCTCACTGCCCAGAACATCAGCAAATCCTTCGGTCGTCTCAAGGCGCTCGATGACTTTTCTGCCACCTTAGCTCTCGGTCATACAGTTCTCCTC
Source organism: Verrucomicrobiota bacterium (assembly GCA_963205275.1). Lineage (GTDB taxonomy): Bacteria > Verrucomicrobiota > Verrucomicrobiia > Verrucomicrobiales > DEV007 > Arctic95D-9. The sequence continues at coordinate 1,557 of CAUJIH010000009.1, read as the reverse complement.
ACTGGCCCGAATGGCTCGGGAAAGACCACCTTTCTGAAATGCGTTCTCGGACTCGTCCAGCCCGACGGTGGTAGTCTCACGCTGGACAATCAGAATCTCCTCCGGCAGCCTGAACTGCGCCGCCATATTGGTTACATGCCGCAGATCGGACGCTTCCCTGATCACCTAAAGGTCGGTCAGATCATCGACATGATGCGCGGAATTCGCGAGGGCACTTACGACAGAACAGACGAGGATTTGATCGAGTCTTTCGAGATCTCAAAGATCGCGCACAAGCCTGCCCGCACTCTCTCGGGCGGGATGCGACAGAAACTCAGTGCCTGCCTCGCCCTGCTCTTTGATCCCCGCATCCTGATCCTCGACGAGCCCACCGCTAGCCTCGACCCCGTCTCAGCAGATATTCTCAAGGATAAAGTGCGCTCCCTTCGAGGCGCTCATAAGCTCATTTTGATGACCTCTCACGTCTTGAGCGATCTTGACGATCTAACGACTGATCTCATGTATCTAGTGGAGGGGAAGCTAGCCATCCATCGTCCTGTCGACGAACTACGTGCAGAGTATGGAGAGAGCCGCCTCAGCCGCATCGTCGTCCGCATCATGCGCGGGACGGACCCTACCACGCCCCATTCCGCATCATGAAGAAGCTCATCCCCTACGTTATCAAGGACATCGTCCGCAGTTGGATGGTGATCGCCTATACACTGCTGCTCTTAGCAGCCTCATTCGGACTATTCAGCCTCGGCGGTGATGAGTCTAAGGGCCTGATCGGTATTCTGAGTCTGGTCATTTTCATCGTCCCTCTGGTCAGCCTCATTTTCGGCACCATCCACCTCTATAATTCCTATGAATTCATCGAGTTGCTCAGCGCTCAACCTCTACGTCGCCGCAGCATCCTCTTGGCCGAATTCATTGGGGTCGCTGCTTCTCTGGGAACCGCCTTTCTGATCGGCTGCGGTATGCCCATCCTACTATATGCACCCAGTATGACAGGATTGACGCTGATCGGAGTCGGGCTCGCTCTGACTCTCATCTTTATCGCCCTCGCCTTTCTCTGTGCGCTGATCACTCGCGACAAGGCACGTGGGATCGGACTTGCCATCGTGGTCTGGTTCTACTTCGCGATCTTGCATGATGGACTCATGCTTTTCATCCTCTCTGCCTTTCAGGATTATCCTCTGGAAACGGCGACCGTAGCGATGCTGTCACTGAACCCTATTGACCTAGGGCGCGTGATTGTCCTTCTGCAGATGGATGTCTCTGCCCTCATGGGACAAATGGGAGCATTGATGAAAGCACTGATCGGAAGCGCAAGGGGTATTCTCGGAGGCAGTGTCATCCTTCTGCTCTGGCTCATCCTTCCTCTAGCCTTCTCAGCACGGCTCTTCCACCGACGCGACCTGTAAAGAAAATCGATCATAACTATTCAGGTATCTAAGATTAGTCGAATAATTTCAAAGATCAACGAGACTGGCCAAGCCTTGACTGATCGTGCCACAGCCCTTCGCCCTGTTGTTCAAGCTGCGTTTGACGCTGGCGGAATTGATGCCGTTTGCGAAC
>CAUJIH010000008.1 GCA_963205275.1 Verrucomicrobiota bacterium | reverse complement strand
ACAACAGTGGAGGATCGGATGTACTACCTGAATCCATCCTAGTATGGAGCAGCGGTCCAGATAAGCAGGAAAGCACGGGAAAAGACAATGTGAAGACCTGGTGAGGCGACTCAGGCCTGAAGGCCCCCCATTCTCGCAATCGTGGTCCACAGGCGATATCACCCGATCTGGGGTATCTCACCGAGGAGTGGAATGTTGCCCCATTCATCCTCCGCACCTCCGCGCCTGTGCGGGGAGCACTTCGTGTCCTTAGGCACGATCTAAACTCGTTCGCCGCCAGTCGCAACCGTCCGCTTGTGGACGGATGGTAAGCATCACCCAGCGCCCCGAGCCTCCCCGAGCAGCCTGCGACGCGATAAAAGAGGTCTTGGGGCGGAAAATGTGAAAGAATTCCTTTATCGGAATCTCGGGATTGTGTATAATCCGTTCATGAGTCGCCAAATCCCTCAATCAAAAACGACTGGTCGATTTACTTTGCGACTAGTCACGGAATAACTGTTGGGCGGCTCGACACGTCTCGACAAAATCGTGACCAACACTTTCAGCCATGCTCGGAGACCTCATCGAACTCGTAGCGCGCATCTGGCAGGCGGATTCGGAGATTCGCGACCGCAGTTTGCTTGGAGGGTCAGAGATCGAGAAGCGGTCACGACGGTCTGTTGCGTGGCTTTGTGGCGGGACCATCGCGCTTCTGGTTCTTGCGGGCATCGCTTGGTGGTGGTTCACTCGACAGAGATGAGAACGCCGCCGCCTAACCAGAGCGCTGCAGCGAACGGCCTCTCCGTCGTCCGTTCGAGCGTCGCGGGAATTCGAGAGCGCGCCGTGCGCTCCACCGCCGCCGCCGAGGCCGTCGCTGAGCTTGATCGTTCGCTCGGAAAAATTATCGCTGGCGTCTGAACCGATTTCTGATACGTTACCAGCATGTCACGGGTCGCAGAGTTACTCAAAGAGGTCTCCAAGCTGGATCAGATTGACCGTACGGAACTAGTCTCATCGCTCCTTGAAGACCTTGATTCCAGCCCTCATTACGTCAGTGATGAAGAAGCCTTGATTCGCCTTCACGAGCTGAGGTCCGGTTCGGTTCAAGGACTTTCTGAGGAAGAGTTTTGGGAGGCTTGCGGGCGCTCATAACCGATGCGGATTATCCGCCATCCAAAACTCGCAGGAGATATTCGTGAGGTCGCGATGCATTACGCTGAAATTTCTGAGCGGGTTCTTTCTGCATTCTGGAGTGAATTGGATTCAGTTCTTGCCTCAGTTAAGAAAAATCCCCGAAGTTACCATTTTGATTCTTGTGGTCTCCGCCGGGCTAATTTTCGAAAATTTCCATACCACCTTCTCTACGAGGTAGAGGACGATTTTGTTTTGTTGCTTGTTCTTAGACATGATCGACGACATCCGAATTATGGAATTGACCGTCAGATCTAACCACCACGCCGAACATTAAAGGGTGTAGCAAAACCGTAGCTAACCGGAGACTTTGACTGCGCCCCTTGTTGAACAAGCCCTATGGGGCGAGAAGGAGGCTCTATTGCTTCTTGTGTTTTCAAAGCGTTGCCGAGGAAAGATGCAAGGCAGGTGTTTTCATTAAGAACGGATCTCTGAATTGATCCGATCCAGTGTCCACACACGGGAATTCTGTCGCGCTTACGTCGCACCAGATCAATTACTAACCACAAAAGGCACTGTGCACAGAAACCACAAAACGTGATCGGTAGGGGCATACGAGCGCCGATGGCGGGCAGGTCAGGATGCATATTGTTCAGTGCAGAAGTGCTGGACTGGTGAAGAAGCTAGCGGATTTCGCCGCAGTAGTACAAGGGCCAACGAGGACGTTGGCGGACCCAGGCTGGACTAGTGAAGGAACTACCGACTATCGCCGTACCCGAGCGAATGACACGTGAGCTGGAAGCTCCCAGCGCTCTGCGCAGACAGGAAGCCCGTGGGAGCCATCCCTGGGACCGCTGACGTCCTCGTCGGCAGCCTAAACTACGGCTGGCGTCAGCCAGGAAAGTATTTCGAATGCTCTTGGATGGTGACGACACGCAACGGATTATAAGGGACGGGCTATTTTATCTCGGAACTTTTTTCTTGTAGCGAGCGGGTCAAATTACGGGGTCAAATTACGGGGTCATGCAACATTTCTTGACAAAACTTTCACTCCTTTCTCGTCCATATTCGTGTACCGTAAAAAAATGTTGTCCCCCCAACTACAACTGTCAAGAAATGTTGCATGACCCCAACTACCCAGAGCTACCAATTTCAACAATTTCTGGGACGCTTCCCCAACTACCCCTCCAACTACCCTGACTCCAACTATCCACCCTCAGTACAACTCCACCGGAGAACGCTTCCCATCCTCGACACTCAGAATCTTCGCTCGCTCCTCCCCTAGGGTAGCCACACGCAAATCCCAAATCTGGGAGTCGATTTCATGAAAGCGTTCCTCAGACCATGAGTCAGGAGCGGCCATCTTCTTTTTTGTTCTCTCGATTCGCTCCAGTGCATCGTGAAGCATGGGATCGGGCAATGTCGTGATTACCGCGGCAGCACGCTCTACCAACTCCACTCGGTGACAGATCATGGCGAGATCATTTCCCGCTCCGATGCAAGCGCGGATGGTATCGTCAAAGCTAACCTCGTTCAGAATCGCTCCCATGTCGAGATCATCCGACATCACCAGCCCGGTGAATCCAAGCTGATTGCGGAGAAACTGACCGACGATGTTTTCCGACAGCGAGGCAGGCCAGCGCGGCCTGTCGGCATCCCAGCAGGGATAGTGAGAGTGACAGGTCATGATACTGTCAAGATCAGGCAGAAGAGCACGAAATGGCTTTAGCTCCTGCGCCTCCATCTCCTCTAACGTCTTGTTGATGACGGGCAACTCATGATGCGGATCGACCTCTGCGGAAGCGTAGCCGGGAAAATGCTTTCCAGAACTGAGAACACCCTCGCGACGCATCGCCAGATTGAAAATTGTAGCATTGCGGATGACCTCCTCGGGTGTTCCACCCCAGCAGCGCCCTTTCAGCGAATTATCGGCCTCGTCATCGAAGGAAATGTCCAGTACCGGACAGAGATCTAGATTGAATCCGAAAAGTCGAAGAATCTGTCCAGTCAGGCGACCATGCTGCTCGATCAGAGACAGATCGCCCTTTTCTCGGAGCTGCTGCGCATTCGGTGGCTCGTTCCCGATGAGGCGAAGTCTAGAAACTCGCCCTCCCTCCTGATCGATGGTGATGAAGGGTTCAATCTCAGAGAGATCGCGCAGATCGTCGATCAGCTTTCGCAACTGAGTCGGCGACTGGATATTTCGCCCGAAGAGAATAAACCCGCCTGGCTGGAGCTTGCGAAAGCGCTGTGCGATGTCAGGTGTCAGTTCGGTGCCGGGAACACCCGTAAGAAGAAGTTGGCCGAGAGGAGCAGAAGAATGCATGGATAATGTAATATAAACGCATCTTAAGAATCGAGGTGGACAATTTCTCGATTCCTCACGAATCTGTCACTCCCCGGGAAGTCGAAGGTCAATTCCGGGAATCTTCAGCAGCTCCCGTGCATGCCTCATCCGGTCGAGCGCTTCGCTCTGATCAGAAGCAGTGAAGGTCACATGACCCATTTTCCGACCGCGACGCGCCTGACGCTTCCCATAGAGATGAAGATGAGAGCCTGGCAGGGCAATCACACTCGTCCAATCGGGCTTTCCCTCTGCATCTTCCCACACATCACCGAGCAGATTGAGCATCACGGTGGGGCTGTGCAGGCGCGTACTGCCTGGAGTCAACCCACAGAGAACGCGGAGTTGCTGCTCGAACTGTGAAGTCTCACAGGCATCGATGGTATGATGTCCAGAATTGTGCGGACGAGGAGCCATCTCGTTCACCAGCAGTCTGCCGTCAGTCGCTAGGAAAAATTCCACAGCTAGGATCCCCTTGTAATCCAATCTCTCAGCGACTTCCAGAGCGATGGCACGGGCGTCTTCTGAAATACGTGGATCGAGTCGAGCGGGCACGATCGATACGTCTAGGATGTGGTCGCGATGGATATTCTCCGCCGGATCGTAAGTCAATGAACGTCCTGAACTGTCGCGCACGACTAGGACAGAAAGCTCCGCTGCTAGCGAAATACGCTCCTCCAACACCGCCCGCGACGTAGAAAAGTTGGCCCACACAGCCTCTGCATCGCTGTCACGATGGACGCTCATCTGCCCTTTCCCATCGTAACCAAATTCCGCTGTTTTCAGGATTCCTCCCGATCCCGGCAGAGTCGAGAGCACTCGGCGCAAATCCTCCGCATTCTCCACCACCGCGAAATCAGCATGGGGCAGGCCATGTTTTTCCAGAAACCGCTTCTCGCGCTCCCGGTGTTGACAGACCTCGATCGCGTAGGCACCGGGCAGCAGTGGGATGCGCTCTTCGATTTTTTCTAAGAGCACTGACGGGATATTTTCGAACTCGACCGTCGCAGACTTTACCTTACCGAGAAAAAGCTCCAGTCCACTGGCAGAATCGAATGTCTCCTCGATCATCCAGTCGCACACATCTGCTGGACCAGAATTTGGGCCACCCACCCAACTCGCGATCCGATAACCCATGCGTCGCGTGGCAAAAGCCAACATCCGTCCGAGCTGTCCTCCACCCAGCACGCCGATCTCGTCACCCGGGCTCAGTGGAATCGTGGATCGACTCATGACTGCTCCCCGAGCTCTGGCAACTCCATCGCCTCCACCTTTTTCCGCAGGCTTTCCCGATACTTCGCAAGTCTCGCAGCCATCACATCATCTTCCAGCGCCAGCACAGATATAGCAAACAGTGCCGCATTGGTCGCCCCAGATTCGCCGATGGCGAATGTCGCCGTTGGGATTCCGGCAGGCATTTGCACGATCGAAAGTAGTGAATCCACACCGCTCAGCGCACGAGAACGCACGGGCACGGCCAGCACGGGCAGAGTCGTCAGGGCGGACACCATACCGGGCAAGTGAGCAGCACCACCTGCTCCCGCGATGATCAGCTTCAATCCCCTCTCACGGGCAGATTTGGCATACTGAACCATCAGATCAGGCGTGCGGTGAGCGCTAACGACTCGCGCCTCATACGGAACCGCGAACCCTCGCAGGACTTCAGCCGCGTTTTCCAGCGTCGGCCAGTCAGATTGACTGCCCATGATGATCCCGACGAGGGGCTGGAGGGATGAGTTGGATACGGACATGAGCAAATTTTATTTTTGTTTCTTACGCTAGTGATCGACGAGCATCGAGTAAGTACATCACTCCTGAGAGAGAAAAATCAGTTCCCCTCAACTTACACCGCTGTTCGATGATCGTCTCTTGTTTTTCATCTGTTTTTGGAACAAGGGGAGCAGTTCCGACTCAATCCAGGCGAATGCAGCTTCCAGCCCCTGTTCTCGATAGACCGATCCGATCTGCGCCTCCACTGAGGTAGGATTCCCGAAACAGGCGAGAAACTGATTGCATGTCATGTCACGCAGCGTCTCCCCGCTGATCATTCCCATCTCGCGTAAAATCCACGAGCGGGCGAACAGATCCAGCACAGTATCGCCGACCCAGGCCAATTCCTGCTCTCGCTTTCTACTTTCCTCCTTTCGATTCGGCTTCATCCTTCGTGATCACCTTGCCAAGCTTCGAGAAGTTCTTCGGTGATGGAATACCGGGCACCACAGCGCGGGCAATTCACGATCATAGCCTTCCCCTCTGCAAAGGATTCTGCGAGAGTCTCCTCGCTCAGTCCGACGACGATGGGCAAGATACGTTCCAGACCACAGCCGCATTCGAATCGGTATTCTCGCGTCTCCAAAAATCCCAGCTCCTCCTGCCCTGCCAAACTGAGGATTGCCTCTGCATCCAAAGACTCTAGCCAGTCGATGTCGCAGTCTGGCTGAGCACTGATCAGCGCGTATTGATCTTCCTTCAGATGGAAAAATCGCCCTGGTCGCTGTTCGCTCTGTCGATAGAATGCCTCCCCGATTTTGAGAAAGTCGAGTGTATTCACCTCGATCACGCTCTGGCGCGGTTCCTCTCCCGACACGCTCAACTGGGCGATCAGGAGATTTTGCTCACGCGGCTTGACATCCTCGGTGAAAACGCGCCCAATGAGGTTTCCCAAGCGATTACTGCCCGTGACGAACAGATTCATCGCCGGATCCTGCCAGCTCACCGTCCAAGCAGCGTTCTCATTGCGAGGACGCGAGGCTAGAAACAACGCGATTACAGCAATCCCGTCCTTCAGTAGTGAATCCTGCTTTGCATCATACCGCAGGTCAAACTGCGCCAGATGCAGATAATAATCCGTCAACAGAGGAGTGAAGTCGCCCTGCACGAGCAGCGCATTACGCCCTCGGACGAAGGAACACTGAAGATGAATCGGATCAGGAGAATCTGAGAGAACGGAAGAGTCGGGCATGAGTGAACTGCATCACGCTATCACGATTTATGCCTCGGTGCGAACCGTAACAACGCGTCAAGCATCGAGAATAACTAAAACCTGTTTTCAGCCTTCAATATGATACGACGCATCAATCGAGAACAGATCGAGAATTCATCATGTCAGATAGAGAGCGATTCGCATTTCGAGTGATCTGTCACTCATGGAGTCGATGGCGCGAGCTCGAGAACGATGCGGAAGCCGGTGAAGTCGCTGCGGAGCGAAGGAGGATCGAGGAAGCGATAGGAGGAACGCAAACTGATCTCCGTATCATTATGCCACGACCCGCCACGACGTACCTTGCTTTCCTTTTTCTCATTATACCAATCCGCACACCATTCGCTTACGTTCCCACCGAGGTCATACAAGCCAAACTCGTTCGGCGCAAAGCTCATCACCTGTGCAGTCGTCGGATAGCCGTCATCGTAACTTTCCAGATAGCCTATGCTGGGACGAGGAGCTTTCTCCTTGCGACTCTGATCACTGTAGTTGCCCGCCCTCGCTGGAGGAGGCCATTCCTTGCCCCACGGGAAATGATCCCGAATTTTTCCACTAAGACCTTCAGGCGTAGCTCCTCCCTCGCGTGACTCCGAGTCCCCAATCCCGACAGCATGGCTCCATTCCTCATCGGTAGGCAAGCGGTAGGTTGCACCCTCCTTCTCACTGAGCCATTCGCAGAACTTTTGTGCGTCGTTCCAATCCACCTTCGTGACGGGATGAACACCACCGTCTCGCTTGTTCTCGAAGCTGCTGCTGGGCCGATTTTTCCATGTATCATCAACCTTTTCTCGCTTGGCGAATGCCTCGTAGTCATTGTAACGGGTTTCGTGAATGCTGAAGAGAACATTGGTGCCAGGCACAGGAACGAATCTCATCCCAAGACTATTCTCGAAAGGCTGCTCTTTGGTGGCATGGTGCGGATTGTTGACAGCCTTCGTTGAAGGAAGAGTAATCAGATTCGAAGATACGATCAGCTCGCTAATCTGGGCAGTGTTCGGAGAATTAGAAGCATCAGAAACTACGACTACACGAAAGCCCGAGTACGTAGTCCGAGTGCTGGGAATCTCCCGAGTACGATAAGAAGAGAGTATCAGACCACGCTCGAAATTGGGCCAAGATCCACCACGTAATACGCGCTCTTTTTGTTCACTTGAAATCCAATCCTCACACCATTCCCATACATTCCCGCCCAGGTCATACAGACCGAACTCATTCGGCACGAAGCTCATTACCGGCGCGGTCGTCGGAAAGCCGTCATCGTAGCCTTCGATGTAGCCTCTATCCGCACGAGGATCTTTCTCCTTGCGGCTCTGGTCACTGTAGTTGCCCGCTCCCACCGGTGGTGGCCATTCTATCCCCCACGGAAAATGATCCAAAACCTTTCCGCTGAGCCTTATAGGATCAGAACCGTCCATATGCGCCTCTTGCTCGCCGATACCCACTGCATAGCTCCACTCCTCATCGGTGGGAAGTCTGTAAGTATAATTCTCCTTCTTACTGAGCCATTTGCAGAACTCTTGGGCATCATCCCAACTCACCCTAGTGACAGGGTAATCGGCACCACCTCGCTTGATCTCGAAACCATCGCCACTCTGGTTCATCCAAGCACCATCGATATTGGCCCGTTTGGAGTATTCCTCATAATCCTTGTATCGTGTCTCGTGAATACAGAAGAGAACCTTGGTGCCATGCACAGGAACGAATTTCATTCCGAGACTATTCTCGAAGGGTTGGTCTTTAGTCGCACGGGCAAGATCGGGATCACGGGATTTCGACATTACTGCAGAAGCGGTCTGATTTTTCGATTGGGATAAATCGGAAGGAGGAGAAACAGGGAGCGAATTGATCGATTGGAAGCTTTTTCGGAAGGTTAGCACCAGCTGAGCTTCGTCAAAGCGGCGCCCTCGGGTCAGATCGCCTTCAAGGGACTGCAGCGTCTGTGACAGCTTACCATCAAGGTCAGCACGGATCTTGCGAATCTCGGCCTCCCAGACCTGACGCAGGGCGGTCAAACTGGCGGGAGCATCCTCCGCGAGGGCGGGCAGGGCGGGCGTCTCTCTCGCCGCTACTGCCACGTCTCCGGGTGCTTTGGCAAAGGCGGAGCGCAGAGTCTCCACGCGGGCCTTCTCTTCGCGAAAAGCAGTGACTAAAGGCAGATTCCCCGCGTCGGCAGCCTCGTTGAGCTTACCGTCAAGGCCGCTCATGTACTGCCCAGCGAGAGTGTCAAGACGTTCGCGGCGAGCGGTGAGGTAGGCTTCCAGACGCTGGGCGAGGTCGGGCGGGAGGGCCGACGGGGAAGAGGCTTTTGGCTCGGAGGTAGAAGCGGGAACAGATGCTGGGGCGCTTGGGGCTGGAGTAGTGGGCGCTGCTGCGATGGGCGGCGTGGGCGTCTGCTCCGGCTTGGCAGGTTTCTCTGGTGAAGACACAGACGGGCTGCCTGTGTCACTTTCTTTGTCAGGCTTTTCGGCAACGCTTGGCGTTTTGGCTGTTTCTGGGGTTTTTGGCTTTTCTGGCAAAGGCGCAGGCGCATTCTCGGCGCTACTTTCTTTCGTCGGCTTTTCAGCGATGGTCGATTGCTTCGGCGCTTCTGGTTCTTTCGATGAAGACGCAGGAGCAGACGCATTGTCGGTAACAGCTTCTTTGTCATCGACAGGAGCGGATGGCTTTTCTGACGAAGCCACCAGCAGAGTGCCGAGTTTACTTTCCAGCTCGCCGGATCGCATCGCAAAGAACGCGATCAGACTGATCACGATCACGGCGGCAACTCCGATCCCGGCGAACAGTGGCATTTTAGATTTTGCGGCACTTCCGACGGCTCCCTTCGTCACTCGCGAAATGGGCTGACTTATAACGGTATTGATGGCGTTCCTGACTTCTTGGGCGCTGCTGTAACGATTTTTCGGATCTGGTTCGAGGGCTTTACTCACAATGTCGTCCAGTCGAGGATCGGTTGTTGGCTCGAGTTCGCTTGGAAACTTGTACCCGGCGACAGGCAGCTTTCCCGTCAACAACTGATAGAGCATCACGCCTACGGCGTAAACATCGGCACGTTGATCAACTGTCTTTCCGACTTCAAGAGCCTCGGGAGCCACGAAATTGGGCGTCCCCACAGCAACATTGCTCAGCGTCAAATTAGTCATTTCGCCCTCGACGAATTGCTTGGCCAAGCCAAAGTCGGCAATTTTGATTCGTCCTTTGCGGTCGAGTAAAATATTAGCGGGCTTGATATCTCGATGCACGATCCCATTGGAGTGGGCGTAGCTGAGCGCGTCGAGCACATGAGAGACGATGGCGATGGCATCATTTTGTGGAATTTTCCCACCCGCCTGCTTGAGGTATTGATAGATGTCCATCCCATCGATAAACTCCATCACAAAGTAGAATTGTCCGTCACTGGTTTCACCAAAATCGTAGACAGAGATAATTCCCGGATGATTGAGCCTAGCCATCGCTTGCGCTTCCTGTTCAAAGCGCCGAGCATAATTCATCCTGCGATCCATATGTCGGATCTTTGGCAGGAGCTTGATCGCGACATCCCGATTCAGTCGAGGCTGACGTCCCCGATAGACGGCACCCATGCCACCTCATTAGCTGTCAGCGTAGTTGTCCACCTGCCGCTTACGGGTTTAAATAGGCACCGCCCGCTGCGTCGGGAGGCTTGCCGACCAGAGCAGCGGGCGGTGCCTATTTATCATGAAACACTACCCAAAAGAACGAAAAGACGCCGTCATCGCCAAGATGGCCAGCCACCGCTCACTCTCCGAGCT
>CAUJIH010000007.1 GCA_963205275.1 Verrucomicrobiota bacterium | reverse complement strand
AAGGTGGGTCGGAACAGGGTGCAGGTGCGAGCCTATGACGCAGCGGGGCTGGTCTCGAAGGTCGCGATACGCAATTTCCTACTGAAGAAATAAGGCGCTCTGTGCTGCGAAAGGTGAGAGCAGGAATCAGAGTCAGGCAATGTCGCTTGACCGGTTCCACGCTCTCACCTTCTTCGTCCGTGCCTTTTTCGCTGCCAGTGCGAAACGTAGATCGACTGGCTCACGATGGCGACGAGCTTCCTATTGAGGTTAACCGGTGAGCATACTGAAGGAGGGAAGTGGGCTGCATGAGGAAGTGCTCAGACGAGAAATTCGTTCAAGAATACAGCAATCGCGCCATAGCATCACATTGTCCGGAACGTTATTCTATCGTCGATTTTTCTCGCTTTTTGGCAGTATCACCTCATTTCAATCATCCTAACCCCTGAAGCTCCTCTATGGAAACCCGCCGTGACTTCGTCAGAAAAGCCTTACTCCTCTCCGGTGCAGTCGGATGGGAGGGCTTCTTCCCCGAATCCATCGCCCGCGCCGCTGCGATTGATCCGGCACCCGGTAGCACATATGCTGACGCCGAGCACGTCGTGATCCTCATGCAGGAAAACCGCTCCTTCGATCACTGCTTCGGCACCATGAAAGGCGTGCGCGGCTTTAACGATCCTCGTTACATCCGTCTGGCCAATGGGAATCCTGTGTGGCTTCAGTCCGACGCAGTTGGCCAGACATTCGCTCCCTTCCGCTTCGATATTCACGGCACCAGCATCACTTGGATGGGGTCCACCCCACACGGACGCCACGACCAGGTCGATGCCAATAACGAAGGAAAATATGATGGCTGGATCGAAGCGAAACGGGTGAAGCGCAAAGGAGCCGAGAATATGCCCATGACCATGGGTTACTACACCCGCGAGGATGTGCCCTTCAATTACGCCTTGGCCGATGCCTTCACGGTCTGCGATCAGAATTACTGCTCCGTGATGACCAGCACTTGGCCGAATCGCCTCTACCTCTGGTCCGGTACGATACGCGAGCGTCAGAGCATCGACGCCAAGGCGTACGCACGCAATGACATCCCCTGGGGTGAGGCACGCTGGACTACTTTTCCCGAGCTGCTAGAAAAACACGATATTTCTTGGCGCTTCTATCAGAATGACCTCACTGCCGGAGGGGGCTTCGTCGGAGATGAACGCAATTGGCTGGCCAACTTCACCTGCAATCCTCTCGAATATCTCGCACAATACAACGTGCGCTTCTCCGACCGCTACGTCGCTGGGATCAAGCAGCAAACCATCGATCTGCCTGCCGAGATCGCCGCTCTCCAAGCGATCGCCGACAAGGCCTTGCCTGCTCCTGGTGACACCCCTGAATCGAAAGCCGCCTTCGAAAAAGCGAAAAAAGCTCAGGAAAAAGCGAAAGCCGACATCGCGAAAAAACAGGGAGTGCTCACCAGCGCTCACGCAGAACTCGAACAGTGGGGCGAAGAGTCGTATCAAAAACTCTCTCAGGAGGCACGGAATCTCTACGAAAAAGCCTTCACCACCAATCGACGCGACCCAGATTTCCGCTCTCTGGAAACTCTCAGCTACGAGTCCGAAGGTGAACAACGCGAAGTCGAGGTGCCAAAAGGAGATCCCTTCTTCCAGTTCCGTCAGGATGTAAATTCTGGCAAGTTGCCTACCGTGTCTTGGCTCGTGGGACCGACGAATTTCTCCGACCACCCCGGCGCTCCTTGGTATGGCAGTTGGTATGTTTCCGAGGTGATTGATATTCTTACGAAAAATCCCGAAGTATGGAAGAAAACGATTTTCATCCTCACCTACGACGAAAACGACGGCTATTTCGATCACATCCCGCCCTACGTCGCTCCTGATCCGAGGCGGCCAGAGACGGGAAAATGCACGCCCGACATCGATTCGGGAGCCGACTACATCCCCTTGGAGAATGAAATTCGCGACGGTCTCCCCGAGAAATCTGCTCGTGGCGGCGGCATTGGCCTAGGCTATCGCGTGCCTATGATCATCGCATCGCCGTGGACACGAGGCGGGCGCGTTTGTTCTCAGGTCTTCGATCACACCTCCGTCTTCCGCTTTGTTCAGCACTGGCTCCAGAAGCGAACAGGCGAACTCGTGGCTGATGATACGATTACACCCTGGAGAAAGGCTGTCACCGGAGATCTTACGTCCGTCTTTCGTCCCTTCCAGCAGGATGGTGATGCGAAGCTCTCCATGCTCGAAAAAGAGGCCGTGATCAAGAGCATCTACGACGCCAAGTTTAAGCCGATCCCCAATAATTGGCAGGCTTTGACGTCCGAACAAATCGCGGAAGTCTCGAAAGATCCGCTCAAGTCATCTCTCCTGCCGAAACAGGAACCCGGGGTCAAGCCCTCCTGCGCCATCCCTTACCAGCTCTACGCCGATGTCTCTCTCGATACGGATCGGAAAGCTCTCACCTTGCGCATGGAGGCACGGACGGAGATCTTCGGAAATCGTTCTGCGGGTTCTCCCTTCAACCTCCGCCTGCCGGGTAAGCATCCGGTCCCATCGCCAGATGGAAAGAGCACCGTTCTCGACCATGTCGGTAGCCGCACTTATGCGATTACTGCCGGGAAATCACTGGAGGACAGCTTCCCTCTCAGCTACTTCGAAAACGAACGCTACCACTTGTCCCTCTACGGTCCGAATGGTTTTCATCGCGAGTCTCGTGGGAGCGCGGACGATCCAGATTTGACCGTTCAATGCGATTACGAGCGACTGCCGGAAGACACGGCCCAGGCCACCGGCAATGTTGTGCTGCATCTGCATAACGCCATTTCCGCACAGTCCATCGAAGTCACCATCGCCGATCAGTCCTACGGAGCCGCACCCATCACCCGAGCCATCGCTGCCGGAGAAACGATCACTGTTGTGGTCGATACCAGCGCAGCTCGTTTCTGGTATGACTTCCTCCTCACGGTCAAAGGCTTCAATGGATATTCTCGTCGTTACTCGGGACGAGTCGAAACCGGAGCCGACAGCATCAGCGATCCCCGGATGGGAGATATCGTCTAATCTCGCTAGCTTCAGACAGAAACAGAAGCGTTTTTTCTATACGATCACAGGATCGTGTTCGAGCGCTCAGCCCTGATCCCGTGCTCTCGCGCGGATCAAGGGAGAAAATTCTCCCTCTTTCACCAACCAACTCGCGAGTAGTCCCGCAGCAAGCAACAGGATCCAAACGCGCCACAGGGGATCTCCGGAGCTATGTCGATCTTCGACGATGTCGGGGACTCCGGCGACTTCTGAGCGTGTCGTCGCTTCGGAGAAGTCCGCTTCTCTCACATCTGCGAAGTTAGCCGTGCCATCCAAGAGCAATTGCTCTCCCTGCACGACTCGGAAAAATCCAGGATGCGCGGGGGCCAAGAGATAATCTGCGGCGGACACAGAAATGGTCTGAGGTTCTCCTTCGCCCACTAGATGAAGAGGTAGTGCATCGGGAGTGCTGAGGTGAGCGAGTGAAAGAGTCTGCCGTAGTTCGACATTGCGAGATTCCGGAGCGACTTTCGCTGATCTCATCTGCTCGATGAAACGATGGATGACGACGATAAAGGCGGGCAGTTGCGTGGCGTTGGAAGTGGGAAGGTCGAAGTTAAAAATTAGCTGTGTTGATCGGTCCGAGCCACGCAGCAAGATCATCGGACGCTCCCCCTGCCACAGGAGGGGCTGATCCCTGTCGCTTACTGGAATCGATGGAGTGTTGCGAGCGATCAGGCCCTGCCAGTCGAGATCTTCCATCAGAGGGTGATTGGCAGTTACGATGCGGCCTCTGATAAAAGTGGGCAGTGGCTGAGGCTGATACAGAAAGACGAGAGCCGATCCCTTGATCTGAGTCGGTGAGATGGGATCGTAGCTGTCGATTTGTAAGTCGGGAATTCCTGTCTCGGAAGCCGGAGTCAGCTCGTCGAGACTGTCGATGATACGAGTGATCTGAGGCTGGAGCGTCTCGGGAGCGCTGATGGCGACAGAGAGTGGTTTTCTCTTCGGACGGAGCAGGTAGAGGCTGTCGTCCAGAGAGAATAAGTCATCGTCTAGAATGAGGCGGAGGCGGGAAATTCCATCGGGAAATTCACCTCGCAGGATACGAGTTTCACCCGGCTTGAGTTCAAGCGTTCGAGGCTCGGAGAAAGAGTTCCCCGCTTCGATTCTCCAAGAGCGTTTTTGTGCTGTTTGGCCGTAGTTTCTCACACTTGCTTGCCAGAGGAATTTTCCGTTTTCTTGCTCAGTTCTCAGTCCCGCAAATCCGACGTTTTCAATCGCGTGTCCCACGGCCAAACGCAAGGCATCAGCGGGAAGCGGATCGCCGTCATGGTCAGTGGCGTAGATCAGAATGCCATCGGCCCCGACGAGGCCGCGTCCGACGCGGAGAGCCAGATCGGGGGAATGTGTACCAGCAGTGGGCTGCCAAGATTGGAGTGCCATCAGCAGTTCAGGTAGCGAATTCCCTCGGTAGATCGGAGCGGCACCCTGCGTGGATGGAATCATCGAGTATTCCACTTCGCTGACGGAGGAAGACAGTTTTCCGAGAGCTTGTTTCAATGCCTCGCTCAGAGGTTCCCGGAAGACGCTCATCGAGGCAGAGTCATCCAGCACGACAACTACGCGCTGAATCGAGTGATCCTGTGGCCAGCGCGGTTCTACTAAAATCCAGGTGAGCAGAAGAACTCCGAGAATTTGGAGCCAAAGCGGTAGAGACTGGCTCAGGCGATCAAATCGCCGTCCACGAGATTGACTGCGATCCAGTGCGCTGAGTAGGAAGAGCGTACTGACGGGAAACTGCTTCGCTCGTCTCTGCAGAAAATGAATGAGTAAAATCGCCGGGATACCACACAGGGCCCAGAGGGCAAGGGGATTGGCGAAGGTGAAGGGCATGGAGGTGGGAACAGAGGGAGTGGATCACGAGCGTCAGAGGAACACCAGGGCCTTTCTTGGAATGGCGTCGTTCTGTACGGTGGTGGCAAAGTCCAGCTCGGATGCGATTCGGGCCATTGGGATCCCGGCTCGCACGGTGGCGGCTTTCCAGAGATCGAAATGTGCTCGATAGGCAGCGGTATATCGGGCGAGAAGTTTGTCGTCGATCCGATGTACGTGAATCGTAGCGGCCTCGGTATCGATCAGCTCGCAGGGACCGCGCCAGGGAGGAGCTACCTCATCCTGTGCGAAAGGAGCCAGAATAATGGAGCGCCCTGATTGTCGAGTCAGATTACGCAAAACGGATTCCGGGCTACCGGGAAAGAGGAGGTCGCTGATCAGCACTCGCAGCGAGCCGACGCGGAGAGGTAGAGCGTCGAGACAGTCCGGTGGAGCGGAGGCCTCTGTCCTATCGAAACTTTCTGCCAGACGGACCCAGTCGTATGCGAAGGAAATGGCATCAGGAATCGCTTTCCACTGCGATCCCTTCAGCAGAAACAGACGCACGGAAGCACCTGCTCGCTCCGCTGAACAGAGGGAGAACAATAGAAGTTCCATCACTCGGATGCGCTTAGCAGAGTCTTCGAACATCGACTCTGACACGTCGAATAGCAAATCGACGGAGGGACGAACTTCTTTTCTATAGAGTTTGATCGAATAATCTCCAGTCCGTGCATAGGCCGCCCAGTTGATGTGGCGAGGGTCATCCCCTGGTACATAAACTCGGTGATCCTGAAATTCCAAGGAGCTGCCCGTCCCCGTGCCCGCCATCTCTCCCAGACTGCCGCGCCAGTTTTGGTCGCGCAGCGGCAGAGCGAAGCGTTCCGCATGGCGACGGGCGCGAGCGGTGATCTGCGGGAGTTCAGCGATGTCAGGCAGTGGCACGGCGCGAGGAAGGCTTCAGATTGTGGATAAAATCCGCCAGCACGTCACGCTGACGGATCACTGGAATAGCGAGACAGAGAATAAACGTGAAGGCAGACACGACGAGAAGAAATGCATACGCTCCGGGCGCAGGATCGTCATTAAATGCAACGAGAACGGCTGGTGGGATTGGGAAGTAAACAAAAAGATCCGACGAAAATCCTGCGAATGAGAGACTGGAGGCGAGAATCCCCAGAATGAGAGTGAGCGCCCATTGACAGCCTTGAATGAAGAGATAAAGCCCGAAGGTGAAACTGTAGGACGCACGCTTAGGGAAAAGGAGATGAATGATAGGAATCGGTAGCAGGATGATATTGGCAATGGGCAACAGATAAGCGCGGGGGCTGATTCCAGCAGAAGCCCCGGATAAAGTGTGGATTAAACTCTCGTCCCAAAGAATGAGTGTGAAAAACAGATAGCAGAAACAGAAAAAACCGAGTCCACTCAGCCACCCCGGAGCCAGAAACCATGCAAGAAAGCGGGTGAGAACATTATTTTGGAAGGGCTCTAGGACTCGTGAGTAGATGGGAGTCGGTTCCGTGATCGCATCGATACAGGCGAGTCCGAGAATGATCACCACCAGAAAGCCGCAAAATGCGGAAAGATCGGATGGAGAATTGAGGAGACCAATCCCCATGAAGATCATGCTGACGAGCAGTGCCGTGATCCGCTTTCGGGTCGCATGATTTTCCGATGGAGGAGCGATGCGACTGGCTCCGAATGCGATGAAAAAGAAGCATCCGTAAGCGGACAGTAGAGTCGCCACGCCCATCAATGCTAAATCGTCCATGGAACCGAAAGAAGAAAATCGATTCTCAATCATGCCGAAGATGACGGGAATCACGAAAAGCCCAAGTCCGACGAGCATAAAGATGCGTTGAAGGGAGGATTGAAAGATGGAGGTGCCGAGCACGATGGAACTGCAGAGCGCTGAACCAAGTCCGATGAGATAGAGAGTCGCCATCTCGTGAAAGAACTCCAGATTTCCGATGAAGTAACGCATCGCCAGATAGGGAAGGATGCTGGTGAGCAAAAGCAGAGTCTGCGTGTTCAGTGCCAGCCATTTTCCGAAAGCGATCTTCCAAGTGTCGAGTCGGGTGAGCTGAATCAAGCCCATTGTGTCGCGCTCAAATTCTGCACTGAGAGCGCCGGCGAGCCTCAGTGGCTGAACGACGAGAAGTAGGAGGGATACGAAGAACCAAAAAAAGCCGTCCGAAGTTCCCATCCCCGATGAAGCGACTCCGATCAGAAGGGTGATCACCATGAATACGTGAAACAGGATCAGCGAGACGGAGAAGAAATGAGTTCTTAACCCTTGACGCAGTTCCTTTACCAACATGGGACTGAGCCAATCGGGAAAGTCGGACATGCGCTTCGCGACGGTCTGTGGCGAGGCTGGGTCAGATGTGGGAAGGGAGGGCGGATTCATCTCTAATCGCTTTTGGATCAAAGTTCGGATTCCTGTCTGTCTAGAGATTCAGAACTAGGAAACGGCGGTGGAACGGAGGGAAGTCTTAGGTGTGAGGGCGAATTCGGCTCCAGAGAGGGATTTTCAAACTTGTTCAATAGATCGACGAAGGCGTCCTCTAAGCGGCGCTCGACTAGGTGGTAGCCCATCACGGGAATTCCATCATTCACCATTCGGCGCAGGGTGGTCGCCATGAGTTCCGGCTTCGCGGAGGCGAGCTCGATCCGGCAACCATCCTTGATTTCTCCCGCCCAAGAGACATTAGGAGCCAGATCACACCAAGTTTTCAGATGATCCATCGGGCGCGCTAGTTTGACTTCGACGATGGCCTTTGAGGAGTTGCCGCGTCGGAGCGACTCTGACGAACCGTAGTGTACGATGCGTCCTTTATCGATGAAAAGTAAGGCATCACACATTTCCTCCAGCTCGGAGAGGATGTGCGAGCTGATGAGGATCGTCTTGCCATCCTCTGCCAAGATGCGAATCAGGTGCTTCAGATCGATTCGCGCCTTGGGATCTAAGCCCGCCGCTGGCTCGTCCAAAATCATGACTGCGGGATCGTGGATCAGAGCACGCCCCAGACAGAGTCTCTGCGTCATGCCTTTACTGAGGGTATTTACGAATTGATCGGGAAAACGAATTAGATCTGTAAATTCCAGAATCTCTGCGATGCGGTCGATACGATCTTTTCCTGTGAAGCCGAAGGAGCGAGCGAAGAAGTCGAGATACTCCAGCACGGTCATATTCTTGTATACGCCGTAGTGATCGGGCATCCAGCCGATTCGGCTCCGCACTTCTGCCGGATGAGTGACGACATTGTAGCCACAGATTCGCGCTTCACCTGCGGTTGGGTAGTCCAGCGAAGCCAAAATGCGGAGGGTCGTGGTTTTTCCGGCTCCATTCGCTCCCACGAATCCGACGACCTGACCGGGGCGGATGGAGAATGATACCCCCTGCACCGCATGGACTCCGGGAAAACTACGATGTAGGTTCGTCACCTCAATGGCGGGGCAATTCGTTTGATCAGCCAAGAGAATGTCGCTGTCGGAACTCATGGTTGCGTCGGGGGCGTCGTGCTAGTGGAGGACGAGGGCAATACTGTGGAGCCGGTGAGAAGCAGATCTGTCCTTCTCCAAGTGATTCCCGGATGCGTCGTCAGCACGAATGATTCCGGATTGCTGGCTTTCGCGTAAAATCGATTTGGCTCCACCATTTGGCGAATGCGATCACGATTCGTCTTTCCAAATTGATCAATGATATCCGTCACCCAAGGCGGCAAGCGATCATCTGCCTTCGCCAGTGGGATGCGCGCTCCTGATCCGACGGCTGAACCGGATGGCATCGCCCAGGCTTTGCTCGAAGAATCGATGTAGTAAAATTCCACAATCTCCGTGGAGAGGGCAGAAACCAAGACGGGCATGTCATTTTCCGTCCCACTCTGCTCGATCCGGGCACGGTCTGAGCGGAGCGCTCTGAGAGAGTACCCCTGGATCGATCGACTGCGGAAGAATGGGCCATCACAACGATTCCCGGAGATGGAGAAACTGGATTCCTCCGTGCGTCCATCAGAGAAAGGATTCAGGGGAACGTTCGGCAGTCGGAGGAGATTGATGCTGTATTCTTGCTTTCGAGTGAATCCTGTGGCGAGCATCACTCCCGTACGGCTGAGTTGTTCCTGCGTTGTGTAGATATGCGTCTCTTTCGGTCCGGGCTGAAGATCGGCCAAGACCACACGGACGCCGTGCCCTCCAATCCCATCGAGGAGGAAAATCGATGCTGTGATGGCTAGGCAGGCGGTAAGCGAGATCAGAGGAGTCGTGATAAACAGTCGTTGACGCCTCTCTTTCCCCGCGAAAAAGTAGAGGTTTACCGGCGCAACAAGGATGGCGAAGAGGACGAGAAAAATCATCGCAAGGACAGGCGATTTTTGTTCCACATTGATCTCATCGAGTAAAGGCCAGAGCGATCCACCCGAGGTCGCATCTTGCGCCGCCTCTGGGCTCCACGACCTAGAATTATCGGAGTCTAGGCTGGGATCGTTGTAGTCCTCTGCGAGGGCTGTGATCGCTCGCGGGAGCGTTTTGTAGAGGTCGAAAATCGACGAAGTCGGTAGATTATCGATTGGGTATTTCTGCAGATAGATTTCTCCTAGGCCCAGCCGTGCATGATCATCTTTAAATTGGATACCATTGAGCGAGACTGGAACTGCCCCTAGGTCAGATCGCCCCGGATCCATGTAGAGATCAAGTCGTCCGCCCAGACGCACCCAAGAGAGCATCGTTTGGCGCTGAAGTTCTGTGATCGCTTTCCAGGCAGGCAGATCGATTAGCAGAGCATCTAAGCTGCTGTATCCCTGCCAATCGGTGGGGAGTTCATCTGGGAGAAAGGAAGTCGCAAATTCACCGCTTCCAGTCGCCTTTTTTACGACATCGTTTAGAGCCGTTAGGTTTCTTCTCGCCAGATCACTGCTGATCGCCAAGGTGGGGAATTCAGTATCTGTCTGTACGCTTCGGTAATCTTGCTTCACAGGTGACAGATTGATGATCTCCGATTGAAAGCGAATCTGTACATATCCGCTCGACGTGAATGACGGAACTACAGCTACATAAACATCACGAACCATGGTCGCGTTATTTTTAGCAGTCAGGCGATAAGACGATGATGACTCAATTTTCCCCTGCCCATAATTCGTATCTGCGATGACAAATTTTACGGAACAGGAGCGATCAGCTCCGCTCTGATTCTGAAAGGTGATGCGAAATGGTAGGGAGCCTTGTCGAGCTGTGAGTCCAAAGATGCTCTCCACCTTTACATAGCATCCTGGAAATCCATTGACTTCATGTCGATGCACTTCCTCGCCGCCCCAGGAAGCCTGATGAGGTGTCAGTGAGAATAGTAAGGCCACTGCGCAGACGAGCAGGAGTTTCGGGATAGAGAGTAGGGACGGAAAAGGCATCGCGAAAGACTGAAAAAGGCCAAAGATGCTACGTTCTTAGATACAGAGTTTCTTTCACTCAGCTTTCAGAGTCGGCGCGAGATCAAGCGGCTGTTTCGGCACCTTTTCCATTAGCGCACGCGCTACATCGGCAGGGGTGATTCCTTCGATCCGCGTCTCGTAGTGGAGGAGAATGCGATGAACCAGTGTCGGGATTGCAACGGCATCCACATCGTCAAAGTTAGCGTTGATCCGTCCTGCCATGAGTGCTCTGGCCTTCGCTGCCGAGGCCAGAGCAAGTGCTGCGCGTGGACTGGAGCCATATTTGATCGCCGGATCGATGTGCGTGGCATCGACGAGACGGGCGATGTAATTCGCCACGACTTCCGGCAGATAGATTTCCCGCACGGTTTCAAGAATTTCCATGAAGACCTCTCGAGTGAGTACCTGCGCCATCTCCACGGAGGCACCGATCTCGCGATTCATCACGATTTTCTGGAGTGTCGCCGCTGAATTACGTGGTACCTCTAGCTTGAAAAGAAATCGGTCAAGCTGCGCCTCGGGGAGGGGATAGGTGCCTTCTAATTCGATGGGATTCTGTGTGGCGAGCACGAAAAACGGCTTCGGGAGAGGATGCGTCGTTCCTAATACCGTGACGCACTGCTCCTGCATCGCCTCCAGTAGAGCCGACTGTGTCTTAGGGGAGGCGCGATTAATTTCATCCGCCAGCAGTAGATGAGCGAAGACAGGGCCCTTTTGAAAAACGAACTCACGTCCTGTCGGTGTTTCCTGAAGAATCGGATTTCCCGTTATGTCACCTGGCAGCAGGTCAGGAGTAAACTGAATACGCTTCGCGTCCAGCCCGATGGTGCCTGCGATACCCTTGACCAGTTCCGTCTTTCCCAGTCCTGGCAAACCTTCTAGGAGAATATGACCGCGAGCGAGCAAGCCCGTCACCACCAATTCGACCAGATTTTCCTGGCCATAGAGAACGCCATTCAGCGCCGCAATCAGATTCTGAACGCGGACAGCCTGAGCGGAAACTACAGATTCGTCGAGAGACATGCGCCTATTGAATCCGAGAGTTTCACAGATTCCAAGTAAAATTACAGGAATCACATGAGTCGCGTCCCTTGGGGTTGCGAACTCCGAAAGCTCCTCAGTTTTGTCCTCCGGTCGCTGGAGCAGCTTGTGCCGCCTGATCTGGCTGTCCGGATTTCTTACCGCTCTCGCTAATGAGAGTATCGAACTCAGAGAAGAGTTGCTCGCCCAATTCTGTCTGAAGGTTTGCCTCGACAAACTGCAACATTTCGCTGGCTCCACCCAGTGCATCGATGTAGGAAAATTTGTCCTTCATTTTTCCCCATTGAAGCAGGGGTAGTGTCGTCCTTTCAAACTCCTCCTTTGAATGTTCACCGATGACTCCACGCTGATTGGTCTGCTCTCCTCGGACTCGGCGGCTCTGGTCGCGATTGAGGCCACGGAGTTCGTCCGTCTTCTTAGATTCCAACATCATCACGAGTCGCGTCTGTTGTTCGATTCGCTTGTCCCAGGCTCCCATGAGTGAGGCGGGATTATTGGCACGCAGGTAGGGCAGAATCGTTTTGCCGTAGATGCCGGCAATGTTGATCGGTACCGCTTCCCACTGATTATTTCGTCCCAGAAGACTTTCGAGATGATACTCCCGAGCAAAAACGGAATTTGCGACAGATTGAGTGAGTTCTCCTGAGGGCGCGTCGGTGAGATGGCTCAGAGCATCGACATAGGCAACCAAGGTGCTAAAAATTTGCGACTTGTCCTCCGTTTCTGCTGCTTGACAGCTCATGGCAAGGTAGCGGAGTTGGAAGATAAGGCCCTCCTGAAAGCCTGGGCTGCGGAGGCGATCCGCTTGATTGTCTTTCCAAGCTCGGAAATCGGACTCAGGGCGCCCTTTCTGCGTGTATTCCACCGATTTTACACAGTTGAGATACAGATCGACTGCCTGCGCAGGATTGGCAGCGGCTTGAGAAAAGATCTGGGCGGCGGAGAGATTGCGCGTTTTAATCTGCGTCGTCAGTGTCTCCTTGATCGCATGAAGTCGTGCCCTAAGGCTCTCTAGTTGTTCGGGAGTGAGATCGACTGAGCGAACCGGAGTCGTCAGAGCACTGAGAGTCAGGAGTAAAATACAGGGGAACAGTTTCATCGCGGTGAGAATAGTGATTCGCGACGAGAAAGACAATCACTGAATTCGATGAATTTCGATCTGTGTGCCTGAGAATGGAGATTCTCGTCAGTTGAAAAATAGATCACATCATGCTCACCATAAGTGATTGAGATTTGATTTTATCCATGCCTTCGTCGCTTCACAGATTCCCATCCGTAATTGCGCCCTGTGAGGCGGAGGAGACCAGTTTCGCGTATTTTGCTAGCACTCCATATCGATAACGTGGCTCGGGTTGTCTCCAAGCTTTGCGGCGGGCTTCGAATTCATCTTCCGAGATATGAAGTGTCATTTCTCGGGATACCGCATCGATAGAGATGGTATCACCGTCGGTCACCAGTGCCAGCGGTCCGCCCACGAAGGCCTCGGGAGTGACGTGACCGATAACGAAGCCGTGGCTTCCGCCGGAGAAGCGGCCATCAGTGATGAGCGCCACGTCTTTGCCCAATCCGGCTCCCATGATGGCTCCAGTGGGTCCCAGCATCTCTCTCATGCCGGGGCCGCCTTTTGGCCCCTCCATTCGGATGACGATGACATCGCCTTTTTTAATCTGACCATCCAGAATGGCGTGCATGGCTAGTTCTTCGGAATCGAATGTCCGAGCTTTGCCACGGAAGGAAAGTCCTTCCTGACCGGAAATTTTCGCTACCGCACCTTCGGGAGCCAGATTGCCATAGAGGATGATCAGGTGGCTGTCTTTCTTCAGCGGATCGGAGAGCGGACGGATGATGTCTTGTCCGATCGGGTAAGGGGCTACTTTAGCTAGGTTTTCAGCCATCGTCCGGCCGGTGACCGTCATGCAATCTCCGTGGAGAAGACCTGCCTCGAGCAGCATTTTCATCAGAGGCATCGTGCCGCCGATCTCGACCAATCGCATCATCACATAGCGACCACTAGGTTTCAGGTCAGCCAGTACGGGGACGTTTTTTCCGATGCGGGTAAAGTCATCAATGGAGAGCTTCACTCCGGCAGCGCTGGCCATGGCGAGAGTGTGGAGGACAGCATTTGTCGAACCTCCGAGCGCCGTGACCAGAGTGATGGCGTTCTCAAAGGCTTCTTTCGTCATGATGTCACGCGGACGAATATTGTTCCGGATCAGATTCATGACGGCAGCTCCAGCATCGAAGCAGTCCATGTATTTTTCTTCGCTCACGGCGGCTTGGGCGGAACTGTTCGGCAGGCTCATTCCCAGAGCTTCAATGGCGCTGGCCATCGTATTGGCCGTGTACATTCCTCCACACGATCCCGGACCAGGGATCGCCTCTGCCGCGATGCTTTCGAGCTCGGCGTCGCTGATCTTCCCTGCACTGTGCTGTCCGACTGCTTCGAATACGGAGACGATATCGACGTCATTACCGTGATGACAGCCAGGCTTTATGGTACCACCGTAGACGAACACCCCTGGTCGATTCAGTCGAGCGATCGCCATTACGCAGCCGGGCATGTTTTTATCGCAACCGCCGATGGCGACCACCCCGTCCATTCCCTCGCATCCGACGACGGTCTCGATGGAGTCTGCGATGACCTCGCGGCTCACCAGAGAATACTTCATCCCCTCTGTTCCCATCGAGATACCGTCGGAAATGGTGATCGTGTTAAATTCGATCGCTTTTCCGCCCGCAGCGTTGACGCCGTTCACTGCCTGTTTCGCCAGCCCATCGATATGCATGTTACACGGAGTCGCCATGCTCCAAGTAGAAGCCACTCCGATAATCGATTTATCAAAATCCTCGTCTCGAAAGCCTACGGGATAGAGCATCGCTCGACTGGGTGCGCGAGACGGGCCGTCGAGCATAGGACCGGAGAACTGGCGGTGAGCAGGTACGGATGACGATGAAGAGGGTTCAGTCGCAGGCATGATAGGGTAGAATACTGGCTAAATGGGCTTGTTAGAGGAAAGAGGGGCTGGTCGTTCTTTCTCCTCCCTGTGTGGGGTAGGATGGCAGAGATTTTGGAGGGATGAAAATATTATTTTCTCGGGAGAGTGATACTAGATAGGCATGAGTGGATCACTCTACCGTCATCACGTTCTCCAGCAGTGAATCTTGGAGTAAGCCATAGACTCGAAAGAAAAGCTCGATGTACAGATGATTCCGCTGCTCATCCGTAATTGCCTCATGCACGAGAGACCTTATCCAGTCGGAATCCAGTTCCGCGATTTTGTATTTCTCGTGCATTAGCAGACGGGCCTGATTTAAGGTGCTGTACCAGGCTTCCGTATGATCATTAGGAATCAGAAGTCTTCGAAGCTCCAAATCTTCTTCCTGTATTCCCGCCTTTTCGATCATGATTCGCACGGGATCGGTCTCGTCACATTCACTAAATTGTCGTGTCGTCGCCTGAGACAAATCTTGGGCGACGATATTACGATGAGATCGAAATACAGCGGAGAGGTCCGGACGGATGATTTCGTCCCAGTCGTCTAATAAGGAAAGCATGGATTCATCAACTTCCGAGTCTTCCTCGAGTGGGGAAGGGAAGAGGCGGTCTGTCGCAGTCTCGAATTGTTGACCGGAGGCGACGTCCGGAAGTTGACCCAAGGGTAACCACTCGAAGGGTATGATTCCGTCGAGGCACCAGTGATTGTCTGTGAGGAAGAAGATCATCGGAAGTGGAGATCAGAGAATAGGAGGGCCGTGTTAAATGCTCTACGAGCGATCATACAACCGGGAGAGGGAAACGACAATTCGTTCTGTCTTGCGAATGGGTGATTTCCTGCATCCTCAAAACACTCTGCATTCATGACATCTTCTCATCTTTGAGAATGAATGAAATTTTACAATTCAGGATTGCGAAATTACAAAAAATAAGTAAGAATGTTTGTAAATTTTCACTTTAGAAATGAACGCAGAGAAATAATTTATGAAAATTATAAATTTCTGTTGATTTACGCATTAATTGAGTGAAATTATCATTGTATCTATAATTTTTAGAAAACAACAACGCCAATCTTATGACACAATCTATCGCAGAAAGCCCTCTCCCCGTCGATCAAAGTGCTGATCGCCTGGCGGATTTTATCATGTTCGCCCAGCGCTCCTTTCTTCTGGATCTGTCCAGAGAGCTGAATCAGGGCAACGTTTCCTACGCTCAGTTTTTCCTCTTGGGGTACCTAGCGAGTGAAGACTACCTCACGATGACTGATATCTCGAAAAAGATGTCTCACTCCACAGCGGCAGCAACTGGTCTCGTGGATCGACTGGAAAAGCTCGGTTACGTACAACGACTTCACGATGCAAGTGATCGTCGCAAGGTGATCGTCCAGATTACCCGGAAGGGGACTGAGTTGGTCGGAAAGCTACGCAATGTGATCGCTGAAAGCATTTCCTCCGCAATGCTTGCAGAAGAGGTGGGAGAAGACGAGACAGAGCAGTCGATCTACGGACAATTGAAAGATTTCCTAGCAGCCCGCTAAGACGTGCTTCGCACATCGGTATGGTCCCAAGCCGATGTGATCGATTTTTTTTAAAAATAGTCCCTAGATCAGGGGCTTAACCGGTCGAGGGTCCACTCGCCAGATTCGGAGCGTTGGTAGAGAAAGCGGTCGTGTTTGCGCCCGTGGCCGCCTTGCCAAAACTCTACTGTTTCGGGGTGGATCAGGAATCCACCCCAGAAATCCGGCAGTGGCACTGAATCAGGTGAAGCGGTATCCGGAAATTTCGCTTCAACCTCGATGGCTCGCTCATCCAGCCACGCTCGATTTGGGATCACGGCACTCTGATCCGATGCCCAAGCTCCGATTCGACTGTCGTACGGCCTTGATTGAAAGTAGGTGAGAGACTCTTCGCGTGAAGTTTTCTCTACGCGACCGCGCAAATGAATTTGGCGCTCGAGTCCTAACCACAGGAAGGTGGCAGAGGCGACGGGATGAGCTTCCAGTTCGCGCCCTTTTCGACTGAGGTAGTTGGTGTAAAAGGTGATTCCGCACTCGCCAAAGTCTTTCATGAGAACCGTGCGTGAATCAGGAAGATTATCCAATCCTATCGTGGCCAGCACGAAGGCGTTGGGCTCGGGGATTTTCGCACTCACTGACTCATCGAACCAACGTCCGAATTCCTCCATCGGAGTAGAGGCAAGATCGGATCTTCGAAGCGTGGAGCGACGATAATCTTCTCGCATATCGGCGGGAGAATTGGGTGAATGGAGCGACATAATGGACGGGGGAGTGCTGGAGTGGTGGAGTGAACAACCCGGAAGCGAGAGAGTCAAATCTTTCGATTGAAAGATCATCGAGAGGCTGTCCTTTGCCTGTATGATCGCTCGTAGCCTCTCATTGGAAGACCATCTCGAACGCATTTTGTTCGATCAGACGACCATCCGGACTCGTATTGCCGAAATGGGTGCTCAGATAACGTCTGACTTTTCGGATGGAGGAGAACTCACCGTGGTAGCGGTTCTTCAGGGAGGGATACTGTTCCTAGCGGATCTAGTTCGCGAGATCCGACTCCCGGTGCGAATGGATTCGGTTTCGGTGGCTAGTTATCACGGTGAGCGCCAGAGTAGTGGGCGAGTGGATTTTCATCAGCGTGATCTCCCGGATATCGATGGACGTGATGTGATCGTGGTGGACGATATACTGGATTCTGGAAGAACACTTTCGGCGGTGATGGGTCGCCTACGCGAGGAGCGAAATCCACGTACCTTGCGCTCTGCCGTGCTCCTCTCAAAGAAAGTGCCCCGCGCCGCTCCGATTCACGTGGATTACGTCGGATTCGAAGTCGAAGACGAGTTCGTGGTAGGGTATGGACTCGATTATCGTGGCGAATATCGGAATCTTTCAATGATCGGGGTATTGAAACATGAGTGGATTGAGCGGACATCTTAATTGAATGGAAATCAATATTCTCTTTTTTTCAGTGCTTCGGGAACTAGCGGCCCGAGATGGACTCATCATGGAACTCGCTCAGGGAGCGACTCTTGGCGATGCCGTTTCCGAGCTGTTTCGACAGTTCCCTAATCTGGCGGCCTGGGACGGACGACTGTTACTGGCGGTCAATAGCGAATACGCTGATCGGGAAAGAGTCTTGGAGAGTGGAGATGAAGTCGCCTTGATGCCCCCAGTGCAGGGGGGGTGATCAGATGGGAATGCCCTGAGCGGCCTACCAACAGCGCCACTCGCGATGAATCAGAAGACTGACCCTCGAACAGCTCAGTTTGGCGAGACTCTCATCTTCGTAACTCCACAAGAGAAGCACTGCGGAAGAGACGTGG
>CAUJIH010000006.1 GCA_963205275.1 Verrucomicrobiota bacterium | reverse complement strand
GTGCTGAGATCGGGCATGGAGAAAGGGAAGGGGAAGGAAAATCGAAAACGGAAGTGACTCGACTGCCGAAACCGGTAATCGACTTTCGTCAATGAACGCGACAATCCTTGATTCGCAAGAAAATCAAGGACTCCGAAACGCTCTTCTCGTCGCTCACCGGTTGCGATAGAGCGAAGGATCGAGACCGATGCTTCCGATCAGTCCATCGACTAAGCTGTCGGGATCGGTATCGAGTTTCGCCAAGAGCTGACGAGTTCCCTCGAGACGCTCCGCGAGATGCAGGCGCACGGCTTCACTCTCGTATTGCTTTCTGTCGAGGAAGTCTTCTAGGGCGACGATGTGATCCCGGAGCATCTTTGCACGCAACTTCATTTTGGTGCTCAGCCGTTCCCGATACCAATCGCTGGAGAGGATGGCCTCCCGATCAAAGAGGGTTCGTATGGTGGGATCGTGGATGTCCTTGCCCTCGTACTGCCCGTAGGCCATGATGTGGAGTAGAGCTTTCAGGGGAGGGATCGCATCTTCGATTCCTCCGTCCTCGAAATAGGAGAGCGCAGCTTGCTTCTGAGTCGCGGTGATGTTTCGAACCGCTTCGATAAAATCCTCGCGACTTTGCAGCTCAGGACGCAGCATTTCTTCGGAGAAAACACGCCGAGGTTCGGCGAAGACACGACCAAAGAAAGTCTCGACGAATTTTTGTGTCACCCGATACCCGAGGCGGCTGGCGAGAATGCTTTCTCCGTTCTCCTCGAAGTCGTCGATGGCCTCCAAGTAGCCATTTTCCATGAGAAAGCGAGGTTTTCTCTCGTGGAGAAACATGCGACTCCAGACTTCGGGAATGATCAGGCTGACATCGTGCGCGACATGGAACTTCGGACCCACGTAACCGGCGGCGGTGGTGAACCCCTCGTATTCGCACAGGATGTAGCCCAGCAGAGCTGCGTTGAGATCGACGATGGGCAGAAGTGCATTGAAGGGGCCCTTCGTCAGGGCACCTTCCGATCCGGCTCCTGTGGTGGAGGGCGACTTGCCGGTGAGACTCGCGATATAGTCCATGAAGAGTTCAGGCAGCTCCTGATAGTGAATCGGACCGTAGGGGGCGAGAGCTCCGATTCCGGCGGCTCGGTCAGGCGGATTATTGCGTCGTCCCGCTAGAATCGCATGCACGGG
The DNA here is from genome assembly GCA_963205275.1 of Verrucomicrobiota bacterium. Classification (GTDB taxonomy): domain Bacteria; phylum Verrucomicrobiota; class Verrucomicrobiia; order Verrucomicrobiales; family DEV007; genus Arctic95D-9. The sequence goes on along the minus strand of CAUJIH010000006.1, from coordinate 136,441 downwards.
ATTGAGCACGGACTGATTTGAGGGAATCCGGCGATAGAGGCGTGATCCGATCTCGCTCAGGTATTCGTCGCGCGGATTCTCGATATCGAGTCGGTTTTGCAGATATCGTGGGTTCTGGCTGGGCGCTCCATTGATCAGGCGCGGATGCGCCGAACTGATCGCATAGCTGGGACCGCCATCGGAGTCAGCAAAGGCCGTCAGAGTCTTCCTGAGAGGTTCTGTGAAATAATCGAATCGGATGGCGTCATCGACCATCGTTCGGACTTCCTGGCGAGTTTTGGGTTCGTAGTTCGAGAAAAAATTTCCACCCTTGGAAAAATCGAGCTCCGTTTGCCTATCGTAACCGCGATGGATCGCATCGTCAGGGCGCTGGAAGAGACGAAACTCACAGTTTTCAGCGAATTTGTAGCTCGGAAATTTCGTCTCCGGATGGAGCAATGCCGGATTCAGGCGCTCCGCCGGAACGATGATCGAGGCGGTGATGTCATCCTCGCGCTGGAGCTTAGTCGCTGGCACGAAGTCCTTGCGCACGCTGAACATACGCCAAGCCCCGTCGGGTTCGAATCCGACGCGTAGATAGCTGGTGACGACTGTTGCGAGACGGTATTTTAGGATCGACCCCTGCTCGCCGTTCACGCGATCTACACGGAAGCGACTGCGCCAGTCCGTGCCCCAACTCTCCTTCCAGTAGCGTTTTAGGGTGAAGATGAAGTCCTTCACTGATCGTGGAATGGATGAAATGAAGGCGTTGTATCCATCTGTGAAGTCATCGCTGGGTGAAAACAGGCGCATCACTGAACCGAGCGAGCGAGTCGGATCGAGAATGTGACGGCTTTTTGCCCCAGGGACTCGTGGATTTTTCGCACGATCTCCATAGTCGCGGTCGAGCAGCTTCGCTACCTCGCCCATGTCGGCTTCGAAGTTGGGCATGATGACCGGGCCGTGCTCCATCGCATCGGCGAGGGACTTGGAAATTTCCGACTTTCCGCCTCCCGATACAGTGCAGGGCTTGTGACAGAAGGTGCCTTCCGCGTTCGTGCCCGTCAGTCGCCAGCGCTGTCCTGCAGAGGGCTTGCGCATTTCCAGCTTATAGCCGGACGGAAGAATGTAGGTCTGGTTCGGTCGGAGGGGGATGCTTTGCACGGAACCTTCATGCTTCCATGAAATCGTCTGAATGGTGAGATCAAAGTCCGCGTCCTCCGGTAGGTAGAAAATGTCAGGATAGATCTTGTCCACCGCATAGCCTTCCACACGAAGCTCCACTCGATCCCCGAGGAGTGAGATTACTTCGCTGAGCGTGTGATCAGCGTCAGCACGGGTTCGATCCAGGATGAAATTCTCGCCGTGGTCGAAGCTGGGGAAAACCAGTGCTCCGCCCGAGTGCTCCTCCTCCACCAGTCCGTAGAGATTGGCAGAGTAACTGATCTGCGTTTTGACCTCCTTTTTGCAATAACCGAAGTAGTTATCCGCGATTAACGTGACGATCACGCCGTCGGAGTCGCGAGCCGTGATTTTGAAAGCTTGGCCCCCGTTGTAAAGCTCGTCGTCAGTATCCCAGCACATCCCGTCGCGCTTTTGTCGCTCTGTCGCCTCGGATACGTGGGGCAAGCCGAGGTCTTTCTTTCGCAAGCTTGTGAGGTGAGGAGCTAGGATTACGCAACCGCTGTGCCCGGTCCAGTGCTGAACGTCGAGTCGAGCATCGTTCTCCGGCAGGAAAGGATCGCCTGCGTTTCCGAAGATCGATTCCACGAAGTCCAGATTGCTGACGAGTCCACCAGGGGCGAAAAAGCGCACTTCCATTGTCTTTTCCGTGATAAATCCTGGCACATCGGGACAGACGAGAGGTCGCAGTAGGATGGAAGCGAAGGTCTTCACCGGTTCCTCTTCCTGACTGGTATAGGGTAGGACCATCAGATCGTCAGGCGGTGTGAGTGCTGCTTTCAGAAGTCGGGCGAAGACTGTTTTCGGGACGGTTAGCTTATCCGCAGCGATGGGCAGCCCGCCTTCGGCCACATGGAAGACTCCCTTGGTCGTGCGCCTGTCCTTGGCTGGATTGTGACAAACCCCCTGCCAAGTGCGGTAGCTGCTGACGATAGCGGACTCAAAATGATCCTGTCGGGCGGGCAGAGAAAGAAATCGTGCCAATCCATGGCGTTCTAGGATGACGGCATCCGGCAGGAGAGGTTCGTTCTCGGCGAAGATACCAGTTTCAGCGAGATAGTTCCGTAACCAAGACGCAATATGACGATCGGCGGGAGATCGATAATTCTGAAGCAGGCGTAGTCGCTCCTGAAAGTTCAGGATCAACTCTCGCGCCATTTCGAGAAAAGGAAAATCTGACTCCTGCCCGACGATAGGGAAGCCGCGCACCGCAAACTTGAGATTCAGGTGATCGCGTGACCGCGTGTCGTGATTTGGGCCAGGCTGTGGCTGAGCGCCGGTGAAGCCATAGCGCTTTTCCAGAGATGATTTCATTGTCGACACAGTGGAACGGATACCGATCTGGGGCAAGGACGGATACTTTGACAAATGTGCTGCGCAAATTTGCGAATAAAGGAATACGCTGTTCCCGGGGTGGGCAATCCATTATGTGCAGTGCTTCTGGGAAATTCTGATTTCAGCTCAGCGATTTGATCCCTTGTCATACCTGTCGGAAGATTTGACTGACAGCCCTTAGGCTCCGTTCGCGTCGGCTTGTAGAGTCGTTGGACCCAATTTACGAGACACGAGAACGGGAAGGAAGTGGAGCATCGCTCGTGATCGATGTGGACGGAATCTTAGCGCTGCGAGCTTATTCCTTCGCTCCCTTGGCGTCGAGCCTCAATGCATCAGGCTCTTAGAGCGACGGTAGCGTAAGGTTCGCGTCTCTCGTCCTTGCTCAGAGTGCGTTGCGTATTTCCGACAAAGTCGAACAAGAAGGCGCTGATCTTGCGGTAACAGATTTTTGCTACTCTTGTTCGATCATACACTATCATCTCCGTTTCTACTAGGCAGAGAAGACATTTGAGTAGAAGAACAAAATACGGAGATTGAGAAATATTCCTCTTGCCAAATGAAATTAACCTTCTAATTTCCGATCTTATTGAAACTGAGTCGCAATAGCAAAAGATTCAAAATATTTACTCCATGTTGTCTTCCTACTCATCAGAAATGCGAACTCCCACTGTGTCCACAGAGGTGGATGTGTCGGCGAGCGCTCAACAGCTTCGGAGTTTGGGGCGAAGGAGAAAGCGCGGACGTGCGATCCGGATTGTGCGACGTATTCACCTGTACACAGGATTACTCTTTTTGCCTTGGGTCATTTTCTTCGGACTTAGCGGGATGTTCATGAATCATCCAGGACTAGGCCCTCTAGAGATACTGGGGAGCCGAGATGGAAAATTCAGTAAGGCACTCGGCTATACGGCTGTCGATCCGAACCATCTGGCAGATCAGATTGTCGCGCTCATCAATGTCGACCGTTCTCAGCCATTCCAGCGCGTCGCCGCAAATGACGCTGCCTTCGATGGGGCCATGTCCTTTCAGGGAGAACTGGCGGACGGGGGGACGGGCATGGTTACCATTCGTCCGCAGGATGGCTCTGCTGTGATTCGCAAGTTTCCGAATGCGCCTCAATCGGAGCAACCCTCCTTTGTGAAAAGTGATCTGTCTTCCATATCCGTGTTTTCACCCGAAACCCTGCAGATGATTGCAGCGAAATTCCTTTCTGAAGAAGGGGAACAAGTAACGGGGCCTTTGACTCCGTCACCGAAAGGAGGGGCTGAACTGCGCTTCCGCATCACCTCCCCGGAAAATAGGGAGACGTGGAATGTGGCAATGAATCTCCAGAATGGAAGTCTCGCCGCACAGGAAGTGGGAGCGGGTTCGCCGGGTCTTTATACGGCGCTGACACGCTTGCATAAGATTCACAATTATCCGGAGCAGATGAGCGCACGCTGGATTTGGACCTTGGTCGCTGATGCGACCGGCCTCACGATGGTGTTCTGGGGACTGTCGGGGGTCGTCATGTGGTGGCAGATGAAACCGACACGTCTGATCGGGATTGGCTCACTGTGTCTAGCTGGCCTAGTCGCTGCCTACGTCTTCTCTGGCACTTATTCAAATCTCTACTGGACGCCTCAGCAGGGAAAGCGTCCCGTGAATGCCGCTCCGGCGAAAGCGGGTACGCCATCCGTCTCCACGCCTCAATTGCCTCAATTGAAAGCGGTATCAGAACTTGGTCGCGATTCATTCACAGGCGACTCATCGAAACTTCGTTGAGGACGTCTTTCTAATTTGAGTATTTTCTATTTATCATCTTGCTAGAAGACATCATTAACACGATCCAAACAAATGAAACACAAGAATAAAAGAACCAGCAAGCCGAAGAAGGGGCTCACTGTGATGACCGCGTTGGTCGCTGCGAGTGGAGTCGGAGCACAGGATGCAGAAGCACCGCCGACCGCTCCAGCTGAAGCAACGACACTGCCGCCAGAGGTGGTAAAAGCGGCGGAACCGGCACCTCGACCGGCTGCAAGACCGACTCCGAAGCCCGCTCCACGTCCTGCTCCGGTTGCTCCAGCGCCAGTGATTGAAGTGCCCGCGCCCGTGCTTGAGGTCGCTCCTACCTATAACGTGGACACACTTTCTTCACCGAAGTTCACCCAGCCACTCCTCGACACCCCGAAGACGGTGCAGGTGATTCCCGAAAAGCTGATAGAAGATCGTGGTGCGACGACTCTGCGTGATGCTCTGCGCAATGTTTCCGGGATTAGTATTCAGGCCGGGGAAGGAGGCGGTACGCCGGGAGACAATCTGTCGATTCGCGGATTCTCCGCCAGAAACGATCTCTTCATCGACGGGATTCGTGATTTCGGGGCCTATAGTCGCGATCCTTTTAATCTCGAGCAGGTCGAGGTGGTGAAGGGGCCGAGTTCTTCCTACACCGGGCGCGGCTCTACGGGTGGATCGGTCAACCTTGTGTCAAAGACCGCCAAGCTCGATGATTTTCTCCACACGGAAGCCTCGGTGGGAAGTGATGATCTCCGACGCGGAACACTCGATTTCAATACACGTCTGCCGATCGACGGGGCCGCCTTTCGTCTGAATGTGATGGGGCACGAGAATAACACTCCCGGTCGAGATCATGTGAAGAATGAGCGATGGGGCGTAGCAGGCTCACTCGCCTTCGGACTTGGCGAGACTGTGCAGGCGGCACCTTCCGGGAAGTCAACGTATGACAAGAATGGACATCCTGGCGCAGAATCGGTGACGGTTCCCAATGATACGCGGCTCTACGTCAATTTCTTCCATTTCGAAGAGGACAATGTTCCGGATCTCGGGATTCCGTGGGTTCCAGATTCGATTAGTGATCCGAGTCTATTCCCCTACATCAATCGTGCAGCGCCGGTACCCTATCACAATTTTTACGGAAATGTATTACGCGATGTCGAGCGCACTGACTCGACCGCAGTAACGGCTCGTTTTGAGCACGATATTAATGATTCTCTTACCTTCCGCGAGCAGTTTCGCTATGGAGAGACGGACCGCTACTCCATTATGACTTCTCCTCGTTTCTTGGGTGGCTCGAATCCGGCTCTGATGAGCGGAGCGTCTGCCAAAACTCGTGACGAGCAGAACACGATGGTCACCAGCCAGACCGATTTGCTCTTCAATTTCGATACAGGAAGCCTCCATCACGATGGAATCGTGGGATTCGAATATACGGAGGAAAAGTTCCACCGAGAGCCTTTCGATGTGCTTCCTACCGCTCCGTTTAATGTCTATCGCCCGACCAATGCGTATGCACCGCTGATTCCGGGAGGACCAGTTGGTCCGACGGGAGAAGTCAGTCACACCAAGGCGACGACTACTGCTGCTTATATCTTTGACACGATGTCTGTGACCGACTGGCTTGATCTCTCGGGCGGCATCCGGTATGATCGCTATGATACCGACTATCTCGGAGTGGACGCGCTGGGGGTGCGAACACGCTTGGGAAGGACGGACGAGGTCGCTAGCGGCCAAGCTGCAGTAACAGTCAAACCAGTAGAAAATGGTAGCGTCTATTTTGCTTGGGGAACTTCGTTCAACCCTTCCGGAGAGGCCTTATCTCTGAGTGATGGGGCAACAGCCAGCAATAACCTAAATCTCGGGCCTGAAACCAATGAGACCTACGAACTGGGCACGAAGTGGAGTGTTCTGGAGGAGCGTCTGGCACTTTCAGCCGCTCTCTTCGAGACGACGAAGACCAATGCGCGAACCTTCGACCCTGCTGATCCGTCTGCCGTCACTGTTCTGGATGGCGAACAAGTGGTTCGCGGTGTTGAGTTTGGGCTGACTGGATCGATCACTCCGTGGTGGGATGTTTACGCGAGCTTCACACACCTAGATAGCGAGGTCACCAAGTCTCTCGACCCGACTCTGATCGGAAATGAACTCGATAACACTCCGCAGAATTCCTTTAGTCTGTGGACTCAGTTTGATCTGCCGGGCAAGATTGTCGTGGGAGGTGGTCCTTCGTTTGTTGACAGCCGCTATTCCGGACTGGACAACACTCGCGTAGCACCTTCTTATGTCACTTGGGATGCGATGGTCGGCTATGAGATCAATGAGAATCTCAGTCTTCGAGTCAACTTCCTTAATCTCGGAGACGAAGAGTATCTGGATCGTGTCGGGCGTGGTCACGCTATTCCAGGTGCGGGGCGCTCCGTTATGTTTAGCATCTCTGGAAAGTTCTAAAACATCCTCCTCCGTCATTCAACGATGTAAAACTAGAGACCTGATATCATGTTAATTACAATTCCAGATGTCCTGACCAAAGAACAAGTCGCAGAAGCGAAAGCTCTGCTCGAATCCGCTGAATGGGTGAACGGCAATACCACGGCTGGCCCTCAGGCGATTCAGGTGAAAAATAACGAGCAGATTCCCGAGGGGCATCCCATAGCCAAACAGGTCGGTGAGATCGTCCTGCGGGCGCTCAAGCAAAATCCACTCTTCCACAGTGCAGTTCTGCCGTTGCGGATTTATCCGCCCATGTTCAACCGATACGCTGGCGGGCAGACTTATGGGACGCATGTGGACAATTCGATTCGCCAGATCCCGGGCACGCCGGTCGGTATTCGCTCCGATGTTTCTTCCACCTTGTTTTTCGAGGAGCCGGAGAACTACGATGGAGGGGAACTCTGCATTGATGATACCTACGGCGTTCATCGGGTGAAGCTTCCCGCCGGATCGATGATCGTGTATCCCTCTACCAGTCTACATTTCGTGACTCCGGTGACTCGTGGAACGCGGCTGTGCTCCTTCTTCTGGACGCAGAGCATGGTCCGTGACGATGGGCAGCGCTCGCTGCTCTTCGATCTCGACCTTGGAATCCAGCGCGTAAATCGTGAGTTTTCCGAGTCGGAAGCGGGACTGGCAACTTCGATCCAGTTCACGGGAGTCTATCACAATCTCCTGCGTCGATGGGCGGAGATGTGAGCGAGTGATTCGGCTTTCAGCTGAGCGGAGGGTAAATTCCCGCTGCTCTTCCATCGTGAAGAAAGCGACGACGGGAGCTGCGGCTCTTTTCGTCGCTTTTTTACGTTTCTGCTGGGCCCGAGCGACGGATATGCGGGACGTTCCACCCCGGATTTATTATTGCGATATTCGATTCCGTGTCCTTACACTGTAACCGAATACGGAATCTGTTATGAAAGTCTGCCCTATTTCGCTTCTGTTTGCCTTGTTCGGCTTGGTGGAATTGAATTGCCTAGAACCCCTGACGGCAGCGGATCAGCCGAATGTTGTTTTTCTCTTCGCTGACGATATGCGAGCGGATTCGGTCGGTGCTCTAGGGAATCCGACGGTCAAGACTCCGACTCTCGACTCATTGGTCAAACGAGGGTTTTCCTTTCAGAACGCCTACTGCCTGGGAGGTAATTCGCCTGCCGTTTGCACGCCCAGCCGGAATATGCTGCTCAGCGGAAATGCGTATTTCCGGTGGAAGGACTTCTTGCCGAAGGGAGTCAAGAATGAGGAAAGGCGAGGGAATATTTCTCCCGGAGATGGCCCCAATTGGCCGATTTCCTTCCGCGAGGCAGGTTATGTGACCTATCACTACGGAAAGCTAGGCAATACGGCTCCTTTGATCCAAGCTCAATTCGATCTCGACAAACATCTCTTGAACGAGCAGGTGGAGCGCCGCAGCGGCCAGCCTGGGCTTACCATTTCGGACGATGCGATCGAGTTCATCAAGGCACAAGATGGGAGCAAGCCTTTCTTTATGTATCTGGCTTATGGGAATCCGCACGATCCACGTGTCGTGGATGCAGAGTATCTCGACTTGTATCGCGAGGATGAGATTCCGCTGCCGAGCAACTTCCTACCTCAACACCCTTTCGATAATGGAGAGATGGTGATCCGAGACGAGCTTCTCCTACCTTGGCCTAGGACCGCTGAAGGGATACGCCATCAACTTCACGAGTATTATGCCACCATCACCTGCCTTGATCACCATATGGGACGGGTGCTCCAGGCGCTGAAGGATTATCATTTCGATGAAAATACCATCGTGATCTTTTCGGCCGATCAGGGTGTCGCAATCGGGAGTCACGGCCTTCTGGGCAAGCAGAATCTCTATGATGCGGCGATGAAGGTTCCACTGATCTTTGCTGGTCCTAGCATTCCCCACGGCAGCAGCACCGCCCTGCTCTACCTGCTCGACCTTTACCCCACGCTTTGCGACATGGTCGGAGCACCCATTCCTTCAGGGATCGATGGACGGAGCTTTCGTGATTCGTTTTCGGGAAATCCTGCTCGTTCAGAATTGTTTTTCTCCTATATGGATTGCCAACGTGGGATACGAGATCAGCGCTATAAGCTCCTCCGCTATCCGAAAGTGAAGGTAACTCAGCTTTTTGACCTGCAATCAGATCCGGCAGAAATGAAGAATCTGGTCGATGATCCCGAGCAGAAGGAACGTGTCGAATCTATGATGAAACGACTGGAGACTCTACAGCGGGAATTCGGTGACGATCTGCCTCTTACTGCAGCCGAGACAGATTCACCGGAGTGGACGCCACCGACCGGAGATGATCTCGATGCTCTGCTCACACGCTGGAAGATGAAGTGACTCGTGCTGAAAATCGTATTTACGAATTCGCCTTACGGGTTTACGCAATCGCTATGATTTTTCTTTTCCGAATCTCGGAAGCTGTCTATACTGCCGTTCTTTCTCATGCGTGCGCTCATCATCATTTCCCTATTGTGTTCCACCCCACTTTTCGCTCAATCGGAGGCCGTTTCAATTTTTAACGGGAAGGATCTTTCAGGCTGGCATGGCGATAACCCTCACGTGACCATCAAGGCGAAGACGCCTAAAGAACGCGAGAAGTCGCTCGCTGATCAGCAGCCTATATTTAAGGAGCACTGGACTGTGGAGAATGGTGAGTTGGTAAATGATGGGCAGGGCCCCTACGCCACGACGGATCGCGATTACGGAGATATCGAATTTCTGGTGGATTACAAAACGGTGCCTACGGCAGACAGCGGAATCTATCTGCGCGGCACTCCACAGGTGCAAATCTGGGATTCCTCCTATCCACCTTCGATCAAGCACGGTGCAGACAAAGGGTCCGGTGGACTTTGGAATAACAGCGCCAGTGCTGCTGGCAAAGACCCACTGGTGAAGGCTGATAAACCGCTCGGCGAATGGAATCACTTCCGCATTCGTCAGCTCGGTGCTCGCACTTGGGTGTGGCTAAATGATCAGGCTGTCGTCGATGCTGCGATCATGGAGAACTACTGGGATCGTGCTGTCCCACTGCCCGCTACGGGACCGATTCACCTGCAGACGCATGGAGGTGAAATCCGCTGGCGCAATCTTTCCGTGCGCGAGATTCCCGGTTCCGAGGCGAATGCGATCCTTCGAGGAGATGACGCAGCCGCAGGTTTCACTTCGATCTTTAATGGCAAGGATCTCTCTGGATGGACGGGGGCTGTCGATAACTATGAAGTTGTTGATGGGGCCATCCGTTGCAAGGAAGGCAAGGGCGGCGTACTGCATACTCAGGAACAATACGGCGATTTCGTGGTACGACTGGAATTCAAGCTCCCTGCGGGAGGTAATAATGGACTGGCGATCCGATATCCCGGCCAAGGCGATCCCGCATACACGGCGATGTGCGAATTGCAAGTGCTCGATAACAGCTCAGAAAAATATGCCAAGCTCGATCCACGGCAGTTCCACGGCAGTGCCTACGGCATGGTGGCTGCTCATCGCGGCTATCAACGTCCCGTCGGCGAGTGGAATTATCAGGAAGTCACCGTGAAAGGCTCCAAGCTGCGCGTGGAACTGAATGGCACCGTGATTCTCGATACCGATCTTGCGGAAGTGAAGGAAACTATGGCGAACAAAGAGCATCCGGGCAAGGAACTCTTGAGCGGGTCCTTCGGATTCGCTGGGCATAACGATCCAGTGGAGTTTCGCAATATTTCGATCCGGAAGCTTTGAGCTGTGAAGATTGCAGGTGTGTGAGGGCGCGCCCATCAGTTGACCGCAGGTCAATTCTCTGGCATTTTATCTAATGCCGAATTCTCTCCGTGTGCTTCCTCTCTTCCTTTGCTTCTTTGCTTGGATGAGTTCATCCGACGTATCGGCGCAGATCTCTCAGGAGTCTATTGATGCGGCACAGCGATACTCCACAGCCCGTGGGGGAATTGGCCTGATCGTGGAGCAGGGTGGTCGCATTCGCTATGAACGATACGCTAAAGGGCACGACGGAAAAAAGGCGATCCACATCTACTCCGGCACCAAATCCTTCTTCGGAGTCCTCGCCGTGATGGCCGAGGAAGACGGGATTCTATCGCTGGATGAGAAGGTAGCGGATACCATAAAGGAGTGGAAGACGGATCGCAGAAAGTCTCAGATCACGATCCGGGAACTGCTGAACTTTACCTCCGGAATGGTGACAGGATTCGAAGAAATATACGGAGCTTCGACGGCGGATAAACTAACTTTGGCCGTGGGATTGCCGGTCAAGGCAGAGCGAGGTGACACCTTCATCTATGGCCCGGCGAATCTTCAGGTCTTTTGCGAAGTATTGCGTCGAAAGCTCAATCGCAAGGGGATCTCCTATCGTGCTTACTTGGACAAGAAGCTGATCCGTCCGCTGGGAGTGGATATCCCGACCTGGCGAGCGGACAGTCACGGCAATGTGATCCCTTCCGCTGGAATGTGGATGAGTGGACGTGACTGGGTCAAATTCGGCGAAATGATCTGTCATTATGGTGAGGCGAACGGACGACGGCTGGTGTCGGCAGAGGAACTCACGAAGTGCTTTCGCTCCACCGAGATCAATCCCGCCTTCGGTCTCTGCTTCTGGACCAATGCCTACAGCAGCCAGCCGGATGCCCGAGAGGTGGACGTAGAGGAATTTCTCGAAGTTAGTCCCTTGCCCGAGGACTGGCGTCGAGTTTGTCTGAGCAGGAAGGCTCCGCAGGACTTGGTTTGCTCGATCGGATCGAACTTCCAACGACTCTACGTTGTGCCGTCCATGGCGCTGGTGATCGTCCACCAAGGGAGGAAAGGAGCACGGGGCTTCCGAGATGCAGAGTTTCTGTCCATTCTCTTCGGACAAAATTCGCAGAAGCCTGCGCTATTGGTGGAAAAGTCACCTGAGACGACGACTAACTCCCGCTCGGGTGAACATTCTGCTTCAGCGAATAAGACTAGAGGTAAGGTTTTGTTTCCCAATGGGTTCAGCCTCTTTCGGAAGCGATCAGGCAATTAGTTGACGGGTTCAGTGGGCTTCTCGGGTTCCGCAGGAATCACGGGTTCGGCTCGGAGTCCGGGATTGGCAACCGGTGTTGCCGCCGCCGGTTCTGTGACATTCGGCGCAGGTTGAGCTGGAAGATCTTTGCGGACGAAGCGCATCAGAGTAGATTCGCCTTTTCTCCACTTGTAGCCGGTGCCGAAGGGCAGCGGATGGCTCGCTGCATGATAAGCGGCGACCAGATCGGCTTGGTAGTCCTGTGCAAAGAGGCTAATCGGGCCATTATAGACCCCGTAAAGTGTGGGAGTCCACAGGGTCTGATCAAAGCGACGATAGGGAATCCCTGAATCGTCCTCCACGATCTGGACACTATGGGCCAGAAGGTGATCGCGAACTTTTGAAAACCAGTCATTGTGAAGCAGATAGGAGGCTGCCTTCAGGTACGCACTGCCGTCAGGCTGGGTCTCCAGCCAAGTGCCGAAACCACTCGTATCAAAGCCACTGTTTGAGAGATCAGAACTGAAGTAGAAAAGTGTTTTCGTCTGATCGGAGGCGAGAGGAGAGAAGACGATGCGCACCCCGTCGGCTCCTTTGGAATCGAGTCCCAAGGATGTGAGTGTCCCGTCCTTGCCGAGACGGAGAAACTCGACTTCTCGAATGTACTGTCCCGACTTAACCAGAAAGACCATCATCACAGGCGTGGTTCCCGGAAAGACGACGGATTGAAGATCATTCTTCATGTCCTTGGTGCGAAAAAAGTTGAACTGGATGATCTCAGCCAGAGCGTGACGCATTTCACCTAGCGCACGAGATGCGTTGTCCGTATTCAAGCGGGTGATGTCGGGAGCGACGCCTACGGGTTCTAGTCCGCAGAGAATGTATGTGCCAGCGGTGGGGAACATGTGGAGTGCGTGGAGGATGTCCGGACCACTGAACAGATAGCGGATTGTGGCTCCGGGAGACTGCGCAGGGGAAATTTCTGTCGCCGACCAGGTGGACATGGGAGTCAAGACGCGATCTAGGTGACTCTGAAAATCCCGATTTAGTTCGGCGCAATGACTCTGCCAAGTGGCGAGTTTGGTCAGTGGGTGATCGGTCTCTTCAGGGAGAGATTCGCCAGCGAGGAAGGCCGCGCCGTCATTGATCTCTCCCAGTTTCGGATCGGCAGCCTGGGCCATAGGGGAGGGGGAAATCGAGAAATGCAGAGCGATGATCAGAAGGAGAGAGCAGAGGTAATTTTTCATGAATTAAAAGGGAAAGAAGGAGAGGAGTAAGACAGATGGGGTGGGTGGAATAAGACTATTGCGAGGCGCGGATGAGGGAATGAGAGATTCGTCCGCGAATGCGGAGATCAGTCCCGATACTGACGCATTCCAGATCTTCTAGATGCGAGATCAGCCCATCAGCACTGATCAGGCGTGTATTCCCTCCACCCAGAATGGGGGCGATGTAGAGGAGCACTTCGTCGAGCAGTTGGTTTGTGAGCGCATGGGTGAACAGTCGGCCTCCCGACTCCAGCATCACAGAGATCACTCCCATTCTTCCCAGTGCAGAGAGGGCCTCGTGCAAAGTCTGATCCTGAAAGATGAGAGTTCGATCTCGCCAGGAGTCCTGAAGCATCTGATGCCCTTGAGGAAGAAGATGATCGGAAGTGAGAACGACTCGCCAGGGCTGCTCCCGATCCTCAGCCCATTTCCCTCGCAAGGTCAGAGCGGGATCGTCACGGCGAAAGGTTTCGCCGCCGATGAGAACCGCGTCGCATTGGTGACGCCATGATTGCACATCCTCGCGTGACTCAGGGCAGGAAATCCATCGATCCATGCCTTCGCCCAAGGTCGTTCGTCCATCGAGCGTGATCGCTGTTTTCGCGATTACCCAAGGCTGACCACTGAGAACATGTTTGGCGAAAAAGCGAATCAAGTCTCGCCCTTCTTTTTCCAAAACCCCGGTGCATACCTCGACTCCATTCTGACGCAATATTTCCAGACCGCGGCCTTGATGATTGGGATTCGGGTCTGTGGTGGAGACGACTACACGCTGAATTCCAGCCTCGAGGATTGCATCGGTGCAGGGAGGTGTGCGCCCGTGGGTGGAGCAGGGTTCCAACGTGACATAGAGGGTCGCTCCGCGAGTCGCGTCTGGACTGTAGTGCTTTACGGCATCTTGCAACGCACGGCGTTCCGCGTGAGCTTCCCCTGCACGCTGGTGCCATCCGGTACCGATAATTTTCCCATCACGGGCGATGACGGCTCCCACAGCGGGATTCGGACTGGCTTTGCCCAGTCCTTTGTGACCTTCCGCAAGGGCAGCCCGCATGTAGAGTTCGTCTTGATTCATCATATCACCGTCACCATTGTTATTCTGAGGATAGAAGAATCAGAGATCGCTTGAGAATTCCCCCGCCATCGCTCGTCCGATGTCCCCCGGATGATACCCATAGAGATCGTCTGGCAGTGCAGGTTGATTGACCTGGACCAGCTTCCATCCCGAGGGGAGGAAGCTCTCTTTTCGCCAGATCATTTCGAAAGGTTGCTCAATCTGATTGATCTGCCGCATGACTTCGATGGCAGCAGGACCCACAGCCTTGCCACCGACGGTTAGCCCCATGGAGACCGTCGCTTCCTTTCCCTTAAACTCCCACTTCGGATCTTTCGGAGTGAGAACCAGTGTCATAAACTGACGTCCAGCATCGACCATCGCTGAGGAGATGTCCTCCCGATTAAATCCCCATCGATCTTCGTAATTATGTGAGACCAAGCGCAGCAGGCGAGCTTGATTGCGACTCTCGATCCCGTGCAGCAGCTCCGCTTGTCTTCGAGCTAGAATGGAGGATGGTCGTAGTGTGAGGATCAGCAGCGTCCCGAGAATCAAGCCGACGACTAGCGCCAGAATCGGCCAGACCCCTCGTCCTCTCTGATTGATTCTTTTACATTGCATGGCTGTCATGGCGGATATATTTCCAGAATACTTGTATTACAGAAAGATTAAAATATTTCATCATCTTCTTTTGCGATCTTTTCTCCATGAATTCATTTCGCCCGAATGTAGCCGCCATTCTTAGACAGCCGAAGAGTGGAAAAATTTTCATTGGAGAGCGAATCGATTATGCGGGGAGCTGGCAATTTCCGCAGGGAGGGGTGGATAAGGGTGAGGATCTGATCGCAGCTCTCCGGAGAGAGTTATATGAGGAGACTGGAATTTCCCCACATTTATATGAGTTAGTCGCCTGTCGCACCGGATACCGCTATCGATTTCCGAAAGGGCGGCTTAAGAACGGGAAATTCTGTGGTCAAGAGCAGACCTACTTTCTATGTGACTACCACGGACAAGACGGCCACTTTAATTTGATGGTGCACACGCCAGAGTTTGCACGCTTCCGCTGGATCGATCCTTCCGAATTCGATCTGGCATGGGTCCCGAGATTTAAAGCGAAGGTATTCATTCGCGTTTTGCGCGATTTCTTCGGTATCAAAGTGCAGATTCCCGAATAGAATTGACTCTGATCGAGATTTCGTGATTGACCAGAATCGTCCTGTCGGAGTATTCATAGGGATACGTTAACGTGAATCATCTGTCTCTAACCCTGTTCTACCCCAGTCAAATGAAAGTTGCTTTGTTTTCTGTCGTTCGCCTTCTTCTGTTGCTCGCCGTCGTTTCTGCCTGCTTAGGTCTAAGCGCCTGTACATCGATGGATCCCTCCTCGGACACTCGAGTCTATCCGACACCTGCCGAGAAAAATCAGCAGATGCAGGAACGTATGAGTGATCTAACTCGCAGCTTTCTCTGATTTTCCACCAGTTCACGCTCATGGACAGACGTCCATGTCGCGGGCGGAGGAAGGATTCTTGGTAAATTCCGTCATCTGATCAGATCACGGCCATGTCGTTCGGAATCCAGGGGAAAGTAGCTCTGCTGGTGATCGTCGCGACTGTATCGTCCGCTCTAATCGTAGCGAAGGTGCTGAATGACCGTGCGGTCGATGTGTTGCGCGAGCACGAAATCGTCGATCTCGCTGACGAAGCCTCGCTGCGTGCTTGGACGCTGATCAATCAAGTCAATAATCTGCACGACGATGTGATCAGCCTGACCCAAGCTTTTGAATTTCAGAAAGCTGTTTATGATGAGAAATTCGGAGTCGATCTGGAGTCTCTGACGCGGATCCATTGCCGCGCTACCTGGGCACAGGATCTACGAATTGATCTGGTAGATGCCTCAGGTCAATCGGTCATCGGAGCCATTCACGAAGCAGCGAGCGTCCCGAAGGCGGATTTCTGGTTTCCTGCAGCCGATGCAGCGGCTGGCTCGCGCCTTCACTTATCGCAAATTCGACGCGTCCAAGTTTCACGGAGCGATGCCACTGGTGCCATTAGTAATCAATGGGAACCGGTGATCTGGGCTGTCGCACGAGTGGATCCTTCGAATGGAACGAATGGAGCGTCGCCGAATGCCCCAATTTTTCTTCGGATATTGATGACTCTGCAGAGCACAGAATCCGCTCGTCACCTCTTTGCACTGTTCGCTCCAGATGGAACCCAACTTGTTCGCGTAGATGAGGGGATAGAACCAGATCAGGGGAATGATCTAGTTTTTACCGCGCTCAATCAGTCGCAGGAATTGAAGGATGCTCTGAAGAAGCGCCAAGAGGCAGAGAGTAATCCGACCCGGAAGCCGGAACCTAAGGTGGATCGGCTGGTGCGTAGTGATTCCGTTCCTCTGAAGGTACCCTATTATTTTCAAGAAGGACTTCCGAATCGGGAGATGGCGCAGACTCTTTCCACGATTGCTCCCGACAGTCTCGAAGAAAGCATGTTGGCTATACAGAGTGAGCTGGGTGGTGATGCCGTCCGTGTAGGTGGTCTGCTTTCTGGCGTGCGCGAGGTGCGCCTACTGGCTCGCAGCCGAAAGAGCCTCGAGGAAGTGCGTAGTAAGCTCGCAGCAGTGCTCGGAAAACGACTGGGGCACGACACTTTCGCGATTCACTGGAGGAATATGGTGCGGTGTGATGAAATGCACTCTTGGGTGCTCCGCTTCTTCGTGGGGGAAGGGCGAAATCGATCTGACTATCTACTGCATTACGCCGTGCTCGACGATGAACTCGCTTCCTCGATTCAGTCAGAGATGACGTTGGTGCGATTGATTTCTCTGCTTGTAGCCGGTGGCTTTGGTCTAGTCGGATTTCTGCTGGCAATGCGTTTCATTCGCCCTTTGAAGGAGATGACTCACGCGGCGCAGAAGATTACTGATAGCCCTCGCGAGCGCCTAGTCGAAGAAGTCACACTCCTGACGAAAAGACTCGATTTCAAACGGCGCGACGAAATCGGGGATATTGCGCGAGCGTCGAAACGACTCTTCGAAGAAATCATCGCCTTTCAGAGCGATCTAGAAAAGCGTGTCACCGAGCGGACGACGGAACTTCGCCGAACCAATCTCGAGCTTGAGGTCGCGAACGAGAAGCTTAAGACGCTGAGCTATGAAAAAGACTCCTTTGTCGCCAAAGTCAGCCATGATCTGCGACAGCCGTTGAATGCGATTTTTCTGCAGGTCGAGGCACTTAAACTCTCCTCATTGGATGATCAGCAGCGTGACGATCTAGATCGCATCAGTGATCATGCCGCACGCGAACTGACGCTGGTCAACGACATCCTAGAATATCAAAAGATCATCATGGGAGCCGAAGTTCTGCGACGGGACTCCATCGATATCACCGCGCTGATGGCCGATCTCGCTTCGACGTACCGAACTTCCCTCGGTGATCGACCGATTTGTTTGATAGAAAATTGCCCTGAGTCTATCGGATCACTGACTGCTGATGAGCGCCGTTTGCGTCAGATTCTAGGTAATCTTCTCGGAAATGCTTGTAAATTCACTCGCGAGGGCAGCATCACATTGGCGGGACGCTCTTTACTGATTGGCAACGAAGAGTGGATCGAGTTTACCGTTACGGATACCGGACGGGGGATGACTCCGGAAGAGCAATCAAAAGTCTTTACTCCATTCGTTTCCAACAAAAAAGACAATGCTGGAGGCACTGGGCTGGGATTGTCGATCTGTCGAGAGCTGACTACGCAAATGGGAGGACGGATCGGCTTTGTCAGTGAACTCGATCGGGGCACGCATTTCTGTGTGCGACTGCCTCGAAGTCCGAATGCACCTGGATACGATCCCGAACGCAGCTCGGCGGATCGTCCATCAGCACAGCGCGAGTCTCGTGTCGGTGGACAGTTAGGTTCTTCCGCTTCAGTTGATATCGCGGATCGCGGAAAGCCTACGCTGTTGGTGGTCGATGATGATCAGGCGACTCGAGAATTGCTCTGTCGGCTGTTGGAAAATAGCGGACATCGTATCTTGGTCGCCGGAGACGGTGCGACTGGTCTTCGTCTCGCACGAGAACAGAGACCCGACGCGATCATTCTCGATGTCGTGATGCCGGGGGACATGGATGGATGGGAAGTTCTTCGTCGTCTCAAGGAATCGTCCGAAACTCATTCGATCCCCGTCATCATGGTCTCGCTAATGGCCGAGCAGGAACACGCGTTGGCATTGGAGATCGAAGATTATCTGGAGAAGCCTCTCGATATGCACCGACTCTCGCGAGCGGTCGCTCGAGCGACAGAACATGCGCCACAGCACAATCTGCTTCTGGTGGATGACGATGTGAATGCGCTCTCTAACATGGCTCGCCTTCTGGAGGCCGAAGGCTGGCTAACGCTGGCGGCTCCCAACGGGGCCGTGGCTCTGGCGGCTCTCGCCAAAACTAGACCGGCGGCGATTATTCTCGATCTCATGATGCCGGAGATGGATGGATTTGAGTTTCTCCGCCGTCTTCGAGAGAACTCGAGCCTGAGTTCTATCCCTGTAATCGTCATGAGTGGAGCTGATCCTACAGATGATGAGCGCAGCTTCCTGAGCGAGCGTGTGGATGCAGTTCTGCGGAAAGGAAGTCACGGCTATACCGACTTGCTCGCGACGATCAGCTCAGTCCTCCATCGGAAAAATAGTTAGTGGGCGGAGCGCCTTTACTTGATCACCAGTCGGTAACCAATCCTCGATTCTTCCATGCGTAGCTCACGCCTGAAGCGATCGTCAGTCCCAGTGCGATCCAGATCAAGGCCTGACCCATCATGTGCGGTCCGAGACCACTGTTCGTCAGGACGGGATCGAGCCAGAGAAAGGCGGGTTCCTTTGCTGCCTCGATGATCAGGAAGTATATGACCGCAATAATCTGAAAAGTGGTTTTATATTTTCCCAGAGCCTCTGCTGCCAGCACTTTTCCCTCAGCCGAAGCAATCAGGCGAAGTCCGGTCACTAGAAACTCGCGGGCAAGAATTATGACGACAATCCAAGCGGGGAAATATCCTTTCTCACACAGAATCACAAAACCCGCACAGAGCAAAATTTTGTCCACCAGTGGATCCATCAGTTTACCAAAATTTGTGATCAGATTGCGTTTTCGTGCGATCTGTCCATCCAAATAATCTGTATAAGCAGCGATCGAGAAGATGATCAGCGCCACAGTCCCCGCCTGAGGGAAGCCATCAATCGACGATGCCGCCACATAAGCAAGGGCCAGAAAGAATCGGGCTACGGTGAGTTGATTGGGCAGATTCATGGGACGGCTTCAGCATACCTTGCGATTCTACTTCCGGCAAACGGATCAAAACGGGAAATTAGGCTTCGAGGTGTCGTGTCGACTCGCTCCCTCATTGAGTTCGTAAATTACTCGAGCTACTTCTCACGATTCACTCACCTTCCTGTCAGCACTGCGTGAGCGGCCTGCTGATTGCGGCGTGCGATATCGTTCCAGCCTGTGAGATCGGACAGGGCATAAATCGAGACATACGGAATATCGTCGCATTCGTAGCGCTGTCCCTTCTGCATTTCTCGGTCCACTTTCCAATAGACATCAGGATGGATGCTGCTGTCGCGCCAAAACTGAATATGCCAGTCGTCCGACTGACTGATCGCACCGAAGCAGCCACCGAGCTTGCGATCAGTGATGAATTGCGCTCGTCGATAGTAATTGGGCACATCTGGGCCACCGATAATGTCATCATCGGACGAGCCTCCAATCGCTGAGCGGCAGAACCAGAACATTTCGGATAATTGCCACGAGCGTGAATCTGTGTTCTCCACCCAGAGTGGCTTCACTTGGGCGAGGCCACCGCGCTTGAAGACGATGCCTCGCATCGCCGACTGGAAATGGGCTGGACCACTCGTCCCCGTGCCACCGGCATACTCCGCTACAGCTTCGATGATCCAGGCGTCAGCCTGCTCTTGGATACGCAGGGAGTGGACGCGATCTGTTTCAGTCCAGTAATCGTGCCCATCGACTTTCTGGTGCAATGCGAACACCACTCGACCCATCTGCAGATCTCCGGTATGGATGTTGCTGAAGAGGCTGCCGTCCTTGCGCTCGTTCTCCCAGGTGACGCTGTCGGCTTTCAACTTCAGAGTCTGAGACTCGACGAAGGCGGCTGTCGGTGTGGGGAGTATTCTGGTATGTCCTGGCTTCAGTTGCGTGAGCGTGACCGCGATCACCGGTGAACCGTCGATTACGACTGGGATACCGTCCAAGTTCTCTGTGGACACATTGGCGACTTCTTGCGGCCCCAGTGCTCTTCCACCGATGACACGCTTCTTTGTCCCATCCCACTGTTGCAGTTCTGCGTACCACGCTCCCTGAGAGTCGATGGCAAAGCGTTGACGGCTCTTTGCTTTCAGCATCACCTCTTCGATCCGGCTCGTTCCATCGGTGGTGATTCGCAATAGGCCGTGCGCCGGAATCTCGTCACTGACATTGACTACTTCGACCTCATTTCCCGCGATGTGGAGCTCGAGATCGCCGGAGGTAATGCTCCGAGCATGGCGCGAGGCAGCGCCGCGATTCACCTCGGCGGCGGTTTTGACCAGCGTCTCGTATGGCTCATCCTTTTCATTCACCAGACCGTAGTTGCTGTCCTCAGGAAAAGTTGAACTGATCCCTTGTTTCGGTTCATCTGCCCACATGAAGTAGTGATAGCCCACCATGAAGGGCAGATCGCTCATGGCATTGGCGAAGATGCGATAGCAAGCGGCTTTCTGCTCCTGTGTATCGACGCGCATCCCGGCACCGTGTTTGCAGGGCAGCCCACTATCGAGCGCTGGGAAGCTCCATTCGGTAATGATCATCGGCTTGCGCATGACTCGATACATGTCAGTCAACTGGCGAGGCACATCGCGTACGACACCGCCGGTGCCGTCTGGGTGCCATAGATTCTCGAAATCGACACGGGGATAGGTGTTGAAGGTGAAAATGTCATTGTATCGACCTGCCGACGGGAGTAATTCCTCAGGTGCACGACCCGCGAAGCGGCAGCCGAGGATCAGATGATCTGGATCGGCTTCTCGCATCGCTTTCGTCGCTACGCTGAAGTATCGGTCAGCGATTTCAGCGAGAAAACCTGCTCGCACTTCTGTCAGTGAGGTACTAGCGGACGGAACGGTGGTCGAGGCTAGGAATGCCGCCTCGTCCGCATAGTCTGACCGGAGCCGATGATTCATCTCTGCCAGACTGCCCCAGCGTTTCATTAGCCAGCCCAGCAGCTCGCGCTTGGCAGGGGCCTTAGGGGAAAGCTTAAAGACCTCGTCCACCAGGAAACCCTTCTTCCCATACCATTCCAGTTCGTTGTCGAGGAAGGTGCCGATACACCACGGATCACTTCGGCTTTCCGCTGCTATCTTACGAGCTACGATTCGACAATGTATGGGCCAGCGCGGGCTGAATACGTCGGGAAATCCTGTCCAGTGAATCGGCTCTGCGATCCATTCGCGTTTGGCGAAGCTGGAACCGAAGGAAGCGAAGAGAATGTGCGGGAGTCCTCGATAACGCAGTGAGGGACTGTGACCAGCGGGTAGTGTATTGAATCCCCATTTCGTGAGTCTCTGAATTGCACTATCTCCCCATGCTTCCTCGCGATGAAACTTCGCCTCGACATTCCGGTGATACGGCGCGTAGCCGAGAGCTTCGCACCAATGAGCGCGGTAATTGACGTGATCGGTCCCGACATCAAAGAAAGGCTTGCCTTCGGGATCAAGCAGCCACCAGCGGCCATCCTTTTCCACTGTCCGGAAGAAACCAGTCGCTTTCGAAATCGGGCTTCCTTCGCGGGACACCCATGGCGGAAACTGAGTCAATGCTGTTTTTGGCTTCGGTACAGTTTGTGTCACGGTGGCTTTGACATTGCTAAACCGAACGCGTAAACCATTCACGCGCAGAAAGGGACGACCGAAACGAACCGCAGGTGTCGAGGCAGGCAGCTCGTAAGCATAGCGAGCCATCTCTTCGGCCCCTTTCGTGATGCGTGCGGTGATCCTATCGGAGCTGAGGCTGATTTCCATCCGATATGTCTGATTGAACAGCCAGTCGAAGCCGCCTTTTCCCGGTAAGGAGGGAAGTCGTGTGTTTGTATCTCCGGCAGCCAGCCAGTGAGCGTTGAGGGATTCATTCAGTTCTGCCGAATGTTGACGCTGTCTTGCTTCCGGTGCTGCCACGAGATTGGTAGCCCAGTAGTTCTGCTCGTCTGTCTGTATGCCGATTCCGGCAATTAGCCAGTCACCCTTCAGTTGCTCTAGGACGGTGACGTCGCAGGCGAATGTCATGGCTGATGCGAAGGGAACGCTCTGCCAGACACACGAACCCTCATCGCCGAATAAAGCACCATCGCGGATTTCCCAGCCGACGCTTTGCGGCTCCCAGTTTGGGGTTCCATCGCTCCCAGTAGCGGTAGTAGTGAAATTGTCCTGGAAGGTCTGGGCGAGGCTGATAGAAACCAACAGTGCCCACGAGAATACGATGAAGAGAGAACGACTCACACAGAAAGTTATAGTGCCTTTGGCAAGTGAGTCAATGATCGCGATCCCGCCAGAAAGACACTCAAAGATTGATACCTCGGTCTTTGCACGAGAGTGACCTATTCTTTTGTGAATTTCTTCTTCACTTCCTCGCTTAACGTCGACTTGGCGAGCCAGGCACGGGCTTCTTTCTCATCGGAAGAAATCCACTCTTCCATGATAGAAGAGATGCTTTCGTCACGCTTTTCAGGATTGGAAATCGTCGAAGCCCAGGTGGCTGCCGCCTCTGGATCCATGTCAATAATCGCACTGCTAAAGGTAGCCAGAACTTCGTCATTCTGAGGTCCTTTTGGCTGCTCCTTGAGCCAGTTCGCAGCAGAGTCGGGATCGTTGTAACTCCAGTCGATCATCACGTCCTCGATGATGCGCTGACGCGTCTCTGGACTGGCGACAGAACCAATGGCCCATTTGAGGGCAGCCCCCTGATCGTGTTCAGCCCAGCCTTGGGCGATTCCCGCTGCGGCGTACTGCTTGTCATCCTCTGATGCCAGACTGCTATACCAGGCGGTGGCTTTGCTCGGGTCTTCCTTTGCCCATTCGGTACCAACCTCCATTTGAGCGATGGCTCGGGCATCCTCATTCTGAATTGTTCCGGCCCAGGAGGCAGCAGCAGACGGATCTGTACTGGCCCACTGACTGGCGACATTCATAACGAATTCGTCTCCGAAGTCGTGTTTTAGGAGTCCTTCGGATGCTTTGGCGGCTGCTTTGGGATCAATCGAAGCCCAGCCGGTTGCGAGAGAATCCATGACAGACGAGCGGGTATTGTCATCTAGGGACTCACTCCAGGCGAGCGCTTTCGTTGGATCCTTCCGTCCCCAAGCTTCGAGAATCTCGTATATCGCATCGTTCCGAGCAGAACCGCTGGTGCTTTCGCTGAACCATGCAGCGGCAGCGGCGGGATCGGACTCGGACCATCCGTCGGCGATGCTATAGAGGGCATCATTCCTTTCCGTGCCTTTCAGATTGGCCATCGCCCATTCGGCTGCTTCTCGTCCATTCTTCTCGCCCCATGCGGTATAGACGGAATCGGTGTAGAGGGATCGATTATCGCGACCGGGGATCTTTTTTGCGGCATTCACCGCTGCGATTGGATCCTTATGCCCCATTTCGTAACCAGATTGTCCCAGAGCGTAGGAACTCAGGCTATCCGGATCGGGCACGGACGCGCTGCTAGGCGATGCGGATTGCTTTCCGAGCATGGTTGTCGCCGAGGGAGAAGCATCGGACGAAGAATTCTTTGCCTTCGTACCTGGAAACGAAATCAGAG
Organism: Verrucomicrobiota bacterium; assembly: GCA_963205275.1. Classification (GTDB taxonomy): domain Bacteria; phylum Verrucomicrobiota; class Verrucomicrobiia; order Verrucomicrobiales; family DEV007; genus Arctic95D-9. Next base: position 112,546 of record CAUJIH010000006.1, on the reverse strand, counting down.
AAATAATTCCTGCTCCAAGAGCGAATGTAGCGAGATGAGTAAGGATAACGGCGGGCTTCATGAGTTAATCCCGGCCAGTGTAAAGGATTACCGCTGAAAATCGAGCTGAAAGATTAACACTGAGATGAGAGGATCAGGTGTGGCAATCTGCGAGTTCTCTGCGATCATACCGTCATGAAATCGATTCTTACAGTATTCGCGATGACATTTGCCTCTCTTTTCTCCTTGTCTGCTGCCGATCCGGTGAACGTCACTCCCGAAGAATCGGCACAGTGGCTGGCATCGGAGAAAGATGCGGTCGTAATCGATGTTCGCACTCCTGCGGAATTCGAGGAAGGGCACCTGAAAGATGCTCTGAATCTCGACTTCACGGAAAACGGATTCGCTGCACAGCTTGAGAAGCTAGACAGAGAAAAGCCTTATCTTGTCCACTGCGAGGCCGGAATTCGGAGCGGGCGGTCGATGAAAATATTCCAAAAACTCGGCTTCACCAATATCCGACACTTGGTGAAAGGATACAGAGGTTGGGTAGAAGCAGGATTGCCAACCGTGAAGTGAGAGGGAAGCTCACACTCGCGCAGCAACATCGCGCATGTAGCGTATGCTGTTTTCACAGATGGTTTCAATGCCCGGTTCGTAACGAAACACCTCGACTGAAATCCACCCTTGATAATCGATCTCTTTGAGAGCGTGGAAAATAGGGGCGAAGTCCATCTCGCCCATGCCTGGACCGAGAAGATTCGGATCGTTGGCATGAAAATGAGCGACCCATTCTTTACTGTCGCGAATGATCTGATCGATGGGAGTCGATTCACTCGACATGGCCTTCACGTCTAGGTGGAGACGACAGTTCGGTGAATCGATCATTTTCGCCAGCTCGATTCCAGAGGCCGCAGTATTGAGAAAGTCACCCTCCGAAGGGGCGAGTGGCTCCAAGGCAATCGTTACACCGAGGTCTTCCACGATGGGCATCGCACGTCGGAGAGTATCGGCGGCAAATTCCATTGCTTGCTCATGCGCCACCCCAGGTAGCAGATTTCTTTGTTGCGGAGAGCCGAGGACCATGATCTTTCCGCCGATGTCGGAACAGAGTTGAGCAAGATCGGCGAAACGCTGTCCTGTGCGACGACGGACTTCCTCGTCGGGAGTCGTGAGGTAGAAACCTTCGGTTTTCGCCAGTAGCCAGTGGAGTCCTACGCATTCGAGATCCGCCTCCTCGATCTGTCGGCGCAGAGTCTGACGGGCTTCCGCGCTCAGGTTCGGTGGCTGTGCTTCTAGGGTGAACGGTGCGATCTCGATTCCTGTGTAGCCGATAGACCGGGCATAAGCAAAGGCTTTGTCCAACGGCCAGTCTTGAAATGTTTCGTTACAGATAGCGTATTTCATAGAATTGTGATCATGGAAATCGCCCTTCGGAAAGGAACCACGAACGATGCTGAGATGTGTCCCTGAGAGGTGGCTCTTAGTGTCGACGCTTGCCTGATGCAGGGCGCTTTTTCCGAAGAGGCTGCGGATTCTCTTCCAGTAAAGCCGTGTATTGATAGGGGAAGTCCTCGAGCTTTCGTCGCTCGATTTTCTGATCGATAAAGTGTTCCACGGCACATGCATTATCCAGCTCGTCGGCTGTCAGGATCGTGAAGGCATCTCCCTCTTTTTGTGCACGCCCGGTTCGCCCGATGCGATGCACATAGTCCTCCGGATTCTCTGGAACTCGATAATTGATCACATGAGTGACGCCCGAGATATCCAGTCCGCGTGCGGCGATGTCTGTGGCAATGATAATATTAAAGGTGTCGTCACGGAAGCCCTGCAGTGCTTTCGTTCGGTCGCTCTGCTTGATGTCAGAGTGCAAAGCAGCAGGCCGCGTGCCCGGAAGCGCTTCGATAAGCGGGAGCAGCGTGTCTGCCTCCTTCTTGGTTCGAGTAAAGATCATCATGCTCGAATATTCAGTCCTCTTCACCAGCTCGAGCAGTAGATCGTCCCGCTGATCCATCCCGACCGGATAAAACGCATGAGTGACGGTTTCGGCGGGTGAGTGACCCTCTCCGATTTCGATGGCTACAGGCTCTTGGAGCGCCCAGTTGGCCAATGTCTGGATCGCTGGAGGCATAGTGGCCGAGAAGAAAAGTGTCTGCCGAGATTTTGGACACTGGTCGATGATGCGTTTCACATCGGGGAGAAATCCCATGTCCAGCATGCGATCTACCTCGTCGAGGACAAGAAATTTCACTTCACTGAGGTCCAAGTTGCCTTTTTCCAAATGATCGAGCATGCGTCCTGGAGTTGCGATCACCACATCGGGCTTATTTTCTATCGCATCAATTTGGTGAGCATATCCGACTCCGCCGTGGATGAGCACTACATTGAGCGGCTTATAGTAGGAAAAGACGTTCATCTGATCCTCGACCTGTGCAGCGAGTTCCCGTGTGGGTTCGAGGACGATGCACTGAGGGCGATTCGACGGCTTGAGTTCGGAAATGATGGGTAGACCGAACGCTGCCGTTTTTCCCGTTCCGGTCTGCGATGCACCGATGATATCTTTGCCATCGAGAACCACTGGAATCGCCTGAGCCTGAATCGGCGTCGGTTCCACATAGTTCGTTCGAGTGATCGCCATCAATACGGGGCGATCCAATCCTAGTTCTTCAAAAGAAGGCATTCTTGATCAAAGAGGCGACAGCTCTTCCTTTCAAGAGGAATTTCACTTTGTTTTACTCAATTCGCTAGAAATCGACTTCTGAGTCTTCTTTCTGGCTCTTTCTGCCTAATAGAAGAGCGTCGAGGGAAATGCGCCCCGCCCCCCCAACGGCGATCCCGAGATAGATACAAAGATACAGGAGGATGGATTGAGGCGTCAGCGTTGGGGACACGGAGAGTGTGAAGATCAAGATTGCTCCCAGAGTTGCCGCCAGAAAGAGTGCGCACAAACGAGTGAAAAAGCCGACGATCATGCCTATTACTGCGAAACCAGTGATCACAACGAACGCCGTGGCGAAAAGCTCTGGTCTCGGCAAACCGAGTTCAGCCAGAAAGGTGGCCATCATCCAGTCCTCGCCATTGAACAGGTGTTGAAATGCCAGAGAGATCTGTTCTGACAACAGGTAGTATCCAAAGATTGCGCTGGAAAGGCATCGTAATGTCAAGATCGCCAGATCGAGCAGCGGAGAATAATGGATCTGAGGATGGAGTTCCGGATCAGGAATCAGATGGAGACGCATGGACCAACAGTAAATTCCTACAACCTAGGACCAGTGCGCGAATAACCAAGTTCGATCTTCGTCGGCGAGCTTGGGTTAAACGAAAACTGTTCGTGCGACTGAAACGTCGCCAATCAGTCTTTCTTTTTTAGTCTTTCTTTTTTACTAATTCAGCTTTCGCTTCAGCGAAGCTTTTATCCAATTTCTTATAGTCGCGAGCCTGATATCCGGCGACGCGGACGGCTTCGACGACGGACGCCTCTTTCGGAGCTTCGGACGCTTTCGACGCGATAAGAACTGTCTTGGTCTTCAGGTCGATGAAGATATCCGCGACCTGATCGACGCGCTTGACTTCCTCGCTCACAGACAGAACGCAACTCTGACAGGACATATCCGGGACTTTCAGCTGAAAGACGGAATTCTCGGAGTCAGCGCGTGAGAAAGAAGTCATCAGAACCAATGAAGCAAGGAAAGCGAGGAATTTCATGTCAGTTAGTGATTTGTTCTACAGAATTGGGTTACGAATACAGCTCTGGACGATAGAACAATCTCCGCTTCTCTGCAAGTGTCGGTGTCGGGAAGTTCTCATTTGCAATCTCTCGGTGAGTGTCTCGTCGAGTGAAAATGAAAAGCCCGCTGTTCGAGGCGAGCATCATCAGAATTCCTCCGAGTGACGCGCTGAGTCGAGAGCGGACTTTTATTTCAAAAGGTCTGACTGCAGACTACTTAGAGATTCTTTCGCAGATGTTCGAATTCCTTCTCAAGAACGGCAATTTCATTACGGAGTTCCAGCATTCTGTTGAGCTTGGATTCCAAATCCTTACCTGAACCAGAGCTTCTTCCGGTAGTCTTCTGAGTTCGTGCTCTCTTGACTACGCTCTTCTTACGCGGTGCTCTTTCAGAGCCACTACGTCTACCGCCTCGGCCAGGGGTTACAACGCCCGCTTTGTCGAGCCAAGCTTTGATGGTAAGGCCGCTAATTCCATACTTCTTGATTGCAGCGGTTTGTCCGCCCCACTCATGTTCTGTGTTGTGCTGCTGAACAAATTTGATGACTTCGTCCTTAAAGCTTTGTTCGTATTTTAATCCCTTTGGCATAATTGAAAGTTTGTTGTTTGTTGATTTGAATATGTGTGAGTCTTGATTAAGCAAGAGTGAAAGATTACTTTTATCTCAGTGCTTGTAAAGAGTTTTTCCTACGAGAACTAACTTGTTTCATATTTTTGTTTTGACCCTGACTGACGTTTAGAAAAATTGAAATCGCGGATAGTTAATTTTCCGATGATCTATCGTTGATGATCCCTTGTCGCAGTGCCTGAAGAAGACCGTCGAGACAGATTTGTGACCAGGATTCCAGGTTCTCGTGACGTTCTGATAGCTCAGCGAGTGTAAGGAAGGAGAGTTCCTGAATATTTGCTTCGCGTGCTGTGACCTGATCAGTTTCGAGATCGAAGAGATGAACGATTCCCAGATGGACCTGTCCGACTTCGTTCGAATCGTCGTTGATCAGGGCAAGAATCTGACGACGAAATGTGCCGGACAGATTGAGTTCTTCGTGAATCTCACGCTCGACTCCATTGGAATAAGTGTCAGTATCCAGTGAGGGGCTTGCGTAGTCTGTATCGTTCACATGCCCTCCGATCCCGATGGAGCCTTTCGCATGTAGTCTGGTTTCGCCACCTTTGCTACCACGAACGTAGTGCAGGTATTTATCGCCGTGGCGAAAGATCACGTAGGGGATGATCTGCTTATGCCCGGGATCGTGTTCTGCTAGGTCTCGTGAGAGAAAGTAGTTATTGGCAGGATTGAGCAGAGAGAGGAGATAGCGATCTGTGTCGAAGCAAATTCCATCGAATGCGCCCAGTTGGTCGAATAACTCCCGCGACACGACTAATACATTTTCATTCTCATATTTTCCCATATGGGCAGGAATCGACACTAGCGCGGCGAGATGTCAAACTGGTATCGTGTGTGATGGGCAGTTTGTGTTACGGTGCGCTCGACTCTGGCTCCGAGGAGTCTTTCGAACATTTGAACTTCCATGCGCGAGAGGGTCTCGTATCGGTCAAAGAGAGGTTGGAGCGGATTGTGCCACTCTTCGATTCGCATAGATTCCTCTCCGATCACGGAGCAAGTGGAGTAATATCCCTGCACAGATCGCTCCGCTGAGAGTCGCTCCGCACGTTCCTGTACCGAGTCACCACCGATGATCTGCACGAGTCTTTCGGTTTGATTTCGAAAGAATGCCAAGAGCAGCTTCTCCGCCCCGTGGGCTTCCAATTGTGTCGCGGCATCCAGAATCGCCAAGCATGTAGCATTTCCGATCTGAGAAAAGATTGGCTCTGTTTTATCAGTGAGACGGTAGAGCTTCTGAGGCCGACCGGAGGTCGAGGGAGTTCTCCACGTTTCCAACCAGCCCAACTTGTGCATCGCCTGACAGTGCTTCTTTATGCCCATGTAGCTCATCCCCATTTCTTCCGCCAATTCTGCGACGGAGAGGCCATCCGAGCACTTGATCTTCTCCAGAATGGGGAACCAGTGAGGGCGACTGAGATCGTTCAGAATTTTAGAAGAGGGTGTTACGCTTGGTTTCATGAGGATCAGACTGATCTTTTTTCACTGGAATCAAAAGTTCGAGCGAAAGAAATAGAAGCTTTCTAAGTTTTGTAAATAATTAGCATTCCTTGTTCGATTGCAAATGACAATCTGCTTCGTATCGATGAAAGTAGAGGGGATGGGCGAAAATGTTCTGTATCGTGAGTGGATCTGCATTTGCTTGATTCTGTTGGGAGGGAGCGTATTCGAAGCTCAGGAACCCAAACGGAATTCATTGGAGTCACGTCGGATACTCAGAGAGGAGATTGCCTATCGTACTGGGGTGGAGCGTTCTTTGTCGAAGGAGATGTCGGCTGAAATTCAAGCGCTGCCAGTTTTTGGCGAGATTCAGTGGACTGTAAAAAGCCTGCCTTTTATTGATCAGGGGCCGCATGGCGGGATCAGTGGGATGGGCATGGCCGAGGTGGGTGGAAAAGTGTATATGGCGGGAGGTTTTACTCCCTCGGGTGATGATACTGGCGAGGCGTGGAATCGTTCATCGCGACTGGCCTACAGCTATGATCCGCAGAAGAATGAGTGGGTGCGTCTGCCCGATCTGCCTGCTCGTCGAGAATACACTCGAGGAGTAGGCTTGGAGGATTCTTTTCTGATTGTCGGCGGATTTTCCCAGGGATCGCCGGGGCGTGCGGCGGCTGAAGTGTTTCAACTGTCATGGGCAGAAAACGCTCCTCAATGGTCTACTCTTCCTCCGATGAAGGTGCCGCGCAGTCATACTGCAGCGAATCGTGTCGGAGATCTCCTGATCGTCATGGGAGGGAACGAATACGAGCTTTCGGAGAAAGGCTACAGTGTCCGGACGATCCGAGGAATCACTGAAATTTTTGATTTGAAAGATCAAAACGCGAACTGGGAATTCGGAACGCCGATTCCCGGGCTTCCTCGTGGTTGGTCTGCTTCCGCTGTCGTTGAGGGGAGGGTGTATCTGATGGGAGGAGTCACATGGACTGAAGCAGGGCGCAAGAGACTAGCTGAATGCCTTCGCTACGATCCGCTCAGTGATTCGTGGACTCGATTAGCTGATTTCCCGATACCGATTTCCGGATGGGCAGCGGGCACGTGGGAGAAGCGATATCTGATCGTGATCGGCGGTGCCGGAACGCGATGGAATGATCTGGTGTTCGTCTATGATACACAGAGGGATTGCTGGATGCGATGTGAGGGTTCTCTACTCACGGGAGCGCACTTCAACGATCCCGGTGTCTGTGTGATTGGCGATACCGTGTACGTAGTCGGAGCGGAAGGGGGAGGGGGGAGTCACTATAATGACTTTCTCGTCGGGAAAATCCTTCCGGCATCGCAGCCGTGAATGGCGCAGATGAGTCAGGCGAGCGATTTTTCTGTTCTTGGTGAGCCTATATCGGTATCTTTTGCTGCGATGCGCTTTTCGTTTCTTTCTCTAGCGGTTTTTGCCTTGCTTCCGTTCTCTGTTGGGGCAGAAGTTAATTCTCGCGAAGACTGGATGGGGTGCTCTCATCATCTAATCTACGAGGCTCTCCAAGCGTCTGATGGCGCGGTGGACAGCTCAAACACTCGTCAGTATGCAAGAGATCGCGAGATCGATGTGAAACATCTTCGGTTGGAACTCGATCCTGACTTTGCCGGGCGCTCGCTCGCGGGGAAGGCGACGCTGAGATTTTCGCCCATTGCACAGCCGCTGGCTCGGCTACGCCTAGATGCGGTGCGTCTTCAGGTGTTAACGGTCGAATCTACGGCTCCGCTGAAAGATTGGGTGATCGATGATGATACTTTGCGGATCGTCTTCGTCGATCCGATCAAAGCCGGAGCAGAGGCGAGTGTTACGGTGACTTATACGACTCGACCGAAAAAGGGTTGGTATTTCCGTACGGAGGAGATGGGCTATCCGGCAGGTGATGATCATTTCTGGACGCAAGGCGAACCGGACTATCACCGAAACTGGTTTCCTGGCTACGATTATCCGAACGAGCGCTTTACCAGCGAGGTGATCTGTCGCGTTCCCAAGGGCATGATCGTGCTCTCGAATGGCCGTCTGGTGGAGGAGAAGTCCGTACAGGGGCCGTCGGGAGAGCTGAGCCAATTCCACTGGGCGCAGGAACAAGAGCATCCGAATTACCTGATCTCAGTGGTCGGTGGCTATTTTAAGAAGCTGGAAGCGAAGCATGGCGATCTCCCCTTATCGTTCTACACTCCGCCTTCGGAGTTCGGTGAGGCAGGCAATTCCTTCGACGAGGGTGTCGAGATACTCGCTTTTCTGGAGAAAGAAATTGGGGTGAAATACCCTTGGGTAAAATATGACAATGTTTGCGTCACCGATTTTCTGGTCGGAGGCATGGAGAATACCAGCATCACGACACTGAACACCAGCACGCTTTTTTCGAAGGAGACGGAAAATCTGCGCTCCTCTCGTGACCTGTGGACGCATGAGGCGGTGCATCAGTGGTTCGGAGATCTCATTACCTGCAAGGACTGGTCTCATGTCTGGTTGAATGAGGGGTTCGCCACCTATTATACCCATCTCTATAACGCACAAAAGTTCAGTGTGGATCAGATGCGCTACCGCCTCCTGTTGGATTCGCGGAAGATATTGCAGGAGACGGATGAAATCCCCATCGTCTGGCGAGGATACAGCGAGCCGTGGGAGATGTTCGGGTATCGTATTTATCCGAAAGGAGCGTGGGTTCTGCACATGCTGCGGAGTCAAGTCGGGGCCGATCTGTTTCAGAAGTGTGTTCAAACCTATCTAGAGCGCTATCGAAACCGCTCGGTCGAGACCAGTGATCTGGTGGCGGTATTCGAGGAAATGACCGGGCGTTCTTGGGATCGATTCTTCGATCAGTGGGTGTTTCACGGGGGCGTGCCGAGGCTGAAGATTACCTATGCGTGGGACGAGGCACGACATCAGGTGAAGCTTTCCATCCGACAGATTCAGAAGGTCAGTGAGGCGGTTCTGTTCTTTGATTTCCCGCTTCCGGTTCGTTTTGTCGATGGAAAGGGAGGGAGACACGATTTCACTATTCGAGTGCGTTCAGCGATAGAGGATTTTTATTTTGACCTGCCGACTCAGCCGAAGATCGCCCGAATTGATCCCGAGGTGACGGTACTCGCTGAAATCGACCTCACGCCGCCGACTCCGCTATTACTCGCACAATTGAGCGCTGCCGATGATGCCATCGGTCGCGTTCAGGCTGCTACCCTTCTGAGCGGGAGAGAGGATCGTGAAAGTATGAATCGTCTTGGTGAGGTGATCAGATCGGATGCGTTCTACGGTGTTCGAATCTCTGTAGCCGAGGCTTTGGCGAAAACGCACACCACAGAGGCTCTCGATCAGCTCATAGGCGCTCTCGATCAGCCGGATGCTCGCGTGCGTCAGGCTGTGTTGACTGCCATCGGATCGTTTTATCGAACAGAGGCTTCCGACGCTCTGCTGGAGCTCGCGAAGAAAGAGAAAAATCCAGACATCTTGGGGAATGTCCTCGTTTCGCTCGCAAAATTCCCTCGAAAAGAAGTCATGCCTCTTTTGCTGACAGGGCTTGAACGGAAGAGCTATCGCAATCGCGTCGCTACCTCTGCGATTCAGGGCTTGAAAGTGGCCGGTGACGCTGTTGCGGTAAAGCCTCTAGTGGATTATTTGCGCGGACACGCCTCGCAAATTCCGACGGCGGATTTTGGGAAGTCTCTGGAGGCCCTCGGGACGCTGGCTCACTCAGTCGAGAATGATCAGCGAGAGGATGCGAGACTGTTCCTCCTGTCTTGGCTGGAAAATCCTAAACAGGGGATAAGAGTCGCGGCCATGAATGCCCTGGGAAGTCTCGGAGACATCCGTTCTGTCGCTGTCTTGCAGACCTTTCTGAACGCAGAGGGGGTGGACAGTGTCGAAGGGAAGGCTGCGAAAGAGGCGATTCGGAGTCTCCAGTCGTCACAGTCACAAGCGGCAGAGCTCATCGATTTGAGACGGGCGGTTACCGAGCTCCAGGCTGAACTCAGAAAGCTTCGTGAAGCGCAGGAGACTCATTTGAGAGAGACTCATCCTGCCACCCCCACCTCTGCGACAAAAATGAAGAAGACTCCCCAGACAAGAAAAGAGAATTAAATTCTTGATTCTGGTAGTTATGGTATTTATAATTCAATTATGATTCATTTTCTCCGATGCTTTTTTCCAGTTCTTTGCCTTCTTTTGATCGCAGGAATTGTGGAGTCTCGAGAACCCAGCGATCTGGAGCAGTATTATCTGGAGCTCCTCAATCGTGCCCGGGCGAATCCAGGGGCCGAAGTGACACGACTGTCCAGTCGGACTTGGGGAGACGAAGGAACTCCTGCGATCGCTGATCTCAACGAGGGGCTTGCTCCAGAGACGATCACGAATACGGTTCGGCAGCCGCTGGCCTTTGATCTGCGCCTCATGGATAGTGCATCGAATTATGCGGACTACTTGCTGTTAAAGAACCAGTTTAGCCATACCGCCAATGGTACGCCCCAAACGCGGATGCAGAATGCGGGATACGTGTTCACCCCTCCTTCCGGCTCGGGTGAAAATCTGGCGACGAATGCTTCTAGCGGTGCTCATCCGCTGAATGCGACTCGGGTGAATGAGCATCATGAGGGATTGTTCATCGATGGAGATGTCGAGGGACGCGGGCACCGTATCAATATGCTGCTTCCCGATTACCGCGAAGTCGGCATCGCGATCCGAACGGATGTGAATTCCGTCTCAGTTTTCGGACCCGGATTTAATGAAGTCCTCAGCGTTCAAAATTTTGCCAACTCTGCGAATCGACGCTTTGTCACCGGGGTGATCTATCATGATCTCAACTCGAATCAGATGTACGATCCCGGCGAGACGGCGGGGAGGCTCACGCTCGAAGTCTGGCGGCAAGGTGGGGCAAAGGTCGCCTCGGGGAACACATGGGCCTCTGGCGGGTATTCGATCAATCTCTACGGCGTGAGTTCTGGTGCCTACGATCTGATCGTGAAAGATAGTGAAGGCCGATCTGAGATCGTCGCATTTACATGGTCAGGGAGTGAAAATGTGAAGGTTGATCTGGTGAATCCTGTGTTTCCTATCCCACCCGTCACGCTTCCTCCCTTTCGTCCGGATGTCCTGATCGGTCGTAGCCTGACTTCTCTGACCGGAGGGAATCTCTATTCCCCGACAGCACAGCGCCAGCGCTTAAATCTCACTCAGCGCACGGCCAAATCCACTAGTTGGTATGCTCGCGTAGAAAACGATAGCACCAGAAGCGATACGATTCTCACGAAGGTGACTCGCGGAAATCGTTACTTCACCGTCAAGGTCATGCGGCGTCAGGGGGCCAAGTATGTGAACGTATCTGCATCGGCTTTTACCGGGCGGAATGAGGTGCTGGCTGGGCGTCAATCGAGTCTTTACCGAGTCGAAGTGACTCCCACCAGTGCTGCGCTTGGGCGGAAGGACGGTCTTCTGTCTCAGTTTCGCGTTCAGTCGAGAGGCGATGCGAGCAAGGTAGATCGTGCTGATGTCAACCTGATCAATCGGACGAAAAAGCCAGTGACGAAAAAGGCTGGAAAGAAAAAGCGCTGAGCCTTTCGCGTGCAGCTTCACAGGTGGGAATGGTGAAGCCCGTCAAAATTTCCACGTCTGCTTTCGATTTGCGGAAAATGGAGTCTCGAGTATGTACAAGGCTCGCATTACGCTTCCATGCTTACCATTCGGAATCTCAAAAAATCCTACGGCGGAACTCCCCTTTTCGAAGAGGCTGACCTCCAGATCAATTACGACACTCGCGCCGCACTTGTGGGCCCGAACGGTGCGGGTAAATCGACCATCTTCCGCATTATTCTGGGCCAAGAAGAAGCGGATCAGGGCACAGTCGAGCTGGACGAGTGGTCCTTGGTCGGCTTCCTGCCCCAAGAGAGCGAAGATGTCGGTGACTTTAGCGTGCTCGAGATCGCCACTGGACGTGCGGGTGTCATGGAAGAACTGGAGCGCTCACTTAAAAAAATGGAGGAGGCGGGCGAAGTGGATTCACGAGCCTACTATGAGGCTCATACTCAGTTTGATGCACTGAACGATCCCCAAGTTGAGGCGAAAGCCAAAAAAATGCTGCGCGGATTGGGCTATCTCGCCGAGAACTTTGATCGTCCAGCCAAAGAGATGAGCGGTGGATGGATCATGCGTGCCCACCTAGCGCGACTGCTAGTGATCGAGCCCAGTCTTCTGATGCTGGACGAGCCGACTAACCATCTCGACCTCATGTCATTGCTTTGGTTTCAGGATTATCTGAGAACCTATAACGGAGCTATCCTCATGATTTCACACGACCGTGAATTCATGGACACTATCGTCACGGAGGTACATGAAATTTCGAATCGAAGACTCCTCCATTACTCGGGGAATTACACGGATTTCGAGGAGCGGCGACAGGAGAATTACGAACGCCAGAACAACGCGTACAAGAATCAGCAGAAGCAGATCGGCGAGCTGCAGGCCTTTGCGAATAAGTTTCGCTCCGTTTCCTCGAAGGCTTCCCAGGCTCAGTCCAAGCTGAAGGAAATCGAGCGCATGGAGAAGATCGAGAAGCCGGTCGCTCCGAGGAAGCCCTTCCGATTCCAGATTCCCGAACCACCTCGTGGAGGACAAAAAGCACTGGAACTGGAAGGAGTTCATTTTTCCTATGGCTCGTATCCGGTATATCAGGGACTCGATCTCCAGATTGAGCGTGGAGAGCGCACGGTGCTGGTTGGCCCGAACGGTTCAGGAAAATCGACTCTGCTGAAATTGCTCGCCGGAGAACTCATTCCGCAAAAGGGAAAAGTGATTCCTGGGCACAATGCGAAGATCGGTTATTTCTCCCAGCATCGCTCTGCGACGCTGAATCCGAATAATTCAGTGCTAGCTGAGGTGATGGAGGCGAATCCCACCGTTCGCGAAGATGAAGCACGCGGCATTCTCGGTTCCTTCATGTTTCGCAAGGAGGAGGTTTATAAGCTGACCAAGGTTCTGAGCGGTGGAGAAAAAAGTCGGCTCAATCTGATCAAATTCCTCGTCGACCCCCCGAATATCCTCCTGATGGACGAGCCGACGACTCACCTAGACATTCTCACTGTCGAGTCCCTCATCCTCGCTCTGGAAAACTATGCGGGAACCCTAGTCTTCATTTCGCACGACGTACATTTCATCAAGAAATTAGCGAAAGACGTGATCCATGTGGCCAATGGTCACGCGAAGAGATTCCATGGCGATTGGGAATACTTCATCGAGAAGTCCGGTGCCGGAGACGAGCGGGCTGCGCTCACTTCGGAGTGAACCGATCTGGGACCTGACCGCGAGAGTAGAAATAGCCTTGAGCGTGAAACTCGCCCGATCAACTCGCGATCACCACCTCACCCGCTACAAGCGAATTACCGTGACCGGAAACACGTTCAATCCCCTCAGCATCGAGCGACCATGACGTTTCACTATCGATTAGTGCTCGGACAGCCTCTTCGTGAACAACATGCTGCGCAGGCTCATCGCGCCGGATGGAGCGCTCTAGGAGAAGGTCTCAGCGTGCATCATCTTCGCCGATAACATTCTCACGGAGTCCTCTGGAGGGTTTCAAGCGACTAACCATCAACGAGCTTCCTGCGACCCCGTAAACTCTTGCGAATCCACAGAGATTCGAGTATCTGTCCTGTGCCTTTGCGTGCTGCTCAGGAGTTTCATCGTCCGCCTTTATTCCCATGCGCTATCGCCCGAGTCGATCTACTAAAGAGCGAGTTATCGCGGAATGGCGCGGGTATTGGGAGGAGCAGGATACCTCGCAGTTCGAGAATAAGATCGGCGATCTCCTGCCTGCCATGATGAAGACATTAGGTCTGAAGGAGCGGTTTCAGGAAGAGATGATTTTTGAGGCTTGGCACTCGATGGTGGATAATTTTATGGCCAGCAATGCCCGACCGGTGGCCCTCCAGGGGCGCACGCTGATCATTCAGGTGCTCCATGCGGCTGTTCACTACGAACTGGATCGGATGAAAGGTCAGCTTCTCGCTCGGATGCAGGAGCGTTTTGGGAAGGATCGCATTCGAGAGGTGCGGTTCCGTCTGGGCTAAGACGATTGTGAGCCTGCTGTTGATCGAACAGAGTCAAACAGGGTTGCATCTGCGACGAAACAGGGTCAGGTTGGGCGATTCATGAGCGATATCATCCGCATCACAGGACTGCGACTCGTCTCCCGAATCGGAGTGCCAGAGGAGGAGCGTGCTTTGCCCCAGTCATTGTCGGCGAATGTAGCGATTTCGCTCGCACACCGTGTCGAGAAGGCCGGGGATACACTGGAGGCGACTGTGGATTACTACCAGGTCGCGACGAAGCTCCGCGAGGTCGCTGTCGCAGGAGAACGATTGTTGATCGAGACTTTGGCCGAGGACTTGGCGTCTGCGGTGCTGGATTTTCAGGGGGTTACAGAAGTCACAGTGGAGGTGGAGAAGTTCATCTTGCCCGACTGCGACAGTGTCAGCATCGAGATCACGCGTGGCGTCACCGGGTAGCGAGATACGCGATTTCGCCCTTCCCATCGATTAGCAGTTCATTTACCATGGGCGTTTCACACATGAGTGATTCTCCCGATGAACTTCGCAAAACGCTGATCGACTGCTTGGGCGGCCCTTGGCCAGCGTTCAGTCCGCTTCACCCTCTGGTGCGGGAGACGATTCAGAAAGACGGATACCGGCTCGAATCCGTCGTTTACGATGCCCCGAGCGGATTGCCCGAGGGTGGAATCGATCAGATTCCTGCGTATTTCATCGTGCCAGACGGTGTGGATGCTGATCACCCGGCACCGGCTGTTGCGATCTGGCATCAGCACAATGGTCAGTATGAATTGGGGAAAAGCGAGCCCGCTGGACTGGCAGGGAACCCCATGCACTATACGGGCGTCGCATTGGCGAAGGAAGGATACGTCGTGCTCTGCCCCGATGCCCTCTGCTTCGAGGAGAGGCAAGATCCCAGTGGGCGTCAAAAAAAAGGCAATTACGAGCGTTTCGAGTTTCTCCGCTACGTCGTCTCTGGGAAAAGCCTCGCTTGGAAAAACATTCTCGATATGAAGCGAGCCATCGATTATCTCGAATCACGGCCCGAGGTGAAAAAGGATCGGATGGGCTGCTATGGCCACTCCATGGGGTCGACGCATACCTGGTTACTCGGTCCGCACGAACCTCGTCTGAAGGCCTTCCTCGGGAACTGCTGTCTGCCTACCTATGAGGCGATCCACGAGCACGAGATTCTCCATTGTTTTCCCAATTTCGTGCCCGGCTGGTTTCAATACGGAGACACTCCCGAAATCGCCGCTCTGACGGCACCGCGAGCACTGCATCTCAACTTCGGAGAGGATGATTCCGGCAGTCCCATCGATTCTGTTCGCCGAGGCC
The DNA here is from genome assembly GCA_963205275.1 of Verrucomicrobiota bacterium. Lineage (GTDB taxonomy): Bacteria > Verrucomicrobiota > Verrucomicrobiia > Verrucomicrobiales > DEV007 > Arctic95D-9. The sequence continues at coordinate 97,370 of CAUJIH010000006.1, read as the reverse complement.
TAGAGCGAATTCACGCCGCTTATGTGAAGGCGGCTGCCTCGGATCAGTTTTCCAGCTTTATCGAGGCCGGAGTCGGGCACGAACTGAGTCCCGCCATGTGGGAGCAAGTAAAGAGATTTTTTGAGAAGAATCTGAAAAGCTGAAAGCCGTAAGCAAATACGCCATGAAACGAAAATATTTACTCCGGAACGCTATCTGTCTTCTTCTGATCATCTGTGCTGTCACTGCTGTGACGACTTCCCTACGTGCTGAAGATGTCGTGGGCAAAGAAATTACGCACTGGCAGCCGGGAATGATAGACATCCATCAGATTAGCACAGGGCGAGGGAACGCAGGACTCTACATCCTCCCGGATGGCACCACATTGCTGGTAGATGCAGGCGAGTTAGAACAGAAGACTTCCAATCACACGCCCGACCGTCCGGACAGTTCGCGTCCGGCAGGCGAGTGGATCGTTCGCTATATCCGTCACGCTTTACGTCACGATCCGAAGCCATCGCTCGACTATGCACTTCTGACTCACTTTCACCAGGATCACATCGGAGGTGTTACCGGCGATCTGCCCATGTCACGCTCAGGTGCCTATCGACTAACGGGTATCACCTGGGTGGGTGAGGAACTCCCGATCGGTACCTTGCTAGATCGTGGATGGCCGGATTACGACTATCCGATCCCTATGACCAAGAATCTGATGAGTCACTATCGCAACTTCGTGAAGTGGCAGGTGGAGCACAATGGTGTGAAAGCAGAGCGATTCATCCCCGGTCGCAACGATCAGATCGTATTGCGGCGCGATCCGGAAAAATACCCGCAGTTTGAGTTTCGGAACGTGGGGATCAATGGAGAGATCTGGACTGGCGAGGGAACGGCGACCGAGCACCATTTTCCCTCATTCGAGGGCGTTTCGGAAAAGCAGCTTCCGGATGAGAATATTTTCAGCGCCATTTTTCTTCTTCGTTACGGCAATTTTCGCTTTTTTAATGGTGCTGATCAGGCTGGGATTCGTCCGAATAAGCCAGATTGGTATGACACTGAAACACCGGTGGCGAAAGTCGTCGGTCCCGTGGATGCGGCGATTCTGGATCACCACGGTTATGTAGATACGATGAACGAGTTCTTTGTGTCCACCTTGCAGGCTCGAGTCTGGACGGTTTCTGTCTGGGATGACGATCACCCGACGCCTGGTGTCGTGGAGCGTCTCTTCTCGGAGAAGCTTTACCCTGGTCCACGCGATCTCTTCGCTTTGGATGCGCATCAGAAAGCGCGAGACAGTATCAAAGAATTCGACCGTATCGCCAGCACCCAGGGCCACATCGTCCTGCGCATCGCTCCCGATGGAGGCGAATATCGCGTCGTGATCGTGGACAACACATCTGAGAGTCATAAAGTCACGAAGATCTTCGGTCCCTTTCAGTCGAAAAAGTAAACTGACACCTTGATTCCACTCTCTCGATTTTCATTGTCTCTGGTGCAAAGTGTCTGCCAGAATCCAAGGAGGTATCCATGCAATCTTCGCCACTCGGCCACTCGGACTCGGCGCGAAAAGTGATCGCTGTCTTGGGGACTCTCGATTCGAAAGGTCGAGAGCACCAGTGGCTGGCTGACCTCATTCGCGAATTCGGCCACGATTCACTGCTCATCGACGTCGGTACGGGGGAGGCTCCACTTGTCACCCCGGACGTCTCGCGTGAAGAAGTGGCTGCTGCCGCTGGAATCGATCTGAGTGCGCTCATGGCACGGCAGGATCGAGGGGAATGTGTGTCTGCGATGGCTGAGGCGGCACCCGTGCTACTCTCTCGGCTCGTAGAGGAGGGGCGTATTCAGGGGGTGGTCTCTCTCGGGGGCGGAGGAGGGACGGCCATCGCTACAGCGGCGATGCGAGCGCTCCCGCTCGGCTTTCCCAAGCTCATGGTATCGACTCTGGCGAGTGGAAACACAGCTCCCTACCTAGCCGGGCGAGACATCGTGATGGTTCCCGCTGTCGTCGATGTCTCCGGCCTCAACCGCATCTCCCGTGCCATCTTCCGCGAAGCCGCAGCCGCGATCTGCGGGATGGTGGATCGCTTTCGACCGAGCCGGATAGGGGAGGGGACTCAGGGGGAGGAAGATCGCCCCTTGATCGCTGCGAGCATGTTTGGGAATACGACTCGCTGCGTCGATGCTGCGCGTGGGCGACTGGAGATGGCGGGCTATGAGGTGCTCGTCTTCCACGCGACGGGAGCGGGTGGACGCACGATGGAATCGCTGATCGCGGATGGGCTATTCGAGGCCGTCCTTGATGTCACCACCACCGAGTGGGCAGATGAACTCGTCGGGGGAATTCTCGGGGCCGGTCCCTCGCGACTGGAAGCTGCGGGGCTAGTCGGCATTCCTGCCGTCGTGGCTCCTGGCTGTCTCGACATGGTGAACTTCGGCGCTCCGGAGACTGTCCCGTCGCGATTCGCTGATCGGACCTTCTATCGACATAATCCCCAGGTCACGCTCATGCGCACCACGCCGGAAGAGTGTGCCCAACTCGGTCGGATTCTGGCGGAAAAGGTGAATGCCTACACTGGGCCTGTCCGCGTCCTTTTACCGCTTGGGGGAATTTCACTTCTCACAGCAGTAGGACAGCCCTTTTACGACCCTGAGGCCGACGACGCGCTTTTTTCCGCGATTCGAAATTATCTAGATTCTCGCATTCCCTGCATCGAAATCGACGCGGCCATCAATGATCCGGTTTTTTCCGATGCCTGCGCGGATGCCTTGTTAGCGATGCTGGCAGATCGAGCGGGATTGCACTAAGCTTCATCTGTGACGCTCATGGAAGAAATTTTTGACTCTCGCTATCCCTCGACCGAACACCTGAGAGAGCAGACTCGCCGTCGCTTGCCTCGCTTTGCCTTTGAGTATCTGGAGGGTGGCTGCAATTCTGAACTCAATCTCCGCCGGAATACTGAGGAGATTCGGGAAATTCGTCTGCGACCGCACTACCTCACTGAATTCACTGGGACGGATTTGAGGACGGAACTCTTCGGCAACACGTGGGAGGCCCCTTTCGGGATCGCTCCGATCGGTTTGCAGGGACTGATGTGGCCACGAGCCACCGAAATCCTGGCTGCCGCAGCCACTGCGCATCAGATCCCATTTGTTCTCAGCACCGTGGCGACGGCGGACATCGAGACCGTCGCTCGCATCACTGAGGGCCGAGCTTGGTTCCAGCTCTACCATCCAGCGGAAGATTCTCTGCGAGATCAGATTCTTGATCGTGTCGAGGCGGCGGGGCTTTCAGTGTTGGTTCTGTTAGCCGATACTCCTGTCTTTGGCTATCGGCCGAAGGAAATCCGCAATGGACTCTCCATTCCGCCGAAGATGACGGCAGAAAACATCCTACAAATGATGGGGCATCCCACTTGGTCATTGAGTCAGTTGCTCGCTGGAGTGCCGAAGTTCAGAACCCTGATGCCCTACATTCCGGCAGGACTGGACATGAAGCACCTCGGGCTATTCATGAATCGGACCTTTTCCGGTCGTCTCACGCCCGAGCGCATCGCCGCAATCCGGGATCGATGGAAGGGAAAGATCGTCATCAAAGGAGTCGTCACGGAAGAGGACGCCGAGACTGCGATTTCGCTCGGAGTGGATGGTCTCATTGTTTCAAATCACGGCGGGCGGCAGCTCGATGCCGGTGAAAGCACGATCACGGCACTGTCGCGACTGGCTCGGTCCTGTGGTGATCGCACGGTTCTCATGCTCGATAGCGGCGTTCGCTCGGGACCGGACATTGCCTGCGCTCTCGCGAGTGGAGCTCGCTTTGTCTTCCTAGGGCGTACCTTCATGTATGGCGTCGGTGCCTTGGGGAAAAAGGGGGGCGAGCATGTGGCCACGATGCTCAAACGCCAGCTTCGCCAAGTGATGGATCAGATCGCCTGTGAAAGGCCGAGCGATCTCCCGAAACATCGCATCACCCCTTAGAATGATGCATCAATCGACAGGGAAAATGCCCGAAACAGGAAAAGCAGAGACAGGGTGGTTTCAAGAAGCGATACAGTCACAACATGAAGAACTTAAATATTTGCCTGAAAGGCTGGAGAGAGTAGGAAATTCCTGCTATTCTCACGATCCCCAGTTCGCATCCCAACATGGAAACGAGTAACAAAATTTCAGAAGACATTCTCGCCGAATCACCCGCCGATCTGACGGGCATTCATCTGAAGACTCCCAAAAATAAGGCCGCAGGAGTTCCCGCCGTCGCAGCTTCGCTGAAGCATGTCATCGGTGAAGCCGGAGTCTCTCGAGGAATCAAGGGGATGGCTCATCTGAATCAGAAGGACGGTTTCGACTGTGCTTCCTGTGCTTGGCCTGATCCGGATGGTGAGCGTTCGGTTACGGAGTTCTGTGAAAATGGGGCGAAAGCTCTAGCCTCCGAGACCACGAAAGCTCGGGCGAATGCGGAATTCTTCGCGCAACACTCCGTAGCAGAGATTTCACACGAATCCGATTACTGGATGGAGAAACAGGGGCGCATCACCGAACCGATGGTCCTTCGGCCAGGAGCTACTCACTATGAACCCATCTCCTGGGATGGTGCCTTTGCCCTAATTGCGAAGGAACTAAACGCGCTCGATCATCCGAATGAGGCGCTTTTTTACACCTCGGGTCGGACGGTCAATGAAGCAGCCTTCCTCTATGGCGTATTCGCCCGATTGTTCGGCACCAATAACCTGCCTGACTGCTCGAACATGTGCCATGAGTCGAGTGGTCTCGCATTGAAACAGGCCATCGGAGTCGGTAAGGGGACCGTTTCCATGCGTGATCTGGAGGAGGCGGACGTGATTTTGATCGCAGGTCAGAATCCCGGGACCAACCATCCGCGCATGTTATCCACCCTGCAGGTGGCCGTACAAAACGGAGCCGAGATTGTCGCGATCAATCCGATGAAGGAAGCTGGACTGGTCGGGTTTTCTCATCCGCAGCAGGTCGTGGGGCTTCTCGGAGGATCGACGCCGCTCGCCTCGCGCTACCTCCGCGTCGCGATCAATGGCGACATGGCGCTCTTCCGAGGATTCTCGAAAGCACTTCTGGCACTGGAGAAAAAAGATCCCGGACAGGTGTTCGATCAAGACTTTATCGAGAAATATACCGAAGGTTTTAGCGACTACCTGAGGGCCGTGGAGATGACGGAATGGGAGGAGATCGAACAGCTCTCTGGTGTTGCACGCGACGAGATTGAGGAAACGGCACATTCTCTTCTCCGGCGGGAACGGAGGGTGATCACCTGCTGGGCGATGGGACTCACTCAGCACACGAACGCGGTCGCGACGATTCGGGAAGTCACCAATCTGCATCTTCTTCTCGGGGCCGTGGGTCGTCCTGGTGCTGGACTCTGTCCAGTGCGCGGTCACAGTAATGTGCAGGGAGATCGCACGGTCGGGATCTGGGAAAAAATGCCTGCCAGCTATCACGATGCCATCGACGAGGTCTTCAGTTTCCAGTCACCTCGCGAAGCTGGATTCGATACGGTAGAGTCTATCCTCGCCATGAATCAGGGGCGGGCGAAAGTGTTCTTTGCCATGGGAGGGAACTTCCTCCAGGCTACGCCCGATACGGAATTCACAGCCGCCGGGCTACGCCAGTGTAACCTGACCGTCCACGTCTCCACCAAACTTAACCGCAGCCATGTCGTAACCGGACGCACAGCACTGATCCTACCCTGCTACGGACGAAGTGAGGCCGATCTCGATGCGAAGGGCGAATATCAGTTCTCCTCCGTCGAGAACTCCATGGGCATCGTCCATCAGACGAAAGGCACGCTTGAACCTGCCTCCGATCATCTCCTGAGCGAGACGATGATCGTGGCCCGTCTCGCTGAAGCCGTGCTAGGAGAGCGAAGCAGTTTTCCCTTCGTCGAGACTGCTCGCGACTACGACCGCGTCCGCGATCTAATCGAGCGAGTGATTCCTGGTTTTGATGACTACAATCAGCGTGTCCGCCATCCCGGTGGATTTTACCTACCGAATGCCGCGAAACAGCGTGTATTCGACACGCACAATGGAAAGGCGAACTTTTCTGCCGATGCGATCTCCTGTGCACAGCCGCAGGGGGATGAACTGATGCTGATGACCGTGCGCAGTCACGACCAGTTCAATACCACCATCTACGGTCTCAATGACCGCTATCGAGGAATCGGCAACGAGCGTCGTGTCCTCTTCATGCACCCGGAGGACATGGCCGAGCGCGGATTGAAACCCTTGGCTGAGATCGATATTCGTAACGAGGACGGGGGGCGCGAGCGCATCGCTCATCGTTTTCTCGCGATTCCCTATGACCTGCCGAAGAGGGCTGTGGCCGGATATTTTCCAGAGCTGAACGTCCTCGTCCCCATCGACAGCACAGCAGAGGGTTCCAATACGCCCTGCTCGAAATCTGTCATCGTGCGCGTCAGTCCCACTGTAAATCATTCATGAAAAATCCGATCATCTTCACACTTTGTCTCTCATTGCTTCTGTGGGCTGTAGTTTCCCATGCTACGGCAGAGGAGCCTCTGCTGGCGGGAGTCGGGAAAGTCGAGATCAGTCATCCTGACTCTCCGTCGAAGGAAAATCCCCCCATGGTCAAAGCGCTCGCCTTGTCCAAAGGCTCGACGCATATCATGCTCATCGCGGTCGATGCTGTCGCCGTCGCCGAGATCGGGAGCATCCGTGACCCCTACATGGCCGACGTGCGTGCCGCGCTGAAGGAGCAAATCGAACTGGCTCCAGAGTCTCTCGTATTCAATGCCAGTCACAGCCATGCTCGAGTCACCCCCGATATGGTCGCCCGCACGATTCAGGCCGCGCTTGCCGCTTGGAATGGTCGCGTTCCCGTGAAAGTCGGTGCCGGAACTGGATACGAAGACTCCGTCTCGGAGAATCGTCGCCTGCTGCTGAAGAGTGGGAAGGAAGCAGATGTTCGTCACGCCTATGCACTGCCATTTGACGACGAAGTCGCTGCGATGGGCCCCATCGATCCCGAGATCGGATTGCTGCGCTTGGATCGCGTGGACAATGGCCAGCCTCTGGCTGCGGTATTTCAGTTCGCCTGCCATCCCATCATCGGCGTGCCCGACGGAAGTAACAGCGCCGATCTCTGCGGTTATGCAGCGGAGACGATTGAGGCGCATCTCGGCGACGGCACGGCGACTGCTCTCTTTCTCCAAGGATGCGGAGGCGACATTAATCCTGTCCTCTACAAATCCTTTACCATTCCGCACGACTCCAAACCTCTCGGGATGAAACTCGGTCTCAGCGCTCTGAGTGGACTGCAAAAGATCAAGACTTCGGCCGATGCTCCGTTGAAAATCATTCACGAGACTCTAGAGATGCCACGCATCGATAATGCCACCCGCATCATCGAAATGGATCAGGAGATCGACAAGCTGAGCGCCTCACTGAAAGGCACGACGCTCAATTTCGAAACCTTCCTGCCCCTCTACGTAAAGTATCATCTCAATTCTAATTTTCCGTCCGAGACCGCCAGCCGTTATCTGCAGGATGAGATGCTCAAGCGTAGCGACTGGAAGACCTTGGATGAAAACAATCGCTCTGCGATGGAGGCCTATCTTCAGAACATTCGTCTCATGGAAGAACTGACGCGGAAGCAAATCAATCGCAATCTTCTGGTCAAGCACCAGGCTGAGCGCGAGAAACTGGGAACTACCGTAAAGGCCGAGACCGTCGCTCTGCGCATCGGAGAGTTCCGGCTCGTCACCTTCCCAGCTGAGCTAACTGTCCGCATCGGGCTGGGCTTGAAGAAACGAGCCGAGAAGCCAAACTCCTTCGTGTCCGGCTACACAAACGGCTACCTTTACTATGCCCCCACTGCCGAGCAGGCGAAAAACCGGGGCGGAGCACAGGAAGACAGCGACTGTGTCCTCGATCCGCAATGGCAGGAGCAGTTCGAGACTGCTGCTCTGAGATTGTGGAAGGGGCTGGAGTGAGACCTCGGGAGTTCTACTCGAGGGATGTGTTAGCCTTCCCCCTCGCTTCAGCGTGGATTCGGAGCACTTAGATGAAGGTCTTTGGTCCTCGCGAAGAACTAGTGTCCGATACTCGCTTTTTCTTGCGAGAGGCGGGATTTGGCCCGATCTCTTGCAGCAGCTATGCCGAAAAAACCAGTTGTATTTGTCATCCGTGACGGGTGGGGTGAGAACCCCGATGGACCAGAAAAGGCCGTGAAGAACGGGGATTGTCCTCGCTTGGCCAATATTCCCTTTACGCGATCCCTCCACGAGAAATATCCCGTGGCGATGCTTCGCACCTCCGGTCTGGACGTCGGCTTGCCCGAGGGCCAGATGGGCAATTCCGAAGTGGGTCATCTGAATCTGGGAGCGGGTCGTATCGTCTATCAGGATTTCACGCGGATTAACAAGGCGGTATCAGAGGGCGAGCTTGCGACGAATGAAGTTCTGAAAACGGCATTTTCAAAGGCTTCGAAGACTCGATTGCACCTGTTGGGGCTGGTCTCGGATGGAGGAGTTCACAGCCATCAGGATCATTTGATCGCTCTGGCGAACGCGGCAAAAGCCTCCGGAGTCTCTGAGATTTTCGTCCATGCCTTCACTGATGGACGAGATACTTCTCCCACAGGAGGAAAGGATTATCTGGCGTATTGCGAGGAAAAACTCGCCGCCTCCGGAGCGAAGATCGTGACGGTGGTGGGTCGTTACTACGCGATGGATCGCGATAAGCGATGGGATCGCACGAAGCTGGCGTGGGATGCGATTGTGCACGGGGTGGGGGAGGTCCGACAGGATTCCACCTCTGCTGCCGTGGTGGCCAAGTATGCAGAGGGAACGACGGACGAGTTTCTCAAGCCTCTAATTTTCGGTCACGACAACGAATTGCGCGTACGCGATGGCGACGTCGTTCTTTTCTTCAATTTTCGAGCCGACCGGGCACGGCAACTGAGTCGTGCTTTTCTAGAGGAGGGATTTGATGGCTTTGATCGAGGGGGAGCGATTCACGTGGAGTATGTGACGCTGACGGAATACGACGAGACCTATGATTGCCCCGTCGTCTTTCCTCCCGTGGGGCTGAACAATACGCTCGGCGAGGTTGTGTCCAAAGCAGGGCGTCGTCAGCTCCGCGTCGCTGAGACGGAAAAATATCCTCACGTCTCGTTTTTCTTTAATGGAGGAGTCGAAGAGCCGAATCCGGGAGAAGATCGTCAGATGGTGCCCTCACCCAAGGATGTTCCGACCTACGATCTGAAGCCTGAAATGTCTGCCGAGGGTGTCACGGAGGTGATTCTGAATCGAGTAGCGGATTATGATCTCGTAATCGTGAACTATGCCAATACCGATATGGTCGGGCACACAGGCAGCGTTCCCGCCACGATACGAGCGGTCGAGTGTGTGGATCGATGCCTGGAGCGAGTCGTAGCCAAGGTTCTCGAATTGGGAGGCTGTCTGCTGATTACCGCAGACCACGGGAACTGTGAGTGGATGATCAAGGAGGACGGTTCTCCTCAGACGGCACATACCACCTTTACAGTGCCGATGATTTATGTTTCTGACGATGCTGGCCAGTATCAATTATCCGAAGGTATCTTAGCGGATATCTCTCCGACCTTGCTGGCTCTCATGGAGATTCCCCAACCGCCGGAGATGACGGGACATTCACTGCTGAAGCGTAAATAAATCGTTTCTGAAATTGAAGCGACTTTGATCCTTTTTCTATCGGATCAGCGGGAAACGACAGTTACGATATCGACCGCTTGGCTGATCAGGCGACCGTGAAGCTTTTCACGCTCGTTCGGGAGCAGTCTGCCGTCCGCCTTGTAAAGGGATTCAAATCGCTCCAGCTCTGCGAGTTTAGTGCGGAGACGAGAGAGGTCGCCTCCCGTCAATCGACCGCTCGCCTCTCCCCAGGCGATTAGTTCGCCCACCCAAGCCTGGTAGCCATTGACCACGGGCGTGCGCATGTCATCTGGAACCTGATCCAATGGAAGACTGCGCTGCTCTCGATCCGCCTGAAGGCGAAGCAGATTCTCCGATAGCCAATCGGGGAACGATGGGTTGCGCAGGCGCTCAGAGCGAGCGATCCACTGACGAGCCAGCGAGAGGAGGCGACGATGCTCGGCCAGGAGTTCTCGTCCGCTTTGCTCCTCCAGTCGGTCTTCGACCAGCGCCGTGAGAATCGCACAGTAATTCTCTGAAAATTTCTGAGCCATTTCTGTCGGGAGACCTTCCCCTCGCGTTTTGAGTTCGTGTAAATGAAGCTGTTCCTGAATCGCAGAGCGACGGCGAAGCTGGTCCATCCATGAGCCCGCCGTCAGAGGTAGCTCGCGTACGAGGTCGTTCAGGGCGTTCGCCTGCGTCCGCGCCGACTCGGGAATTGCTGTCGAGTCTTCAGAGATTACCGGAGAAAGGATCGCACCGAACAGGAGCGCTAGGCAGAGTAAAAAGGAACTTCTCATTCTCAATCATCAGAAACTTCTCTCAATTGAGAACGAATTATGAAAAATGCAATATTTTTTAAATTTACATTTGTTAAATAAAATGCTAATTTATGGCTCGTCGTCAGATGATCACCTGTCTCTTCTTCAGCTCTCTAATGAAACCGAATGCGATTTTGCCTCGAATTCTCAGCGTGGTTCTTCTCGCAGGGATGGTTCTATTCACAGCGTCTTCGATGCAGGCTGCACCGTTTGGGAATACGACTACGAAGCTCTCACAGCGACTCCAGCGCAGTGCTGACCGCTTTGCTGCGATGCAATCCGTGCCTGGGAAGCGTATTCCACCACAGTTGATCGCTCGTGCTCGGGGAATCATTATCATTCACAAGCTCAAAGCTGGCTTTATTATTGGGGGAGAGGCGGGGAATGGTGTCGCGATGGTGCGAAATCCCCGAACTGGGCAGTGGAGTGCCCCGGCCTTTGTTTCTTCCGCAGCGGGAAGTTGGGGACTCCAGATCGGTGCGAAAGAATCGACAGTAGTCATGCTTCTGATGAATGAGGCAGGGCTAAAGCCTCTCCAAGGTGGCTCTCTCAATATCGGGGTTAATGTTGCCGCTACCGCTGGCCCACTCGATGAAGGCGCTGGGATCAATACGGCGACGATCAGTGCCCCGATTCTCGTATACAGCAGTGGAGGGGGACTATTCGCCGGAGCGGCCATTCAGGGCGGAGGAATTATCCCGGCAGAAAAAAGTAATGGCCTGTATTATGGTCGTATCATGAACGATGTCCTGTTCGATCCCGCAGTGCAGCCAGATCCTTGGGGACAGCGACTGATCCAGACGATCTATAATTTCTCTGCTAGGTAAGAAAAAACGGCATCACCACTTCATCACCTTACTAAGAAACTGCCGAACAGTTTCCGAGCACGGGTGATCGAACACATCTTTCGCAGGTCCACATTCCTCGACTCGACCACCCGAGAGAAAGACGACGGTATCGGCGCACTGACGGGCAAAGCCCATCTCGTGAGTCGAGAGCACGATGCGCTGCCCGCTACGACACAGGTCTTCGATCAGATCGAGCACTTCTGCCTTCATCTCTGGATCCAGTGCTGAAGTGGGTTCATCGAGCAGCAGGGTGGCGGGGCTGTGAGCCATCGCACGCGCCAGTGCGATTCTCTGCTGCTGGCCACCGGACATCTCAGCAGGACGCTTGCTCAGGTGTGCTTTCATTCCGAAGCGCTCTACGACTTCCTCAGCCCGAGCATGAGCCGCATTGCGCTCCCAATGATGAACCTCTACCAGCGGGAGTACGATATTTTCGAGAGCACTCAGGTGGGGAAAGAGATTGAAGGCTTGAAAAAGAAAGCCATTCTGCCGACGGAACTCTCGCAGTTCCGGCTCCGTGCGTGGAAACTCGATTCCGTTTCTGCTCAGTGCTCCCTCGTCGGCTGTCTCCAAGCCCCCTAGGAGGCGCAGCAGAGTCGATTTCCCTCCACCCGACGGGCCAATCAGCACTACGACTTGATCTTCCTCACTCAGCGATATCGTCACATCCGCCAGAGCACGGGTGTCACCGTAGCGCTTCCCTACATGTTCGAGATCAGTCCTCATAGTGGAAACGATCCTCCAGGTGACGGCTCAGGAGGGAGATGGGAAAGGTTAGGATGAAATAGCCCAAGATGAGCGGCAGGTAGGCTTCGAAGGTCGCATAGGTATTCGCATTTGCTTCCCGTGCCTGCATGGTGAATTCCTGTACGCTGATCACGAAGAGTAGAGAGGAATCTTTGATCAGATTGGCGAATTGGCCAGCGGCAGCGGGCAGAATCCGGCGGACGGCCTGCGGGATAACGACGAAGCGATAGGTCTGCGCTTCTGAAAATCCGATGGCTCGAGCGGAGAGCCACTGCGACTGAGGGATAGATTCGATGCCTGCTCGGAAGATTTCGGCCAGATACGCAGCGGAAAAACAGGAGAGCACCACGATCCCGACTCCCAGGCGGCTGTCCCAGCCTACGGCATTGGCCACCAGATAGTAGCCGATTAGAATCTGGGTCAGCAACGGGGTTCCACGGATTCCCTCGATGTAAATCCGACAGAGCAGTGAGGAGGCACGCTGTCCGGAGAGCTGCCCTGCCGTGAGCAGTGCGCCGATGATGATGCTCAGCACCAGCGCAGCAGTCGAGAGCCACAGGGTTGTGAGCCAGCCAGAGAGCAGATTCGCTCGATAGGGAGTAATCGCCTCCCAGTGATAGTCATGCGAAACCACTACCCACAAGACGAAGCAGAAGCTGGCTAGCAGGCAGAGAGAGATAAAATAGCTGAATGCACTTTTCCACACGGCGATTGAATAGGAAACAAAGGCATTTTGGAGGCGAAGAGGGTCGCAGCGCAAGCCATTTTCTTAGGCAACTCCACTCTGTCATTCGCAAGAAGAGGTTTCATTAGCTGTCAGCGTAGTTATCAACCTCGTCCAGCACGGTGACAAGCGGAGGCGATGCTGGGAACTCCTGCGATGAAGAGCAGGGTGAAGACGAGAAAATGCAGCGGAGATAGGCGTCTCACTGGGGCAGGATAGTGGAAACGGGAGAGTTTGGGAAGAAAGGAAATTGAATTTGTGGCGCATCACAGTCTCTATCGATCATTTTTGGAGCCATACAACATTTCTTGACGGTACACGGCCATGCACCAGAAACTAGCGAAAGTTTTGTCAAGAAATGTTGCATGACTCCATAACCTGTGACCTGACCCCATAACCCTGACCCCATAACCCCTTCACGGCTCGCGCATTTTTCGTTCGATCAATTCTTCAATCCGGTGCCCAAGGTGACTTCCCGCGCCAGTCTTTCCAGCCAGGCAGCGCGCCCTTTCTCCGGCACCGCAAGCGAGCGCTTCGTCGGCGTGTATTTCGGATAACCGCCGACGTCATCCTGGCTGTTGATGATTTTCGCGCTGCCGTCGAATGCAACCGAGACGATGCGCTGATCGATGGGATCACGCTGTGCGGGCCGTGCGCCGGCGAACTTCGCCACATGATCACGCGCTGCCGCAGGAGAGGCCGCGTCGAGACCCGCCGGCCACACGGGAGGAGACGGCAGCGATTTGAAAGAATCCTTCGTCACGGCCAGTGGCAGGCCCTGCATGTCTCTGCCCTCATTGTCTTTCAGCCACGCTTGAGCGGAGCCTTGGAAGATGACGTGGGCTTTCTTCTTCGAATCCGGGCCGAGCAGCACGACGTTCCCAGCCACGCTGAGACGCGGTGGAATCGCGCCAGTCTGATCTCCGCCGACCATCATCACCTGCTGGCCGGGATTCACAATGACGTTGTTCACCACTACTCCCGAGGTGTCCGGCTTGAAGCGCGGGTTCCGCTGCGAGTTGCTGCAATAGAGATTGTTCACGATGGCGACTTCCTTCGTGCCGTCGAGAACGAGTGTGCCCTTGGAATGATCGCCTTTCGCGTGCGTGCTTTCTGCGAGTCCCTCTGCGATGATGCAGTCGCGGATGAAAATGCGCCGGGCAGGCTGCCCGGTCGGTGAATTGTAGGTGGCGGCGCTAATGTTCTCGTCGCAACCCCAAGTCGCGGAACAATGATCGATCCACACGTCCACCGGACCGCCCGTGGTGGTGATGCCGTCTGGCTGCCAGCCGCTGCCTTTGCCCTGCCCCGCGTCGCCGGGACGCACGCAGAGATGCTGCACCACGCACTGGCTTGCCGCGATACGGAGTCCGCCACGGATGAGCGTGACGCCGGGCTTCGGAGCTGTCTGCCCAGCGAGGTAAACCTGCGGCTCTGTTGCCTCCAAAAACGTTTGATCTAGGTCGATCACACCGCCGACTTCGAACACGATGATGCGCGGGCCTTTTTCAGCTAGGGCGGCGCGCAGGGTTCCGTCACCTTTGGAAGCCAGCGACGTCACACGAATGACCCTTGCCTGATCGAGGTCAAAGCCCACGTCGGGCACCAGCGCGGACTGCCATTTCCACCCCACATCAGCAGAGAGACTGACGTGGCCGGGTGACACCATGACGCAAGCGAGAAGCGCGATGAGATAGTTACGGATGAGTTTCATGGCTGAGCGCGGATTCAAGCAGCTAACGCAATCGGAGTTGAGGCGAAAAATATGTTATTCGGAGTCTGATAATCAAGACATTTTCGAGGTCTGGAATTCAGTTTGTCTTGGTCGGCTTGAACATCCGCAGGCATGAGGGTAGCAAAATCAGATTTCTTCGGGAAGTATTGTCGAATGAGACCGTTGGTGCTTTCGTTGAGGCCTCTCTCCCACGAGTGATCGGGATGTGCGAAGTAGGCCTTCGCATCGAGAAGCTCCGCCAAGACAACGTGATGGGCAAATTGATTCGCTGTGCTCACCCTTCGGGCAGCCTGTGGCTGCCTATCTGCGCTACGCTTCGATTCCTTGCCATTATCGTAAGCACTTTATCCTTATGCGGAAGCATGATCTTGAGAATAGCCACCCCGACCTGCACCGCTTCCTTGCTCGGAGAGAGAGCGATCAGAGCATAGCGACTCTTACGCTCCACTATTGTCACGAGTGACTCAATGCCCCAGCACAAGCCATTTTCTTAGGCTACTCCGCTCTGTCATCCGCAAGAAGAGGTTTCGAAATCGATTTTTCCTTTCCCTTCGGAACAGTTTCTCGCTATCGTCGCCATTGATTCTGTATTTTTATTTACTCGCATCCTCATGAGTCCTTCCCCTTCCTCTGCTGAACATGATGTCGAACGATCCGATGCGGAAAGCGATCCGATCGCGTCCATGGTGGAAAAGTTGAGTCAGGCTCGCGAAGTCATTGGGAGAGAACTCGGGAAAGTGATCGTCGGTCAACAGGAGGTAGTGGAGGCAATGCTGATCGCTCTGCTCTCGGGTGGGCATTGCTTGATTACAGGTGCCCCAGGTCTAGCGAAAACTCTACTGGTGAAGACTTTGGCTCGTGTATTCGACTTGTCCTTTCGTCGTATTCAGTTCACGCCAGATCTGATGCCATCGGATATTACAGGCACGGAGATTCTAGAGGAAACCGAGAGCGGTCAGCGCGAGCTAGTGTTCAAACTAGGACCCGTATTTGCCAATCTCCTGCTCGCCGACGAAATCAACCGAACTCCGCCTAAGACTCAGGCCGCTCTGCTGGAGGCGATGCAGGAAAAACAAGTGACAGTCTCTGGACAAAGTCTCGCGCTGCCCGAGCCATTCTTCGTTTTGGCCACGCAAAACCCTATCGAGATGGAGGGGACCTATCCCTTGCCTGAAGCACAGCTCGACCGCTTCATGTTCAATATCGTGATCGACTATCTCTCGGAAGATGAGGAGGTTGCCGTAGTTTCGCGAACAACTTCAGCAGTTCGGGATGAGGTTCAGGCTGTTTTTTCTGGAGAAGAACTGCTCCAGTGCCATGAGGTAATTCGTCAGGTACCCATCGCCGAGGAAGTGATTCGCTATGCAGTCCGCCTAGCGGCCAATTCTCGTCCGAATCAGCCGCACACGCCCTCCTACATCAATGAATGGGTCAACTGGGGGGCGGGGACTCGAGCCGGGCAGTATCTGGTGCTGGGAGGCAAAACTCGTGCCTTGCTGGATGGACGAGCGCATGTGACACATGAGGATATTCGTGCTCTCGCCATTCCGGTGCTGCGACATCGGATCCTGACCAATTATCGCGCAGAGGCGGAGGGAATTTCGGTAGTGGATGTGATTCAAAAGCTGCTGGCACTCACCCCGCAGTCGTAGTGACATCGTGACATAGGCGAAATTCAATCCGATCACTCGATTCGCATGTCAGTAGCGAAATTCATCGATCCTACCGCTCTGATGCGAGTGAAGTCTCTGGAGCTACGTGTTCGCATGGTGATGGAAGGCTTCTGGAAGGGATTGCACCGCTCTCCGTATCATGGGTTTTCAGTGGAATTCAGCGAATATCGTCCTTATGTGCGGGGGGATGATCTGCGTTATCTGGACTGGAAGGTGATGGCGCGTACGGATCGGGCTTACTTGAAGAAGTTTGAGGATGAGACGAATCTGCATGCTCATTTGGTGCTCGATCGGAGTCGATCAATGGCCTACGGGTCTGGCGGCTATACGAAGGCAGATTACTCGGCAACGCTGGCCGCTACTTTCGCCTACTTCCTGATGGGGCAGCACGACGCGGTCGGTCTGACGACCTTCGATCAGGGCATCGAATCCCATCTGCCAGCTCGACAGCGACCAGGGCAACTACGCGAAATCCTAGTGACGCTCGAAAAAGCACCGGCTGGTCAGGGGACCGATCTTTCCACTGCGATGCGTGGCCTGCACGCATTGGTGAGAAAGCGTGGATTCATCGTGTTATTTTCTGATTTTCTCGCACCGATTGCTGATCTCGAGAGAGAAATCGGGTATTTTGCGGCAGCTCGGCACGAACTGGCCGTATTCCAATTTCTGGATCGTCAGGAACTCGATTTCAGCTTTGACCGTCCGACACTCTTTCGGGATAGCGAAGATCTTCTATCCCTGTTTGTCGATCCGGCAGTCGCGAGGTCCGGCTACCTAGAGCGCCT
This sequence comes from Verrucomicrobiota bacterium, assembly GCA_963205275.1. Lineage (GTDB taxonomy): Bacteria > Verrucomicrobiota > Verrucomicrobiia > Verrucomicrobiales > DEV007 > Arctic95D-9. The sequence goes on along the minus strand of CAUJIH010000006.1, from coordinate 80,400 downwards.
CCACCAGCATCTCGATGCCGTGAAGGAACTCTGTGCTCGCAACGGCATCAGCTATCGTCTGGTACCCACCGATGAGCCTCTCGAAAAGGTGCTCTTCGAGTTCGTGCGGATACGGGGATGATGCGGAGCAGCTCCTAGGGAGATGATTGCTCGGGTGACTGTCGGTGCTTTCCAGAGGAAAAAGACTTGTGATCCGAATACTTTCCGGTAAATTCCCGCCCTCCCGCCGTCGCAGGCGCTCCACGGACGATCGGGCTTTCTCGGAGCAATGTTGGAAAATTCTTAACCGAACAACCGAACCCTAAACTTATCCATCCATGTCAAGAACCCTAACTCAAGATGATCAGGACCTGCTGAAACTGATCGACGAAAGCTTTCACCTTAACCGCGAGAATTCCATTGTACGTGGAACGATCATAGAAATTCGCCCTCAGGTCGTCGTCGTCGATGTGGGCGGAAAATCCGAGGGAATTATCCCCGTATCCGAGTTCGAGGACGAAGAATTTAACGTGGGAGACGAGATTGAAGTCCTCCTCGAGCGCAATGAGAATGATGAAGGGATGGTCGTTCTCTCCAAGGAAAAAGCGGCCCACAAGCAGAACTGGGATAAGATTCTCAAGGTCTACGAAGATGGCGGCCTAGTGAAGGGCAAGATTAAGTCCGTAGTAAAGGGTGGCCTCACGGTCAATGTCGGTGTGGAGGCGTTCTTGCCGGGTTCTCAGATCGACATTATCCCCCCGAAGGATCTTTCGGAATATGTGGGGAATGTGTACGAATTCAAAATCGTCAAGGTGAACGATATTCGGAAAAATATCGTGCTGAGTCGTCGGGAAGTCATCGAAGCCGAGCGTGCCGAGCAGCGTGCCGAGTTCCTTGACTCCGTCAAAATCGGCGATCAGGTGGAGGGAGTGGTCAAAAATATCACCGACTTCGGTGCGTTCGTGGATCTCCAGGGCATGGACGGACTGTTGCACATCACAGATATGAGCTGGGGTCGGATCAATCACCCGAGCGAAATGCTCGTCGTCGGACAGAAGGTGAAGGTGGTCATCTTGGATGTGGACAAGGACAAGGAGCGCGTTTCTCTCGGTGCGAAGCAGCTTCAGCCCAACCCATGGGAGGAAATCGAATCTAAATTCCCCATCGGGATGGAAGTGGCCGGTCAGATCACGAAACTGGTTCCCTATGGTGCCTTCGTCGAACTAGAGAAGGGTGTGGAAGGACTCATTCACGTTTCCGAACTCTCTTGGACCAAGCGGATTACCCGTCCGAGCGATGTTCTGTCGATGCATCAGGAAGTGCGAGCTGTCGTGCTGGCGATCAGCATCGAAGAGCAGAAAATCTCTCTCGGAGTTCGCCAGCTCGAACCCAATCCTTGGGACAACGTGGAAACCCGTTACCCCATCGGTTCTACAATCAAGGGCGAGATTCGGAACCTCACTCCCTACGGTGCCTTTGTGGAGCTGGAAGATGGCATTGACGGCATGATCCACGTCTCCGACTTCAGTTGGACTCGCAAGATCAATCACCCCAGCGAAATCGCGAAGAAGGGCGATGTAGTCGAGGCTGTAGTGATCGAAATCGACAAGACCAATCAGCGCATCAGTCTAGGCATGAAGCAGCTGGAGCAGGATCCTTGGAGCATTATCGACAATCGGTTCAAGGTGGGCGATCTGGTCAAGGGCACGGTCGCGAAGATCGCCAGCTTCGGAGCCTTCATTCAGTTAGAAGACGAAATCGATGGTCTTGTGCATATTTCTCAGCTGAGCGAAGAGCATGTCGCGAAGGTGAAAGATGTGCTGAAGGTCGGCGACGAAGTTGAGGCCCGCGTCATCAAAGTGGACAAGTTGGAGCGCCGCATTGGATTGTCTATTAAGGCTGCCGACTACTCTGAGGAGCAGGTCCGTATGGAAAGCGCTGCCTTCGACGCGCTGCGACCCAGCTCGGATCTCGTCGGACTGGATCAGGCCTTCAATCAGGCCTTCGCCGAAGAATGGCGTCCGGGCGAAGACTCAAAGTAAGATCGCTGTCTCCCGACTCTCCGATTCGCGAAGAGTCGAGAAGAATCCATCACAAAAAGGACGGGATGAATTTCCCGTCCTTTTTTGTATGAAAATGAATATTTGTGTGTCACAAATTACCGACTTGAGAAAAGAAGAATGAAGCGATGTAAATCGCTCGGTTTTAAAACTACGGTAATATCTCGGATATTTTTATCCCGGAATCTTCTTTTTCAAAAGTAATCCCCGCTTGCAGTGCAGTCCTATGAATCCCGGCACAGTCAGGATCGATCTGCCACCCCCTCGACCGTATCGCAGACCGAGGAGGAGGGTATCCCTGTGGGTTTGGATCACTCTGATCACAGTCTCATTGGCGGGTGGTGCTTGGCTGGGATGGCGCATGGGGCAGGCGCGAGAGGTAACTCGGGCGACAGAGAAAAAAGATCAGCCGAGCGAAGCCCCCGCCACACCGATTAAAGAAGAGAAAAAGGGAGTGGATTCGAAAGAGTCTGACGAGCGAAAGGAAACTCCGATCCAGCCTGCTGCCCCCACTCCAGATGTCGCTCCCATGATCGCCGCAGCACGTGAGGCGGTGGCTGCAGGAAACTGGCTGGAAGCATTGCGCTTGTTTAAAGACGTGCACGAGGTGGATCCGACCAATGCCGATGCCCTGGCATCCCTTCCTCTGATCGAACGACGCTTGGCGGAAGTCCGCGGCACGGTTCGCGTGGATACCGTTCCAGCGGGTGCCACCGTGCGCCTAGGATCTGCTCCTGAGCAAAAAAGCCCCGCGATCTTCACTTCCGTACCCTTCGGGGACTACGAATTGTCCATCACGATGGATGGTTTTGATCCCATCATCCGCGAGGTGGAGGTGAAAGGAGAGTCCCCAGTCGCCTTGGCGGGAATCATTTTAAAGCCCAGCTCTGGACAGATCGAAGTAGTGAGCGAGCCGAAAGGAGCGGAGTTCAAGGTTGTGCGCACGCGTGAGAGCAAGCCGGAGGAGCTGGTTAAGGTCGGACAAACACCAGCGAAGATTGATAAGCTGGATCCAGGGGATTATGAGGTGTTTATGTCGATTTCAGGATTTCCTGAACAGGCTCAGAAGGTGCGAGTGGAGAGGAATCGAAATTCTTCTGTATCGGCTGTGTTTGCCCGAGGCACTCTCAATCTGACGAGCGATCCCTCTGGTGCGGAAGTTTTGATTGCCTCTGACGAGGGGAAAGAAGCCAACTTTCGTAGAGTCGGAAATACTCCGCTCAGTATTCCAAATCTGACGGCGGGCAAACATCGGATCGAATTGCGCTACGGTGACTGGAGTCCGATTCATCGCACGGTTGATGTCGTAGCCGGGGCCACTCAGGACTTAGAATTCGAATGGACGCGCTCGCTGGTATCGTTCGAGAGCGATCCTCCCGGAGCCGAGGTGTATCTGGAGAACCGACGCCTAGGACGGGGGATGCAGACGACTCCTTTTCAATGGGAGTTGCCTGAGGGGAATTACACGCTACATGCCCGACATTCGCTTTTGGGTGATGTAACGCAAACCTTGGAGATCGGAGGGGAAACGGGTTCTACCTCCTCCGAAAACAAGACAGGGTCAGATTCTCAATCAAACAGGGTCGAGTTTCGCTTTGATTACGGATCGGTGGCTCTGGAGAGCGATCCTCCGGGGGCAGCGGTGGTTTCAGATGGGCGGCCGCTCGGTCGGACTCCACTGATCCTGTCGGTCGTGCCGCCAGGGGAACATCGCTATGAACTGAGCAAGGAAGGTTTTCGTTCTGCGACCATCGGCGGTATGGTGGAATCTGGGGCGAAGCTTCGATTCTCTGCAGCGCTGACGTACGACCCGACTCCTGTGACGAGCCGGAATTTCGTTAATGGTCTCGGCCGTCCCATGGTGTGGATTCCCGATCTGAAGGGATGGGCGGGAGCACACGAAGTTACCCAGGCGGAGTATGAGCGCTTGGGCGGCAACAACCCGAGCTATTTCAAAGCACCGGATCATCCCGTGGATAGCGTCACTTGGTTTGATGCCGTTCGCTTCTGCGAGGCTCTTTCCTCGCATGAGAAAGCGCTCGGCACTCTGCCTGCGGGCTATCGCTATCGCCTGCCGAGTGATGAGGAGTGGGATCATTTGGTGGCAGGACAAAAGCTCGACGGAGCGATTTCTAGCCTGTTTCAGCGGCAGTTGTCTACCGCTCCGGTCGGAACTCTGCCTCCGAATGATCTCGGACTCTACGACATACGCGGAAACGTCCTAGAATGGGTTTCAGACTGGTATTCGCAGACTATCGTCAGGAGAATCCAGAGGGATGGTGCCACCCCGAATCCAGAATGGGTAGGTACGGATCGGAAAGTGCTGCGTGGAGGCGCTTGGAATCGTTCGGGCAAGTATGATCTGGAGATCGGAACTCGAATGGCTGCTGCGCCAGCGTCGAAGGATCGCTATGATATTGGCTTCCGCGTCGTTCTGATGCGGGACTGATCACTAGTCTATCACTGTCCGTTACTATCCGTCACTGACCCGTTGCGAAGGTTTCCGAGATTGTCGGAGGGACATTCGCGCCGGGACTATAGTGGTACACGCGTTGAGCGGGATCCTTTGAACTGGGGGCCGCATAGATCGCAATTTCGACCTTGGGAGTGCCCCCGGAAGAAGCCTTCGCGGACTGAATATCGAGCTTTACCGTATTTTCTCCTTTTCTCAGTCCTCCGATGACAAGTTCTGTCGTCTTCAGGTTTTTGAAAGTTCCCGTGAGTCGGCCATTGACGGTGAGCGTCACTTCATAGCCCGTCGCATCGATCCAAGCTTCGGCTACGAAGTCTGGATTCTCGATAGGCTGGGGGATAGGGGGGAGAACTTTCGCTGGCTGAAATTCCTCTCCTCGCAGAAAGGAAAAGTCTCGATTCCGGATCTGAAAAAGCAACTCGCCGTCATTTCCGATTTTGACGATCCGAAGATTGTCGAACAGCCAGCGCCCTTCTTCTTTTAGAAAATGGAGCACTAGCAGATTGTCAGGGATCGATCCTCCGTCGCCTTCTCCGAGATTGATTTTCCCGAAATAGGTAGAGGTGGCTGTGTCTCCAGTGGAGAGAACTCCTAGAGAAATGAGTCCGGCTAGAGGCGGTGCGCCGATCGGGTCGTCAAAGAGCGCCTTCGGAAAAGGCATCTTTTGGGATACGATGCGATTCCTAGTCTCGATCTGGCGGGAGAAGGCAGTGGACTGCTCCCAGAGTGAGAGATCATTTGTGTCGATGGATCGACGCCACGTTTCGTAGGTCGATTCCAGCGTGACGCGGAGGCTGTTATCTGGCTGTGCAGCACCGGATTCAGCCGTCATCGGGTCTTGGGCGAGCGAATTACTGAGGGTCGAAATCAGAAGGGCGGTAAGTAGAACACGAAATGTCTGCATCGCTTCTAGGATAGCGTATGGATCGATATTTTGCGAATTTCTGATCTCACCGACTTGACCCTTGAAATACCCAGTCACTGATCTAGTCTGCACGCCTGATTGAGCTAATGAGTGGAGAAGCTGCTTTCCAATGGCTGATTGATCGCGAGCGATGGCTGGATGAAAAGGCCCATCGTGTGGTTTATGCAGAGCCGCCGGGTGCACGTCCGCTGACAATGCATGTTTTGGCTCCAGAGAAGGATGTGGCGAGGGAAAACGCTCCTGCACTGCTATTTTTCTATTCTGGGGCCTCGGGAGGAGCTGCTCGACTTCAGTTCGTCCCTCATGCACTCCATTACGCGGCACGGAGTGCCGTGTGCATACTGGTCGAGCATCGGATGCAGGATCTTGCGCGCAATGTAACGCTATCCGATCTATTGGGGGAGATCCGCGCTGCCGTCGGTCACGCTCGTGCCGCAGCGGAAGAGTGGGGCTTCTCTTCGGATCGCTTGGTCGCTGTCGGAGCCGGAGTGAGTGCGATGCTGATCGCGGCGGTGATGCTGGGGATTGATTCGGAGAGAGTAAAGGAAGAGCAGCTCGATCTGGCAGTGTCGCGCCCGGACGCGGGAATCATGCTTAGTTCTTATTTCGATCATAGGGGGGATTGTCCAGCTTTGTTGGAAGTAGCTGACGGAGAAGCTCGCGAACTCTCTCTGTTTCGACACATTTATTCCGGATGTCCGCCTCTACTGATCGCACAGGGAAATGCAGATCACCTTGTGCCGATAGAGATTGCATGGGATTTCGTTGATCAGATGCAGAAGAAGGGGAATCCCTGTCGACTGATCGAGCTTGAAGGACGAGCGCGTGATTTTTATCAGTTCAATGTGGATCCTGTTTCCTACGAAGCCTTGCTCGGTGAGATCGATCACTTTCTGGAGGAGCAGCACATTTTGCCGAAGAGTTCGCTTTCCGAAGAAACGCAGGTGATTTCTTGGAGAGAGGGAGACTTTTGAGTCGCTCTTGCAGTTTTCAGATTCCGAAAGAACTTCTTATATGATCCGAATTCCACTGGCCTTGATGACTGCTCTTCTTGCGTTGAGTTCTGTCATCGTGCAGAGCGGAGACGGTTTTGATCCGAAAGAGTGGGAATTGACCTTTTCGGATGACTTTGATGGTGAGAGTCTCGATTTGACGAAGTGGTCGCCCAAAGATCCTTGGGGTGTGGTACGCAATGACGAGCTGCAAGCCTACATCATGAAAGCGTTCTCCATCGCGGATGGCATCCTCCACATCCGCGCTGAAAAAGAACCGGCTTTTTACGACGGTGCGAAGCGCGATTATCGTTCGGGCATGATGAGTACGACCGGAAAATTTTCACAAAAATACGGCCGTTTCGAGATTCGCTGTCGGATTCCCAAAGGTCGAGGTTTGTGGCCTGCCTTCTGGATGCTGCCCGAGCCACCAGCTTGGCCGCCGGAGATCGACGTGCTCGAGATCCTCGGACACGAGCCGGATCGCATTTACCTCACCCATCACTGGGCGAATCCATCGAATCCTGACGGCCCCTCTCTCTCTCGTTCTGGAGATTACAAAGGAGTCGATTTTTCCCAGGGCTTCCATACCGTCGCAGTCGAGTGGGAGTCAGGAGAAATCCGCTGGTATGTCGATGGCATTCTGCGATTCCGTTCTGCCGAGAGTATCCCTGATCAGCCGATGTTTCTGCTGGTCAATCTGGCCATCGGCGGCGGATGGGCGAAAGCACCGACGAAGGACACTGTTTTCCCAGCGGATTTCGAAGTCGATTATGTGAAAGCCTGGAGAAAGAAAGGTGAGTAGTCAGAGATCACCGAGAGATTCGAGAGCGATACAAGCGAGAAGAAGCGCTTTGATTTCACTTTGACGGGCAGGCGAGTTCTCTCCGCAGGCCGAGTATTACGTCATCAAATTGGTTTCAATAAAAATTAAATTATTGAAACTATAAATAATATTGACGATTTGTGAAATGTAATATAATTTTCTTTATTGTTAGTAAAATTTAATTTTCTCGCAATATAAATTATCTGCATTCCCTCGAAAATCTTATGAAGAAAGCTCTCCTCTTAACCATCTCCCTCCTTTTGGTAACGATTGGTGGCGTCCGGGCAGGTGATTGGTCATTCAGCGGAAAAAGCCCCGCTCCACTCGCCGGTCCAATAACTCCCGAAAATTGTCTTTCCTACGACTACATCAATGTCGGATACGGAATTGACTCCTTCGATACCCCCTACATGTATGACGGGGATTTCTGGTCTGTCGGATTTTCAAAGTCTCTCGGCTCAGCGTTCTTTCTGACGGGTTCCTATTCCTCTGGAAGCCATGATTTTTACCAGCTCTGCGGATGCGGCGAAGTAGGCGTCGATACGCATCGCTATCGCATGGGACTCGGTGCTAGGAAGCATCTGACCAGCTGCATCGATCTCACTTTTGAGGGTGGATTTGATCATGTGGACGCTCGTTTTGATGCGAAGCCTTGGTACAATCACGATTCTTGGGGCTACTATTTTGGGCCTGGGATTCGTGCCCGTGCCGGACGCTTCGAGATGTTTGCCAAGGCACTCTACACTGGCCGCGAGGGCGACTATGAGCAGGAACTCCTGCGCAATCAGACCAACGCAGGCCTAGGCAGTAGCTGGAATGGCTGGCTCTTCTGCCCTGGGGTTCTTTATCATCTCACCGATTCCGTAGCTCTTGAAGTCTCGGCTGAGATTAGCACTCTGGATAGTGCGGTGCTCTTCGGTGCTCGCTACATGTTCTGATTCGATCTTCTTCCTCGAGCCGACCGGCTCGCTCTTCACATAGCGCGGCGAAGCTGTTCCGCTCAGGGGCGCTTCGTCGCTCTGCTTTTGGAGAAATCGAGAATTAACAAGATCTCGGAGATGATGCATCCAAGGACTTGGAGATTCACGAGAAAGACTCAATCTTCGTCAGCTTGGATCGGTGGTTCCACCCCTGCGTTCTGAATCGGACGAGGCCGAAAGATGAAACGGATCGCGGACAGAAGGACATACACGGTGCAAAGTCCAGCCATCGAAATCAGGAATTGATTGTCTAAATCAGACGGATTGAAGGCCTCCTTGAGCCAAGAAGGCAGCATCCTGCCGATGGCGAGACCTATACCACAGAGGGCGGAGAGAAAGGCGATTTGAAGACCTGTTCTCCGCAGAAGAAAGGATAGAAGAGTCCCTGTCATCATCGCTCCCCCCACAAAAACGGGCAACGGAGCAGCCCAGTCTGCAGGGGGCCATCCCATCGCATCCCAACCCTGCCATGAGATGATCCCGATGATGAGGAGAATCAGAGAACAGACCAGAGAAAAAATTCGCATGAAGAAAAGACCTGAGTCGAGATGGAGCGCGGAGTCAGGGGTGGTCAGGATGGGATGTCGAGGAAGAAAGAGAGGGTCTGATACGACTCGACATGATCTCTTCTGCGAGCGGCTGAGCAATTCGCCCACCGAAAGCAGGTGATGCAATGGGAGTGAAACGATCTCGTCCTACCCACAATCCCCAAGTGAACTCATCATTAAATCCGAAATACCAAGCATCTGTATAGGTGGCAGTCGTACCGGATTTTCCTCGTGTGGCTGGTAACTTTTCCGAAGTGGGCAGGGCATCGGAAATCCATTGCGCCGTGCTGGCCTTGAGCGCTCGAGCGGGAGCATACGAGGCCGGACGTGAGATCACTTTGCCTGAAGGAGCCTCAATCTCGCGGATCAGTCGAGGAAGTGGGGCAGGGATTCCGGAGTTGGCGAATACCGTATAGGCGCGAACGAGTTCGAGCAGCCCGAGTTCACTAGCTCCCATCAGACTGCCGGGAATATCGCGCAGATCGGTGGAGATCCCGCAGGATTTCACGATGCGGCGCATATTGTCGAGGCCGACATGCTGAGAAAGTCGCGCCGCAGGGGAATTTTTCGACTGGGAAAGAGCCATCGAGGAGGGGATCGGCCCTTCCCAGTGATTGTCGGGGTTTTCCGTGCTCCATTCTCCGAGAACTCCCCCAACGGATCCTAGTCCGAGCTCCCGATTATCGAAGGGGGCATCTAAGAGCATCGTCGCAGGAGTGAAGGGCCCGTTTTCGTATGCTGCGGCGTAGAGGAAGGGCAGGAAAGATGAGCCGGGTGGACGCTTCATCTCGACTGAGCGATCATATTCGCTCTTTTGAAAATCGCGACTACCCACGGACAGAAGGATTTGCCCACTGCGGTTCTCTAACAGGATGAAGGCAGCTTCGAGAGGATCATCTTTCGGTTGAGACACGGGGAGTTCCTTGAGATAGCGATCCATCGTCTTTGCTGCCTCCTGCTGGCCGGAGAGATCGACGGATGTTCTGATTGTAAAACCATCGAGTGAAGCTGGCGGCTGTGACCAAGTCGCGATTTCCGAGCGAAGTTCGCGCTCGATTCGTGCAACGAGGTACGAGGTTTGGCCTCGTGTCAGCGAGTCTTCGTGAGAGCTGGCGACGGGAGTATCGAGCGAGAGAAAATGTTGCAATTCTTCATCGCTCAGCGTTCCATTCGTGCGCATACGATTCAGCGTCTGATCGCGGTTTTCACGTGCGCGCTTGGGGCTGATCAAGGGAGAGTATCGACTGGGGGAGGGGATGATTCCGCAGATCAGGGCCGCTTGATCGATGGTGAGTTCGCTCGCCTTCTTTCCGAAGTAACCGCGTGCGGCGGCTCCAAGCCCGTAAAATCCACTGCCAAAATAGACTCGGTTCAGATAATTGACGAGAATCTGGTCTTTTGTGTAGCGCCCTTCCAGCCGTACCGCAGCAGCGATTTCAGAGAGTTTTCTGTCATAGCTTTTACCCTCCATCCGATAAACATCCCGGGCGAGTTGTTGAGTGAGCGTGCTTCCGCCCTCGCGAATGCCTTCAGAGCGATAATTCGCTAGAGCGGCCCGGACGGAACCCATGAAGTCAAAGCCGGGATGGGTGTAGAAACGCTGATCCTCGGCGGCCAGCAGGGCATCGATAAAAATCTGGGGAATCTCCTCGCGAGTGACGAGAATTTGGTTCAGTGAGCCAACACGACCGATTTCTACATTGTGGGAGTCGAGGATTAAAGCACCGATGTCGGGACGAGAAACTTTTTCCAGATCGAGATCGGCACTCGCGTCATAATAACACCAACCGATTCCTGCAATCGTGGCTGCTGCTAGAATCACGGCATACAGCGGAAGCAACAGAATTGACTGGACGCCGATCAGTAGTCCGTGCTTCCACCAGGGGCGCTTGGAAGTCACTACAGTGCTTGGTTGTTCGAGCTGTTCCGTTTCGTCTTCCTGATTCATACTCACGGGAAAGTGGGGGCAGGATTGCGAATGGTGCGGCGACCTCCACCAAACAAGCGTCGAAAAAAGCCTCCGATTTTGGATTCTTCCGGAGCGATTTCTACGATGATCTCCTCGGGAGCTGGTGCCGCAGAAATGATGGATGGTACATCGCGAGACGGTCTTTCGGGCAGTTTTACGGCATAGCTCTCCGGGGCTTTGTAAATCCCTTGCAGGAAGCCGGCAGCAATTGGTCCTGCGCTTCGTCCTCCACTGAGAGTCTCGCCCCTGTCTCCCATCGTCACAGCGGCGAAGGCGATACGAGGATGGTCAGCGTCCACCCAGCCGGAGAACCAAGCGAGAGAGCGCAGTCTCCCACCTGTGGCCCACTGTGATGTCCCTGTCTTTCCGTAGACCACGGGATTTCGCATAGAGGCGCTCCCCGCCGTTCCGGCAGGGTGATTGACCACACCCCACATTCCATCGCGGATCAGATCGATGTCCTCTTCGCGAAGATTGAGTGCATGGGCGATCGCTGGTTCATCAGAACTAGAGGTCTGCCCACTGCGCGGATCGATCATCTCCTTTACGAGCCGTGCTTTCGGAATAAAGCGACCATTCGCTAGCCCGCTCATGGCGAGGGCAAGTTGCACGGGCGAGACGAGCACTTGCCCCTGGCCGATAGCGAAGTTAGCGAGGCTACGAGGATCATTATAAGTATCTGGATTGGGAATATTCCCGCTGGAGATCGACGGCAGCGGAAGCTCGGGAGTCGTCCCGAATCCGAAGCGCCGACTCACTTCGGCAATCGCAGATGCCCCTGTATCTAATCCCGCCTGATAAAACCAAGTATTACAGGATCGGATCAGTGCATAGCGTACGTCCATCGGTCCCTCTGCAAAACTGCTGTGATTCTTAAAATAGCGTCCTCCGATCATCATCCCAGCAGGCCCGGGATAGAGAGTGTAGGCACCGTCGATTACGCCTGAATCCATTCCCGCCAGAGCCACGAAAGGCTTGAACGTAGATCCTGGCGGATAGGCCCCGCTGACAGCTCGATCAAATAATGGGGCGTCTTTCGATGCGGACAAGGCATCGTAGTCGCTCTGAGAGATTCCGCCTTCAAACAAATTCGGGTTGAAGGATGGATGAGATACCAGCGCCAGAATGTTCCCGGTATCGGCGTCCACTGCGACAAATGCACCGGAACGCCCGGTGCGCTCGAGCATCTTCTTCGCGAGTTTCTGCATCCCGAGATGGATGGTCAGCACGACTGTCTCGCCGGGCTTGACTTTGCGCACGATGTCCTGATGACGCAAGACGCCTTTCGAATCCACGAGTCGCAGCACCTCACCGTCCTGCCCTTTCCAAACAGCATCGAGCGATTTTTCCATCCCGGCTCGACCTTCGGTCGGAGGAAAATCGTATTCCTCCTTGCCGATCGGCCCGTGCTGATCAGGAAGTGATACCCCGATGTAGCCGAGTAGGTGGGCCGTCAGTTCGCCCTGTGGATACTCTCTTCTGTAAAACGCAGACAGGGTACAGTCGTCCGGTAAGCCCTGTTTCATGACATCTACCAGTCCGTCATCGATCCGATCCGTCACCGGGATTGGAATCCATCGACGATTCTGGAAATGCTTTCTAATTTCGTCTTCAGAGAGCGACAGGAAGGGCAATTCCGGGCTAAAAATTGCCGGGAGTGCGGCGATCCGAGCGATGGCTTCGTCTGCTGTTTTCGCCATCGTTCCCAATCGGCAGCTAAGACGCCAGCCGATTCGATTCCTCGCGAGGACTTCGCCATCGGAGGATAGGACGATGCTCCGGGGGGCTGGAATGGAATATGTGCCGAGAGTCCAGTCTGGCTGGGCGTCCATCGGACTCGGGCCGGAATCGATCCGTTCCAGTGGGATGGTCACCAGTTGACTCGCAACGGGCCGGATCGCTGGCAGTTTAGACTCAGTAGAAAATACGGAGAAGGGAAAAGCGCCGCAGAGAAGCAAAATCGCAACAGTCCGTCGAGGAATCCTCGCCGAAGTCTGTAAAATATCGCTCTTGAATACTCTCATGCCGTCCGTCGTTGCCATTCCCGCGTCTGATTCAGAAGCACTTCGCATCCCTCCAGCACCAGTGCCGAGAATAGAACAAATCCGGTCAGAATTCAAGGCAAAGCGAGATTCCGTTAAATCTCGAATCTCACCATCGCTGCGTCCGATGCGACACGAACCAAATCCTCCAGAGAAGTCTCACGCAAGATGCGATTGGCGGCACTTTCCGCTTCGGAGAGGCATCTCTGAATGCCACGCATTCCAGGGAAATCGGGATAATCCTTTTCCTGAAACATCCGCAGTAGTCCTCCGTCTACTGATTCGATGATCTCCGCGACAGTAATGAGGCGAGAGGGTCGGGCTAAGCGGTAACCCCCTCGCACTCCACGACGGCTTTCAAGAAGGTTCGCTCGCTTCAATTCCAGAAGAATTTGCTCCAGAAATTTGATCGGGATTTGTCCGGTATCCGCTAATTCCTGAGCTAGAAGGTTTTTCTCCAGAGGCTGCGTGGCGAGAATCGTCATCGCTCGGATTGCGTAGTCGGCTTTCTTGGAGAGCTGCATGATACGGATTCAGGGTCGATAATTGAACAAGTCTCTCAGAGCGAAAATCTGGGCAGATTCCTCCTCGTCCGTCTCTGACCGTTGCTCTTGGATCGCAGCGTTCACGGCAGAGAGGATTTTTCTCTGAATGTTTCCTGTCACGTAGCGTCCACGTCGGGCTTTCTGAATCTGCTTGTGGGTGAGCTGTTCTGTGCTCCGGTTCACCAGAGCGCTCGCATCCAGCCCCCGAGCCGTCAGAATCGCATCGAGTGGCTGAGGCCCAAACTCGCGAATTTGAGATTCTTCTGATATATTATCCATTCTTTGTTCTCAAGCGACACTTGCGCCTTGTTTTTACCGTTCTTCTTGCTAAGCGTTTCCCTCGTACATGACAACTCGTATTTTACTCTCCACTACCAGCTATCAGGATACTCCCGGCCCCCATCATGCCCTGTTGGAGTCGCAAGGCTTCGAAATCGTGCGGGAACGAGGTCCCCTGCCTGAATCGGCTATGCTCGATCTGGCGGGCGAGTTTGACGCATTCCTCTGTGGCGACGATGCCATCACTCGCGCTGTGATTGATAAATCCCTCCCGCGACTGAAGGTGATTAGTAAATACGGGATCGGCCTAGACAAGATCGATGTCGCCCATGCTACCTCAAACCGAATTCCCGTCCTGAATACGCCTGGCGTCAATCATACGACTGTGTCGGAGCATACCTTCGGCCTGTTGCTCGGGATCACGAAAACGATTATCGATAACGCGATCCAAGTCAGGGAAGGAAAGTGGGTGGCAGGTTGGAAGAAGCCTGTGGGGCATGAGATTCTTGGCAGCACGATGGGTATCATTGGGTTGGGACGGATTGGAAAAGAAGTCGCCATTCGAGCGAAAGCGTTCGGAATGCCCGTGATCGCCTACGATCCGTATTTTGACGAAGCGTTCGCCGCTGCGCACGATGTAAAGCGCTGCGCATCTATGGATGAAGTGTTGTTGGAAGCAAATGTCGTCAGTCTGCATTGTTTCTTGGACGACACGACTCGCAACATGATCAACAAGGATAAAATCGCCGAGATGAAAGATGGCGTGATCGTGTTGAACTGCGCGCGCGGCGAATTGGTCGTCACCGACGATATCCGCGATGGTCTCGTCAGCGGTAAGGTAGGTGGCTATGGTGCCGACGTGCTGGATGAAGAGCCGCCGCGTGCGGGGCATCCACTGTTCGATGCTCCGAACTGCGTTATTACGAGTCATATCGCATCCCGAACCTACGAGAGCGTGGAACGCCAAGCGATGCGAGCCACAAATAATCTGATCAATTACCTGAATGGTGATTCGGATTACATCCAAGCAAATCGCTTTGAATAATCCTACTGCACGATCAATAATTTACTCACTATGTCACTGAATATCAAACCTGCCAGCGAAGTCGCCTACGACTGCATTTCTATGGGCGAAGTCATGCTCCGCCTCGATCCGGGCGAGGGTCGTATCCACACCACACGTCAGTTTGCCGCCTGGGAAGGCGGGGGCGAGTATAATGTCACTCGTGGTCTGCGACGCTGTTTTGGCCAGCGGGCCGCAGTCGTTACAGCCTTTGCAGATAATCCTGTGGGCCGCCTCATCGAAGACTTCATTCTTCAGGGAGGAGTCGATACGCGCTTTATTCAGTGGAGAAAATTCGACGGGATTGGACGCGAAGTGCGCAATGGACTCAACTTTACCGAGCGTGGCTTCGGGATTCGCGGTGCTGTTGGTTGTTCAGATCGAGCCAATACCGCCGCTAGCCAGATGAAGCCGGGTGATTTTGACTGGGACGAGATCTTCGGTCGCCTCGGTTCGCGCTGGTTCCACACGGGAGGAATTTTTGCCGCGCTGAGCGAATCCACAGCTGCTCTCACAATCGAAGCCTGTAAAGCGGCACAAAAATACGGCACCATCGTCAGCTACGACCTCAACTATCGCCCCTCACTCTGGAAATCCATCGGGGGGATCGAAAAAGCCCGCGAGGTGAATCGGGAGATTGCTCAATACGTCGATGTGATGATCGGTAACGAGGAGGACTACACTGCCTCACTAGGATTCGAAGTCGAAGGTGTCGATGAAAATGTCCGTGGAATCGCCGTTGAAAATTTTAAACGGATGATCGACAAGGCCACGAAGGAGTTCCCGAATTTCAAGGCTACTGGGACGACTCTGCGTGAGGTCCACACCGCTACCATCAACGACTGGGGAGCGATCTGTTGGCATGATGGCAAATTCTACGAATCTCATGCCTATCCTCGACTAGAGATTCTAGATCGCGTGGGTGGGGGGGACAGTTTTGCCTCTGGGCTGATCTATGGATTCCTCGGGGCGAACGATCCGGAAAAGGCCATTCAATATGGTGCTGCGCATGGCGCTTTGGCCATGACGACTCCAGGAGATACCACGATGGCTTCTTTGGCCGAGGTGGAAAAAATCGTCGCTGGAGGCGGTGCGCGAGTGGATCGCTAAGTCGATAGTCGATTCTATCGGGAGAGTTCGACAGTCCAGTCAATCTGTCTTTGGGGACGGATTGGCTGAACCCTCTCCGTGATTTGCCAATTCATCCAAAACTTGTTGGACTCCTTTTTTTTCAGCGGGGCTGAGCGTTTCGTCGTCTCTCAACATTTTCCGAAGTGCAATAATGATCCGGGGATGTTTTTCCCCATTAGTCACCAAGGAATCGAGGGCAAAAGTCGGTAGGGCGGTATAATACGGGATATAACCTTCAGGAACATCCACCCCTTTCGGCTTCTCAGGTGCGTACTGAAAGCGGAAGCCGAGCACGATACGGCGTAGGGCTTCGTCGGACCCTGTTGCGTAGAAGAATCCCCAGAGCATGTCGAGGGTTCCCTCTTTGTCGAGAGGCAGCTCGAGGATCTTCCCCACTTCCTGGCGCTGTTTTTCGTAAGCGGCTCCGAATCGATCATGCAGAATTTCATCTGCCTCGGAGACGCGAGAGAAGAGCATGGCCGTCTGAAGCACCTGAAGCTGGCGCGACGGCAGATCCTGCACCGCCGTATACCAAGCGGCGATCTTTTCTCGATTCTGTCGCAGCACCTGACTTATGAAGGCGACCAGAGCGGGCTTGGCCCCATCGTTATCCAGAGTCCCGTCCGCTGACCATTCCCGCAATTGTGATACGAAGAGCTCTGGAGTCGGGTGCTCGTAGTATGATTCCAGCCAGTCCCGTTGATCCTCGCCGTGTACAGACAGAGCTGCGGTGAGGACGAGGACTAGACAAAAAGACAAGATTCGACGGGGAAAAAGGAGGTGCATGAAAGAAGATCAGAGGCGAATATCACAGAATCATTACACTTCTGAGGCATCTTTTACCATTTTTTACTTGAATCCTAGCTGAAAAGGTTCAAGTTCCCGCCCCGATTATGGCAAAACAGAGCTGGATTACACGCAACAAGCGCAAGGCACGCACCGTAGCAAAATACGCGAAGCTTCGTGAGAAGTTGAAGGCGGAGAAGGACTATGAAGGTCTCTCCATGCTTCCGCGTGACGCTAGTCCGACGCGTCTCGTCAATCGTTGCGAGGTGACGGGCCGCCGCCGTGGTTATCTGCGTCGCTTTAAGATGTCTCGGATCACTTTCCGTGAAATGGCTTCTCAGGGGATGCTTCCAGGGGTTACCAAGTCGAGTTGGTAATCAGCCGTTTCATCTTTTCTATAATGAAGAGCAGAGTCGAATTCGACTCTGCTTTTTTGTTGTGATTCGCTTCACACGGATTCGACGATCAGGCGGAAGCTTCCTCGTTCTTCTCACAAGACAGTTGCGCGTTTCCTTCAAAGCGCGATCTTTTCTCATGCCTATCTATGAGTACATCAGCGCCGATCCAGAAAAGGGCTGTCGTATCTGTCGCAAAGGCTTCGAGTTGCGCCGCCCGATTAGTCGTCCGCCTCTGGAGAAATGCCCCTTGTGTCAGAATCCTGTAAAAAAGCTGATTTCTCAACGCGTCAGTTCTCCGGCGATCAACAAGCCGCTCTCTGTCAGTGATGCGAAAAAGGCAGGCTTCACAGTGCTGGAGCGTCGAGATCAAGGAACATACGAGAAACTGTAGAGATCGGTAAAGCGTTTCGGCTTCTTCAGGATTTCGGTTTTGGAACGATCCAGATCTTACCATCCTCGACTCGTATGGATTCGAATTTCTCCAGAGCCTTCTTTCCTTCCGGTTTTTCTTTCATTAGATCGAATAAGTTGATCGTCTGATAGCGTGAAAGAAAAATTGTCGGTACGGAAAATCCGTTGACTTCGATGCCATTTAATCGAGCCGTGAGTTGATTATTATCGGTGTAGGCTGTAAGGGAAACTTTTCCGTTGAGGTTTCGGCCTTTCAGAAAGGGCGGGAACTCCTCATCAGGAATCGGGAGATCGTCTGTGGCCACGCTGAATTTTCCTGTGAATACGTCACGATTGATTTCGACCTGTACCTTGTCAGCGATCTTCTGAAATATAGGATCGTTCGCTAAGACGATGTTCAGCTCTCTGTCGGTGAATGAAAAGGGCTCCGTGTTGTCGGCGCTCAGGAGGCGGTGAAATTTGTTAACGGAAGCCTGAATTTCATCACTGGACGCTACAGGAGCTTCTATAGGGGGAGCTGATGTGGCTTGCGCGATGAAGTGGTTCACTTTAACGACGACGAAAGCGCTCAGGCCGATGAAGATCGCGAGAACGAGGAGGCATCCGAGACCACATCCCATTCCTCCGAATAGGCAGCTCTTGGATTTCTTCGCTTGTGTCCCGGTTTGTGAAGCAGGAGACTGCTGAGGATCAATCGGTGGTGGGGAGTTGTTCATGCTGAGAGAGGATTAGAGGAGTATAGGGCGACTGTATGGATTCAGCCAATGGATTTGGGCTTGGTATTCCCTTATGCCTTGAACATGCTGTTAATAATCAGCTCACAGCCAATCGAGAGAGATGGCTGAGTTCCATTCAGTCAAGGCCCAAAATTCCACTTGTAGCGTCAGACGAACGACGCCTAAGGTCGGAAAATCATCTGGCTCGGGTGCTCTGGCTTTCTTAGAAAAATCCATGACTGCGTGGTGCAATCCTGGATTGTGTCCGACGATCACGGCACTGTCGATGTCCTCATCAAGATCCCGAATCACTTTCAGAATCGTCTTGGCAGACGCCAGATACAATTTCGACAGGAAGTGGATACTTTCTTCGGGTAGTCCGAATCCTCTGGCGATTCCCTTGGCTGTGGAAAGCGCTCGCGTGGCAGTACTCGATACGATGAAATCGGGTCTGAGATTGAGGCGATTTAGCTTTTGCGCTACTCGTGCCAGATCTTGCTCCCCTCGTTCGCTTAACGGGCGGTCCACATCTTGATTGCTGGGAGACAGGCCTGATGCGTCCGCGTGGCGAACGAGAAAAAGCTCTTTCATGGACGAAGCAGGAAGGGGTCAGTCCAGCTCAGGCGGTGCGAAGCCTTCGCGATAGTTCCGAGATAGGATCGCTTTGTTCGCCTCTTCGTGATTGGTGAAGCGGTAGTTCGCGCCATCCCAATGTAACTCCTGATTGGGAAAACGCGTTGCTTTTGTCGCGAGGAGCGCTGGTTCTGTGATTCGGCTTCCGATGTCGAAGGGACCCCAGAGAGGCTTATTCTCTCCCAGGCAGCAATCAGCCCAGTCCTTCCAGTGATCTCGAGGCTCCACTTCGGGAAATGGCTCGTTCTCGACCAGTTTTCCTTCGCGATAGATTTCGAACTTTCCATTCGGCTCTAGGATCAGCGTTCCATCCTCGCACACGACCATGGTTCCATGCCCCGTAATCTTTGATATGGGGAGTCCTAGGGCGGCGAAGGAGGGACGAATCGCGCTGTCGGCGTAGTGAACGACGAATTCCTCTCGGGCGAATCGATCACCTCCGCCGGGATAGGTGAGAATCGCGTGATTGTAGCCGGAATGACGAGCGTTCGACGCTTGAATCGTGTCTGTCTGCACTGACTTCGGCGACGGGAGATCGTAGGCGAAGTAGAGTAGATCGATCAGGTGGCACCCCCAGTCGGCGAGGATTCCGCCACCGGTTTCCCACACATCGCGCCAGCGGGCCGGGTGAAGCTCTCGACTGTAGGGTAGGGCTTCGGTCAATGGACCCTGCCATAGATCCCAGCGCAATGTCTCAGGAACAGGTAACTCGGAGGCACGAGGATCCCAGGGACCGGTGAAATATGTCCCCTGACTGACTCCCTGTGTCCAGATATGGGCCTCCACGGCTTTACCGAAGCGACCAGAGCGAAGAAGCTCGACCGCCTGCATTCGCCCGGGTAGTGCTGCACGCTGGATGCCCATCTGCGTGCAGAGATTCGGTCGGTCTTTGAGCGCTGCACGGATGATCCGCAGTTCGTCGAGTTGTTGAACGAGAGGCTTTTGTCCATAGACATGCTTTCCGTGTTTCAGTGCGCTCACCATCATCGGGCAGTGATTGAAATCCGGCGTATCTACGATCACTGCATCAAACTGATCTGCCTTAGTTGCGAAAGCTTCGCGATAGTCAGCAATTTTCCAAGCCTCTTTCCAAGGACCATTCTTTACTTTTTCGAAGGCCGTGGCGTCGACGTCGCAGAAGCCGACGAATTGAACTTTCGGATGATTCGATAATTGCTTTCGCTGCATATTACCGATGCCGTTCACTCCGATTTGGAGGATTTGCAGTTTGCTGTTTTTGTTGGTAGCAGCTCGGACCGTGGCACTGAGGGAGGTCAGCGTCGCCGCTCCTAGGCTAGCACCCGTGCGATGAGCATATCTCCGAGTCGTTGACGTGGTTGAGGTTGAGGCAGAGTCAGGGTTCATCGATCTGATGGTATTGTATCGCTCGCGAGGAAACGAGACTCTTTTTCTCCCGTAATCGCGGGAAAACTCCAGACGGAATCAGGGGACTGGTTTCTGGAAGCCGAGCTGAGCTCCCTCAGTTTGGCAAGGCCAGCAGATTCACTTCACAGGGTGATGCGGTCTTTCCACTCGGGAACTTCCACCTGGAGGGAGGGGCTGTGCTGTCTCAGTATGTCAGCGAAGGCCAGCGATTGCTCCTCCTCACCGTGAACGAGAAATACACGGTCCTTACGCCCGTTGACCGAATCAAAGTAACGGAGGAGTTCATTGCGGTCCGCGTGACCGCTGAATGAATCGAGGATCTGAACGTCCGCTCGGACAGTAAATGTATCTCCGAGAATAGGCACGGTGCGGTCTCCTCTTCGAATTTTGTCCCCCAGTGTTTGTTCAGCGCAATATCCGACGAAGAGAATCGTGTTCCTTGGGTTCTCGATGTTGTTCCGCAGGTGATGAAGCACACGTCCTGCTTCACACATGCCTGAGGCGGAAATAATGATCGCTGGCGCGTCGAGATCGTTGAGTTTCTTTGATTCATTGACGTTCCGAATCAGACTAAGATTCTCGAACCCAAAGGGATCACGCTTTTCAAAGAGAAAGTGGTATATCTCGTTGTTGAAGCACTCCGGATGCAGGCGAAAAATCTCGGTCGCTCCCACTGCTAGAGGACTGTCCACGTAGATGGGAATATCGGGAATTTCGTTCGCTTCTACCAAGCGATGCAGCACGTAAATCAACTGCTGGGTCCGCTCGACAGCAAAAGCGGGAATGATGACTTTACCCCTTCTCTCCAGAGCGCGGACTAAAATGTCGCGCAGGAGGTGATTCGCCTGAGTGGGGAGTTCATGTATCCTATTTCCGTAGGTGCTCTCCATCAGTAGGATATCGACGTCGTCTGAGGCTTCCGGATTCCGTAGGATCTCGTTGTTTCCACGTCCGATATCGCCCGAAAAGAGGAGGCGACGGCGGTGACCATTTTCCGTGATGTCCAGAATCACCTGTGCCGCTCCGAGAATATGACCGGCATCGAGAAAGGTCAGAGTAACTCCGTCACAGATCGGGATCGGTCGTCCATAACCGACGGTTACGAACTGGCGCACGCACTGCTCGGCCTCCATCTGTGTGTAAAGCGGCTCTAGTTCAGGAAGCCCCTCTTTCACACGCCGTTTATTCAGCCATTTGGCATCCTGCTCTTGGATGTGAGCCGAATCTGCGAGCATGATCTGGCATAGATCACGAGTGGCGAAGGTTGAGTAAATATTACCTGTGAATCCTCTACTGGTCAGAGTGGGCAAATTGCCGCTGTGATCAATATGGGCGTGAGAGAGAACCACCACATCGATCTGAGACGGATCGAAAGGGAAAGTTCGATTCCGCTCGTTCGCCTCTGCTCGTCGTCCCTGATAGAGTCCGCAGTCGAGTAAAATGCGCGAGCCGTTGACTTCGATGAGATGTTGAGAGCCTGTCGTCGTACGAGCGGCCCCGCAAAAGGTAATCTTCATAGAGGAAAATAGAAACTTGGAACGGTGGAATCAAGGATTGGAAATAAACTTTAGGGTTCAAACAGTGTAAATCATAGAATTATTACAGATTTTTAAATTTAATATCTAAAAATAGTTTGGAAATTTGAAATTTTCCGTTGATTGTTCTGAAAATTTATTATAAACTTGGAAACGATGAAAAAATTTGCGACCATTCTTTCGATCTTCGTGACCTCTCCTCTCCTCTTCAGTGCTTCCATTCATGCAGCGGATACAACTGTCGAGTCTCTCGCGACTCGTCTATCCACCTTGGAAAATCGCTTGAATAGCTTGGAGAACACGATCAGTGAAAAAAATAATACTGGCTCCCATAGCTATGTCTCCGGCGCAGTGGAGGAATCGACAAATCGCTCGAAGCCGGAAGTTGAGAGCACGACGACTTACGTGATCCAAGATGGAGATACCCTCGGGAAGATCGCGACGAAATTTGGAATCGAGAGGACGGAGCTACTGAAAGCAAACCGTCTCAGCGAAGGTCAGCCGATTTACATCGGAGAGACCCTGGCCATTCCTTCGGCGCCCAAAGCCTTGGTGGCGGGAACTGCAGCGAAGGACTCGACGGTGCCGATGTCTGTCTCGACAACTACAACGACGACGACGACGACTCCGACGGCCCCCCTTTCTGCCACGACGACTCCGACGGTTCCCACATCCTCGGCGACGACTGTCGTCAATCCCGAAAAGACAAAATCCGCAAAGCAGGAGTCAGTCGTCGTGGGAGAGACGAAGAAGTCCGCTCCGGCAACGACTTCGACTCATAAAGTAGTCAAAGGTGATACGCTCATGTCTCTGTCCAGAAAGTACGCAACATCTGTGGAGAGCATCAAGGCAGCGAATGGTCTGAAGGGAGATACGATCAGCTTGGATCAAACCTTGAAAATTCCCGCAGCAAATGCGGCAGCCACCACTTCTCAGAAGAAAGCTCCTGCAAAAGCAGAGCAAAATGTGAGCTTCCAGTATGAGAATCCTCTGCTGAAGCGTAACGAAACCTATGGCCAATATACGGTCATCAAAGGGGATAATCTGTATGCAATCGCACGCGACTTTCTGACAACGATGGCGGAACTCCAGAGAATCAACAATCTGGGTTCGAGCACTGTGATCCGCCCTGGGGATGAAATTATCGTCCCGACCTCGAAATACAACGCACATCATCAGAAGAGTGGCGTCGCGGCACGCTGAGGTGTGTCGAACGAGAGGTAATCAAAAGATTTGTCTCTGCCACGATTCCCGAGGTTGTTGAGAGACAAAGTTGAGTGGTCAAGGAACCCGGCTTCGAAAGAGGCCGGGTTCTGCCATTTTCGAAGAAATGGAACGGGAACCCTATCGTGCGACTTCGCCGGATGACAAGGGCACGGACTGGGCTGAAATTTCCGTTGTCTGCTCGTTGACCTTCGGATTCGTGACAGGGGCGCTGGGAGGGATAATCAGGGAGATGCGGACTTCACCTGTGTCGAAGTTTGAGGAAGAAGGCAATGTCCTCGTGAGGATTCTCTCCGATGAAATCCCGAGCTCTCCGAGAAATTTTAAGACCTCTTCGTTTCGGCGTTCTGTGAGATATTCGTTCAATACAGCAGAGCCAGTCGGCGGGGTGAGCGTCTGAACCGCTATCGTCACTCCGGACGACCCTTGCGCGAGAACTCGCTTCGCCAGATCATTGAAGACTCCTTCCTGATTGACCTGGAGAAAGAAGGAGTTCCTAGCGAAATATACGGATGAGACCGCTTCTACTGTTGGTCCCGTAGGAACTGGGGCTTGCGGCTCCGATGGCAGGCTCACTTCATCGGTGGGCGGCGGTGACTCTGCGGCTTTTAGAGGGACCGCTCGTAACGATACGGCAGTGGCGGGGGTGCGCCCGGCTAGGTGATCGATCTGTCCGAATAAGCTCAGCGTCGAGAGTAATGACTCCAGTCGGATTCCGGGCGTTTCAAAGGGAACTTCTGGAGTGGGGGGAGGCACTGTCGGGTCCGTCGATGGTGCTACGATCGCCGGAACTGATTTTCCGGTGGCTAGGGCAACGTTGATCGAAGGGAGTTCGTCAGAAGTGACGATGCAGATGTGATCGATCAGGCTGCGCCCCTTGAGAAATGGCTTGGCCCGTAGTCGAAGAACGCTTCGGGCGAGAACGCTATCAGTCATTCCACCGATATCGAGATGAGTCGGAGAAAGGGTCATATGCCCTTCATTAGTTGAGAGTGCGATTTCCGTCAGCAGACGATCTAGATCTGCAGCATTCAGAATCGGTGCCCCCGGCGCAGCCTGCAAATCGGCATGATCGACTTTCAGACCTGGGCGTGCTTCCTGAATCATCGTCGTGATTGCCGCGATGTCCTCTTCTGTGGGAACGACTCCCGACACGACGGCACGATCACTCTGGAAGGCAATTCGCAGGGAATCCGCAGGCCCTTGCTCAGAGGCGAACAGGCAACAAGCTGTGAGAGCTGGAGCAAGGAGCCACGGAGTGATTCGCAGAAAAGATGGGGATTCGAAAATCATTCTCTGCCGGGGAGGACGGCATAATGTCATTCAATCACGTCTTTTGTCGCGAAGTCAATCTTTTGCAGGACGAAAAAGGGGATTGTTTTACATTTGAGACGATTTTTGCTCTTTTAAGAAGTGTTGAAAGTAAATCTATTATGATTTCTGATCTCCCAGTTCTTGGAGTTCCTGTCGAGTGAGATTAGTCGAGAGAGCATCAAAACTGCCTGTCGTGCGAATTTGTTCCAGAGCTTGGAGGGTCGCATCCCATGCGTGAACCGTGAGACTAGTCGCCGTGGAAACGCGTGCGATCCCGATACGGTTGAGTTCGTCCAGACTCGGCAGATGAGGAGAGGCGTTCACATTGATCGGGCATTGGAGCGACTGCACGAGGCGAGTAAGAATTCCGCTATCACTCAGAAGGATGGGATAGACGCAATCGGCTCCGGCGTCCAGATAGGCCCGCGCACGGGTGATCGTTTCTTCAAAACGGGCATTATCATCATTTCCGAATCCGGCGAGCCAGACATCAATCCGGGCATTGATGACCAGAGGGATTCCCAGCGATTCCCCGGCACTGCGGGCTGTTCGAATCCGCCCTTCTGCGGCACTGATCTCTCGGAGCTGGTGGCTGGGGCCTACACTATCTTCCAGATTGATCCCTGCCGCTCCTGCCCGGATGATGTTTTGGACATTCTCCCGCAGCTCTCCGAGGTCTTCCGCATAGCCGCCTTCAAAGTCCACAGTGAGGGGACACGAGATTCCTTCAGCCATTCGATACGTCGTAGTATATACCAGATCGAGTGGCATCGCCTCTCCATCGGCGTAGCCGCGTGCCCAGGCTACTCCTCCGCTGGTCGTGGCGACGGCGGGAAAGCCTCGTGACGCAAAAAGTCGAGCGGTCATTACGTCCCACGCGTTCGGCAGGAGCAGAATACTTCCAGTGTGATGAAGCTGGCGCAGGGTTTTCGCCTTCTGCGCTAGGCGGGACAGATCGGTTGTTTTCATGTGAATTGGGATTGAGTTCGTATCAGTTCTACCGTAGCGCGATTTCTAAGCCATGCAGCGTTCTGCGACTTCCCGTGTTGAAAAAAGGCAATTCCCCGCTCTCTTCTCTACTGTTACACGATGAAGTCTCTGATCTTAACCAACGAATATCCGCCCCATATTTACGGAGGTGCTGGGATTCATGTGAAATATCTGTCACGTGAACTGGCGCATCTCTGTCAGGTCGAAGTCCGCTGCTTCGGAGAACAATCGGATACGGATTCGAATCCTTCTGTTAGCGGCTTTTCATCAGACAGCAGTGATTACACTGCACCGAAGCAGTTGCATTCCGTCTTTGGGGCTCTGCAAAAATGCCTCGACTTCAACACTGAAAGAATCGACGCAGATCTCGTGCATCTGCATACTTGGTACTCTCATTTCGGAGGAATTCTGGCGAAGAAAAATTACGGGATCCCCATGGTATTGACGGTTCATTCTCTGGAGCCTCTCCGTCCTTGGAAGCGAGAGCAGTTGGGGAATGGCTATGATTGTACCGTGTGGCTGGAAAAGACTGCCATTGAGATGGCAGATGCCGTGATCGCTGTCTCTCATGAGACACGGATGGATATCCTGAGTCTTTTCGATGTGGATGAAGCGAAAGTCCATGTGATTCACAACGGTATTGATCCAGAGGAATTCCACCCCACGTTCGATCCCGATCTCCTCAGAAAGTACGGGATAGCTCCCGAGATGCCCTTCGTGCTTTTCGTCGGACGAGTTACTCGTCAGAAAGGGATCGTCCATCTGGTGAATGCGATCCGACATCTCGATCCAGACGTGCAAGTTGTGTTGTGTGCAGGAGCGCCCGACACCGAGGAGATCGAAGTTGAGATGAAAACAGCCGTCGAGAAGGCGAAAGCAAGTTTTGGCGGGCGGATCGTGTGGATTCAGGAAATGCTGCCGACTCCCGATAAAATCGTAATCTATAGCCATGCCCGCGTTTTCTGTACGCCGTCGATCTATGAGCCTTTCGGCATCATCAATCTCGAGGCGATGGCCTGTGAGACGCCGGTTGTCGGTTCTGCGATTGGTGGCATGAAGGAAATCATTCTCCCGGGTGAGACGGGGCTGCTCGTTCCGCTGGCTCAGCAGTCGCAATCTCCCTTTGAGGCTATCCACCCCGAGATCTTCGCACGGGATCTGGCCACGGCGATCAATTCACTGATGCGTGATCCAGAGCGCTGTCAGGCAATGGGTGTCGCGGGCCGAGAGCGCGTCCTAGAGTGCTTTAGTTGGACGGAGATTGCCCATAAGACCCTGCGGCTTTACGAATCCTTGGTAACGCAGGAGGTCTAGTACTGTGGTCGTGAGGTGTAGACTCGCGAGCGATTGTGAGGATGGATTATGGATTCGGATTCGGGAGACGGCTTCTGCGAGTGATTTTGGATCACCCTGGTCCAAGCATTGCCCCGGCGAGGGCGGAGCTGCCCAGAATACCGGCAGTGTTTCCGAAGTGGGCGCGTTCGAGGCGGAGAGAGCGGAAACACTCGTCCGAGAGAGTCTGGCGTAGCGTCTCGCGCAGAGGAATGAAGAGAGGATCGCCTACGTCAGCGACGCCGCCACCGATCACGATTACTTCGGGATTCAGGAGGAAGGTGACGCTCATCAGGCAGAATCCGAGGCATTCCGCAACCCGATGCCAGAGTTCGAGCGCAATCTCGTCCCCTGCATGCGCCGCCTCCGAAAGAAGTTTTGGGCTGAGATTCTCCGGGGCGGTGATGCCGCGTTCGGCGTAGAGCGAGTGTGCCATTTCGACAATTTGACGAATCCCGACATAGCGTTCGACACATCCCGTATTCCCATAGGGGCCGGGAACTCCGTGATAGTCGATGCTCATTTGGCCGATTTCACCGGCGGCATAGACTGCTCCATGGAAGAGTTTGCCGTCGAGGATTAGACCGCCGCCGACTCCAGTCCCCAGCGTCACGCAGACGGCATGACGAAAGCCTTTCGCCGCTCCGTATTTCCACTCGGCGTAGGCCATGCAGTTGGCATCGTTCTCGATGAGAGTGGGAAGTCCGGTTTTTTGCGTCATTAAGTCGCGGAGTGGGACTTCGGTCCAGCCTTTCACGTTCGTGAGATTGTAGGTAATCCCCGTGGATGAATTCACGGCTCCCGGCACGCCGATCCCGATGGCGGCGATCTTGGAGTGCTGCTGGCGCAGTGTGCTCACTCGAGCCGCGATTTCATTCATGAGTGAGTTAGGCTCGTCGAAATCCTGAGTGGGGATTCGTTCGATATCGGAGATCAGGGACTCGCCATCGACGACGGCCATTTTGATTGATGTGCCGCCGAAGTCGATGCCGATCACAGGGGAATTTGTCATAAGGAAAAATTGAGTTTGGCGATGTGGAGGAGGCCTTCCATGGTCAGTAGTGGCTCGATTGAGTCGATGCCGGGAAGATCGCTTGCTATCAAAGCTGCATATCCTCCGGTGGCAATCGATTTCGGCACCTCTCCCAATTCTTCTCCGATGCGGTGAAGGATTTCCAGAATCAGACCTCGGTAGCCGTGGAATGCGCCCGCTTGCATGGCGTGGACGGTTGATTTGCCGATGACCGAGGGCGGCCGGGCGATCTCAATCTGTGGTAGCAGGGCGGTGCGCTCGTTCAGATAATAGCGCATCGCATCTAGTCCGGGAGCGATCACACCCCCGATGTAGGCGGGATTCCCAGAGATAATAGAAACAATGTCAAAAGTCACCGCTGTACCGAAATCGACGACCACGACGGGTCCGGTGGGGCAGCGAGCGGCCACTGCTGCCGCATTGGCGATCCTGTCAGCCCCGATCATGGATGGATCAGGGAAATCTAGCATGATGCCGAGGTGGGCGCGATGATTCACTTCCACGACGGGATGGGTGGCGACAGAATCGCGCAGGAGAGGAAGTTTCGCAGGGACTACCGATGCGATCACGACGCTGTCGTAGTCCCAATCATCCAAGAGGGTCATCACAGAATCGCGCGACATCTCTTGTGACAGCATGGCGCGGTGTTCTAGAAGTGCGCTACGGGAAGCGATGGCAAACTTGGTGCGCGTGTTGTTGCTGTTGATCAGGAGAAAGTCGGCGTGAGTCGTGGGCATCGGGACGGAGAGATCAGGGCAGATCGACCGGAATTTCTACTCCGGCAAGCATCAGGGTGAAGTTTTTCTTCGGCTTCACCATCCACCAGCGTAAAGTCACGGTGCGATTTTCGTGGGCGGTGAGAATGGCGTCCTTCTGAAACGGTTCAAAGAAGAGTGGGATTCTGTTGCCGTCGTCGCTGATCGCCTGCACGACACTGCTGTCCAGATTCAAATCGCTCCCGGTGGGCGAGATGCCCTCGAGCCGAGTCTCGACGATCTGCCCTCCAGGTGACTTCTCGACGTGAACGTCTTTGAGCACAATGTTCGGTTTCGGTTCACTAGGATCGTTCGTTGCAGGATTGTCCGTGGAAGCTGATTTTGGATCTTCTTTCACTACTTTCCCACCAGAGAGGGTCAGCTCTGTGACTGGAGAGGGTGTAAAGGCCAGCCAGAAAAGGCCTGCGATCAGCAAAAACAGCAGCCACACTTCGTAGCGTTTGAAGACAGCGAGGAAAGGCATGACGAATCACGGTTGGCGTCGCGTCCCAGGGAAGAGAGATTTGTCTTCTGTGCTTTTCCCCCCCTCACGCGGATAGAAAAGAATTCCGTTTCGATCAAGTTTTTTCAGGAAGCTCTCGAAGTTCCCTTTCAGCTCTGGATCGCGGAGAAAGGAGCTGGCGAGACCATCACCCTTCTCGATCTGTTCGAGCAGAGAATTGGTGGTTACGAGCGTTTTCTTCAGAGCCGCGATAGTCGTGTCAAAGTTTTCCACAACAGGACGAGTTATGGCGAGGGTTTTATTGAGGTCGGCGACTCCGGTTTCGATCTGAGCAAAGCTGCCTTTTGCTCCGTTGGCGGCTTCACCAACGCTTGCTAATGCTTGGCGTGTCTCAGTGAGCGTAGGGATGATCTGCTCTGATGCGGTGCGCAGGTTACCCGAAGCTTCCGCCATGTCTTTGAGAATGGATTCCAAGCGAGAGAGGTTGTCATCCGTGAGCAGACCTGCTTCAATTCGCTCGATCAGTTGTCCGGTTTGCCCCGAGACACGGATCAATTCGCTGGAGGCTGACGAAAGAGTTGCCATCGCACGGTCCGCCCCGCTCGCTAGATCGGAAAAATGCTCCGCCGGTTCTGAAAGGATTTTGGCTCCTTCAGAGAGAAATTTACCTGATGGCTGTTCTGGAGGTAGAATGCGTACGTATCCGCCACCGAGCAGTCCGCTCGTCCCCACCCGGCCAGTCGAGTGTTCGGGGATCTTCACAGTGGGAAAGATTTCGAGCGGAATGATGAGCTGGGTTGAGTCCTCGCTGAGTTCTGGACTATGGACGACGCGTCCAATATCGACTCCGCCCAATCGCACGGGAACTCCGGCTCGGATTCCGGTGGCGTCTTTCACTTCGACCGTGAGGGCATATCCTCCCGCTGGGCCGGCTTGGTGTTGAGAAAAGCGAACGACGAGGCTCCCGATCACGGCGAGGCCGATCAATACAAAGACGCCGACGGCGAGTTCGGTACGACGAGGAGACATCGGAATTTTAAAAGCTAGCCCTCAGTATCGACGTGAATCGGAGAGATGACAATCGGGAAGAAATCGATCCGGTCCAACGGGATGAAAAGACAGTCTAGGTAAGAAAATCTGTCCGGAGAATTCTTATTCGATCTCGATCGCACGCGGGCGGGGGAGCTGCACGCGCTGCTCGGCGGGAGGATCATCCGTTGTACCTGTATCGGTGAGGATCGGTTTGGCGACAGGTATAGCGATGGGATCGCTAGGACGCTTTTGCGCTGGTTCATCCTGTGGAGAATCGGACGAGTCGTCAGATTCTACTGGCTGTGCAACGATAGGTTTCTTCGCTACCGGAGTCGCTTTCGCCTGGATCACGACAGGTACGGAATTATAGGGATCGTAGGTGCCGATCACGGTCTGAGCGATAGGAAAGACGGGTTCGGCGTTCTCTTGAATGACAAAATCGGGGACGATCATTCCGTTACGACCCTGCTTCACGACGTTCTGCAGTCGGCTGCGGCCCTTGCCGTGTATATGACAGATCAGATCGAGATTGGTGCCGGGGCGAAGGTATTCGGTATAGGTGCAGCGAACCTGAGAGGTGATTCCTTCTTTTTTCTGGACCATTTCGTAGCAGTCGTCAGAGGCCAGTTCTCCGGATTTGAGACAGATCTCTGCCTTCTCGGCATCGTTCGGCGGAGGAAATACCTTCGCACCGTATTTCTTTTCTGCGGCGTTCATCACCTCTGTCCAGACAGGGAGCACGGTGTCAGAACTGAATGCTCCGGGATAGATGGTGCTGCTCTGGTCAAAGCCAGTCCATACCACACAGGTTACCTCTGAGGTGTAACCAGCGAACCAGTTATCGGTAAAGTCGTATTCCGTTCCTGTCTTCCCGGCGACGGGGTAGCTGCCCAATCCGAATTTCTCCCGAGCCTTAGCAGCGGTGCCGTCGACAAAACTGTCCGAGAGCATGTTGGTGATCTGATAGGCAGTGTACTGATCGATCACCTGCTGCTGGTGCATCGCCGCATTCGGGGAATAGACGACGTTGCCGAGGCTATCGCGGATGTTTACGATGATATTCGCCTTTTCAGCGCGGCGTCCACCGTTCGGGAAAATCGTGTAGGCGAGACAGAGTTCCTCTAGGGAGCAGGGATTGCGACCAAGGAAAGTGGCATTGAATTTCTGCAAGTCACCGCCGAAGGACATGCCTGCTTTCTTAGCTAGGGCGACGACTGCATCCGTTCCCACTTTCTGCCCTAGTCGAACGGTGGCTGCATTTTTCCCCTGAGCGAGGGCTCGCCGAGAGGTAATGACATTCTCGTACACGTTATTGAGTGTTTCGACTCCCCATTCTCCCAGAATCCCCGTCGTGCCTCCCACCATGACTTGGCGCGTGTCCATAGGGGTGTCGTCTACGAGCGTGCCAGGGAAGTACCCCGCCTCGAAAGCAGCGGCGTACACGAACGGGGTAAAGGCTGTGCCCGTGGGACGTCGACCTTGAGACACGCGATCAAACATAGAGTCGTTAAAATCGCGTCCGCTGACTCGGGCGAGCACCTCACCTGTCTTGTTGTCGAGCATCAACAAGGCTCCTTGAAGATATTTCGGTGTCGGAAATGTCTGGTCGGGATGTGCGGACTTCAGGAACTCAGCCTTCGCTTTTTTATAACCTTCTAGGGTCTCGTGCTTAAAGTCCGGATGCTGCTCGATCTTGGCGAGTTGTTCTTTCAACGTGGCCTCTGCCATCTCCTGCAGTGCCCCATCGATCGTAGTGTGGATCATGAATCCACCCTTGGAGACAGCCTCGTATCCCAAGAGGTCGATCACTTCTTGTCGGACCTTTTCATAGACGAAGGCGGATCGTCCAGTGAGATTCGCTTTTTCGGCGACTTCAACATTCGCCTTTTGCAGTCGCTCACTTGTGCCTGCATCGATGTATTTTTGCTCAGCCATCCGTGCGAGAACGTGGTTGCGCCATTTTTTAGAGACTTCTGGAAAGCTTCGAGGCGAGCGGTGATACGGATTGGGAATGGTCGCAGCGAGTGTTGCCGCCTCTAGTGCGGTCAGGTACTCGGGTTCTTTCCCAAAGTAGCCCTCGGATGCAGCTGCGATTCCGTAATATCCGCTGCCGAAGTATATACGATTGATGTAGAGTTCGAGAATCCGCTGCTTGCTCCCGATTCGTTTTTCAATTCGCTGAGCTAGGAAGATTTCAGTGATCTTCCGACTGAGAGTTCGGTCTTTTAGTTCAAAAGTCTGACGAGCGAGCTGCTGAGTGATTGTGGAAGCCCCCTGATTGACTCCACTTGACCGCAGGCCGTAATATACGGCACGAGCTATCCCGAAATAATCAACCCCGTGGTGTTGGTAGAATCGACTATCCTCAGCCGAAAGCAGTGCGTGAACGAAATTGGGGGAGACGTGATCCAGAGAAACCGGACGTCGGTTTTGCACGAAGATTCGTCCCAATTCTTTTCCGCTACGATCAAAAATCCGGCTGGCTACTTCGATTTCTTCCAACTGAGAGAGGTCAAAAGTCTGAGCCAAGTCATAGCGAGGCTTCACGTAAAAAAAGGCTCCTACAGCGGCGACAATCAGGCAGACGAATCCGAGGACGGTAAAGAATCCCAGAAGTTTCACGAGAAACATCAGCCGACGACGCCCCTTCGAAGCCTTCTTCTTCCGCTTCGACGCACGACGCGGGGAGGCTCCGTCATTGCCGGAGGCACCAAATTGAATCTGCTCAAAATCGTTAGCCACAGAAAGGTTCTGGAATCGAAGTGGGTAAGGAGTACCGTGACAGCCATGTACGCAGAAGCTGCCGATCCGGCATATGGACAAGATACGTCGCTTTTTGATCTCGTCTTTCAAAGAATTTCAGAAAGCGACTCATCTTCTGTTCCATTTTCCGTTTGGATGGAGATGGCGCTCTATCATCCACAGTGGGGTTATTACTCTCGGTCTGGTGTGACGGGGGAAGAAGGCTTTCGTACGGTGGGTCGAGCGGGAGACTTTTTTACCAGCGTCTCCGTGGGAGAAACTTTCGGATTGTTATTGGCGAGTCGAATACTGCGGGATTGGGAGCATCTTTTTGATTCCGCTCGTCCCTTCATCATCGTAGAACAGGGAGCGCATGATGGACGCTTGGCGCGAGATATTCTGGCAGGACTACGCGAAATAAGTGTTTCGCGACTTGATGAGTTCGAATACCGCATCGTGGAACCGAGAGCCTGGGGGCGTGACAGGCTTGAAGCTGAGTTGGCGCGAGATCCGGAGCCTCAAATCCGTATTGTATCGAGCCTATCCGAGGCTCGCGCTCCTGCGGGTGTTTTTCTATGCAATGAGCTGTTAGACGCCTTCCCGGTGGATCGCATTCTCTTTCAGGAAGGAGCGTGGAAGGAGCTACACGTAGGCTGGAACTCCGAGATGCAGCGTCCGGAGTGGGTCTCGCGGCCTTTGCGGAATGAATGGCGAGAGTTCGCACAGGAGCTGGGTGACTCTTTTCCCGAAGGCTATATCAGCGAGATTTGTCCAGAGATCGAATCTTGGATGCAGGAGAGTGCTCAGCTGTTTGAAACGGGGCTTTGGATGATCATCGATTACGGATACGAGCGATCTGAGTATTATTCTCCCCGGAGGAACAAGGGAACTCTACGATGTTATCAGGCGCATCAGGCGGGGGAGGATCCCTTCGCTTTTCCCGGAGAACAAGACATCACGGCGCATGTCGATTTCACTCGGGTAGAAGAGGTGGCGCGACTCTGCGGATTGAATCGACGTAACTTGATCGATCAGCATCATTTTCTCATCGAGGCGGCTCGACCTTGGCTCCTCAGAATGGAAGGTCGTCTGCCGGATCAGCGGACCCAGAAACGTCTGCGTCAGTTCCAGACATTAACGCATCCGTCCTTGATGGGGCAGTGCTTTCATGTGATGGAGTTCACACGGGGAATCAGGGAATCTCCGTGACGTGGAATCACCTGATGTCGAGGGATTTGGAATCAGGCTCGAATGGCGCAGCGCTCGGTCTCTTCGATTGGCTTTCCACTTTCGCCCTTGAATTCCGGGGGGCGCTTTCGGGTCAGCGGAGTCTCAAAGAAACGAAAGACCAGCCAAGAGACGAGAATCGACAGGGATACTCCTACGATTTTACTGAGTAATTTTACTTTTAGACTCTCCCGATCCTCACCGAACCAAGGCAGCACTCCCAAGATGATCATGTGGTGACAGAGATAGAGGGAGTAGGACCATAGGCTGATCGCAGTAATCGGCTTCGCAATCCAGTTGGCCCAGACGGGCGCTTTCGCCCAAGTGGACAGAAGCGGCATACAGAGACTAAAGCCGAGAGGCATGGCAACGAGCGCGATACGGAAGAACCATTTTGCCTCATCCGCAGGACGCAGAAGCCAGTGCGCTGAAGCAACACCCGATACCATCATCGCTCCGATCATGAAAAGAGCGAAACGAGCGCTTCGCGAGATTCCCTTCGCCTGCATCCATGCTACGACGGCCACTCCGTAGCAGATCGCATCTAGGCGAGGCAATGTGGAGACGCGCACCTGTGGAGCAGGCCATGCCAACATCACCAGTTCACGGAGAAGCGGAGCCACGATGATAAATAATAGAATGGTGAGAACAAACACCCGATTACGCGAAGGGATCAATCGATTCAAGAGTAGAATCACGAGGGGGAAGAGAAAGTAAAATCCCTCCTCGACACACAGCGACCACGAGACGTCGAAAAAAGCCTCATTTGGTTGCATTAGATTCGGGAGAAATAGGAAATAGGGTAGAATTCCGTCCCAGCCGCCTTTGGGCCATTCGCCTCGTGCGTGGTAGAAGAAGATGGCCACTATCAGAAAGAGGTAATAGTTCGGTAGGGTACGCCACCACCGCCGCTGCCAGAAGTTGGCGACTCCGAGCAAGCTCCAGTGTCCCTGCTCAGGAACGCTGCGATACAGGATCCCACCGATCAGGAAACCGCTCAGTGCGAAAAACAATTCGACTCCATAGATTCCGATGGCTTGGAGTTGCTGATGCGAATGGTTGACAACGACAAGCAAAATCGCCGTCGCTCTAGCCACATCCAGTCCAAGGATTCGAGGCTTCATGTAGATATATATACAATAAATATTGTAATATAAAAGAGCTAAATTCTCTCTTCTTGTGGCGATGGAATCGAGAAAGAACCGTCCCTCACAATCGCAGTCGGCAGAACAGGCTATCTCAGAGAGCGAACTCGAGACAAAATTTTTGCATCCAACACTTGCGAGTTGGGTAGTCTTTTGAGACTGTGGCGCGGTGAGGATTGCAAGGCTAATCCCTCTCCCAGCCGTTCAGAATTTCACTTTTTCTTCCATCGAATGACGCAAGCACGCAGCTCATCAGGCTCTCGCTCCACTTCCAAACCTTCTCGTAAGTCTTCAGCAGCAGAAAAGCCTGTCGAAGAAGACGAATCGATCTGGACTGTAGATAAGGCGGCAGAGACCTACGGAATCAAGCACTGGGGAGGTGGCTATTTTTCTGTTTCACGTCGCGGAGAGGTAGTGGCGGAAATCACTGATCGAAAGAATGGCGCACCTCATGCGGTGAGTATTCCCAAGTTATTGGAGGATTTACAAGCTCGGGGTGTTCAGACGCCTTTGCTGCTAAGATTTCCACGCATTCTGGAGCGCCGGATCGAGGAACTCAATCACGGATTCATGAAGGCGATTGACGATCTGGAGTACGAAGGTAGCTATCGTGGCGTCTTTCCGATCAAAGTGAATCAGCAGCAGCAGGTAGCGGAAGAGATTGCAGCTTATGGTCACCGCTTCAATTACGGCTTCGAAGTCGGGAGCAAGCCTGAGCTGATCGCAGCACTCGCGTATATGAAGAATCCGGAGGCGCTTCTGGTTTGCAATGGCTATAAAGATGCCGAATTCATCGATCTGGCGCTCTACGGTCAGCTCATGGGATTGCGGGTAGTGCTGGTCCTAGAGATGCCACATGAGCTGGAGGTGATCGAAGAGCGATCCAAGCTCTTGGGTGTGGAACCAGTGATCGGGGTGCGAGTGAAGCTCTCCGCAGAGGGGGCAGGGCAGTGGGCGAAATCTGGGGGCGAGAGGAGTCCCTTTGGAATGAACTTGGCTCAACTCATCCAGATTGTGGAACGGCTGAGAACGAAGGGAAATCTATCTTGGCTAAAAATGCTTCATTGTCATCAGGGATCGCAAATTCCTGATCTCACAATTATCCGCCGTGCGATTGAGGAAATGGCACGTATTTATGCTGGCTTGGTCAAAGAGGGGGCTGAAATGCGCCTACTGAATCTGGGAGGTGGTCTGGCGGTGGATTATGACGGATCTCGTTCGACGCGCCCCACCAGCGCGAACTACTCGATCGATGAGTACTGTCACAGCCTCGTCGATGCAGTGAAGCGAGTGTTCGATGAGTGTGGCGTTGCTCACCCGACCCTC
The DNA here is from genome assembly GCA_963205275.1 of Verrucomicrobiota bacterium. Taxonomy (GTDB): domain Bacteria; phylum Verrucomicrobiota; class Verrucomicrobiia; order Verrucomicrobiales; family DEV007; genus Arctic95D-9. The sequence continues at coordinate 44,140 of CAUJIH010000006.1, read as the reverse complement.
GTAACTGAATCGGGACGGGCCGTCGTAGCTCACTATTCCATGCTGGCGCTGGAGATTCTGGATGTGAATCGCTTTGAGAATCGTGAGACCATGCCTCTGACGGGCAGTGAGGATGAGCTGCTGATCGCTCTGGCCGAGGTCTCCGAGAACATTCATGACGATAATCTGCTCGAAGCCTATGGCAAAGCGGCGCGTCATCGAGAGGAATTGCACGAGGATTTCTTAGTCGGTGACATCAGCCTTCGCGAGCGAGCAGCCTGCGAGCAGTATTTCTGGAAGGCGATGACGAATATTGCGCTTCGGACTCGTGAACTGCGTTACGTACCGGAGGAATTGCGGGATCTATCGAGCCTCCTCGCCGACCAGTGTTATGGAAACTTCAGTATTTTCCAGTCGCTGGCTGACTCGTGGGCGATTGATAGCGTTTTCCCGGTAATGCCTTTGCACAGATTGACGGAACAGCCAACTCGTGAGGGCGTGATTCACGATGTTACTTGTGACTGTGATGGTGTGATTAAGCGCTACGTCTCCGACACAGATGTGCAGGAAGCACTGCCTCTACACGAGCTGAAAGAACAGGAGGCCTATTTCGTCGGGATTTTCCTTGTTGGGGCCTACCAGGAGACCTTGAGCGATCTTCACAATCTCTTCGGCGATACCCATGTCGTAAGCGTGGATGTCGAGGAGGGGCGCGTGAAATTTTCTCGTGAAGTGGAAGGTGATTCCGTCGCTGATGTGCTCGCTTATGTGGAATACGAGCCGAAGAAGCTTGTCGAGCAGTTCCGCGAGCTGGCGGAGACAGCCATTCAGGAAAATCGAATCACAGCTGCCCAGAGACGTGATGCTCTCACCGCCTATCGTGAAGGGATGGCGGGATATACGTATTACGAGAGTTGATTTTCCGTGAACCTCGCGCCGCTCTTTTCCGAGTGAGTGGACGATGTAGTCGGCACCCACCAATGCTCGAAAAGAGACTGTTTAATTTTCTTCGTATCTCGGAGAGCTTCGCATGAAGCCCTTCAGTCGTAGCCACTGGTGAAATGCAGCGAGCAGGCACCCCGAGACGATCAGCCCGAGCGTAATTTGCGGCAGGGTTAGGGAATGGAATCGGATCTGTGAATCTACGCTCGTCACGATAGAAATAGCACCGAGGAGGGAGAGCCGCTGAACTCGCCTCATTGGAACAAAGCCGGTGTACCTTACCCAACCGCTTTGATTCGAGACCAGCGAGCGAATGTAGGCTGAAAAGATGGCGGTCAGAGCGGCTGCCAGTCCCAGCCAGGGATTTGAATCCACCGCGAATCCGAATCCGATGAGCGTGATCGCGTCTGAAACCCGTTCTGGGAGTTCATTGTAAAATTCGTCTTCGCGGAATTGGCGGGATGAGACTGGTTGCATCCACTCGGTCACGCGGATCGCGAAGATGCGGAGTAAGCAAAGAATCGCCCCGATGATCCACGCATTGGCGAAGCCCAGAGTCTCGTTAGTCGCCATGAAGGCACATCCGGCGAGGATCCCGAGAATCATGCCCGTCACGGACACGATTCCGTCAGAAATCCCCCAGTGCATGAGCAAAAGCGAGATCCGCCGTCGGATCGCTCCGGGGCGTCGCTGCGTGGTTCTGCTGAAACTTGGCATAAGAGATCGAAGCAATGCGTCTTAGGATCGGAGGCATCCCGAGAAGAAACGCGAGCGTCACGATCTTTCCGCATGACATTCGTGACTTGTCGAATCTAAGTTTAACTGCTATTTGAGGCTACTTCTTCCATCTTTTTTCACAAATGTTCTATGACGCAAAATGATCCGATGCCATTCCCCGCCGGAAATGGTGAAGATCAGCGGGAAGAAGCGAATGAGGTGGATGTCGCCTTAATGATGCGTATCCAAACTGGTGACTTGGTGGCATTCGAAGAACTGGTGGGGATTCATCAACGGTCTGTGATAGGAATCGTGACGAAGATGCTGGGGAATCGAGCCGACGCCGAGGATATCGCACAGCAGGCATTTTTACGAGTTTGGAAGTCCGCTGGTCGATATGAGCCACGGGCGCGTTTCACCACTTGGTTGTTTACGATCACTCGCAACCTAGTGTTCAATGAACTTCGTCGTCGTCAGAGAAAACCAGCGGTCTCGATGCAGGAGCACGAGGAAAGCACATTTCACGAGATCGTTGATGTCAAGAGGCTCTCTCCTGAGGAGGAAATGCTGCATTCAGAATTGGAGATGGTGGTGGATCGCGCGATCGAAGAGCTACCTGAAAAGCAGCGACTGGCTGTGATTCTGCGTCGATTCGAAGAAATGCCCTACGAAGAAATTGGTAATGTGCTGGGGATGTCTGTGCCCGCCGTGAAGAGCCTGCTTTTCCGCGCTCGGACACAGCTGAAACAGGCTCTGAGCCAGTATCTCGATCAAGGAGAGTAAATCTCGCTTGCTTGCCGCAGAGCGAGCTTGCTCGAGCTGCGGGAGAGATTACTTTCCGATCCGCAGGAGATGGTTCTCTGTGCGGAAGATGAATCCATCAGCGATCACGGCGAACGAGGACAGCCCGTATTCCCCAAGTTCATTTTCTGCGATCTTTTGAAAGGTCTTGTCAGGACGTATCACGGTAGTAACCCCGTCTCCGTTGTGGAAATACAGGTGGCTATTAGCGTACACGGGGGAGGAAGAGTAGCCCCCGCGCCCGTCGAGGCGCTCTTGGTAATGGACTGCTCCTGTTTCTGCGTCGAGGCAGCTCAGGATTCCTTTGTCATCATTGAAGAAGATCAGTTTGCTCACCAGTATGGGCGAACTCTCCCGGGGGACCCGTTTTTCTTCCTTCCATGCGAGGTGAGTATCGGTCACGTCACCCTGTCCGTCGGTACGGATTGCGTAGAGGACGGCGCGTGCGAAGCCGGAGCACACATACACGATCCCATCCTGAAATACTGGACGAGGCACGACTGAGAAGCCCTCACCATAGCGAAATCGCCAGATTTCTCGGCCTGTATCGGGATCGTAGGAGATCACAGCTCCCGATCCAGGGATGATCGCTTGTGTTTTTCCCTGGATCGAGACGAGGAGAGGCGTGGAAAAGGAAAAGGTCTTGCTCACGACAACATTTCGAGCCGATTTCCAAGCGATAGAACCATCTTTGGCGTCAAGCGCGACGACGAATGGATCACTCTCTCCGTCGCAGGCGTAGATGAGCTTCCCACCGTAGAGCACGGGAGAGCCTCCGTTTCCGTGAGTCGGCGCGTAGGAGAGAGTCGTCTGCGTCCAGAGCACTTTGCCATCAGATGCGTCCAGTGCAGCTGTGCCGTAATGGCCGAAGTGAACATAGAGTCGGCCCTCTGCATACACTGGCGTGGGAGATGCTTGGCTGTTCTTTTGATGTGCGAAGACGGACTCCGGATGAAAAATCTCAGTTCGCCAGAGTTCCTTCCCACTGGCTAGGTCAAAGGCCAGAGCGCAAAGGGATAGGGGACTCCCATCTTCTCCGATGGCTGTGCTGACGAAAACCCGATCTCCCGCGACCACGGGAGTAGACCAGGCTTTTCCGGGCACGGGAACTTTCCAGCGAATCCCTTCGGTCGCTGACCAGCGTAGCGGCGGCTTCGCACTTTCCGCATGACCATCTCCCGTAGGACCTCGAAATTCCGGCCAGTCGGCTCGGATCTGTTCCGCCGTCAGAGTTAGTGCGATCAAGACGAGCATTGCAGTAAAACAAAATGGGTGATTTTTCATTGAAGAAAGTTCAGTGAGTGAGTCGCCAGAGTGTTCCTAGTGAAACATCTGGATAGTAGGAGTGCAGAATAAAAGTGACGAGGAAAATATCCACGATCAGGTGGACGATGAGAACGCCGAGGAGAGCGCTCGACTTTTCGAACATGCTCCCTTGAGTCCAAGCGAAGAGCAAAACGATCACGATTCCGCATCCCGTGAAGGCCATGTCGTAGAGCACCGTTGTGTATAGAATTGCCTGGATGGTATTCGCGATACGGAATCGGAATAGACTTCGAAGGAGGACGAAGGCGGTATTGATAAAAAAAAGTTCGTCCCAGATTCCGACCAAATTGATTCCAAAAAAGAGGCGGCGGATTTCTTTTGGTTCCGGTGTGTTGGGAAGAGTCCAGTGGCGGAAGAGTTCGTCGCCAAAAAGTGTCCGATTTCCCCATCCGTAGAGGCTCAGGATGATCCACGCTAAGGGAAAGGCGAGAAGAATGTAGATGAGTTCTCGCTTTTCCCACTTCTCCGGCCACAGACGGAAGCGGATCGTACCTCGATCAAAGAAATGGCACCAGAGCGCTGGCAGAATGATCACGGCACTGAAGCAGAAACCCACCTGAAGGAAATTTCGATTCGAGAGCGAAGGATTGATATCACAGAGGGCCAGAATCGTCACGCAGACGAGCAGGACGCCGATTCGACTGCGTAGCTTTGGCTCCGGATCTGTAGCTGCCAGCCAGGCGCTGAGCACAAAAGGAATACAGCCAATCTTCCAGAGATCCGCTGGAATAAGCAAAATAGTCGCCGTAGCGAAAGCGCAGAGGAGCACTATACGACGCGGCGTAAGTTCTAGGTCGAGTCGCTCGGCTACAGGTGACGAAATCAAGCGGAGAGGCGATTGATTAAAGCTCAGCCACCTTCAGATCCTTGAAGTCGATCGCCATCTCCACCTTTCCGTGGAGTTGGAGACCGATCGGCCCTTTCGGCGTGCCTGTGTCGCTATGGTAGGTCAATACTTTCTTGCCGTTCAGCCAGCAGATGTATTCCATTCCACGGACTTCGATGCGCATATGATTCCAGTCATCGTGCTTCAGCAGTTCTTGGATTCCCTCGGCTTCCACAGGGTATCCTTTCTTCTGTGGAATATACGGCGAACAAGTCATGTCGCGCTTCAGCGATCCAGAGATTCCGATTTGAATCTGATCTGTTCCGCGCAAAAATACGCCGGAATCGATGGTGCCTCCGATGAATTTGAAATCCAGTTCGATCACGAAATTCTCATATTCCTTCTCCGTCCAGAGATCGGCTCCTTTCTTGTCAGCATTACTACGGACCTGCAGGACCCCGTTTGCGACGACGAAAGCCGATTTCAATTCGGGCACTACCCAACCGGTCAGATCTTTGCCGTTGAAGATCGACTCGAATTTCTCCTCAGCGAAAGAACGTGAAGTGGACAGGCAAACGAAGGTGAGTAGAGCAGCTGAAAACAGTAAACGCTTCATATTCCCCGATGATGGCGTCGTTTCTGAATCTCGGCAAGCGCCCGATTGCGCCAGAACCAGGAACCTGAACGGAAGGAAATTCGGAGTGAATATTGTTGGAAATCTCTGAAACTTGGAATTGCTGAGCTTGAAAGAATCCTGTTATTTCCGCACGCGGGTGCGGTTCTCGGCATGATCCGATGCGTCGTCCTGAATCCCTCGCCGAGTGGTTTCGAATTTCACCATCGCGCAGTGAAGTGAAGGCTGAAACCGGAGTCGGCTTTCTCCATTGAATATTTGATTTTATGACCATCCTCTCTAGCCAGAAATCAGCTCCGAGTCTGGAATCATTTCTCGCCTACGTGCACCAGCGCGATCCTCAACAGTCCGAGTTCCATTAAGCCGTGGACGAGGTAATGCACAGCCTCTGGTCCTTCGTGAGTAAGAATTCGCGCTATGCGCAATATGCCGCACAAACGTGTCTAGAAATGGGAGCGAAGGTCGTCTCTCTTTCTGATTCCGGCGGAACTGTCCATTTCCCTGATGGACTGACGGGTGAACAGCTCCTGTGGTGTCTGGAGTTGAAGAATGACCGTCACGGTCAGATTTCTGAATTAGCCGAACACTTTGAGCTGCCATATTTCGAGGGTAAGCGCCCCTGGCAAATTGAGTGTAATACCGTGCTCCCTTGTGCCACGCAGAACGAAATCGACGGAGATGACGCCCGCGCTTTGGTGAAGAACGGCTGTGAGTGCGTGGCAGAGGGTGCCAATATGCCGTCAAACTTGGAGGCGGTGGGTGTATTCCTTGATGCAGGCATCCTTTATGGCCCGGGGAAGGCCGCGAATGCGGCTGGGGGCGCTACGAGCGGACTGGAGATGAGTCAAAATGTGCTACACATCCCGTGGTCGCGGGCAGATGTGGACAATCGTCTTCATGCGATCATGCAGAATATTCACCACGCCTGTGTCGAGTATGGAACACAGCCTGATGGTTCAGTCAACTACGTGGACGGAGCCAACATCGCAGGATTCGTGAAGGTAGCGGATGCAATGCTCGCTCAGGGCGTTGTCTGAGCGACGGCTGTCGATTCAGAATGTACAATCAGAGTGCGATCCGAGTTGGCAAAGCAGCGGAATGAGTCTAAACTGAACCGAGTCAGAAGAGAGATATTTTCACATACGGGCCTGTAGCTCAGCGGTTAGAGCAGGGGACTCATAATCCCTTGGCCGTGGGTTCGAACCCCACCGGGCCCATCTGAATCCCTCTGGAAATGGAACCACATGGAACGATTCAGGCAGATTCCCACGCCTTCTTCGCTTTTATCTTACGGATTTAGATCAGAGCTGAGTCGGTGGTAGCGATAAAGACGGTGATGTTTAGCGGATCACTCTTCATTCTCTCACTTCTTCTCCAGAGCACGGGTGATAATGCGGCGCAGATAGCGCTGGTGTGGGGTTCCTCCCAGTTCTGGAGGCAGATACTTCTCCAACACTGCGAAGGCTTCCTCCTTCGCCGCTGTGGGAAAGCTCCTTTCGGTTACGAGAATCAAGCGTTCGATATAATTTACTTGGAGTGAGTCGCGGAAGTGATCGCTCTTTCCATCCATGATTGCCTGATTCAAGTGCTCCATCACTTTCGGCAGCGGCAGGGTATTTCCGTAGAGTGTAGTATCGAGGATACGACCCATCGTCACGGAATGCAGAATTTGATTCAAAACTGCATTTTGAATGGTTGAGACGGTTTCATACACCTTTGGATCTTCGTTCGTTTTCAGATTGCGAATCTCGAATCCTCGCCTCTGCACTTGAAGATGAGAGAGGAGTTCCGGAGTGAGGAAAGAAAAGGCTCCTGGGGCGAAGACGTAGGTCGTTAACGCTTTCATTGCTCTCTCTTGTTCCGCCGCCGGGACGGGGGTGTAGGGTGCAGTGGCACCTTTTTGTCCGTGCAAAGAGCGATCTACGAAGACACCTCCAATGTAACGGCTGAGAATTGAGGCGGCTCGCTCATATTCGCCCATCAGGCTCGCATAGGTCGTGACCAGAGACTGATAGCTTTCGCCTTCGACAGGGTACTTCTGCGGGAGTTCGGCGGCAGTCTTACGCACTCGCTCGATGGTCTGTATCGCGTATCCGATGGCGTCGGATGACATATCAAAGAGCATGACACGAGGATCGATGCCGCGTCCGATCGCGCGCATGTCATCGGAGTCATTTCCGAAGGCGTGTTCCGGTCGAGTGGATTCTTCCAGAATCGTCTGGAGAGCTTTTGCCTCGTCTGCTGGCTTTGTTTCCACATAGCCGTATCGGATGGCCCAGTGATCATACGGACCAGGCACGGTGATGTAATATTGCCCCTGCTTTTTGGGATCGGGTGAGAGATTGGCGGGGACGTAGTCCATCACGGAGCCAGTGAGACCTTTTTTCGTGGTGATGTTCGTATCGTTCAGTTGTTCCAGAGGGAGCATCTGGCTGGCTCGAAAGTTGTGATTGAGTCCGAGAGTGTGGCCGACTTCGTGTAAAACGAGAGTAGTCAGTGTTTCTTTCAACAGGGTGTCCATCTCCATCTTACTGGCTCCGGCGACGGCAAGGCTCGCCTGAGCGGAGATGCTGCTCTCCTGAAGGAAGAGTCCGGCCTCACACAGTGAGTGCTCCTGCGTCAGTCTCGCAACTGTCTGATCAGCGGCTTCCCCTCCGGTTCGGCGAAGCAGATCGCGGAGGCGGAGGCGATTGGTCAGGAATACGTACTCTAGCATGATGTCGGCTCCCAGAATCTGTCCGGTACGCGGATTGGCAAATCGCGGACCGTAGCCGCCGAAGGGGGGATTGGGCGACGATGTCCAACGGATCACGTTATAACGAATATCGCCTGCATCCCACTTAGCATCGTCTGGCTGGATCTTGCAGACGACGGCGTTGGTGAAGCCTGCTGATTCAAAGGCTAGGTTCCAAGCCTCCACTGCCTGACGGATGGTGTCACGCAATTCGACGGGTGTCGTATTCTCGATCCACCACACGATGGGCTCCACGGGGTCGGATTTAGCGGCGTCTGGATTCTTCTTTTTCAGGTACCAGCGCTGGATTGGATCACGGTAGTTGGCGCTCTTTGAGGAGGTGAGATCGGTCACCAGATTGGTGAAGTATCCGATGCGGGGATCGTCATATCGGGGCGTATAATCATTCTTCGGGACGGCGATGATCGCGTGCTGCACGTCGATCGTAATGTAGCGAGCATCGGTGACATCATCTTCTCCCCATACTTTCGGAGCACGGTTTTCGTATACGTAGCGCACGCGGAAGAGAGAGTTCTCCGGGTAATTCCGTATCTCATGGAAACGAGTTCTCTCGGCTGAGAGATCGCCGAGCACGACTTGTTCTACCGAAGTGCTGGCGACGGCTTTGATGGGAATGAACAATTCCTTCAGAAACAGATCGTCCGCCCGCAGGAGATACGTCGTTTTATCTTCTGTCGTGGCAACGATCTTTACGCTCGCGATGATCGCATCACTGATGTTGGCATCGGCCGCCCGGGAGAGTGCGTTTTCTGGATCAAAATAAAATTTTGTGTTCCGCACGATGAATTCGAGGCGATCAAAGTGCTTTCGAATCACGAAAATCTGTTGATCCAGAATTCGTCCTCGGTTGAAGCCCACTTCAGCCAGCCCATCCAGCACGTAGCCAAAGTGGATAAATTCCTTATCGAGCTGATCGTTTTTGATCCCGAGATATGTGGTTCCTTCCTCGCGATCCGTGTAGAGATGAAACAAGCCATCTTTGAGATCTGCGTTTTTTACCCAGTCGCCATAGGTTTTTTTTGTAGCGCTTGGCACGGCGATCGTCTGAGCCTGTATCGAGCCGAATGAGAATAGAGAAAGCAAAACCGCGAGCGCGAACAGGTGGAATCGGGAGAGACAGTTCATAAAGAAACGATTGAGACAAAGTAACGGAAGTTTGAGATTTTACAAAATTTCGAGTGAAATCAAATAAATATTTAAAATATTGGCTGACTTTGAGATTCGCACTCCAGTAAAGTTTTCGATGTACTCCCGAAAATTTTAATCGGTGAGCGGATTTGACCCATCTGCGGTCAATCGTTCCTGATCACCCGTTGCGCAGAAGACTAAGTCGCCTAGGATCGAGGAACTGATCCAGTAGCTTCTCCGTGGAAAGAGAGCGAATTTTTCCGATCCCGCTGTGCATGATGCGGGCGTAGGTGTCTCCGAGGAGGTCTCCGTATTGATCGAGATGGTAGGTGTTGCGCACGAGATCACGGCGTTTCTCGATTTCCTGCGCTTGTAAAACAGGAAGCGTCGGCAGTTCGATTTCGTGCAAGAGTTTCGGATTGTCAGCGATCCGACGAAGAATTTTCTCCTGAAAGGATTCGTCGAGCAGACCGAAATCGATGCGATCTTTTTGAATCCAGTGTCGCAGGGCGACCTTTTTCGCTGAGCGAGGGAGGGGGGAGTCGTAGGCCAGATAGGTGCGGCTGAGCATAGATTCAGTCGCTCGATCAAGAGAGTCGCTGCCAATCCAATCGAGCGGGACATCGATTCGACGATACAGATGATCGAGATGAATCCCGCGAGCGGCGAAATCGCGAGTGATCTCCGGAAGATCTCGGCCCATCAGTGGCTTCTCAGCGATCCACGGTTCCAGATAGATCAGACCGAAGCCTTCGGCGACGCTGGTGGTAACGATGAAATCGCTCCATCCGAGGAGATCGGTGAAGGCGTAGCCCCCCGCGTCTGCGATTCCGAGATGCACTGGCAGTTCCAGCTCGCGGGCGAGGTTTTCCCAAGCATCATGAATGGCCATCCACTCAGTATTCTCCGGTCGCATGCTGGTAGCAAAGTCTACCTGATCCCGGTATGCCAGTGCGAGCAGCAGCAATTCACCGAGATTCTTGCGCCGAATTCCACGAGTAGGATAGAAGGCAAAGAGCTTCTCCTGTGAGAAGGGACGCTCTGTCGGGTTGGTCGTGGTGTGCAGATCGGGGACGGCGTTCGGAATGATGTGGACATTGGCGGATGGAGCACCAACGGCGCGAAGGATGTCTCGGTCTCGACGGTTTAACGTAGCGTAGTGGACATGCTTAGCGATCGGATACATGGTCTCGCGAAAGGCTTTGAGCGAGTCAAAATATGCTCGTTGACTAGCGTAATTCCCTGGGCGCCCGTCTTCCGCGAAGTCGTGGATTTGCAGGAGAAGTCTCGCTCCCTGAGAGGCGAGTGAATGAATGGTGGTCGGAAGGAGCACATTTTTCGCCAGAGTAGGATTGTGGAAGTGCCAGATGTCCGGCGCTCCGCCTAGCTCAGCGGTGGCGATCCGCATTAGTCGATCTGCTAGATTCTCCGCCATCTCAGGACTTCCGCTGCGGCGATACTGAAGGGCGGCGACGACTTTTACTCCGGGAATTTGTGCCTCTGGATAGGCCGCTTCACCCGACAGTACGACGACGGAGTGTCCTCGCTTTACCAGAGCGGTGGCAGCAGCTTCGATCACCCGTGTGACGCCGCCTCGACGAAGATGATAGTGGATGATCGCCACTCTTTTGCCTGTTTTTGAAACGACTTTTCTATCTTCCATGGCGTGCGCGGTATTCGGGCAAGGTAATCATCGGAGGACGTTCTTCCTCTGCGATTTCATGAACGAATGGTTCTTCGCGTCGATTATCGATGGGGAAGTGACGAAACAGGGTTCCGAGTTCGATGTTCGCATGTACGATTCCTTGATCCTGCATGCGCTTGATGAATGTCTGAAGGATGCCGAAAGCCATCGGTCCAAGATTCATCGTGGATTGATTCCTATGCACTCGTGTCTCGAGATCGATTTGAGCGAAAGCTCCCAGTCCGTTCGACTGATGGAGATCGACCAGATGAGCGACCTCGACTCCGTAGCCAACGGGGAAGGGGAGCCGCTCTAGCACTTCGCGTCGCACGGCATATTCTCCTGAAAGAGGCTGAATCATGGCCGATAATTCGGGCAGAAACATCGAGAAGAGAGGGCGCACCAGAATCTCAGTTACACGTCCTCCGCCAGAGGGAGACAGATCTTCCGCGAAGGCGAGAGGACGATCATAGAAGGCCTTCACGTAGAAAAGTTCTCGATGGAACAAGAGTGGAGCGAGTGTGGCGCTAGCAAAGCGGGAATGAATGTTCCGAATATCGGCGTCAACATAACAAATGATGTCGCCCTTCAGTTGATGAACGGCTTTCCACAGATTTTCTCCCTTGCCTGACTTCGATCCATACTGAGGCAGAATATCCGACGCGAGATACGTGTCCGCTCCGGCCTCTGCAGCGATTTCACGGGTGTCGTCGTCTGATCCGGAGTCGATGACCGCGATCTCGTCCAGTAGGGGGAGTTGATCCATCAGGTCTTTCTTTAGGGCCGTAACGACCTGGTGAATTGTCTGAGCCTCATTCCATGTGGGAATGCACAGACTGATCGCAAGACCCTCTTCTTCCTTTCGGTGAAGCAGTCTCTTCAGATCGTCGAACTCCCGGTGATGAAAGGTATTTTCTCTCAGCCATTGGTCGATGGATTGTCCGTTTCTCTCCATTGAATCACATGCTTCCCGCAGAGCAGCTCAGGCGAGAGTTGCTGACCAACGAGGTGCTGACAACTTTCTTTCCGACAGCGGTGACGGGGAGGCGTGCCACTGTAGAGCAGGCTCGATCTCTTCGCCACCAGCCGCGAGAGCTTTCTGTAAGATTTTTTCCCTGTGATTTCAGGTCAGAGCTCTAGAACCCGATCCATCCGCTTCGCTAGGTCAGTGAGTTCCTCCCAGTTTCCAGCGGCGACTTCAGCGGCCGCCCAGCCGGTGAACTGAATTTTCTCCAGCTCATCCATGACTTTCTTCCACTGGATGCTGCCTTCTCCCAGAGGGATGGAGAAGCCCTTCGCCATCCCTTCTGACATCGCTTTTTTAAGATCGTATTCCTTGATATCTAGCTTTTTGGATCGCGTCCCTAGGATCTGAGCCCAATGTTCGGGAACGCCCCAGCGCACCATGTTGCCGATGTCGAAGTGCACCTGCACGAATGGATGTCCGATTTCGTCAATAAAGCGAGCCATGTCGAAGGGGCTGATCAGATAAGTCGCCCAGACGTTTTCGACAAGCAGTTTGACTCCTTGTTTTTCCGCATAGGGAGCCGCGGCCTTCAATAAGTCACGAGCGTGGTCCCACTGAGGTTGAATCGGAGTTTTTTGGTCATAGTAAGCGACGACCAGCATAGAATCTCCTCCGACGCGGTGTGTGAGATCGATTCCGGTCTTCAAGTCCTCCATGTCGCTGCCAACCGTGCCATCGATGACGATTCCGCTGTCTCGACTCGCTGCGACCCACTCGTCGACAGTGTCAGGCGAAACTTCTTTCACACGCGGCTCCACTCCGTCGAATCCACAGGCCTTCAGCTTGCGAAATGTCTCAACCAGAGGCTGTTCTTCTCTCTGTTTGATCATCGTCCATTTCAGAGACTTCCGAATTTTTCCTTGGAATCTCGGTTCGGCTGCGGATGCGAGTGGTGAGAAAGGAGGGCCACCGAGAGCAGATGCTGCGGCGATGGTCGTGATGTGAAGAAGCTGGCGACGTTTCATGGAATGCAAGGGTAGCGTCCGGTGAGTGAACTGAACAGAACAGAATTACCAAAAAGGAGGCATGAATACGCGATCTAGGAGCTTACGATTCTCAACTAGCCGTCACCCGCCCCTGGAGCGCTCGCAGCAATGTCAGTTCATCCGCACTGTGCAGACCTCCACCTGCGGGCAATCCCTGAGCCAAGCGCGATACCTTGATCCTAGGGAAGGCGGAGAGGAGATCTACCAAGAAATGAGCGGTGGCTTCCCCCTCCACATCCGAACTCAGTGCTAGAATCACTTCTTGGAATGAGCCTTTCGTCAGCCGCAGTGTTAGTTCATCTATGCGGAGATCATCGGGGCCGATATTATCGAGCGGGGAAATGCGTCCGCGCAGGGAGTGATAATGTCCACGAAAGGCTCCTGAGCGCTCCAGCGGCAAGATATCGGTTGGTTGTTCGACGATGCAGAGAACATCATTTTCTCGGGCGGATGAGTGACAGATGGCGCATCCCTCTGCTTGAGTGGCGAAAAATCCGCAAACCCGACATTCGATAATGTCTTCGGCGATGGCCGCGAGAGCGTGGGAGAGGCCGATTCCGGTATCGGTACCGTGCTGAACCAGCCACACGGCGATGCGTTCCGCACTCTTTGGACCGATGCCCGGAAGTTGTTTGAGCAGCGTGATGAGATGTCGGACGGGGATGGGATAGTCGATCGATGCCATGAAAAAGTGAGATGGAGGCAGAACCCTCACAGATGTTCCTCCAATCGGATGCCACCCTTGTCAGACAGGGTCTGGATGAGATGCAGCGACCGCGGAGAGGTAAGTTCCAACTTTTCCTGCAACTGCCCCATCAGAAAGCTCAGCGGAGGATCATCGATTCCCACGACAGAAGCGCGGCGAAAGCAGTTGATCGCCTCGCGAAAGCTTCCGGCTCGGTAGTGAATAATTCCCTGCCAGAACGCATCTCGGAGGGTGCGGTCGGCTTCTGAAAAGTCCTTCGCGAGGGCGAGTAATTGGTAAATCTCCGTTAGTCGCTGATGAACTGGATCATAGAGCAGTTCGATTGGGCGCACCTCGATTTGCGTTTCGACACGGCGGTAGGTTTCCGGACTGAGGAGTATTTCGGCTCGGTAGCGCGCATTCGCGAGAGCGAGTCGATCGGCTAAGATCGCGACTTCCCCGAGGCTGATCAGACGTGAATTGGCACCTTCGCCGAGCAGTCCTACCGTTACCTTTCCTGAGTGAATCCCCATGGCGATCGAGGGGGTGATCCCATAGCGCGAATGGCAGTCCCGGACGAAGCTGCGTAGCCGAGGAAGCAGGGCGAGTGCGGCTGTGCAGGCCTGACTAGCGTGGTTCTCGGGGTGATTTTCGATGGGATCGAACATCCCGAAAGAAGCCCGTATCGCATCGGGACTCTCGTCTTCCAAATACGCTCCGCTGGAGAGTAGAACGGGAAGAACTGCTTGATTATATGCACTACCAATTCGCGCAATGGTTTCAGGAGGAGTCTTTGATCCAGATGCTGCGGACTCCGTTGGTATCAGCAGTCGACAGATTAGGACAGTGATCTCTTTCTCGGCAGGTGAGAAGCTTATATCGCCCGGATGCCTCAGCAGACGGGCGAAGGAAGCAGCGGAAACTCTGTCTCCTAGGGCGGTTTCGAGGAGTGCTTTCCTTCTGCCGTCTTTCGTTCGGCCGTAAAGGAGTGCACTCGCGACGGACAGAGTGACAGCAAGCAGAGGAGCGAGTGCATTCAAATACAAGCTCAAGCTCGCCATCGTGGGAGGGAGGAGCAGTGTCACAGCGACGGCTCCTATTGCCAAGATCGCCTTCTGCCACGGGCGCGTGGCCTCGATCAACAGCCAAGCGGAGCCGATTCCAATCAGGAGAGTGGAGGAAACTTCGAGCCAGGGCCTTCCGAAATTCGTCGAGTCGGCAGAGACTCCCACCTGAAATAGATGAGTCCAAAGCCAGTCAGAAGGCGATTGGAGAATCCCCGAAAATAGGAAAATCAGAGCTACCGCAGCAGCACTGCCTCCGATCAGTAGGGCCATCCTCCAGTCACGTCGCATAAGAGATTCTGTTTTAATGCACGACGGGTTTTTGGGCGTCGAGAGACACGTTGTGTCAGGCAGAGAATAAAACCTGTCCTGAGATGAGCAAGAACGGACTGTTTATTACTCAGGATATTTGAAAAATAATCTTTTGAAATCACTAGATGAATCTATGCTTCTCATTGCTTCCTGTTATTTGAAAACGATCTTACCTTTTCGAAAATGACTCCGATACGACGATTGCGTCTCTTGTCCCTTCTGTCGCTTTTCCTAGTGAGTTTATTATTTCCCGAGGATGCACTTTCTCAAGCGCGTATTATCGGTGGTACCAAAACGATCCCGGATACATACCCATGGATGGGAGCGTTGGCAACTTCAGGTGCTTCGAGCCTGTATTACCGACAGTTTTGCGGAGCCTCTTTGGTATCCCCTGACTGGGTCATCACGGCGGCTCATTGTGTTGAGGGAAAAATTCCATCCCAGCTCCAGGTCGCGGTAGGACTGACGAATCTGGATGATCCTTCGAGTGCGGAGATCCGATCTGTGCGAGGCATTTTTATCCACCCCCAATACACAGACCGGGATGGAGACGAACTCAATGACATCGCCCTTCTCCTACTCTCCTCGCCGATTGATACGATCCAGCCGATTCCCATGGCGACAGGCCCGAATCCGGTTCTCCTCGGGACTTCACTCCGAGCACTCGGCTGGGGAAACACCAAGTCGGCCCTTGGGTATCCGAAGGAGCTACGGATGGTGGATTTGAATTTGGTATCCATCACGGTCGCTCGTCGTGTCTATCAGACGAATCTTCTCGATGCTCGTCATCTCGCAGCGATGGCGATCGGCAGGGATACGTGTGACGGAGACAGTGGCGGACCGCTATTCAAGCTGGGCGTCGACGGTAGTAGTGATCTCTTGGTGGGGATCACCAGTTATGGACTCGAATGTGCGCAGAGAAATGTTCCGGGTATCTACACCAATGTGGGGAATTACAGCACTTGGACACAGGTATTTCTTAACTCTCCGACGATTGGTCAGCCATCGATTTCGGTCTTGGGACGTGGACATCTGATTCCAAATCGAAGTCGTGCCCTGTCGGCGGTTCGAGGAACAGACTTCGGTTCGGCGCTCACAGGGAAACAAACTAGAATACGAGCCTTTTCGATTCGGAATCCGGGGGCGACAGCGCTTTCGATCTCATCTGTCAGTTGTTCCAATCCGGCCTTTTCGCTTGTGGGATCGATGCGTTACGTGCTGCCCGGAAGATCATCTGTGTTCCGAATTCGCTATCGAGTTCCAAAGGCAGCAAAGAACCGTCGGGTTCGGCTTTCCAATAGCCGCCTAACGATTCGCAACAATAGTCCGAACGATCCTAGTTACGGATTCAATCTGCGTGCAAGGTACCGTTCTTCCGGCGGTCGCTGAGCGATTGTTTTGATCGTCGCTCTGTCTCAGCCCGACGGAGTCGCCTGATCATGCCCTCATGGGCGAGAGAAGGTGTTTCTGATATCAGGCGAGGAGTGACTCCTGCACTTTCGCAGAAGTGATCAAAGGATTCTCGGTAACGAGCTTGAAGCGCGGCTCCATGACGCTGAAGTAAGGCAAAATCGACAGAAAGGGCCTGCTGCAAGCTCTCTTTCCAGCTCCCGATGGTAGGGAGTTCGACTGGGATATCGGAGGCTTCCCATAGAGCGCAGTATGAGGTGACGGCTCTCGTCCCCGTAGGCACATTGATGCGAGGGACCCCTGCGGACATCGCGATGCTCCGGGCATCCAGGCTGCTCCCGCAGTAGAGTCGGGCATGAAGCAACATAGACGCTGTTTCCCATACATTTTGAGAAGGAAACTCCGCCGCCTGCCATTCGGGAAATGATTCGACCCAGCGGCGAAGATTTTTGGATCGTGAATCAAGTGAGGTCGGTTCGGCCTCGATGAATACCAAGCCTAGATTCGTTTCTTCGACGATCTCGCGGAGGGCTGTGATGAGTCTGTGCCGATCATGATCACTCACAGCGCTGGTGTCCACGGCGATCCATCCGTCCGGGAATCGGTGACGCAGCGCGTTCAGCGAGGGAGAATTGCGGACTTCTCGCAATTGCTTTACGCAGACCTGAGGAAGCACAGACAAGGCGCAGGGCATACGCTCCACAGAAAGCCCCTGATTTTCTAGGAATTCGGCACTGTCGAGGTCGCGGACTCCGAGAAAGTCAGCCTGTCTGAGGATGCGCAGCAGATTCGAGAGTCTCGACTCGCTGAGCGAAGCTGCATCGCCGATTCCTACGGAGTGAAAGCTGAGTCCAGCCCCAGAGAAGTCGCCAGCAGGTTCCAGTAAATAAGCGAAGTCCGAAAGCTGCCCAGTTCGCCGCCTCACATAGCGAAGAAGTTGTTCGCGACTGCTGATCGCGAGGAGGTTATCGAAGCGCTCCGATTCCTCGTCGGGAGCAGCAGTGGCGTATCCTTCGATTAAATCTGAGCCGAGGAGATCGCCTCCCAGATGGATCAGTTTCAGGTTTCGACTCCGCATTTCCAGAAGACATTCGCCATAATTGCGCAGCGCGTGTCCTCCGTATTCGGTTTGGTCGATTCCGAACAGTCCGGCGCAGCGGATTTTCGAGAGCAGGAGTTGTCTCGACATCACATGAGCCATCAGCATGTCTCCGAGTCGATACTGATCCATACGGGCGATGAGAACAGCCTCCTGTGGGCGCGCAATGATCTCGTTCACTTCAGAAAGGGGGGAGATCCAGCCGAGTCCGGGATGGTGATGGACGCTTCGCTCCTCCCTGATTCGAGAGGAGTTGTTGGCTGAAGAATCCAAGCGGTTCTGAAAATCTGACATTCCATAATAATAATGGATTCTAAATAATTTACAAGCTGCTAGATTGTTCCTTATCTGTGAGAGACGCGATTCCGCTTCATCCGATCCATTGGGGAATGAGATCGGAAGTTGACAGAATAGAGGATTTCCTATCGAATATGCTCTTTAAAGACGAAATACCGCCGATGATTTATCTCGCCGAAACACCCCTCACGATCTCCGCTCGAATCAATGCTCTGCTGGACGCAATCAGCAGCTTCATCTGGGGGCCGTATTTTCTGATCCCTCTGCTGCTAGGGATTGGATTCTATATGACGATCCGACTTGGCGGGCTGCAGTTCATTCGACTGTGGGCTGCCTTTCGGCTCGGTTTGATCAAGCGTCATGAGCCAGGTGCCTCGGGTGATATCTCGGAGTATCAGGCGCTGACGACCGCTCTATCGGCGACGGTAGGGACCGGAAATATCGTCGGTGTCGCGACAGCGATTTCAATCGGTGGACCAGGGGCGCTGTTCTGGATGTGGATGACGGGCCTCGTCGGAATGGTGACGAAGTATTCCGAATCCTTCCTAGCGGTTCGTTTTCGCGGCACGGACGAAGCGGGAGAGAAATCAGGTGGCCCGCAGTATTATCTGGAAAGAGGAATCAAAGGAACTCTGGGGAAAGTGCTGGGACTCTCCTTTTCCGTCTTCGCTGTGATCGCCTGTTTTGGTATCGGCAACATGACTCAGGGAAACGCCATCGCTGAAAACGTTCATCGGAGCTGGCACATTTCGCCGACGACCACCGGAGTGATATTGACGGTACTGACCCTAATGGTTCTGGTGGGCGGGATTAAGTCCATCGGAAAGGTTACGTCTCTTCTGGTCCCCTTTATGATTATTCTTTATGTAATCGGGGGCCTTTATATCTTGGCGGTGAATTACGCCACTTTGTGGGATGCGATCCGACTCATCTTTCACGATGCATTTACCGGCAGTTCCGCTGTAGGTGGTTTTGCTGGATCAGCCGTGATCATGGCGATCCAATACGGTGTGGCCCGTGGATTATTCTCGAATGAATCGGGTCTAGGCTCTGCCCCGATCGCAGCGGCAGCGGCGGCGACGGCTCATCCTGTCCGTCAGGGACTGGTGTCGATGACCCAGACCTTCATCGATACTCTAGTGGTGGTGAGTATTACCGGGCTGGTGATCGTCACGACGGGAAGTTGGCATGAAGTGGATCCGATGACAGGAGCCAGAGTATCCCCTGGACTGATGACCAGTGCGGGCTTTGCTCATGGACTCCCCGGAGAGTGGGGGCACCATCTGGTGACGCTTAGCCTAGTTCTCTTCGCCTTTTCCACTCTGTTGGCTTGGCCTTATTACGGAGAGCGTAATGTCGAACGCTTATTCGGTGTCAAATGGGTGATGCCGTTTCGCATCGTCTTCAGCCTGATTGTGTTCGTGGGATGCGTATCGGAATTGAAAATCGTCTGGACCTTTTCTGACATCGCCAATGGTCTGATGGCTCTGCCGAATCTGATCGGAATCGTTCTTCTCTCGGGATTGATCGTTCGAGAGACGCGGTTTTATCTAAAGCACGATCCGAAGGTGATCGCTTCGAAGCAGGAGGTGGACGCCTTCATGGAAGGTCAACCCGGATGGGATGATTGGAAACAGGGAGACGAGGTAGGCTCCTCACGAAGGGGTATGGTGGGCGGGAATTGATCTGTGACCGATTCACGAGTCGCTGTGAGATTGCATCGCCTCGGCGAGCTCGAGCCGACGCGCGAAGTCGGTGCGGATGAAGTGGATCAGGAAATTGCCGAGACTGCGGGAGATATTGGTCAAATGCGCGGCAGGCAGGCCGTTGGGGTGAGCTGTGAGGATTCCGTGGGCGAAGATGTGGCGCATCGCGGCGGCCAGTGTGAGAACGGCGTAGTCATTCCCGTCTCGGTAGCGGCCGAGCCACCTCTCATGTGTGGGCAGGATGGACTGTTCACGAAGGAATTCGATGAGCTTTTTTTCCGGATCGAGTGATCGGCAATGAGCCGCTAGCTGGTGAAAGTGGACACGCGGATAGTGGGCAAAGAGGACGCGGTAGGGCGGGCGGTCTCCTGCCATTTCCGCGTAGCGCTCGAATGCAGACCAAGCAAAAAAGATGCGGGTGAGTGACTCGTATCCGGCGGCTGTTGCCTCGGTAAAGTCCGTGAGCTTCAGCCCTTCGAAGCAGACCACGAGTCGGAATCGGTTTGCGAAACGATAGAAGTCGAACTTCGTTCCGATGAATCCGAAAGCCTGAATAGAATCGTCGGAGACCTTGATCAGATCGCGTGCACGAGTAAAGCCCGGCAACGCGGATTCGAGATACTCGTATTCCTGCTCGGACACGGTCTGAAGGGAAAGTTAAGACTGTTGAATTCTTTGTGGAGAAGGCTCTTGAGAGCAGGATTATTTCTTCTTGAGCAGAGCGTCACCGAGCGAGAAGACCGGGGCATAAATCGCGTAGATGAGAAAACCGACGAGCGTGCCCAAGATGACGATGGTGACAGGTTCGATCAGCTTATCGATCTGATTGGCTGCCGTGTCCAGTTCGTCTTCGTAATCCTCAGCGATCTCATTGAGAAGCTCCGTTCCACCACCTGTTTCCGCTGCTGTTTCCATGAGTCCACAGATCATGCGTCCGTCATCGCCGAGCCAATGGGATTCGACGAGGAAAGCATCCGGCAGGGTGAGCCCAGCAAGGATGTGGTTTTTCACTCGATCAAAGAAGGTCTTATAATGATGGTGCCAAGAGGTCTTTGATGTAATTTCAAGAGCTGTAGTCAGGCGGACGTTTGCCTCGATTAGCAGGGCGAGCGTGCGAAATCCAACTGCCGCTGCAGATTTTCGGACCAGAGATGAGATGACGGGCATCTTCAGAAAGAGATTCTGGACGGAAGGGATGCGTGAAATGCGGCCCCAATTTTTAAAGAAGATCACCGCCCCGATCACTGGCAGAGCCGCCATCCACGGCTGCTTAAGGAGGATCTCGGAGAACTTCATCATCAGCTTCGTCGCCATTGGAAGCTCGGAGTTCAGCGAGGTGTAGAGCTTAGTCATGGCCGGGACTAGGGTGAAGCTCATCGTGATGACGACGCCGATTCCGAGACAGGTCACTACGGCGGGGTAGATCATCCCAGACTTTAATTTTTTCAGGATGCGAGAGGTTTTCTTCTGGCTATTCCCGATTCGTCGAAAGATCTCTGGCAAGCGCCCCGATTCCTCACCTGCACGGATTAGGGCGATGACATCGGGAGGGAAGATGTCCCCCTTTTTCTCCATGGCATCACTGATCTTCTCTCCTTGAGTCAAATCGTGAGCGACGTCGGCGATCACTCCACGAAACCTCGGGGTTCTGACCCGATTTGCCTGAAGGTGAAAGCTTTTGATGATGGGAATATTCCGGTCAAAGCATTTGGCCAGACCATTGAATAGCGAAACTCGGTCCTCGAGGCTATTCTTTTTTCCACTGACGCGCTGGATGGTTTCGTCCAGCCCCTTCACATCGGAGATTTCTGCTGTCTCGACCGACGTTTTCCCTGAACCGACGAGAGCTTTTTCATCTGTGCTGGTATCGACGAGGGTGACAGTCTTACGACCAGTGTAAATATTCGTCAGAGCGACTTTTTTGATCATGAGAAGAGGTGCAGGAAGGATGATATGGGAGGATCAGGGGAAAGCAGTGGCGCGAGGGAAAGTGGGGAAGGAGCTACTCTTCACGACCATGATACTGGCGGAGCGTGTATTATCCTTATCCCCGCCGGTCCATCGGGAGATTCCAGAAGTTTGACTGGCTGCGGAGGGTTTCCACTGAATTTGAAAATTGATCGTGCTGGCGTTACCAATTGAAGGAGTCAGTCCTCCGGAATTACTGTCACTACCAGAAATTATTTGGCTGCCGGGGAAGTGCGTAAAGGATGTAATGACAGGTTCGGGAGGAAGCAAGTTCGAGATCATCGACGGATCCACTCCCATACGGTAGAGAGCGGCTGCATTTTCGAGGTAGGAGAAGGCTTTGATCGAGCGCTCGGAAATTTCCTCTTGAGTGACCATAGAAAGCGATAGAGAGCCTGCCGCACTGATTCCGATCAGAAGCACGGAGCTGGCAACTAAAGCCTCGATGAGAGTATAGGCGCGTCTCCGAGAGTATGAGCGCAAATTTATGAGTTTCATCAGTTACGAACGGTTTCGATCCAGGCGACTCGAGTGAGGAGAGGAGAGAGTTCCTGTATCGCGGGATCAGGAATGATTTTTACCGGAGCCCCGGAGTTGTTTATGCTCAGTTGATGATTTGCTAGAATCCCTCCACGGATCGTTCTGGGATTACTATGGGTCGAGTTCATGACATAGAGGCCCATGTCCTGCATGTCAAAGACGATTCGCCACACAGGAAAGGGGGAGGAGCCTAAAAAAGTCAGATTGGATTGATAAGGAGTGTAGGGATTCCCAACCGCAGCGAAGATGAGAGGTCGCTCGTTCTCGTCAATCAGATGAATTTGTGAAAGAATGGGATGATCGACATTATCCATGATTACGACCATAGGTGCTAAGGTTTTCGCATCATTCTTCTCGATAGCAGTGTCTTGTCCCACGAGACGTATCCAAGATGTGTTGAAGAGTCTTGTATGGTTGATATTCGAATTATTGAGGACAAGGTGGACGCAGCCTCGTCCGTTCGAGACGTACTCTGCTTTGATACGCTTTAACATGGCACAAATTTTCTGATCCAGCGATGCAGTAACATTGAACTCATTTAGCTTCGAGAACATGAGAGCGAGAGCATCATCTGGCGGGGATAATTGAGCGTCCAGAATAGTAACGAAGTCTTCATCCTTCATTCCCGGCTTAGCGAGGGCCGCCATCAGAACGGCGGAGGAGAGATTATTCTTCGTCGATAAGGTTGAGACGATATCTGAAACAGATGAAGATGCGATGAAGGTAAGTAATGCTGGATCATCCGGAGTCGCAGGAGCGGTGGATGGCCCAGAGGTCTTGGCACCCACAGTGGCCCCAGACAATACAAAAATGGGACTAGAGGAGAGTCGTGCTTCATAAGAATTCGCGGGATTTATTTGCAGCGCTAGGATCTCCCGATGTCCGGTGTATGAAGGGATGATCACGCCAGATCCCGGCTTTATATATGTTCCAGTAGTGATCGGATAGTATGCGGTATTCAGTGGAAAAACAGACTTTCCATCAGAATCTCGGAGCGTGATTTTCGAGGACGACATTCCGAACTTCTTTGGAAACTGATAACTAGCCGCAACCGAGTTCTGAGGATCGGTTAGGAGAGCGTCCCAGAACACAATTCGACCTTTCACTTGCCACTTTCCCATGAGAAGAGGTGCTGCGCCGTTCGGCTGTGCTGGGGCAAACAGGGTAACAAGATCTCCATTGATGAGTGGACTGATGCTTCGGAGTTGATAGGTCCACTTTTGTGTGCCGATTCCGTCAGAAAGTTCCACTTGGGTATCGACTGAGTAGCTTTTTGCAGGGGAAGCACCATTTCGTGAATCAGATCCGACCGTGGTGCTCAGCATCGGAGTTTCGGAGTAAGCACCGATTTTAGCACTTCCCTTCCCATCAGGTATCGTATAAGTCGTATCGCTATTCAGTCCCGATCCGGCATGGAGGAGAGACGTGTAGAATACCTGAGAGGCGATCAAACGCGAATTTTCGAGCACAATTCGACGGTTCATTGCGTCAAAATTCGCTTCGACCTGATGACTGCGAGCGTCCAGAAGCGAGAACCAAGACGCTACGCCTATCGTTCCCAATGCTGCCATGACCATGCAGACGACGAGAATGCTTCCGCGCTTGCGTGCGCCATTAAGCGATCGGATTAATTGAGTATTCATCTATGTAGAATGATTACAATTGAGGAAACATGGGTAGCACAAGAGTCACCGAACTGCGTACCCCCACTCCCTCATAGGCAGCACGAGGAGATGATGTCGGCGCGGTAATGGCTGCATTCGGTATCGCGTGTGGATTGATCGCGGGATCGGGAAGCCAGAGAAAATAGAAAGGAGATTTTTCAGCGACTTTGAATCGATCAATTGCCACCCCCTCCCAGACGGCTTTTCGAGATGTATGCTCAAAGGCAACAAAACTTGGGATGGGGAGAGAGCCGGCCCCGTCGGGGTAAAAGATATCGTAGTAATGAGTGAGTACTCCGTTCTTATAGCGACGAGTGGAAGCATAAGTGCCGACGGGACTCGTCGTTTTCACGTAATCGATCTCATAGATGGCTTTGACACGCAGATAACCCGGATCTGTACTGGGAGAGACGATGAAGATGCTGGTGTTGGGTGTGCTGGGATCCGGAATGTTCCGAATCGCAGTAGTGAAGGTCAAAGCAGTGTCCGGCTCCACAGTCATGAGAAACTGCCGAAATGCCTCGGGCGTATCAAGTGCCGGGGGATCGTCGGTCGAACCTACATCCCCGGCTGTAAAGCGGAGAAATTCCGGATGAAACTGATTGGATAATTGACGGGGGAGGCAGTGAACGAAAGAGGCACCGGCAGCGTCTTCATTCAGAAGTTCGCGGAAATTCGCCGCCTGTGCGGATCGACCGTAGTTGGGGGCCGAGTAAACCTGGACGGTCGATCCAGACTGACCGTAAAAAGCAGATTTCGCTGAGGTACCGATATCAACAGTGACGATTGTGGTGAGTCGCTTGGAATTAGCAGTAATCGCGGCGAGAACGATGGCAGCCGCTCCCATCATGACGGCAGACAGGGCAACTGCGACCAAGAGTTCTACGAAAGTCCACCCACGGTATGACTGATTCTGTTTCGATGCGCGGATCATGCCCTTTAGAATCAATCGAGTTACTGGCCCGCCTGATAAACGCTTCTTGGAATTGCAGGGGATGCTTTCTCAGCAGTGTTTTGGATGGCCGAATGTTTCTTGTTCTGATCAGGGCGGATCACTCCCATCGCAGGGCCACTACTGCCAGTGAGTTCAGTTTCGGTGCTAGCTTCGCTGGCAGACTGCCCGTGCAAGGCATAGCTGACACTGGGAGTTAGATCATAGGCGATCTGCATGGTCTTTCCTGTTGCCTTTCCACTCGTTGGGTCGAGCCAATCGAGAACTACCATGTCGCCTCCGATTTCGGCGACACGAAGTCTTTCGGTTTGATCCGGCAGGATGGGGGGAAGGATTACATTTTTCTCGAGAATAATGTCACCGAGGAGAATGCGTAGGCCATTGCTGCCTTGGCTTCGTCCCGTAATGGACAAGGATTCCAGACGTTTTCTGATTTGGAGTTCTTCCTCGTTCACTTCATCCTTCGCCTTTTCTGTTTCAGGACTTCTTTTTGCATAAGGATTTCGTTCGTCCGCTGCTAGGAGAAGCGGGCGTTTCTCATCCGGGCGCATTTCGATGAGTCTCATCGGAGAGTAGGATGAAGCCGGAGGTTCTGCATCGAGGGGTGGAATCACTGTGGGATCTTGTGCGAGTGCCGTGCATGGTAGGCAAAGCAGACCGATTAGAAATGCAATCGCAGGAATATATCGTGAGAGAGAAGCATTCATGGAGATAAGAGAGAGGTGATAAACACGAACTCAGGAACCGAGGATAGGCACCTGAACCTGGAGGACGAGGTGAATGTCATTGCCGCGATCACCGCGACTCAGAACACACTTAGTAATTCGACAGTTTGGGAGTGATTCCTCCAGACGACCCAGCCAATTGAGTGCCCGAGTGTAATCATCCTCGACGACAAGATCCGCTGAAAGTGCTTGGGGAATCAGAGAATCTTTTTCCACATCGATCGGCTGAAATTTCTGAGAAACCAGAAAGACCTTGCCTTCCCGAATCAGTTCGACGATGCGCTGTTCGACTTCAGGAGCCGAATGTAGGGTCTCGAAGTGAGGCTTCCACTGATTGTAAATATCGCGTAACTCAGCGGTCTTTGCCTCAAGGGTTTTGAGCTGGATTTGGGCGAGTTGAGCCTTTTGGGTGGCAGCTTCTGTTTCTACTAGTGCTTTCTGCATGGCATCTCGCTGAGCAGAAGTTGAGTTCCGTAGGGAGTTCACCCCGTAGAGCATCGCTCCGATGACGAAGAGCAGCAGGAAGCATGCGGACTGATGGTTTTTCATGGTGGACGAAGAGGATGGTTACTTTGACTTATGGATCAGGGTGGCCTGGAAATCGGTGGACTTCTCTCCTTTGACTTGCTGAGCGGAGTATGTCTCATATCCGAGGGCATAGATTGAGTCGAGACTGCTCTCGATCTGCCCGGCTCCGGCCCCGTCAACCTTGAACTGCATGAACGTGTGCGCAGGGATATCAGGGTTTCGTTCGAGTGACAACTCTGCGATTGTCGAATCTTTATTGATGCTGCGACCGATGACTACGGTGACGGGCTGGAGAGGGCGAGAGCCCTCCAGCCATTTCGCTACGACTTCCGCTTTCTTTGATTCCGTGACGATGGTCTTTTGCTTTGCTTGGAGTGAACCTTCTTCGGACTGAGCTTGTGAGATACGATTCCGATAATCCGATTCCGCTGTCTCGTAGGCCTTCTTGCTCAGATAAAAATATGCGCTGAGGACGATGGAGCCGGCGGAGACAAGGTAAAATAGAACGGGGATCAGCTTGTATCCCGCAGGAAGTCCTCCGGACACATTCTGACGTTCCGACTTGATGTCGTGGATGAGATAGTTCATTGGGTACGATGCGAGGTAATGCAGTGCTAGAAGCGTCGCAGAAATCAATATTTCGACAGGATATTCCAGAGATGAAATTCCTCTGTAACATCTGTTACATGCATATTTTGGAATTGATCGAGATAGCTGGTGGAGAAAGTCCCTTGCTTCCTGTCTTCCATAATCAGGATTCTAGTTGAAGGTTCCGCCCTCTCGATAAAGGGGCGAATCATTTGTGTGATGGTGACATCGTCCCCGGGGGTAATACCGCTTCGACAGCGAACATCTTGCCATTGTCCACTCTTTTGACGCACGAGACATAGGGAGCCATCAAGCCAGCCGAGAATCACAAGATCTTGGCTTTTCATGGTAGTATCCTCAGAGATGCGATTGAGGAGATGACCCATCATAGCGAAGAGTCCTATGCAAATGCGTGCGGGACGTAGATTGAGTCCACGCATCGTTTCTTCGATCGATTTCACCATCGAATCATCACAGGCCATTACCAGACTGGCGCTGGTCTCCGCATTGTGCTGGATCGCGTAGCGCTTGCTGCGGTCATACTTGGTCCCAAGGATTGATTTGGGACTCAGGCGCAGCTCTTCCTCCCAGCCTTTTTTTCGAGAGAGGTTGTGTTCTAAGCTGATGATAAAGCGTTGATTCAGAGAAATTCCGATCCAGCCATCTTCCGTATTGGCTTTCCAGACGTCTGCCATCTGAGGGGCTACTTCTACGAATTCGCCGTCAGATTCCGCAGTGTTTTCTACGAGTCCTTTTCGATTGATGTATGCCCATGAGCATCGTCCACGACTGATGTTCACGATCACGGATTTGCGTTTGGGAAAACGCTGCCCCCAGTTGAACCGAGGATTATCGGACTCAGGACGGAATGCCGCAAAGGTGAGAACCTCTTTAATATCTTTGAATTCCATAAGATGTCAGCGGGAGAGGGCTGCTTGTTGATCAGGGAGAGACGTTTCACGGATCAGATATTCGGCCACTTCGTGCTCGGTATAGCCTGTCTTTGGTGGCGTAGAAGAGTGCCAGCCTTCGAATTCTCGCATCTTTAGGCTGTGCTCGAAGTTCATCATTCCCTTCGTAGTGCCGGTTTCAAGTTCATGATCGAGCCGCTTGAAGTCACCGCGACGGATCATGCCAGTGACGGAATCATAGGGAAAGAGAACCTCATGAACCGGGAAACGACGTTCTTGCTGGCTGTCGAAGAGGAGTTGCTGGCAGAGGATCATTCTCATCGAATCTGCGAAAGAGAGCATGGCGTTCTCCATGCGCTCGGTGGGAACCATTTTTAGAAAGCGCTGTACGGTCTGAGCAGCAGAAGAGGTATGCATGGTCGCAATCACTACATGCCCGGTCTCGGCTGCCTGAAGAGCGATTTCAGCGGTCTCTCCATCACGAATTTCTCCTACCATGATAACATCTGGAGCCTGACGGAGTGACGCACGCAGTGAGCGAGCGAAGTCGAGTTCGTCTGAACCCATCTCACGCTGAGTTATCAGAGAAGGAAGATTGGTCGGCAGAATGTATTCGATCGGATCCTCGAAAGTAATGATATGTTCTCGACGGCGCTCTGCTCTCGCTTTGATCATGGATGCGATCGTTGTCGATTTACCCGATCCAGTGGCTCCACAGACGAGAAAGAGTCCATTCTTTGCTTCCAGATAAGCTTTCATCGCCTGGGGAGGCAGCGATATTTGTTGGGGGGCGGGGATATTGCTCGGCAGGAGACGCATGACCCAGCGAAGCCGTCCGCGTGTCACCAGTTGATTGACACGAAAGCGAAGCGGGCCAATCTGCATTGCGTAGTCGAGAGTACCGGGGGTCACTGGTATCTCGTGCTCCGGCTGGTAGATGAAGGAGTCGATGACAAGATCTCCGTTCATCTTGTATGAGAGCTGTTCGCGGGGGGTGATGTAGAAGTCACTGATATTGTACTTCTGCGCTAGGTGCAGAATTCGGTTCCCGAGAGGGCTTCTTTCGTCGATGCCTTGCATGGTGGGTAGAGAGATGGGGATGGGTGAGAGTATGGTTTTATTGCGGGAGGAAAGTACCGAGTAGTTCTCCTTGTCCTGTCGCTCCTTCGTAAACATGGAACTGATTTCCAGTTGAAAAGCCGAAGGAGTCCGTCGCACCGAATTCGAGGACGATCTTGTAGGGGACTCCGTTGATCATGAGAGGGAGGTTTTGAGAAAGATTGGTCAGTCTCACAAAGTCTGCACTCGCATCGGGGTCATCTGGATCGTTCGGCGTATTTACGAGATCCATTCTGATATTAAAATCCAGAGTTTGACCTCGATCTGGTAACTCGATGATTATGTGAAGACTGACTCCGGTCGCGTGAGAATCGTAATAAGTGGAGCCGTTGTGGTAGTAAAAGTCACCCAGTTTGAATTTCTGCCCTGGTACAATGTCGCTGAAAGTCGTAGAGGTGAACGAGACGACATTAGGGTCTCCAGAGAGAATAGGAGTTCCGTCGAGGATGAAGAGCGGATCTCCGTGAGAGAATCGAGTACCCTCTTCCGTGATCTCGTAAACTAGGTTCGAGCCACCTGTTGGGGAGTGGAATTCTGCTCCGACTGTACCGCCGAGGCTTTCAGGTACGGGATAATAGAAAGCATTTGCCTGCATACCATCGCGGAATTTTGTGCTGTCGATCGTGAGGAATTGTGCCCGAAGGGTAGAATTCTGCGACACAGAAACAGGGCCAGTGTAGGGAGTCCAAGATCCACTATCTAATTGATAAACCGCTGTTCCGGATGATGAATCGGGCAAATTCGTGATCGATACAGCGAGTGGGAATTTACTCTCCAGAGCTGCGCCTCCCGCAGGATTAAAGATCGGTGTCGGTAATAGAGCCGGAGGGATGGGGGGGTCCACTGGCGGATCGACGGGGCCAGAGGGACCAGGGTTTACGGGAGGGACGACGATTGGAGGAGTGACTCCATTACTCGGTATGGTGGTGTCCGTTACAAGTGGATTCACGCTAAAAGTAGAAGGGCCTGAGTTCGGACCAGTATTATAGGCGTAGGAATAATCCCATACCCAGCCAGTCGATTGTGAATACGATACCGACCCCGAATTTCTCCATTCCGTGGGTGGAGGAGAATTCACCAAGGAGGGATCAATTTCAAATTCCACACCAGGATTGCTGGTGGAGATAGTGAAGCGTTTTGCAACAGGATCATAACTAGCCCGGGACTTCCAACTATCCGCATCGATGGGAACAGCGACGAGTTTGGCATCAATCATTTGTCCTGTTCCTGCGCCGACGAATCTCGTCTTTTCATTCTTGGAGCGAGTGGTTTTCAGCTTTGTCAGAATGGCATTCGGATCTGTAAGAAAATCGAGAGCCCCACCATTCGACAAATAGATCGCAATAGCTTGATTTACCGTTCTTACATCAGATTCTGTCTTTTGCCGCTGTGCATTACGCCCGATCTGCGAGACTGCTACAGCGCTCACCGTCGATAAAATCGCGAGGATCCCAAGCATCAAGAGAAGCTCCACAAGGGTGAAGCCACTTTGCTTCCGCAATTGAGTTAAAATAAGATTCATGAAAACTATGAAAGTTATAATAAAAATTCAAAAATGCAAAAAATTTCAAAAATCGACAGATGAGGATTTATGATTTCCCCGAAATAACAGCTTTACGGATTACTAAGTTTATTGTATTTTCTATAAATTTCAAATGAATCGTTCATTTTTCGCCTCCTTATTCGCCCTCATGTGTATTGCTTCTCCCCTGATGGGGCAGAGCAATTCACATTTAGCGCTCTCCAACTCCCCGGCTTACGAGGCTGCCGCATACGCTCTTCGGAATGCGCCACCGCGACAGTACAGTTTCTCTAAGGCTGTACTCAGTGACGTAATGCGCCTGATGGCGGAGGATGCAGGAATCGGATTCTTCGGTTTACCCGAGGGGAACACTTCTGCTGCGAATTTGGTAACTTTTACGATCAACGCAGCCCCGTTCTCGGCGCTGGAGACCTTGGCGAAGGCGAACGGAGTTACCCTAATCTACGACAGCGGTATCTGGTATCTACGTCCTGCGAACGATCAGGAATTGATCGGACGGATCTATGAGATTAATTACAATGCTCAGGAGTTGGTGACTAAGAATACTCAGAGTGCAATGGGGAGCGGAGGGAACTCCTCTTCGCAGAATGGTCAGTCAGCTTCATCCGGACTCAATCTACAGGGTGCCCCTGACTTCTTCGTGGTCGAGCCTTCCAGAATTCTCGAGGATATTCAGAATATTCTTAATATTCCTACGACGGGGAACGTGGCATCTCTCGCTCCGACTGCTTCAGTCGATAATATGGGGCGCTTTTCAATGGGCGGCTTTCAGGGGCAACCGGACCTTTCTGTCCCTGTCGCAATGAATCAGAGCAATGTCGCTCAAGCTGTCGAGCCAAACTCCGGACAGGGCGGAGGGAATCAAACATCCGGTCAGTCGAAAGTCATCTGGAACAGCGATTCGAATACCCTTTATGTCGTCGCCACCCGTCAGCAACACCAGTGGATCGAGGCTTATCTGGCCTCTGCGGATCGCCCGCAGCCGATGATTGCGGTCGAAGTTAAGTTCGTGGAGACAAGCCGAGATCCGAATTCTGAACTGGGAATCGACTGGAATGGCGTGCTGGGGCAGGAAGGACTCAATGTTTCCCTCTCCAATAATGAGGGACCGCTCAATCTCAATCGCGTCAGCGGCTACGCACTTCCGACGGCAGTGCTCAGCTACAGTGACTTGAATTTAAAACTTCGGGCAATCTACAGCGATCGGAAGACGCGCATGGTGTCCTATCCACGCATGGTAACGCTGGATAATCGAGAAGTCTCCTTCCGCAGTGTGATCAATCAGCCTGTGCTCAGTTCTGATGCCAGCGCCAGTTTGGGAGCGGGAGCCACACAGGTCTCATCGGTGGAGTATCTGCCCATCGGCACGGTGATCAATGTTCTGCCGAAATTGATGGCAGGTAACAAGGTGCTGCTGAATGTTTCAGTGACGGTATCGGATATCGTCGGGACGGAAATCATCAACGGCAATCCTTTCCCGATCGCGACTTCGCGGGTTTATACAGCCCCCCTGACCGTACAGAGCGGATATACTGTAGCGATCAGTGGCTTGGATGCTGCCAGGTCGGATGAAAATGAAACCGGTCTTCCTATCCTCGGGCGTATCCCCGTGATCGGGTATGCTTTTAAACATAGGAGTCTTGGACGTAAGAGGCAGCATCTAATGATGCTTATTACCCCTGTGGCGCTCAATAGTGGGAGGGAGGGACTAACCGAGAAGCCAATCACGCGGGAACCTTGGAAGGCCGCTCCGATTCACGTGCCCATCCAGTCAGGGAAGACCGTGGTTACAGACAGGGGCGAGCGAGCTTCAGTCCGAGCAGAACCCGTCGCAGATGTTCCGGAATTTAATGCAGCAGCCTCTGCCCGAAAGTCGAATCGGACGTTCGGAAAAGACACGGAGGACAGCACGACTCCCATTCCGGTGACGATCACTGAGCGTTCGACTGCGTCGAGAGTTACCTATCCGGCACCTCCGGTCCCTGCCCATTCTGGCTCCTCTTTAGGTGCGATCACTCCTGCCTATGCCGGTGCGACCCCAAAGTCTGTCCCGTCGAAAACCGCAGAACCCGTCACCGCTCCGCGTCCAGACCGAGAAGCTCCCAATGCGCCGGTGAGTCCGAAGAGCCAGGTGACAGTATCCGAACTCCCTGTGGAGAAGACGGAAAGCGTCGCTCCGGTGACTGAAGTGAAGTCGAAAGACGCTGGCGAAGGGCAAAGCGCGAATCCTGTTGGAAACAACGAAAGTCCCGGAAAGCCAGCCACCGAAAAGACGGGGGAAAGCGATGCAGGGAAGGGGGCTGCGTCGGCTGAAAAGGATGATCCTCGAGTATCCGAGATCCGGACAAGGATTAAAAAACTAAAATCAGATCTGGATAAGATCCCGGGCGGAGATGGGAAGCTCTCCGTGGATGACGCGCAACTCGTAGTCAATGTCCATGAGAGCGCCCAAGAGCTTCTGGGGGAAATCGATCAAGTGCGTGGGGATAAGAGCAAGCCTTTGGCGGGGAATTTAGGCGATGCTTGGTGGGATCTCATCAATCTGAAATCGACAACAGCCAAGCTCAGTCGCCGTTCGCCTGAGAGCCTAGCTCTCGCGGGACAGAAAAAGGACAGCGAGAGCGAAGGGGAGACAACAACGAAACCAGAGGCCGCTCCTCAGCCCTGACGAAGAGCGCAGGAAGAGGAATGGTATCCGTGAATCAGGACTCAACCCTGTCGCGTCATCCGCATGACCCTCTCTAGTCCTTCGCGCCCCGGATAGCTCCGTGACGGCACATAGCTCTCCTGGATCGAGAATCGACCGGATCGGACGAAGAGCGCATCCAGTTCCTCAAGAGTGCTACCATGAGGTGGGCCATCTTCCGGCTGGTGTTCATCATCGTAGGGGTTCAGATAGAAAACGCTGAGCAGACTGCCGCTGGGGTGCAGTGACGACCAGACTCCGGTGACGTAGGACTCACGGCAGTCGATAGGGATTGCACAGAAACAGGTGTGCTCGAAGACCCAGTCGTAGGTGCCCCGATGATTCTTCTCTAAATCGAACAGATTCCCGACGCAATAGCGCTCTCTACTGACCTTCGGAAAAGAATTCGCCAGAGAAACGGCGGTCGGAGACAGATCGAGTCCCACGGCCTCGGTTACCTCCGGGAGTCCTGCGAGCGCACGGACGTCGTGACCTCGACCACAACCGGGCACAAGAACGCGGCCAGTGAGCTGATTTGGATTTTTTTCGATCCATTCCAGAAGCGGAGGGGCTGCACTCCCTTTATCCCATGGGGTGTGATCTTCTCGATAATGCAGATCCCAGTCAGTGGGTATTTCGGATGGTGGCATGATGGCAAAAAGTATGTTACAGGGTGAATCCTGTTTCAATGAGCAATGCGAAAACATTAACGGAAGACCAGATCGCCCAGGTGCGCTCGTGGGCCGATGAGGGATCTGGAATTTCTGAAATTCAGAAAAAACTGAGTGAGGAGTTCGGGGTAAGGGTTACTTATCTGGAGACGCGCTTTCTTTTGGAGGATTGGAGAATCGAGATCCGTATTCCCGCCAAGCCGGAGCCTGAAAAACCGGAGGAGGAAGTGGAAGATATCGAGACTGACGAGGATTCCGCCGATCTTCCTGATTCGACCGCTCCGGGGGTAAAGGTAAAATTGAGCGTCGATCAGGTGCTCCGTCCCGGCGCGCTGGTGAGTGGAAAGGCGATCTTTTCCGGTGGGCAGAGCGCCTCTTGGTGGATCGATCAAATGGGACGACTCGGACTGGATGCAGTCGATCCGAAATTCCGCCCGAGCGAGGAGGAAAGCATCGCCTTCCAGAATGAGCTGCGAGCAATTCTGAGAAAGAGCGGATTTTGAGAACGGGTTCTGTAACGACTTTTCGCTTCAAAACACGCGAGGTGACCTCTGCGATGGCAAAGGTCACCTCTGAAGGATGCGTTTCGGTGTGAAGCGAATCCAGAATTAGATTTTCCAGCCTTCGCGATAGGTTTCGCGACTCCAGTATTTCTTGGCTTCCGGTTGTCCATCGACCAAGAGACTCGTTTTCTGATCGATATCGATGGCTCCCCCCGCACGGTAGGCGATATTGCCTAGGTGACAGAGCATCGAACTCTTCTGGGCGTCAGCGATGTTCTGATGTAGAGGCTTTCCTTCCCGAATCGCATCGATGAAGGAGGTGAAGTGCGGGACATCGCTAGGAGCTTCATCATGCTCCTCGACGAGCTTGCCCTTGAGATCCCAGATCTTCCATCCAGCGCGGTAGTCGATATCCATTTTCCCCTCTGTCCCGAAGACAGTGACGATGGGGAAGGTCTCCGGGCTGCGGCGATGGCAGGAAGAATTACTCCAAGAAATGCCGCAATGACCGAAGTCAAACGTGGCGTCGAAAGTGTCGGGAGTTTCTTGGTCGTCGTCGAAATAGTAACGTCCCCCATTGCATGTTACGCGTTTCGGAGTGTCAACCTTCAGTGCCCAACGAGCGATGTCGAGAACGTGAGGACCATTATTCGCCATTTCTCCTCCGCCATAGAGCCAGTGCCAGTGCCAGTTGTAAGGGACGAGATTGTCTTTGTACGGAGCATCCGGGACGGGACCTTGCCACAGCAGCCAGTCCAGCTCTGCTGGAGGATTGGTGATTTTCCCCTTGCTGATCGATTCACGTGCGGAAGTGTAGTAGCCATTCGCGTAGCGCAATTCCCCGATGGCACCAGCGTGTAGCTTCTCCATTCCCATACGCGTGCCGGGATAGGAGCGGCGTTGATTGCCCATCATCACGACTTTGCCACTCTTTTCGGCGATCTCGGGGAGTCGGATTGCTTCGTGTGCGCTGTAACTACCGGGCTTTTCGACGTAGACGTTTTTCCCGGCTTGGCAGCCGAGAATCGCAGCCGAGGCATGCCAGAAATTCGGCGCAGCGATGGAAATCGCATCGATATTGGGATCATCGAGCATACGACGGAAGTCTGTCACCTTTTCAGGTTCCTTTTCCTGCTTCCCCGCCATGGTGCTGGCTCCGGTGACCAGACGATTGGAATCGACGTCGCAAAGATAGGCGATTTCAGTATTCGGCACATCTAGGTAGGCTTTGATATGGGCGCGACCGCGACCGAGACCCATAATGCCCACGCGGACACGAGAGTTGGCTCCTTTGGCCTGACCGAGCAGGAGATTGGGGCCAGTGGCGGCTGTGTAGGCTCCCGCTGCTAAGGCAGCAGTTCCGAGAAAGGATCGACGAGAGGTATTCTGTGGAGTATCCATGTGCCCGAAGTTATACGGGAAGTCGTAGAGAGAAAAGCCCGTATTTGCGCTTCTGTTGTGGAGTCGATATCTACATGCCACAGCGAGAGAGATCAGACTTGTTGGTCCGATGAGGGTGATCCAGACGGCCTAAAAACGCAAAACTCTCATCTTGCGATAGACCGCTCATTCGCGAACATGTTGTAATGAAAATTACCCTTAGTCTCGCTTTGTCCATCGGAGTAGTGCTCTCCATTCCCTTCGCTTCGGCGGAAAATCAGACGGTTTATTTCGGCACTTACACGAAATCAGGCGTTTCCAAAGGCATCTATCGTGCCGCGTTCGATTCGGTTCGAGGTACTTTGAGTGAACCTGAACTTGCTGCCGAGTTAGAAAATCCCTCATTCGTGGCGTTTTCGCCGCAGGGTGATCGTCTTTACGCGGTCTCGGAATCTACAGCCCGGGTGGTCGCCTATCGAATTCCCGAATCTGGATCACTGGATAAAATTAATGAGCAGCCGAGTGGTGGAGGTGCTCCCTGTCATGCCTCCGTCAGTCCCGATGGCAAGCTATTGGCCGTGGCGAACTACGGGGCAGGCAGCGTGTCCTGCTATCGCATCGCGAAGGACGGTGCGATTTCCGAGCCTTTCACCGTGCAGCATCAGGGCCACGGTCCCGACGCGAAGCGGCAAAAAGGCCCTCATGCTCACTCGGTCAATTTTTCGCGGAACGGTCGCTTTTTATATGCAGCGGACCTTGGCACCGACAAAATTTACTGCTATTCCGCAAACGCGCAGACAGGAAAGCTGGAACTCTTGGGTACGACAGAAATCACACCTGGAGGTGGTCCGCGCCATCTGACATTCACGCCCGATGGGAAATTCGCCTACGCCGTGCAGGAGATGGGACTGGCGGTGACGGCCTTTTCGGTCGATGAGAAAAACGGTCAACTGACGGCTCTCCAGTCGATCTCGACCCTGCCAAAGGGAGTGGAGCCGACGGGCACCACCGCTGAGATTCTCTGTCATCCATCCGGCTACTACCTATACGCTTCGAATCGCGGCCATGACAGCATTGCCGCGTATCGCATCGCGGCGGACGGACGACTCAGCGCCGTGGGGAACATGCCGCTGCACGGGAAAGAGCCGAGAGGCTTTGCCTTATCACCCAACGGGATTTGGTTGA
Source organism: Verrucomicrobiota bacterium (assembly GCA_963205275.1). GTDB lineage: Bacteria > Verrucomicrobiota > Verrucomicrobiia > Verrucomicrobiales > DEV007 > Arctic95D-9. The sequence continues at coordinate 7,799 of CAUJIH010000006.1, read as the reverse complement.
TCGCCGGGGCGCAGAATTCGGACACTGTGGCCGCGTATCGCATTGATGCGGAGACCGGTGTTCCCGCCTTCTCCGGATCGGAAATCAAAATCGGATCTCCGGTTTGCGTTCGCTTCGTTCCTACTGCTTCTCAGAAAAAGTAACTCATGATGCGCATCGGAATTGTTGGATTGATCCAGGAATCGAATACTTTTCTCGCGGAGAAAACCCAGCGTCATCACTTCGAGGAAGATCTCCTGCTACGAGGAGAGGCGATTCGGGAAAAAATGGCGCATGTTCAGCACGAGGTCGGTGGCTTTTTTGAAGTCCTCGATGGGTCTGGAGTCGAGGTCGTGCCCATTTTTGTGGCTCGGGCACTTCCTTTCGGACGGATCGAGCGCGAGGTGTTTGCGACTCTTGTGGAGGAAATGTTACAGGCTCTGGCCGAGGCCGGGCCGTTGGATGGAATCCTCGCCGCACCCCACGGAGCAACCGTCGCCGAGGAGTGGGAAGACGCCGACGGTCATTGGCTCAGCCGTGTTCGCGAGCAGGTCGGACGGGAGATTCCCATCGTGGCGACGCTCGATCCCCACACGAATCTTTCTCCTGAGATGATCGCGGCGACCGACGCTCTGACGGCCTACCGCACCAATCCTCACCTCGACCAACGTGAGACCGGAAAGCGGGCGGCGAAGCTTCTGTTGCGGGCGCTGGCGGGGGAAGTGAGTCTGGCGCAGGCGGCCTCTTGCCCATCCATGGCGATGAATATCCGACTACAAAACACCGGCCAAGAACCCATGGCAGGGTTCTATCGCGAGGCGCAGGCCATCGCGGAGAAAGCGGGAGTGTTAGACCATTCTATTCTGCTCGGCTTTCCCTACGCGGATGTCGCGGAGATGGGCTCGTCCGTCATCGTCATCACCGATGGTGATCGAGAGTTCGCCCAAAAGACCGCCGACCAGATCGCCGCTCAGATGTGGGAAAGGCGACGAGATTTTGAGCCGGAGCAACTCGATGCCGCGACCGCAGTTTCACTCGCGACGCAGAGTGCCCTGCACCCCGTTGTCTTCCTCGACATGGGCGACAACGTGGGCGGCGGCTCTCCGGCAGATAGCACCGTGCTCGTGCATGAATGGCTGAAAGCGGGTTCTCCGGGACGGCTCTTTCTTTGCCTCTGCGATCCCACCGCTGCCGCTCGGGCGACTGAATTGGGTGCTGGAGCGATTCTCGATGCTGCGGTGGGCGATCCCGCCGCCCCGGTGAACGGGAGGTGGCGCATCCGTTCCCTGCACGAAGGAAAATTCTCCGAAAGCAAAGCTCGTCACGGCGGCTTTTCCGAATTCGATCAAGGTCCGACTGCCATTCTGGAAAGCATAGATGAGCAGGGGAAGGGAGTCGTCGTGATGGCTACCACGCGCCGCATGGTGCCCTTCAGTCTAGCCCAGCTTGCCTCCTGCGGAATCGATCCCTTCGAGTTCGATGCCATCGTCGCAAAGGGCGTGATCGCCCCCATGGCCGCCTACGAAGAAGTCGCGAAGGGCGGTTTCCTCCACGTCGATACCCCCGGCCCTACCCGAGCGGACATGACAAAACTGACCTACACCAAGCGCCGCCGTCCCATGTTTCCTTTCGAGGCGATTTGATGCCCATTCGAAGAACACGGGTAGCAAGGTTCACGATAGCATAGGAATGGTGCGTGGATCAGCAGCCTCAATTTCAATTTTAGGGATTGCCTTGACGAGCTCTGTAAAAGCGGATCTGCCCCTAGCTTTTACAGAATCCCGTGACGGCGGAACACCTCTGCTACCGGGACTCCGGCGGCGAGTTCGTCACGCACTGTGTTTTCACCGGACACCTTTTCCTTAGCTTCTGCGATGATTTCCGCCGCGATTCCCTGTGGGATAATCACGACCCCGTCGACGTCGCCGAGCAGATAATCGCCTTGTTCCACCTTGACTCCGCCGAGTTCTAGTGGCTCGCGAATAGCGACCACATCCCGGCGCCCCTTGCTATCGGCGGGAAAGGTTCCGATGCCAAACACAGGGAAATCCATGGATCGCAGGGCCCACAAATCGCGCGAGCAGGCCGTCATCACGATCCCCTTCACTCCGCGCGCCATGCAGGCCGTGCTCAAGAGCTCCCCCCAGACCGCACAGCCCGTATCATACTCGCCGTCCATGACCAGTACGTCCCCTTTTTGCGCCGTGTCGATGGCCTCCATCTCCAGCTTGTAGGGGGATTCGGGCACGGCATCTACGGCTTCCGTCCTAATAGTGTACACACGACCTGATACTCGTTGTGCTGGAGTGAGAGCGTGGATGGAAATCGGGAGAGTCTGTTGCGTATAGCCACGACCGTCGAGAATATCGGCGACTACGGCGGAATAGAGAGTGGAGAGGTCTTCGAGCAGGCTCATAAAGGAACAATCAAAAAATAGAATGAGTAAATTGCTTCTTTACTCCCAATTCCGACCGGAATCAATTAACAAGCTCTTCGTTCATACGCTCGCGTCTTAAAAGTAGCTGAGACAATCTTGTCTCAGTTGACCCATGTGAGTTCACAGACAGGATTGTCTGCGCCACATTGATCGCTAGCCCTTCGCAGCCGATCCCGACAGGAATCAATCGGAAAGCCAGCGATCCAGATTTTCCTGGATGAAGGCGCTGTCCTGCCACTCCGGATATCGGGAGACTGTGCGATCAATCTCCTCGCTCTGGCCGGGCGAAAGGTCTTCATCGGGATTCAGACAGGCACGGGAGGGCACCAGCCCCTCGCGTCGCAGCAGTTCCTGGATTCCCGCGATGCACCCGGCGAAGCGGTGAGAAGGATCAAACAAGGCCGCGTTGAAATCGGTCAGCGTCGCATCTCGCGTCGCCCACTCCGCCGCGCTGAGCTGGGCGTGTTTTACGTCGTGGAGCAAAGCGACCGCCTGGCGCGTGCCCACAGCCCACTGTCCCAGCAGCCCGCCGACGATGCGGCGATGCGGATTCCCAAAAGGAAAGGGCGTGGTCAGATCGTGGATGATATGGTCGTCATTGCCCGTGTACAGCGCCAAATCTTCGCGCGTGCTGTCTGCCACGGCGCGAATCACGTCCAGCGTGGCGTATCGGTCAAAGGGGGCCATTTTGATCGCGACAACGGATTCGATTCCCGCGAACTCGCGCCAGAAGCGATAGCCGTAGTCACGACCGCCTATTGTTCTCTGCAGGTAGAAACCGATCAGTGGGAGGATTTCTCCTACTCGGCGGCAATGAGCGATCAGAGCCGCGTCGTCCTCATCGCGCAGAGCTGAGAGGCTCAGCAGCACCGCATCGTATCCCAGAGAGCGGGCTAGTTCTGCCTCCGCCACCGCCTGCTTGGTCGGACCGCAGACGCCAGCGATGAGCGCGAAGCGCCGCTCCGGCTTGCAGTATTTTTGCACTTCTTCCGCACAGAAACGGAGGACGGGTTCAAAGAGAGCGTGGTTCGGCTCGCGGATTTCGAACTGTGTCGTGTGGACTCCGACCGCTAGACCGCCAGCACCTGCGTCCAGGTAGTAGCGAACCAGCGCCCGCTGATGTCGAGTGGACCAGCTTCGATCTGCGTTCAGCGCTAGCGGCATCGCCGGGATCACCTGGCCCTCGTTCAGATGCTGTCGCAGAGTGGAGATGTCGTGTATCATGGAGAAAAAGAATGTGGAATGGGAAGGAGCAGGTCTGAAATCTGTAGAGTCGGGACAGAGGCTCGGCAAGCAGAATCCGGACTGCGGCTCACAGCCCGCAACCTACAGTGCCCGTGCCTCTCATTCGCGAATACGGCGCAACCAAGGGAGGAATTAGTGTTTGTGAATCGCTGGAAATGACTGCAAGAGTCTCTATTCATGCAATTCCGTTATCTTATACCCATCATTGCGCTCGTCGCTCTGCCTTCACTTCAGGCAGAGCCTTCCGTGAAAATCACCGAACAGCCGGACCGACTGGTAGTGGAAATGAACGGAGAGCGATTCACAGAATATCTTTTCAATCCTGCTGAGCGCCCTTTCCCTTCGTTTTATCCCATCCTCGGCCCTGGACAGATTCCGATGACGCGACGCTTCCCCTTTGAGACGGTGGAAGGGGAGGACACGGATCACCCGCATCACCAGTCCCTGTGGTTTGCTCACAGCCTCGTCAATGGTCATAACTTTTGGGCGATTAATCCCCTCCGTGACGGACGAATCCCCGGACGCACTGTACACAAGGGATTCAAGAAAATTGATAGTGGTGGGGCGGAGGGTCGATTCGTTGCTGAGAACGATTATGTCGCATCCGATGGCACCATCGTGATGACAGACACGCGCACCGTGCGCTTTCTCCCGCCGAAGGACCCAAATGGTCCTCGCCAGATCGACATTACCATCGCCTTTCATGCGTCTCACGGTACCGTTACCTTCGGTGATGATAAAGACGGGGGGCTGGCATTCCGCATGAGACCGGAACTACAGGTCGTCCGTCGAAATCCCGGGAAAAAGCCCGCGATGATCCCTGGCACCGGACATCTGCTGAACAGCGAGGGGATCGAGGGTCCGGAAACGTGGGGCAAGCGCGCCCTTTGGGTCGATGCCTATGGCGAACTCGAGGGGAAACCTGTCGGAATCGCTCTCTTTGATCATCCTTCCAATCCTCGTCACCCCACGTATTGGCACTCTCGCGACTACGGTCTAGTCGCCGCTAATCCCTTCGGAAAGCACCATTTCGAGAAACTGGAAGATAAGAATGCCGGACAGATGGTGATTCCTGCCGGGCAGACGATTACTTTCCGGTGGCGTATCGCATTCCATCAGGGCAGTCCGAAGGATGCCGACGTCGATGGTCTCTACAAAGCCTTCGCCGGGGAGTGATCAGGTAGTAATCGAACGAGATTGCGCGAACCTCAGTCTCGCTGCCTGATTGCAGACATGAAATCTCTTGGCTCCCTTATAAGCGTTCGGACGACAGGGCTACTTCTTTGCGGAGTATGCGCAATGCTCCTAGGAGTTCTTGTGCTACCGGGCACTTCGGCGCAGGACGCAAAGGCGAGAAGAAATGCATCGATCGCTAAAAAGTTCGTGAAAGGTCAGATCCGGGTGATTTACGAGTCGGAGGGTCCACACGCCGTGGATCCTGCTGACAAGAATCAAAACAGCGTGCCAGATCAGGTGGAAAACGTCGCCATTCAGGCCTGGGCTGCCTGGCGATTGTGGACCAGTCTCGGTTTCTGCGATCCGCTCAAGTCTTCGCGATACAAAGGAGTTTCTTGGATCGATGTGAAATTGCTCTCGAAAGATATAGTCAAAGCAAACGGTGTCGCTTTTGACGAGATGGTGCCCTCTGGACGGTCGGATGATCCCGCCAATACGAAGGTGCTGCGCTTCAATGTGGCCACAAGCGTTGATCCCATACTCAATCTCACTCCGGCGCACGAGATGTTTCATATCATCCAGAACGGCACTACGTTTTTTAAGAATAGTTGGTATACGGAGGGTACCGCTCGCTGGTCTGAGTCGGGACTCGGGCTTGGTGCGGAGTCCAAGGAGGCGAAGAAAGATACTTGGCCACCGCGAGACGAGGAGATGCCTGAGATTTATACGGCCTCTTATCGAGCTTCCGGCCTCTACTGGGAGCCTTTGTTCAAGCGTGCGGATCGGCGGGGAAAGCTTGATCGGTCAGCCTTACCGGAGGACTTGAAGGAACTCCGCTACACGAATGGAGACGCAGTTTTGAAAGACTTCGATTTGGTGGGAGCGGATTTCCTCCGAGAAGTACTGGAGGCCTTAGATCAAGCCGACGATCAAGTCGCCCGTGACCGTAAGCTCGAGAGCTGGCCTGAAGCAGAGCAGCGCTCACTGGAGAATAACCCGATCATTCACCAGCGTGTGATGGAGCTTGCGAAGAAGCACAAAATTATTCGCTGAGGAGAAGGTGTGCCGATCTGTTCGAGTGGAGCGAGCGGGATCTCTCGGGGGCATCGCGGCTGCCATCACTTGCGCTTGAGTTGAGGAGAGGATTTGAAAGACGCTTTGATTCCGCAATTCTCCATCGGTTTTTCTTGCATTCCTGCTCCGAAATATCCTTTCCTGTTTCAGTATGGAATTCTTAGCATCATCTCGTGAGAGTGTTTTGATTCGTCTGATTCTCAGCGCTTGTATCATTTTTTCTGCGTTTTTGCTTCCTCTGAGGGCTGCGGAGTTGCGCGTCGGGGCGGCGATGGTGGACATTACTCCGGATCAGCCGATTGCGCTGGCGGGTCAGTTTTATACGCGGATTTCGCAGGGGGGAGAGACTCCAATTACGGCGAGCGTGCTCGTGATCGAGGCTCTGGAGAATGGGAAGAAGATGGATGAGGTGATCCTAGTGTCGATGGATGTGGTGGCGATAATCACGCCTTTCACGGAGACGGTTCGAGCAAAATTAGCGAAGCGGATTCCGGAGTTTGATCCGCGAAAGTTGATTCTGACCGCGACTCATACGCATACCTCGGGTCTCTTGTCGGTCGAGAACTACGAGATGGCTTACGACATTCCGAAAGAAGGAGTGATGCAACCAGCGGAGTTTGCTGAATTCGCTGCAGATCGGATCGTGGAGGCTGCGGTGCGAGCTTGGGAAAGCAGGCGTATTGGCTCTGTCGCATGGGGGCTAGGTCATGCGGTAGTCGGGATGAATCGTCGAGCGGTCTATGCGGATGGGAGTGCGAAAATGTACGGGGCCACCAATGTGCCCGAATTCCGAGGAATCGAGGGTGGCGAGGATCACGGAGTCGAGCTGCTATATTTCTGGAACGACGATCCTACGAACCAAAAACCTCTCGCTACCTGTGTCAACCTCGCCTGTCCGTCGCAGGTGGTGGAGAGTCGTCGGATGATCAATGCTGACTTCTGGCATGATGTCCGGGAGGATTTAGGAGTCAATCCTTCGGGGGATTCCTTTGTGCTCGGACTACCGGGGGCGGCGGGCGATCTGGCACCGCGCACGATCTTTCGCAAGGCAGCAGAGGCTCGAATGCTGGAACTGCGCGGGATTACCGCGACGGCGGATTTAGCCAGTCGCATCGTGCGCGAGGTCGAGGATGTGCGCTCGCTCGTCGAAAAAGAAGTGCATACCGATGTGGTCTTTCATCATCTCACCGAAACTCTCACTCTACCAGTGCGCAAGGTGACGTCCGAGGAAGTGGCGGAGGCGGAGAAGGAAATCGCAGCGGCGGAGGCGAAAGGGGATAAAACAAGTCGTGCTCATTGGTATCGCCTGACTCTGGATCGCTTCCGCAATCAGGATCGAGAGAACACGTTCCAGGCGGAGATCCACATTCTACGAATCGGAGATGTGGCCATCGCGACTAATCCTTTTGAGCTGTTCCAAGAGTATGGAACACAAATCAAGGCTCGGAGCAAGGCATTGCAAACTCTCGTGATCGAACTGACAACGGATGCTCGGCGCTACTTGCCTACTGCTCGCGCCGTAGCCGGAGGCGGATACAGTGCGATCGTGCAAAGTAATACGGCGAGTCCAGAGGCGGGGCAGATTCTGGTCGAACGCAGTGTCGAATTGATCAATGGACTCTTTCCGGACCAAGAGAAGTCGGGACAGGGGAAGTAAGCGTCTGCTTTGATTCTAGGCAGACTTTCATGTATTTTGTCGGCGGTGTTCTATCGTTCATCGTTCATCGCTCATCGGAATCATGATCCGTAACTATTCAGGTATCTAAGATTAGTCGAATAATTTCAAAGATCAACGAGACTGGCCAAGCCTTGACTGATCGTGCCACAGCCCTTCGCCCTGTTGTTCAAGCTGCGTTTGACGCTGGCGGAATTGATGCCGTTTGCGAAC
>CAUJIH010000005.1 GCA_963205275.1 Verrucomicrobiota bacterium | reverse complement strand
ACTGTTTGGGTCCATTCTCGCCGCAGAACCCTATGAACAACTTCCCTCCAAGGTGAATTTCGAGAATGAATCGTATGAACAGTCGTCGATTTTACCCACTTAAATCTCGAATGTGCCAAAAATTTAACTGAGCTTGTGCTCTATGCGCAGCCACCAAGCATTGAGTCTCAGGCATCTCTTGGCACATTGCAGAAACTTGAGATATTAGCCATATTACACGCAGCAAATATCGATCCAAAGGCTTTTCTATCGATATTACATATAAAGTCACTCAAAGATATTTCATTGTATGGAACCTCAGAGATCAGCAAGGAATTTTTGGAGAGTTTGGTTGAGCTTCCAAAACTCTCTAAGTTAACATTGGATACGAAACAGATAGAATCTCTTCCCGATCTTAAGCGTATATCGTCGCTACGTACACTCTCAATTACCAAGCTTTATTCCTCTCCAGCTTCGGCTGAGCAACTTGCTTCGGTATTAATTGGTTTCAAGCAACTAGAATCGATTTATCTGAACAACTTGATATTTACAGAGGAACAACTCGAGACAATGGTTAAATCTCTGCCGAACCTGCGGTACGCTAGCATGGTGAATTTACATCTGCCAGATTCGCGACTATCCGCCTTCCAGAAGTCAAAAGTATTGCATATAAATGCATTTTCTTCGTCCGGTGATGCTGATACTACCTTCGATGACCCTACTCTCCAGTCTCTGGTTCCGATGAAGTCTCTCAAAGCAATCACACTCCCGTCGTCCTCACCCGTCACCGAAGCAGGTCTCGCGGACTTCAAAAAGGCCCGCCCCGATGTCAAGGTAACTCGTAAATAACTCGTTAGCACCACACAGACTACCGCTACAATCACAGCCGTCTGCCCCTCCTAAATTCGCCTGCGCAGATTGATCCGAATGACATCGAGTCTTCGAATCAATTCCTGCTCACCCTGCCTTCATCGCGCCTTCGCTCGGGTCAGGTTTTTCTCGCACAGTAAGCTGATCTGGTTACTCTAATCTGATCTTTGTCTCGCTACCCATTGCATGAAACTTTCGTTTTCCCTGCTTCCCTTTTTCGTTCTGCCCTGCCTGTCGCTTCTCGCGGCAGAGCCACCCAAGGCTCTGACTGCATCGGAAAAAGCCGCGCAGGCCGAGGAAAAGGTGCGTCCTGACAACAGTGGAGAAGGTGGTCCTCATGCGCTGATCGAGGAACCTGCCACGACCACCCAGAGGCGAGCACAGTCCGCCACCGCCCCCACGAAAGGCGAGCGCATTGTTCTGATCGGGAACGGGCTTGCCGAACGCGATCTCTACTACAGCCGGATCGAGACCGAACTTCAGCTTCGCTTCCCCGACAACGACCTCTTCCTACGCAACATGGGTCGTCCCGGTGACACACCCGGATTTCGTCCTCATGCAGCCCGCCCTTCACAATGGGCATTTCCGGGAGCGGAGACCTTTCATCCCGACAAACAAATCCACAACGGAATCGGATTTTTTCCCACTCCGGACCAATGGCTGACCTTCTTGAAAGCTGACACCATCGTAGCCTTCTTCGGCTACAACGAATCCTTCGACGGTGCGAATCGCGTGGCCAACTTCCAGGCCGAACTGGAGGCTTTCGTGAAGCACACACTCTCGAAAGCCTACAATGGCAAAGAGGCTCCCCGTCTCGTGCTCGTGTCTCCCATCGCTTTCGAGGATCAAAGCAAGACCCGCGATCTGCCGAACGGAAAAACTGAAAACGCCAATCTGGCCCTCTACTCGGCCGCCATCGCCACAGTCGCAAAAAATCGCGGTCTGACTTTCATCGATCTCTTCCACCCGACCAAGGCACTTTTTGAGAAAGGGAATCCCTACTTCACCACCGGAGGGTTCATTCCAACAGATGATTCGTATGCTCGAATCGCTGAAATGATCGCCGACGGGATTTATGACTCGGCACCACACCGATCGAAGGCCGATCCAGAGCTGCTCCATCGCGCCGTTGAACAGAAAGACTGGTGCTGGAGGCTCGACTACGACATGCTGAACGGCGTCCATTCCTATGGCCGTCGTTACAATCCCTACGGTCCTCAAAACTATCCCGATGAGGTCTTCAAGCTCCGTGAAATGGCGTCTCTAAGGGATCAGCGAATTCATGAGATCGCAACTGGCAAAACCACCGATCTGGCCATCGATGACTCGTCCACTCATCCTCTACCTCCGGTTCCTACCAACTATGTGCCGAGCAACAAGAACGGAAATCCTGAGTATCTCTACGGTGAAGATGCGCTGAAGACGATGACGGTACCCGAAGGCTACAAAATCGAGCTTTTCGCGTCGGAAAAAGAATTTCCGAATCTAGCCAATCCCATGCAGATGTCCTTCGACGATCAGGGGCGACTCTGGGTGGCCGTGATGCCGACCTATCCGCACTATCGCCCCGGCGATCCTCTGCCGAATGACAAGTTACTGATCTACGAGGACACCGACGGCGACGGCAAAGCAGACAAGGAAACCGTCTTCGCCGAGGGCCTGCATCTGCCCATAGGATTCGAACTTTCGACCGAAGGCGTCTATCTATCTCAAGAACCGAATCTTGTCCTGCTGCGTGACACGGATCACGATGATCACGTCGACTCGACCGAGATCCTGCTCGGAGGTTTCGATACACACGACACGCATCACGCCATCAGCGCCTTCACAGCTGATCCATCCGGCGGGATTATTATGTGCGAAGGCGTATTCCTTCACTCCAACGTCGAGACTCCCTACGGTCCCATCCGCTGCGTGGACGGTGGCTTTTTTCGCTTCAGTCCACAGCGTTTCCAATTGGAAAGAACAGCACAACTGGTGATCCCCAACCCCTGGGGAGTCGCCTTCGACAAATGGGGACAGGACTTCTTTCTCCATACCTCTGGCACCAGCATGAACTGGATGCTGCCTGTCTCAGTCAAGCCCACCTTCGGAAGCAAAACCGCTTCGACGCCCGACTTAATTCCTGAGGGTCAAAAGGTCCGCCCCACCTCAGGACTGGAGATCATCTCTTCCCGGCATTTCCCCGACGAGGTACAGGGCGATCTGATTCTCTGCAATACCATAGGCTTTCTCGGCATCAAGCAGCACCAGATTGAGGACGACGGCACGGGGTACAAGACGAGCTTTCGGCAGAATTTGCTCCAGTCCTCGGATGGCAATTTTCGTCCAGTCGATCTCGAATTCGCCCCCGACGGATCTCTCTACGTGATCGACTGGCACAATGTGCTGATCGGGCACATGCAGCACAATGCACGCGATCCACTGCGCGACCACGTCCATGGGCGCATCTACCGCATCACCTACCCGTCTCGCCCGCTGGTGAAGCCTGCCAAAGTGGCCGGAGCCAGTGTCACCGAGCTGTTGGAAAACTTGAAGTTGCCTGAGCTGAGGACGCGCTATCGCTCTCGCAGGGCGCTGCGTGGACACAGTGCGGAGGAAGTCCTGCCCGCCGTGAAGAGCTGGGTGAAGGGGCTGGACAAAAATGCTCCCGACTACGAGCATCACCGACTGGAGGCCCTGTGGGTCACCTGGGGAATGAATGCCGTGGACGTCGACCTGCTCCATGCGCTCCTCGCCTCTGACGACTTCCATGTGCGAGCCGCTGCGGTTCGAGCGCTGCGCTATAATTATGGCCGTATCGCTGACTCTGTGGCCTTGTTAGAAAAAGCTGCCGCCGATCCCGAAGGCCGTGTCAGACTGGAGGCCACCGTTGCTGCGTCTTGGTTATCGGATATCGATTCTGCAAAGAAGATCGTAGCCATCGCCGCCTCTCACCCGCTGGATGAATGGAGTAAAAACGCGATTGAAGCGGCTACAGATCGGCTCGCTGGAATCACCGAGAAAGCTGCGCCCGAGCATCCGGAGCTGCCCGTCCCTGACTACCTGACTGAAACGCAAAAGAAGCAATACGTCGCCGGACAGGAAATTTTCTTCCGCGAGGGACTCTGCGTCACCTGCCATCAGGCAGATGGGAAAGGCCTAGACCCCGCATTTCCCCCGATCACGGGTAGTCCTTGGGTAACGGAGGATCTCGACCGCCTAATCAAGATTGCACTCTACGGTCTGATGGGTCCCATCGAAGTGGAAGGGAAAAAATACGACGGCCTGGTACCGATGACTCCCTTCGGAGGGATGCTAAAAGACAGCGAAATCGCGGACGTGCTCACCTTCGTAAGGAACAGCTTTGGCAACAAAGCCAGTGCCGTCAGCGAAACCGAGGTGAAGAAAGTGCGAGAACAACAGCCCGGACGCATGATGATCTACACGACCGAAGAACTGCTGAAGGAGCATCCCATGCCGTGAGAGAATTGTAATAATTAAAAGGAATGAGAGTCTACTCTACTCTGCTCTGGTCTTTCAAATTTGCGTAGGCATAGGCAGACGTAGCTCTTGCGCAGACGTGGCTCTTGCGCAGACGTGGCTCTTGCCTCTCGTGACCATCACCCGCCGGGGTGCTCACGATGCCGTATCTTCCTCGCCCGAGGGAATATCCTGGATCAAAACAAAAGGCGACACGACTATGGCCAGGAAGCGTGACTGCGCGTCATTCCAATACTGGGCGTGAAGATCAGAAGGAAGGAGAATGTCGCCAGAACGTCGCCACAGAGAGACCTGTTCGGTATCGTCTTCGGAAAAGGCCCGCCCCACCTCCGTCAGCGATAAGCTCGAATCTACCCACACCAAGGCCCCGTGCGCATAGTGCGGACGCAGATATTCCCAGCAGATTTCTCCCGTATATTTCTCCAGTTTTTCCGACAGAGAACGCAGATCGTCGCCGATCATGCCGTAACGCATCGCGTCGGGATCAGAAATCATACGCTATACGGATCACAGAGAGTGAGCTACTTACCCTTTGCGCAACTTCTTATCCAGACTCCAGTCCCCGCCTCCTGCAGCAGAAAGGAACAGATAAACAAAGCAGAGGATCACGGACAACTCGCCGCCATTCACCAAGGGCCAAACGCTGCCAGGTGCATGATGCATGAAATACGCTACCGCCATAAATCCGGAGAGGACAAAAGCAACTTTGCGCGTAAAGAGTCCGACGAGCAGCAGCAATCCGCCGAAGAGTTCCAATACCCCAGCCAGGCCCATCAGTGAAAAGATCTGAAACTGACCCTGTCCAACCTGCGGAAATCCGAACATCTTTTGTCCACCATGCTGCATGAGATCGGCAGCAGAAATCATGCGAAGAAGAGACAGAACCTTGCCTTGCCAAGAAGAGGGGATAGGAAAAAATGCCATAGCCGAGAGTATAGAGAAACTCCCATAGAAAGCAAGCATCCTAAAGGAACTTGATTCTTTCGGCATTCATCCGAGGATGAGATCACCCGTTTTTCGATGATTTCACTTCATCCTCTGAGCGCCCTACCCCTTCTTCTCAGCATTTTCGGTTTCTCCATTCCTGTAACCACGGCACATCTCGCTGGCGAAGACCTGATAGGCGATTCGATGTTCAAAGCCGGACTCACTCTCATGGAACCCGCGCCTAGAAAACAGGTTCCGTATGGAACACTGCTCGGCTTCTCGGCGGGTGCCAGTCCTCTCTGGAAACTGGCTCAGTGGAACAGTCAATTTCCTCTCGATCCGACAACAGCGATCCGAAGAGAAAATCAAATTACCTGCGAAAATCGGGCGAAATCTGTCGTAATCAATGGAGAGTCGGGCACCCTCCTTCTTGCAGCAAACAGCGGAGCGGAATATGGGTCAAAAGCACGAGAAAAATCTGATCCTTGGATACATCTGCTGGCTGAGCAGCGATTCCGGAATGCTCCGTTCCTCTCCGAGTTAAAATCCCTCCGCTTCCACGTCGAAGCGAAACTCGTACGATGCACCAACCTTCATCAGGGCGACCACGATCCACGCCGCCATGCTGCCCAGTTTCAGATCTTCTTCACTCTACAAAATCGAAATCGCCAATCAGTGGGCTACGGTGATTATCTCTGGTTCGGAGTCCCCTTATACGATAACCGATCTGCTTTTTCGAAACAGCACAAAGCCCGTGAATTTCTGGGAGCCGGTAAATATATCTATACGCTCGGTGGAGAAAAATTCCTCGATCACAGCCTTCACGAGGGCACATGGGGAAGAGTAGACCGCGATCTGCGCCCGCTGATGATTGAGGCACTGACAGAAGCCTGGGCAGGAGGCTATCTCAGCGACTCGAAGGACATCGCTGACTATGCGCTCGGAGGAATGAATATGGGCTGGGAACTCCCCGGCACATTCGATGCTGCGATGGAGGTGCGGGCACTGAGTATGCAGGCGGAGAGGCTCGCTCCATGAGATAGGAAACCGGAAGTGTCGAAGCAAAACTCGACGATTCTTTTCAATCGACTCTCGCATCTCTCCTGACCGATCCAAGCTTGCGCATTCTGAATAACACGAAGAAAGTTCGATGAGAACGCCATATCCTCTCAATTTTTCCTTTTTACACTCCTTCGTTTCTCATGGATTTTCTCGAACAAGCCCGACGCGTGATCTTTCTCGAAATCGAGGAACTTCGTCGTCTTCATGATCAACTAGACGACTCATTCGCCACTGCTGTATCGATCCTGCGCGAAACGACGGAGAGTGGAGCAAAAATTCTCGTAGTGGGGGTAGGGAAATCTGGGCACATCGGGCGAAAGCTGGCCGCCACGCTTTGCTCGACAGGTGCTCCAGCGATCGTGCTCGATTCCCAAGACGCGATCCACGGTGATCTGGGACTTGTCAATGCGGGAGACAGCGTGCTGGCATTGAGCTACTCTGGAGAAACCGAAGAAATGCTCACCTTGCTACCCTATCTGAAGCGTCGCGGAGCACGGTTGATCGCGATCACGGGAAAACCCACCTCCACATTAGCACGAGCCTCTGACTGCGTACTTAATGTCCAAGTGCAGCGAGAAGCCTGCCCACTCAATCTCGCACCGACCTCGAGCACCACCAACGCTCTGGTGATGGGAGATGCTCTAGCCATGGTGCTACTGGAAGCACGAGGCTTTACCCGCGAGCATTTCGCCGAGCTTCATCCCGGTGGCTCCCTAGGACGTGCGTTACTATTGCGAGCCTGCGACATCATGCGCAAGGGAGAGGATCTCGTCATCGTCACGCCTGATCTCAGCATACGCGAGACGATCTCTCGCATGACGCACGCTCGTGCCGGTGCGGTGGTGATCGTCGACGCAAATGGACTTCTGGCGGGGATATTTACCCAAGGGGACTTCGCACGCACCTTCGGCACAGATGGAGCGGAAATCGGGAAAAAGCCTGTCGGCGAGTATATGACGGCTCATCCGAAGTTTATCCATCAGCAAAAGCTGGTCGGCGAGGTGCTCCGACTACTGGAAGGTCTCCGCATCGATGATCTTCCCGTCGTGGACGATGATTTACGCCCAGTCGGGATCATTGACGTTCAGGATCTAACCCATCACCAGGTCGTATAACTCGCTGAGTATGCGTTATCTGTCCCCTCAGCCATTCCCACCCCAAGTGGTGATCAAAATCTCCGTATCACCATCTGCGATCAGATCAGCGTAGCTTCCGACTGGAATGATGGCGAAGTCTCCTTCTTTCATCAAAGTATCGCCTCCACTCACCGCTCCCGAAATGATCGTCAGAATCGCAAATCGCTCCTGTATCGCTTGAGCAATCGATTCTCCGGCCCGAATCGAATGCTTCTCTAGGCGAAAGTGTTCGCAATCCACGATCACATTTCCGTCAATACGATCCATCTCCGGTTCCACATCGGAAAAGTCAATGCATCGGAGAGACTCCTCGACATGGAGGGTGCGCAGTCGTCCGTCGATTCCGACTCGATTCCAGTCGAATACGCGATAGGTAGTATCCGAGTTCTGCTGGATTTCGTAGATCATCAAACCCGCTCCGATCGCATGGAGTCGTCCACTGGGAATAAAAATAAACTGCCCCGCCGATACCGGCAAGAGATGCACGCAATGCTCCACATCTCCTGTTTCCAGTGCCCGGCGAAAAGCTGCCCGATCAACTCCGCCCTTCAACCCGACATAAAGGACCGCTCCTGGCTCGGCATCAGCGATGTACCAGACCTCAGTCTTCGAATCTCCCCCCAGCTCTTTCGCCAACTCTGCTGGAGGATGTACCTGAATCGATAACTTTTCGCGAGCATCAAGGATTTTGCAAAGCAAGGGAAAGCGATCCGATTCAGGTGCCTTTTCTCCGAAAATCGCCGATCTCAGAGTACGATCAGACCACAGTTCAGATAATCTTTTTCCCTGAAGACTCCCGGCAGAAACCTCACAATCGGCTTCCTCGCGAGCAGAAACGTCCCACGATTCTCCGTAAGGGAACTCTGAATCAGGTAATTCACGGCCCAATCGAGTCTCTAAAAGACGCCCACCCCAAACTCGGGTTTGATAAACAGGAGTAAATCGGATACAAGACGGAATGGAAACGGACATAATGACAATGCAGGGCGTATCATTATATCTCAAATTCCAATTCGCTCCATCGCCACTATATTCAAATCAGACAGGATGAATCGAGAAATTAAAGATCGCTTTGATGCCTACCTTCTCAAAAAGGGAATGCGTCGCACGGGACAGAGAGACATCATTGTCGAAGCAGCCTTCGCGAGCGACGATCATTTTACAGCAGAAGAACTGCTGGAAAAGGCGCGACGACTCGATCCCAAGACATCGCGAGCCACGCTATATCGCACCATCGCCCTGCTCGTCGAGTGTGGACTGCTTCGCGAAATCGATCTCGGTCGCGACGAGCGTGTATATGATCCCAACTTTCTCGATTCTCCTCATCACAATCACCTGATTTGCATAGACTGTGACAAAATCATAGAGTTCGAAGACGACCACATCACCATGCTGATCGACTGCATCACTCGGCGTCTGGGATTTCGCCCCACATCGAAATCGATGCGGATAGAGGCCTGCTGTGATCGTCTTCGGAAAGATGGATTTTGCGAGAATCTGATCGAACAACGCCTCGGAAAGCGCCCATCCGGACAGTCCTGAGCAACTCTTACTCAACCCCGAAAAATCTCGCTTGCCAGAGCGCTTTCCCGGCGCGAATCAACAACATGTGGAAAGGCAGATTTCAAACGGAGACATCGAACCTCTTGCAGCGCTACGGAGAGTCCATCTCCTACGACTGGCGTCTGTACCCTCATGATATCGCAGGTTCCATCGCCCACGCTGGCGGCCTTTTAGACGCTGGAATACTCACAGAGGAAGAGGAAAGGCAGATCGTAAATGGTTTACATGAGATCGAGCGCCAGATAGAGAACGGTGAATTCCACTTTCAGACGAATCTGGAAGATATTCACATGAATATCGAGAAGGCGCTCACGGACAAAATCGGAGCTGCTGGCGCCAAACTCCACACCGCCCGGAGTCGCAACGATCAGGTCGCACTTGACGTGCGTCTCTACTGTCGTGCGGAGACTCGAGCGATCGTGGATCGGATCTCCGCTCTACAGAAGTCACTGTTAGGACTGGCGGCTAGTTATCCAGATACTGTTCTCCCTGGATATACGCACTTACAGCGAGGGCAGCCCGTGCTCTTTGCCCACCACCTGCTCGCATACTTGGAGATGCTGGAACGAGACAAAGCGCGTCTGCGCGACGGATTGCGCCGCATCGAGGTGATGCCGCTCGGCTCTGGGGCGCTCGCCGGATCTACGATTCTCATTAATCGAGAGAAAGTAGCCGAACGACTCGGCTTTTCCACCGTCACGCAAAACAGCATGGACGCAGTCAGTGACCGCGATTTCATCGCCGAACTTCTTTTCTCCATCGCACTGACCGGCATCCATCTGTCTCGACTTAGCGAAGACGTGATTCTCTGGGCCACGGCGGAGTTTGCCTTCATCGAACTGAGTGATGCGCATACGACAGGATCTAGTCTCATGCCCCAGAAAAAGAATCCCGACATCGCTGAGTTAACTCGTGGAAAATCTGGGCGGTTGATCGGCAATTTGACATCCCTCCTTGTAACACTCAAGGGTCTGCCAATGACCTACAATCGTGACTTGCAGGAGGATAAGGAGCCGCTCTTCGACTCAATCGATCAGATCAAGCTCGCTCTCGAGGTGTATGCCGAGATGATGACTGTCGCGAAAGTCCGTACGGAGAATACGCTACGAGCCGCCTCCGATCCCTTCCTTCTCGCCACCGATCTCGCCGATTATCTGGTTCGGCACGGAATTCCGTTCCGTGAAGCTCACGAAGTGATTGGGAAACTTACCGCTTTCAGCATTCTGGAGAAAAGGTCTTTCCCGGAAATCACACTCGAAGAGTATCGGCAATTTTCACCTGCCTTCGAAGCGGACGTTCATCAATGTCTGGATCTGACGACGGCTCTGGAGGCTCGGAGAGCCACCGGAGCACCGTCCCCAAGCAATGTGCACGCCCAGATCACTCGCTGGCAAGAGACTTTAGCCCAGTCTTCATTTTGTTAAAAATCTGAGACAAAACCACGCGCCTGCATCGCTCTACACTCGGAAAGATGAGTGAAGATCCGAAAAACCCTGGCGACGAGGAACTCGAAGCTCTCTTGCGGGGAATCAGGCCCGCCCCTATCGAAACAACCCAGCTTCGATCACTCGCTCGATCTTTGGACAGAGCAGTTGCTGAACAAAGCGTGACTTCGATTCATTGGAAACGCTTGGCCGTCATGGCAGGGTTCTGTTTCGCTTTGTCTGGTGCATTTCTCTTCAATCAAGTAGGCACCTTACGCTCGACGAAGACGAAGCAGATCGCCAGCAGTGGCAATTCTCAGCGCATTTCTGACACCTCAGTCAATCCAGAGCGTATAACGAATACAACTGCATTTTCCGAACCATTACCCGTAACCTCTCACGGTACAATGATCAATGCCTCGAACGGCGGCGTAATTCAAACAAACGAAGGCCTGCGTCAGAAAATCGAAGTTGAAACACAGGATACCTATCACTGGCACGACGCAGAGACTGGGACGGAGATTCATTACACTGAGCCACAAAGAGAGGAATTTTTAATTCCACTTCTGACAGACTGATCAGCCGATTTCTTGCCTTCAGGCTTCCTTCTAGTAATCGCAATCTCTTGTTTAAATCCAATGAAAACATCATTTATCCTCAGTCTTGTTCTAGCGACCGCCTTGATTCAACCGATCCTTGCTGAACAGGAGAACCAAGCGGCTGTGCCCCCGCCTGCAAAGCCCCATCCGAATGAGACAGCTCCGGCGGCACGCAAGAAAAGTCCGCCCGAAATGCCTAAGCGCGGGCGCGTTCCGAAAGATCGACCTCGTATCGATCAGAATCATCCCCATCCGGAATCACGCCTTGATCCAAGGGAGCGATCCGAGCAGAATCGAACGCGAGCTTGGTTCGGAGTGGCTACGATTCCAGTTCCTCCCGCGCTCGCGCAGCATCTTCGAATTCCCGAGGGATTCGGAATTCAGGTGATCGAAGTAAGTCCTGACTCACCTGCTGCGAAATCTGGAATACAAGAAAGCGACATTCTGCTGCGCCTAGATGATCAACGACTGATCTCACCCGAGCACCTTGCTCTCCTGATTCGAGAGAAATCAAAGGGAGATTCCGTTTCATTCACAGTCATCCAGAACGGTAATGAGAGAACCCTTACTGCAATCTTGGATGAAACTGATGAACCTCTACTGCCGAACAGATCTGTTTTCGAATCCATCCCTCCCATGCCGCTCGCTCCGCCACAATGGTTGGAGGAATTGCGCAGAGAAGCGCGGAAGCTACAATCTCCCGTGCAGCGGAACTGGCGTGACCGGCGCGGGCACACCATTCCTGAAGCTCGCCCTGAAGCAACCTCACCGGGGCTTCCGAAGACTCCTGAGCGTCCACAAAATCGCGCTCCTCAGGGAAGCGTAAGTCCAGGGCTGCCCTTACGCATCTTCGGAGACGAAGGGGTTCTTCGGATCAACAATGACGAAGGTGAACTGACTTTAACTCGGAAGAACGAAGTATATCGCCTAGAACTCCGCGATAAACAGGGAAATTCGATCTATGATGGGCCGTATTCTCCCGCCAAAGGAAAAGATGCGCTACCGATGGAGGCTCAGAAGCTATTCGAAGCCATGAAACTGGATCGATTCGACTTTCGTATCTCGAAGCCCCACTCAGTAAATCCCAGAGCCACGCAGAAAGAAAAGACAACGCCACCAGCGACAACACCACCAGCGAAAGAGCATCCTGATTCAGACTCCGTTCAGTAAGTGCTTCTGTCAGATCTGTGCGACAGCGAAGAAACAGGCCCTTTCCCGTTCCTTCGCTGTCTCTGAATCACACACAAAAATCGTACGAACGTCCCAAGATCGCCGACAGGCCCAACATCCCCTCTTTCGAGCTACATTTCTATGGCGCAATCGCGGAATCTCCCACTTGCGTCTCTCCCGCCTCTAACGCTGCTTTATATCGTTCACTCTGTTCCTCAAGTTGGCGAACTCGCTTGATTAAGCTTCCGAGTTGCTTAACTCTCATCGCTTCGCGTCGATCTTCGCGCATGGGTCTGGCGGGATAGCCAAAATAGGTTCCGCCAGATTCGGTAATCGAAGAAATCACTCCACTTCGACCGCCAAAAGTCGTTCGATCAGCAATCGTCAAATGTCCTGCCACCCCTGTTTGCGCGGCCAATACGACGTAGTTTCCGATACGCGTACTCCCGGAGACCCCCACCTGAGCCACGAGGATGCAGTGTTCCCCGATGAAGCAGTTGTGTCCTATCTGAACTTGATTGTCAATTTTCGTCCCTCGACCAATGACCGTCTCGCCGAAGCGTGCTCGATCAACTGTGCTGGAAGCGCCGATCTCGACATCATCGCAAATTCGTACGATTCCGAGTTGCTCGATCTTTTGATGTCGACCATCAACGAACTCGAACCCAAACCCATCCGCTCCAATGATCGCCCCAGAATGCAAAATTACACGATCCCCAAGAACGCAGCCCCAAGATACGGTCGCGTTGGGAGCGATGAAGCAGTCCTCCCCAATCTTAGCACCCTCACCGATGACAGCTCCTGCCCCGATTCGCGAACCTCTCCCGATACATGCTCCGGACAGAATGGATGCATTCGGACTTACCTCAACCTCTAATGGATTCACTTTCGCATCTGTAGCTACCCAGGCAGACGGAGAAATCCCAGGGGTGAAGGCAGGAGCAGGAGTCGCGAACTCGCGGATAATTTGATCAAAAGCTAGTACTGGGTTTTCGACCCGTACCAACGCTATCACGTTCGGAGCTTCACAATCCAAATCATTCAGCAAAACAAGCCCTGCACTGGACCGCGCTAGTGAGTTCCGATACTTCGAATTTCCGTAAAAGCTGACACAACTCCTATCCGCCTGATCCAAAGCGGCGAAGTTCGTAATCACCACATCCGCATCCCCTCGAAAGAGGTGCCCACCCACTAATTTTACAATTTCGCCTACAGTGACCCTCATCGAACTATCGAGTGACAGCAGAAGATCGTGCCTGAATCCTGCAAGGAGCGCACTCGCAAGAGAATCGACCTCCTAGTTCGATGGAGCTTCTGCGGGCTTCGCCGGAGTCGGATGCCCCTCGTTCAGCGATGCTACGACCTCGTTCGTCAAATCCTTTACGTTCGAAGAGGTATAGAGGATCGCCTTATTCGCCTTTGGTAGGAAGGACTTATCGAATACCAAATCGTACCCTTGCACCTGCACAAGTCCGTCTAAGACCTTCTTTATTTCATCAACCAAAGTTGCCTCCATCTCCTGCCGAGCTGTCATGACTTCTTGAGATGCTTTACGTTGGGCATCACCAATCTCCTTTCCCTTAGCAGCTCGCTCTTGCATGAGCACTTGCAGCTTTTCAAGGGCATCCTTTCGCTTGGATTCTGACAGAGCCGTATCTCGGTATACGGCATCTAGTTCTGCCGCTTGGTTGTTCATCTGTTGGAGCGCAGCCGCACGTTCGTCGAGATTCTTTCTCTTCTCGTCCGCCATGTCGTTGATTTCCTTTACCTTGATCTCCGTCTTGTAATACTGATTCAAAGCGTCCTGCATATCCACAACTGCAATCTTAAGCTCCTGCGCATTGGACACAGGAATCATCAGGAGGGGGAATACCGTAGAGGCAAGAATAGAGAATAACTGACACTTCATAAAAATTTTAGGAGATAGACCTTTCAACATGGGCAATATAAAGACGCTCGATCACGGGAGTTTAACCCAACTATGTGAACGAATGAGAAATCAGAGTTCTTAGCCGAGTTCTCAGAATGTCGCTCCCATTGTGAACTGGAAGCGTCCACCGCCATCGTTCCAAGCGTCGGTCTGAAGAGGAAACGCATAGTCTAGACGGACAGGAGCACTCCCAAGAACAAACAATCTGAGACCAATACCCCAGTCAGAGTTCAGCCCACCACCGACCGTTCCCAGAGGCCCATCGGATACTTCACCCACATCATAGAAAGTAGCGAATCTGACTTTCTCGACTATAGGGAATGTAATCTCAGCAGTCCCGAACCACGACGTTCGGCCTCCGAGCGCTTCTCCGCTCACAGGGTCACGCGGACCAACGTCGCGGTAATCAAAGCCGCGCAGAGTATTCGCTCCACCCAAGAAGTGACGGGTAAACAGGTGATCTCCATCTGTGGAGTGAGCGAACTCGCCATTCAGACTAAGAATAACATCCCCTGGAAAGGTGTAATACTGCGCCGCTGTAACGGTGGTGATATTGTCATCGACGTCCCCACCGAGACCGACGAATTCGTATCCCGCAGACAAGCGATTCCCTTTTCGTGGCAGGAAGACACTATCGCGACTATCGCGGACGACTTTCGCACCAACAGAAGATTTGAAAAACTCTCCATCTTCAGCTAGGAAAGCAGGGGAAGCTGTCGGGCGAGCATCTATTTCAATCTGTTCCGCTCGATAGTCAGCCACAAGGTAGGTGAACTCGCCGACCGACTTACGGAAAGAGAACGCGGCTCCGTAATTTGTTTGATCATACTGATCGCTTAGGAAGAGTAAATCCCTGTAAAACGCCTCCGCCGTAAAGGCGAGTCGATACCCCAAAAACCAAGGTTCCGTAATTGAAAGACTAACGTCCTTTCGCTCGGAGCCAGCACGAACACTAAAGCGAAAGCGCTGCCCACCTCCAGTGAAATTCTTCCAGTTGAAGAGGTCGAAATTCGACTGCGTCACCTCGAAGAAGCCCGTCAAATTATCAATTGAGCTGAATCCTGCACCGAAGTTGATCGTACCGGTCGGCTTCTCAACGACACGGATAAGCAAATCCTTTTCATCTAGATAGCTCGTATCGACAGGCATTACCTCAACACTCGAGAAATAGTTCATATTCTCAAGCCGACGCCTCGTCACATCGGTCTTGGCAGTATCGAACATCTGCCCTGGCTCCAGAGGCAATTCCCGCCGAATGACGGTATCTTTTGTCTTATCATTGCCTTCGATGTGGATCTGCCCAATTTTATAGGCACGACCCTCAGTCACATCCAGCACGACGCGCACCTGTCCATTCCCAGCATCTTCAAGACGTGGAATGACCCTCGCTTCTGCATACCCACGCACACCGAGCTGATCGGTGATCACCTTGATATCATCCTTCAGCTTCGTTCCTTCAAAGGTGGAACCCGCAGCCGTCTTCAGATAAGGCATCACGTCACTCTGCATGTCCAGAACAGTAATCCCCTTGATCGCCATACTGTCCACGATATAAGTCTGCCCTTCATCAATCGTAATCACAGCATCGACGTATTTTGCATCCACTCGCACACGCGAGACGTTCGTCACTCGCGCATTCAAATAACCGTGGTCGCGATAAAAATCCTCAAGTCCGCGAGTGTCTTGAGCTAGGGTCTCGGCGTCACTCGCGCCTGCTTTCTTAAACATTGTCAGGAGAGTCCTTTCCTTCTGACTCATTTGCTCCTTCAACTCAGAGGATTTAAAGGCAGAATTTCCCACGAACTCGATGTTCCGCAACACGCCTTGAGAACCCTCGTTCACAGTAAACACCACTCGGGAGTATCCCTCCGATGAAGGAGCGCTGATCGCATAAGTCACAGTCGCTTCGGCAAAGCCCTTCTTTCGAAACATTTCCTGAATCTCCTCCCGCGCCGTCTTGAGCACCCCCTCATCAATCGGCTTATTCAGCTTAAGATCGACCTTTTTCTCTAACTTCGAAGTCTCGATCAGAGTATTCCCTACGAAGTCAGATCCTCCGTACACTGCTCGGGTTTGTGCCACGACGATGAGATTTACGCCTCCAGCGACTTTGTCAGCGAGAATGCGAACGCTCTCCACATCACCACTCGCGTAAAGACTTTTAACATCCTCATCCACTTGTCCCATGGACAGCTTGCTCCCCACTCGCGTGGACATGTGGGAAAGAATACGCTCCGGCGAGACCGTTTGATGCCCGACATACTGCACATCAATCGACTTCACAATCGCACCATCCTGCGCAACGACTGAATTAATTCCTATCGCCACCAGCACTCCAATCAAAGCACGGGTGATCGTTCGATGCGAGTTCAGGAATCGGGCGGCTCGGTAAAAGTTCATTGAAAGTCTGTGCTACGAAAATTGGGTTGTGTGCCGTCGCGGATGCGAGTCCGTTTCTAGTAGAGTAAGGATTGATAGGTTTTTAGGACTTCGCGTCAAGTTCAAATTTGTGTTGGATCGGGTCGGATCAGGATTCGTCAATTAAACTACGATTTTCGACTTCATGCAATCGTTTATCGAAGATCGTAATGGATGCAAGCGATTCTTATCGACTTTGATAGGTTTTATGGTTAATTTAATTTCAAGTTTTATTAATATTTCTACCTTCCCTATTTATACTCGTGACGCCTTCTTCTGCCAACGACTTTAGCACCTCTCCGCAGCGGGACTTCGAGCAGAGTCTCCGTCCTCCGGATTTTGCGGAGTTTTGTGGACAGGCCAAAGTTAAGGAACGGCTGATGCTGATGGTAGAGGCGGCAAAAGGGCGCGGCGATGCGCTCGATCACGTTCTGTTGTGTGGGCCGCCAGGCTTAGGCAAAACCACTCTTGCGCACATTCTATCCCGTGCGTTCGGAAGCGAAATTCACATAACGAGCGGCCCTCAGATCGAGAAAGCTGGCGATCTCGCCGGGATTTTGACCAATTTAGCTCACGGGGATTTTCTGTTTATTGACGAAATCCACCGTCTCCATCCTGCGATTGAAGAGTATCTCTATCCAGCGATGGAGGATTTCAAGCTCGACATCATTATCGATTCCGGTCCCAGCGCTCGCTCGATCTCACTCTCTCTGCCGAAATTTACGCTCGTGGGAGCAACGACGAAGGCCGGAATGCTCACGCGCCCCCTCCTTTCGCGCTTTGGCATTACGAATCGCCTCGATTATTATTCGCCCGAAGAGCTAGTGATTATTATTCGCCGGTCCGCCTCCCTTTTAGGAGTTCCGATTGAGGATGCTGGCGCACTTGAGATTGCCACCCGTAGTCGAGGAACCCCTCGAATCGCCAACGGACTTCTTCGCTGGGTACGTGATTACGCCCAAGTCCGCGCTGATAATGTCGTGACTGCTTCCGTCGCGCGAGACGCTCTTGCGATGCTTGATATTGATGAGGATGGCCTAGATGAGATGGATAAGCGCATCCTCGAGGCAGTGATTCATAAATATCACGGCGGCCCCGTCGGGGTGAATTCTATCGCGGTCGCCGTCGGTGAAGATGAAGCGACGATCAACGAGGTTTATGAGCCGTATCTCATTCTCAAAGGATTTCTAAAACGTACCCCCAGAGGGCGTGCCGCTCTTCCGCTTGCCTATCGAAAGCTGGGGCTTACCCCTCCCGCGAATGCGAGCAGTGAACAACCCACACTATTTTAACCGATAACCCGCTCTCCAAGAATATGAGCGAATTTTTTCTCCAAATTGAAAGTCTTCTGAAAGCAATCGGCGATCCCGAGTATCGCTTCCTCGTGATGGAACCTCTCATCACGTACGGGTTGCTCACTGGAGTCATCATGATCTCTATCGGATTTTTTATAAGAGCCCCTCGTCTACAGGTGGCGGCGCTCATCGTGATTGGAACCGCAGCACTGTTGTACTTTCCCTACACAGATGCACGAGTTCAGTCAGAACCCCGCCTAGAACAGATCTACGAGCATGCAGTCCCGTCGCGAGCGAAGGGCTTTTCCGAAACTACACAGGCTTGGGTCGAGAAGTCATGGCTGTTCAAAATTCTGATTTTATCTGCTGTCGCGACCGTTCTCATCGGGGTGCAGCGAAATCGTCTCGGCTTCGGACTCTCCATCGCCACTCTCGTGCTCGGATTGTGGGTGGGCAAAGATGTAATGTGGTTTAATTATCAGGACGCTCTGGCGTATCACCCCAATCTAAAGCGACACGAAGCGCCTGTTGATGAACGCATACGCGAATCGTCGATCACGAGATCAACTCAAAAGGAACGTAGACCAGAATTTTCTATTGCTCAGCCTGTCGCCCCTGCAGTCCGAGTCTCAGGGTCGTCCATCGCTGTGCCTGGAACAGAAATACGAACAGGCACGAGTCATCGCCCCCAGACAACAGCTTCCTCGCGCGCCAGTAGCAGCATTTCTCCACGAGTCCGGGAGATCGTTCCTCTTCCACATCGCTGATCATTCACTGATCGGGATATCGACTTCACGTTCTGGCGTCCTTACTCAAAAATCCTGAATCTGGAGAATCTACCGCTTTCTTTTCCCAATTTTCGGATTTTTCTTCTGTCGTTTCATGCGCTCTCATCGGATCTTCGACGACACTCGACTCAGACTCGACGGCATGCTCGCTCAGATGTATGACACGGCGGAAGGTGGGACATCCACCGACGCATCGCTTCGAGGATTTTTCGAAACTCAAGGTCCACTCATTTCATCGGAAGTCACGAGCACGAGTGATCCCTTCGATTGTCTTGCACGACGCACCGCTCTTGCCGACGCCATCGTGCACGAGCTCTGTTCCCACCTTCTCTCTGACACGATTAACAAAGAGGTGGGCATTACTCTCGATACCTTCGCTATCCTAGCCTGCGGCAGCTACGGACGCGGTGAGTTCAATGCTGGAAGCAACCTGGATCTAACTCTTCTCCATCGCGGTATCACTCAGCCCGTAGAACTCCCCGAGCTTTTATTGAAATCGCTCTCTTTCATCGGATATCGTGTTCGTATCATCTCAATCGGTTCCGCAGACGAGGTATGTCGCTTGGCGAACCAGGAGCATCGAGTGAAATCTTCTCTGATCGATGCGCGATTCGTCATAGGGAATCGAGTGCTTTTTGAACAATTTCGCGACATGTTCCAAATCCGGTGCCTAGACGGACAGGAATTGGACTTTCTCGGCATATGTGCTCGAGAAAATCGAGCTCGGCATCGAAGACACGGGAACACACCTCACTTACAGGAGCCTAATGTGAAGGAGAGTTGCGGTGGATTACGTGATTATCAAAGTCTTCTCTGGGTTTTAAGAGTTTTAAGGAAGAGCACAGATCTCTCTAGTCTCGTCGCGCTAGGGGAACTGACGGAACATGCCTATTCAGAAATGGAGGACGCATTTTCTTTCCTCGTCAAAGTTCGCGATGTCCTTCACTACGAACAGGAAGGGACTCCAGGCGACATTCTGACTCTACGCTTGCAAGGAATCGTTGCGACGAAATTGGGCTTTCCGGGACAGAATATTATTCGTCGGAGCGAAGCCTTCATGCGAGAGTACTATCGACTCACTCGAGCACTATTTTATCACAGCACTTCGCTGATGCAGGCCTTCCGACTGGAAGTTGGAGCCACTGCAGACCAGCGTCCAGCCGACAACTCAACTATCTCCGGAGAATTTGACGGCTTTTTTTCCAAAGATAGGCTAATCTATCCCGTTCACGAAGGCATCTTTCAGGAGGACCCTGTCCGTATGATGCGATTTTTCCTCCATACTCAGCGGAGGAACTTGAGCACCAGTCCCGAGATCAGACGACTCTTCAAGAAAGAATGGGGCCGGATCGACGGGAACTTTCGACGCAACCGAGCCGTCCGTGACATATTCGAAGAAATTTTGCAAAGCCGCGGACAAGTTTCCCGTGTCCTGCGTCGCATGCATCGAGTCGGATTTCTCGGTCGATATCTTCCTGAATTTGGCCAGCTTACCGATCTCGTACAGCACGAGTTCTTTCACCGATATTCCGCTGATGAACACACTCTCCGTTGTATCGATATTCTCGATGGGTTGATTCTCTCAGAGGATCCGAGGATGCAGACTTTCAGGCGAATTTTTCAGAACATTGAAGATCCAGTCGCACTCTATGTCGCCCTCCTGATGCACGACACAGGCCGCTCAGAAAATGTGCAACATCACGAGGACGCGAGCGTGATTCTCGCCGGACAGGTCTGTCGACGTCTGGGCTTTCGTGGAGATCGAATGCGTCTGATTCTCTTCCTAGTCGATCATCATCTCAGCTTCTGGCGGACGGCCACGACCACAGATATCAATGATCTGCATACTATCACCCAATTCGCAGAGACAGTAAAAAGCGCCTCTTGGCTGGATGCTCTGTATCTGTTCACCTACGTGGATTCTAAAGGAACGAATGACGAGGCATGGACAGACTGGAAGGCTTCTCTGATGGCTCAGCTTCATCGCCGCACTTCTGGCTTTTTTGCAGATCGCATTGGATTCTGCGACACTTTTGTACGTCCGCTCGCAGAGCTGAAGCATGAGACGTATTCGCGATTAAGCGTCAGTTATCATCGAGAGATCGACGCTCTCTTTTCGACCACTCCCGAGCGGTATTTTCATCACAGAAATGTAACCAGCATCGTTCGGCATGTGCGTCTATTTCGTCGCTTTCTCCTTCGATTAAGAAAGCCGTCGAATGAGAGTCTGGTGCCCGTTCTCCGCTGGGAAGCGAGGCCGAATGAAGGATACTCTCTGCTCGAAGTCGCAGGCTGGAACAGGCGTTATCTTCTGGCGAAAATCGCCGGTGCACTGGCATCGGAGAATTTGAACATTCTTTCCGCTGATCTCTATTCGCGATCTGATGATCTCGTGCTCAATATTTTCCGAATTTGTACTCAGGATTTTCGCCCCGTAACAGATACCATGGTGATTGACCGCATTGATGATCTTCTGACTCAGGGGTTCCTCACCTATGGAACAGGAGAGCAATTTCGCTCCCTCATTGATTCCCGAAGGACTCTAGCCGATATCCCGGAGGGACTCGCCGATTTCGTCATTCCCAAGCGGGTCTTTCTTTCGAACGAACTCGATCCATCCTCAACAGTCATCGAAATCCAGACACCGGACCGGCTCGGCTTATTGTATGATCTGTTCACTCAACTCGGGAAACTCGATATCGACGTACTCAACGCCCGCATCAGCACGCAAGCGGGGGCCGCGATCGACCGATTCTATATTGTCGATGCTCACTCTGGAGGGAAAATTCTCGATGAACCGCGCCTTAGGCGAATCTCAGATCAGATTGCCGAATGTCTGCACACAGAACATCATCCGTGACATGAGAAAGAAATGGCTCATGTGCGGACGGTGGGTCGATCCGCAGATACATTCGTCGAGCGTCCAATCTCATACGCCTGAATAATTTTTGCAACCACGGGATGGCGGACTACGTCCCGTCCATCGAAGCGGATGAATGCAATCCCATCCGTTTCTTTCAGATAAGAAACCGCCTCCAGCAGCCCACTTCGCTCGACTGGATAAAGATCGATCTGGGACGGATCGCCGGTGACGATGCACTTCGATCCCTCACCTAGGCGAGTGAGGAACATCAGCATCTGCTCCCGACTCGTGTTTTGCGCCTCGTCCAAAATGACACAGGCTCGACTGAGGGTTCGCCCCCGCATGAAGGCCAGCGGCGCGATCTCAACCAGATTTTTTTGCCCCATCCGTATCGCTTCTGATCCGTCCAACATACTGCTCATGGCGTCGTAGAGAGGGCGAAGATAGGGCAAAACTTTCTCCTCCATTGCACCAGGGAGAAACCCCAGCGCCTCACCTGCTTCAACCGCCGGACGAGTCAAAATTACGCGCTCTACCTGATGACTTTTCAGCAGATCGAGAGCATAAGCCATCGCCAGATATGTCTTCCCGGTGCCCGCTGGGCCGACCCCGAAAATCACGTCATGATTTCTCATCGCCTCAATGTAGGCGAGCTGATTTTTCGTCCTCGGCGTCACCGGTGGCTTGCCTCCACCACCCAAGAGTCGATGCTCAAATAATTCAGAGACCTTCACCGACGCGTTCTCGCTGCCATGATTCTCGAGCGCCTCATGGGCCACGTCGACAGCGAAGCGAAACGAGTGTGCAGTAATCGTTCCACCCTTTCGGCGGACTTCTTCCAAATCGGAGAAGATCGCAGCAGCACTGGCGACCTGCTCCTCATTTCCTTCAAATCGAATCCAAGAATCCCTCGTCGTAACACGCAAATCGAGTTTCTTCTCTAAATCTCTCAAGAGCGAAAGATCATCCGCAAACAATCCATGCAAAAAGTGCGGTGTCTCGAATTGCAGAGTCTTCTCAGCCATGCCAGCCATTTCCCTCAGCGATAGCCATACACAACGCCCCAATCGAGCACGCCCGAGAATTCGCCAACGCCATCGACCGGATCACTAGCGCCTCGCTCCGCAGGGGTCATACCTTTCCCAGTCTTCACATACTGAGGCAAAACCCAGAGATTATATGTACCTGTTTTTTGTGGCAGCACGCGCACTCCTGCCATGCCATTTCTCGAAAAGTGCTCCAGACCTACAGAACTTCCTTCGCTGTCGAAGACCGCGATCTCAATCGTAGCGCCCGGCCAACTCGTACCCGCCCAGAACCAGTATTCATTTCCTCGAAACAACTGATGCCGAATGAGAAGAGGTTTCCCGGGCGTCGTCTCGCCGGACCAATTGTCCTCACGCACCTGAAAGCCCTGCTCGACATAGGGAACCGCAGCCTCCAGCGCCACCGAGATCGCTTCATTCACATAAGCGTATGCCAACGTCCCCCCCGCAATTACAGCGGCGAGACAGAAAGCGGGAATCGAGGAAACTAACTTCATCCTGTCGGTTCGTATCAGATTAGTTAACGGAGGGAGTGGGCTGAGCATCGCCCGATTTATCAAAGTAGAACTCTTCCAGAGTGCTCTGGCTGATGTCGTGGAGTCGGATCACATCCTCCTCGGAAAGCTTTTCGGAATCTGTAATAATCGCCTCGATCCGGGCCAATCCTGTCGCAATCGTCCGTATATGAGTCGAATTGGCAGAGGGCCCCCGCATCCCTGCGATCATTTCTCGAAAGTGAGTAATCAAACCGGGCTGATTCAGGAGTTCCGCCTTTTCCTCACTATAGGCGTTGCCGATGAGTGAGGTCACCACGTTGGTACCCCTGAGCCATCCGCCCAAACTGATCAATCCTGCGAGTTCGTCGTCGCGTAACTTTTCCATGGTGGATCGCACCGTTTCCTGCGTAGCATCGAGTTCCGCCCGCACCTTCGTCCAGTCTTTCTGATTCGATGCCTCAATGATCGCGAGACTGTGGGGGCGCACAGAAGAAGCTAATCCCAGCGACTCCCCCAACGTGAGCACACGCCGCCCGATTGTCTCAATCTCACTCGAGCTTCGCGCCTGTACAGCGACGAATCCCTCCGCCACCAGTGCCCCAAATGTCAAGGCCATGCGCGAACGATCCCCACCCCAATCGGTCTGTTTGGGAATCTCGATCTCCCGACTCCAATCTGACTCGTCCAACTTATCGAGCACAGTAAAAATCTCCGCCGGAACGGGGACGACAACCTTATCGATGATTTCTCCCGGAAAATGGGCGAGATCGATTCGCTCAGGAGACGGAGGAAGCGCCTTCGTCGATTCATCCCCGAACACCCCGCTCGACACGAGGGTGAGTGCTGCCAGCAGGGCAGAAATCCCGAGAATGCGTTGCAAAAAAATCGTCATGAATATTACGTCACATTATCGCAGAAATTCAGTCAGGATCAATCGGCATCGGAATGTTTCGCCCCCTCATCACTGCATCGCCAATGATACGGCGATATCGCCACCGAAGCAGACGGCCACATCACTGCCTAGGGTGCAGGGGCGGAGATGATACTCTCCTGTATAGTGCAACACACCCGGTTCCGTCTCTTGATACCGGACGGGCAGAGACTGATTCTCTGGATCGCATACGACGATTCTCGGCGGTGAATCGTCCCTACTTAGATGGGGCAAATTCACATTCCACAGGAACTTTGACCTAGGAGGATCCGCTAGGAGTTTTGGCAGAACTCTTTCAACATGAGTAGTGGCCAGTTCCCAATCCAGTTCGACGCTACGACGCAAAAAGTGGGAAAACGCAATTCCTGGAACTCCGAAAAAGCCAGCCTCTCGCACCGCAGCTACCGTTCCAGAAATTGCCAGATCGTGACGACCGAGATTCCCTCCGTGATTAATCCCCGACAAAATCCAGTCCGGCCGCACCGGGAGGAGGTGAGTGAGAGCAACGCGTACGCAATCCACCGGAGTCCCACTCACCGAGAAGGAGCGCCCATCTCTCTGCTCAAAGTGAATCGGAGAATCGGTCGTCACCTGATGCCCAGATTGCGAGCGAGGTCCATCAGGAGCGACGATCCAAACTTCATCGAAGAACTTCGACGCTACAGATCGAAGCGCAGCGAGTCCGTCGGCGGCGATCCCGTCATCGTTACATAGGAGGGCAATCATGGAGGGGCTGAAACTGAAAAAGGGAGGGAATGCTTCTTGCCCACCCAACTGGCTTGGTCTATCCGTGATTTGTGCCAGATCCGCAAGAAATCGTTTTTTATCACCGCTACGAAAGGGAGCTGTGTGTCGAGTCGGTTTACGGTGGAAAAGCTCTTCGCTGGGCCTACGGGAGCCTGACGGGGCGGTTCTTTTTGGAAAGCATCATCAAGCACCGCTGGGTTTCCGCTCTCTATGGAAAATGGGCTGACACTTCAGCTTCTGCTCGGGAGATCTCTGGATTTATCAAACGATTCGAGATCGATCCGTCGGAGTTTCTCGAATCACCAGAATCCTATCGTTCTTTTAACGAATTTTTTTCTAGGCGCTTACGCCCCGAAGCTCGTCCACTCTCAACGGGGAAGAATGATGTTCTCTTTCCTGCTGACGGACGGCATCTACTGATTCAAAATCTTTCTGCCTCCACTCCGATTTATGCGAAAGGGCGGACGCTTCCACTCGAAAAGCTGCTGGGAAGCCACGAATTCGCGAATCACTTGCTCGGAGGCAGTGCCGTAATTTCCCGTCTCTGTCCGACAGATTACCATCGATTTCACTTCCCTCTCAGCGGAGTTTGTGGTTCTCCCCGCCAAATCAATGGTTGCCTATACTCCGTGAGTCCCATCGCTCTCAGACGTTCTCTCCACTATCTTTTAGAAAACAAACGACGTGTAACCGAAATCGTGAATTCTGACATCGGAACCTATTTGTTCGTGGAAATCGGCGCCACGAATGTTGGGACGATTGTCGACACAATCACACCGGGGACTCAAGTCACCGCTGGAGAGGAGAAAGGCTATTTTCGATTCGGTGGATCGATGGTGATAACATTGTTCCCACGGGGCACATTTCGTGCAGACGACGATTTCTGCCAGCAGTCCGAAGACGGCGTAGAACTCTATGCCAAGATGGGAGATCGGATGGGAATACTGCTGAGGCCAACATCAAGTCACTGATTCACCAATCACGGACATCAAGTCACGAGCCTATGACCGTGACGCCGACATAAGATTCGTACAGAAAGACGTACAAAAAAACGGCCACCCCTTGCGAGGGCGACCGTTTTCAAATTCTCCTGAGATTCGGAGAGAGCGAAAGAATCGCTACCTCCGATTCGGGAAAAATCTTGTGCCTTACTTGCAGACAGAAACGCAAGCCTTCTTATGGCAGGGCTTGTGATGGCAAGCACCCAGCGTAAGGAAGCTGACGGCAAGAACGGACAGAACGATAATGTTTTTCATAGTGTGGTTGTATTTTCTGGTTTGAGTTCGCCCCTGAGAGCAACGCACCGTCAAACGGCTTCCGCATCGGGAGACGAATGTCGCTTCCCATGTCGGAAAGGTTGCAATCAGGTTGAGCGGCGCTAGATTCGCGCACTTCGCAGAAAAATGCAACCACCTATGAGTCGTGAACAAAAACACATTGCGGTAGTCGGTGCCACCGGAGCCGTGGGGATCGAGATCCTCAAGTGCTTCGAGCAACGCAATTTCCCCATCGGCGAGCTAACCCTCCTCGCCTCTGCCCGCTCTGCGGGAAAGATACTATCATTTCGCGGCAATGATGTGGTAGTGAAAGAGTTAACCCCTGATTCATTCAAAGGAATCGATATCGCATTGTTCAGCGCAGGCGGCAGTATTTCGAAAACTTTCGCCCCGCATGCCGTCGCCGCTGGAGCTGTAGTCGTGGACAATTCTTCCGCCTTCCGCATGGAGGATACGGTCCCCCTCGTGGTCCCCGAAATCAATGGCGATGACGTAAATACGCACCAAGGCATCATCGCCAACCCCAACTGCACTACCACGATCACCGCAATGGCGCTATATCCGATGCATCGAGCCTTCGGTGGAGTGAAAAGCGTCATCGCAGCCAGTTATCAAGCCGTTTCCGGCAGTGGCGCTCAGGGTATCATCGAACTGGAAGGGCAGGCGAACGCGATCGCAAAGGGTGAATCGCTGCCTGAGCGAAAAGTGTATTCTCGCCAGATCGCCTTCAATGTGATCCCGCAGGTCGATGTCTTTCTCGACAATGGTTATACGAAGGAGGAAATGAAAATGCTCAATGAGGCACGCAAAATCATGCATGTCCCCGACCTCAAGGCCTCTGTAACCTGCGTGCGCGTGCCTGTCTATCGCTCACACTCCGTCGCTGTGACGGCTGTCTTTCATGACAAGCCCTCCGTCGAAGCAGCTCGCGAGGCGATCTCAGCCGCGCCCGGAGTCCATGTGATCGACGATCCATACGCCGATACTCCCGTTTTCCCCACTCCGCTCGACTCGACCAACGGTGATGACTGCCTAGTCGGTCGTATTCGGGAGGATCTGGTGATGGAGAACGCACTCACCTTCTGGGTCGTCGGGGATCAGATCCGCAAAGGTGCCGCTCTGAACGCCGTCCAGATTGCGGAGCTGCTGCTCTGAGTCGATTCACCTCCAACATCCCACTGCTGCTGTCGCCTCATGCGATCCTATCTCGAACGGTGTTGCAAAATTGTCGATGCGGCTCTCGATCAATACCTGCCAAAGGCGACTGACCGCCCAGCGACGATTCATCACGCGATGCGTTACAGTCTGTTCGCGGGAGGCAAGCGTCTGCGCCCGGTGCTCTGTCTAGCGGCGGCAGAGGCATGTGGTGGAGAGGAAACCGCTGCGCTGCCTGCTGCCGCGGCCGTCGAATGCCTGCATACCTATACGCTGATTCACGACGATCTCCCGTGTATGGATGACGATGACTTGCGTCGGGGAAAGCCGACCTGTCATGTCGAGTTCGGCGAGGGGATCGCAGTTCTTACGGGAGATGCCCTCTTGACCATCGCATTTGAGATCTTGGCGAAAACTCCGCCGTCTTCCCGCTATGGAGTCGCAGACTACGTCATCGAGCTGGCCACCGCTAGCGGCAGTCGCCATCTGATCGGCGGGCAGGTAGTCGATCTCGAAGGCGAGGGGCTGGATGTCGTCATCTCTCCTGCTCAACTCCGCTATCTGCACGAAAGCAAAACTGCCGCCCTACTCGCCTGCTCACTCCGACTGGGAGCAATGAGCGCCGGAGCCTCTGCAGAGCAGGTCGAATCGCTCACGACCTACGGTCAAGCGATGGGATTGGCTTTTCAGATCATCGACGATATTCTCGACGTCACGCAGACGAGCGAAAAGCTGGGGAAAAGTGCTGGAAAAGACGAAGCTGCCGCCAAGTCCACCTATCCCGCTCTCTTCGGTTTAGAAGAAAGTCGACAGGAAGCGGATCGTCTTACCAAGAAGGCGCACATGGCGCTGGAACCTCTCGGAGACAGAGCTCTGCGTCTGCACCAAATCGCAGATTTTCTTCTGGTGCGCGAGTATTGACCGCCCCTCTCTACGGAGTGCCTCAAGCTTCTAAGCTGACACCCAGTTCTCCGAGCTGCCGTCGTACCGTTCCTGCCCAGTCACGATTCGCAGAGGGATTCGCAGGGCTGGGATGGAGAATGCGCCCGATTTTCACCTCAATCTCCGCTTTCTCGGTGACTCTTTTCAGGCAGGCTTCCGCGAAACCTCCGATGCCGATGACCACATCTGGTTCCATCCGGCGCAGATGCTCAGCCAGATAGGCATCACAGGCGGCACTGACGGGAGCCATTTCCGCCCCCGGTATTTTGTCCGGCGTGCGATTACGACTGCTCGCTTCCATCCAGACCAGCGGACAGTAGTTGACCACATAGTGGTGGCGAAAAAAGTCCTCGACCTGCGGATACTGCTCGGAGAACAGTCCCCAGAGCCGCCGTCCGCTCACTTCTGATTTTTTACAGTCGAAGCCCTCCACCAAACGTTTGGGATGTTCCTTCACCGGCTTTCCAATTTTCGCCGAAATTCCCATCCAGTCCCGAACGATGCTCACTTCGCCGAAGGGTACTCCCGTCTGAACCATGCCCCACGGACCAGGATTCATCCCGAGAAAAAGCACACGTTTTGTCGTATTTCCAAATCGAGAGACATACATCTCATGCGTCGCCCACGCATATTCGAGCGGATTGTACACATGGCTGACAGGTTCGGCGAAATGCAATCCGCGCAGACGCTCGACCAAATCTTTCGTCGCGTATAACAAATCAAGAGAGATCGACATAGAGAACCCTAATCAAAGTCGGGATGTCGTCACGTCAAGGCGATGGTTTCGAAGATTGTCGAATCTTGCCCTTGCGCCATGCGCTTCTCCATGAACACTTTTCTCAGATGAATTCTCACCCTACTATCGCCATCGTCGGCTCTGGAGCCGTCGGCTGTTATTACGGAGCTCGACTGTCGCAGATCGCTCCCGTCTCCTTTCTGATGCGAAGCGATCTCGATGCAGTACGCGAGCACGGACTGACAGTCCGCAGTGTCGCTGGAGACCTACATTTGACTTCTGTCCGGGCCTTTGGCTCCACGCGGGAGATCGGTCCCGTGGACCTCGTCGTGATCGCGATCAAGACTACCGCTAACGACATCCTGCCGGACTTATTGCCTCCCCTGCTAAAACCAGACACGGTGCTGCTAACCCTCCAGAACGGCCTCGGAAATGAAGACTTCCTCGCACGGCATTACCCTGATCACCCCATTCTCGGAGGAATGTGTTTCGTGTGTATCAATCGTGGTGAACCTGGCGTGATTCACCATCTGGCTCACGGTCGAGTAGAAATGGGGGCCTTTTCCGGGGAGGAGACGCTAACTCCCACCGCAGAACTCTTTCGTCGTGCGGGGGTAGATTGCCGTGTGCTTCCCGATCTCGGCCTCGCTCGATGGCGCAAGCTGATCTGGAACGTCCCGTTCAATGGCCTCTCCATCGCGGCAGGAGGGATTGACACGCAACAGATTCTCGAAGATCCCATCTTGGCGAAACGCACGCGCACTCTGATGAATGAGGTTATCGCCATAGCGGCGGCATTGGGTCATGAAATCCCGACAGAATTCGCCGATGCCAATATCTCCGGAACGCGGGAAATGGGAGCCTATCAGCCCTCCAGCCTCGTCGATTTTCTCGCGGGACGAGCCGTAGAACTGGAATCACTCTGGGGGGCCCCGCTTCAGGTGGCAAAAGCACACGCGGTCCCCGTCCCAGAGCTGGAGCGAGTGTATCGAGAAATCGGAGAAGCGATCACGAAACCTGATCCCGCGAAATCAGGTCAATAAAGAGTCATCATACCGATCCAACAGGATCCAATCACAGGCCTGACCCTCTCGTATCTGGCTCTGGACTTACGGCTCGGGGCTTCGGTAGCGATCCGTTCCTCTTCCCAGACAAAGCGGCAATCTAGTAGTGAGAAATGATAGAATTTTTTTCCTAGGCTATAGTTTCCCCGGAATCGACTTCACTTGGATGGTCGCCTGAGTCCGGATCTTAGGATCGGAGGTTGAAGTCGCTGTAATCGTGAAGTTCTTGGTCCGAGCCAAGATCGTGCTCACCTTTCCCTTCTTCTTGGTCAGTTTCTTCTTATTCGGAGCCACGACGACACTGATCGTCGATTTCTTTCCGTTGTTCAGGACAG
Source organism: Verrucomicrobiota bacterium (assembly GCA_963205275.1). Lineage (GTDB taxonomy): Bacteria > Verrucomicrobiota > Verrucomicrobiia > Verrucomicrobiales > DEV007 > Arctic95D-9. Next base: position 15,528 of record CAUJIH010000005.1, on the reverse strand, counting down.
TAGATCGATACTTCCCGGTGGTGACTTTCGCGGTAATATTGCCTCCTTGGAAATACTTCATACCAAAGAACGCATCGCCTCGTGTTCCCCGAACGAGCAGAGCATCCGGTAGATTGCCTAGATTGGCTACGACGGCAACGGCTGTCACTTGTTTCGCTTTCCTAGAGCTCAGCACAACCTTTTTTCTCGTTGCCCTGGCGTTCGTGGGGCCGACGCTCACTGTGGGACGGGTGGACGCCACAACGTGGGCGTCAATTGTGAGATGATAGGACAGCACCGGACCGGAATCTGCCTGTCGATGAATCTTCAGAGTATAATCTCCGGTCAGAAGCCATGCACTGAGGTCGATATCGCGATCACCGATGAAGCGGGCGAGGACCTTGCCCTTTGAGTCGAGCAACTCGGCCCGCAAGGGCACTCCGCCTGTCGTATTCAGCAAAACGTAGCGTGGCCCGCTCAAATTGAAGGAATAGAGATCGGTTCCGTCGGGTAGAATGTCGCGAGTGTGGGTATCCACTCCACCGACAAAGTTCACACTCGTGTGGGTGCTGGAGAGGGTGGTGAAGCTCACGTTCTCTCCGTAGCTCGTACCATGACTGTTGGTGGCGTAGGCACGAGCGTAGTAAAAGCTACCTTCGAGCAGGCCGCTCGCCGTGATGGAAAAGGATCCTGTATCGTGGCCTGGGTCTGTCAGAACAGTATCAGCGTCAATGGTCGGATCGGGAGAAGGTCCATAAACCACGCCTCGGGCCATGAGTGCGCTCCCCCCCTCGTCCGTGACGGCACCTCCGAGGATCGCCCCGGTTCGGATGATGTCCGTGGCGGGACTCGTGCTAACGCTCGGGGGCTCGCTTCTTGTCATCACGATGTTGTAAATCTTCGTCGTGATCGCATCCTGTGCGGTCACTTTAATTTCGATGGTATTGGAGCCGACATTTAGGTCCAAATTGTCGCTGGCGGTGTCGGAAGCAACGGTCTCGAAGGTCCCGCTGTTGATGCGGACTTGGATGGTGGTCTCAATGGAGGCTTGGACAGGGGTGACTGTGATCGCACTAATGGTGTGGGGAACGCTGGCCGTGTAACTGGTCGTGCTGCTTGAGAACGCAGGACTGAGGATACCACTGCTGAGAGTTAGCCCGCTCAGACTCGCGTCATCACTCCGGGTGTCCATGGTTACATCGCTGGACTCGGCAGTACCGGGAGGGTTCGAACTGACTGAGCCGATGGCCACACGGAAACCGATGGTACTTTTATCGTTCCCCGGGGAGAAGTCATAGCGGTAGGCACACCGAGTTTCGGTTGCATTATCTGTACAACTGCCTCCACGGATCATCCGGTTGTCATCCGGTATCTCACCAGGCCCACGTGGATCGCTTGTCCCGTCGATCAATGAGTATGGCCCATACTTGTCCCAACACCATTCCTTTAGATTTCCGCTCATATCCCTCAATCCATAAGCGTTTGCGGGAAAACTCCCCACCGGACTCGTGTATTCACTACCTTCTTCTATGTATAAAGGATGGTAGCTGGCGGGATAGCTCAGATCGTAAGAGATCTCTAAATTAGCCCGATAATTCGCTTCGTTATGGCTGATTGTATCTGTCCCCCAAGGAAAGCGCTTCCCTTCTACGCCACCTCGCGCAGCCTTCTCCCACTCCGCCTCCGTCGGCAGACGATACCCGTCCGCTGCCCAATTCGCATCCGGATCTGCCTCCCCCGCCTTCATCACGCTCCCCTCCACGGTATAAACGGGAGTCAGCCCTTCCATCTCACTCCGTGCATTGCACCACTTCACCGCTTGATACCAATTCACATTGTATACGGGATATTCATCAGCGTGTCCTTTCGCATCCCCAACGTCTGCCAGATCATAGCCGTGATTCACTGCCCAATCCCGCACCTCATCCCACTTCCCCCATGTCGTCTCCGTCTGTGCCATATAAAACGGACTCACCGTCACTGTGATCGGCGGGGCATCTGCATCCATGTCTCCACTCGTTCTCCCCATCGTGAAGCTGCCACCCGGAATAAGCGAAAAGCCAGCCGGAGTACTGTCATCCGCGATCACCCGAAAGCGCATCTGAGTGCTGCTCGCGGGCCAGTCCGCCCCTGCGTCCCAAGTGATACTTTTCCCCGTGCCTACGCTCACCGCACCTCCGATATCTCCCGTCGCGGTCGTCACCGGCACTGTCCAAGTCGCTCCCCCATCAGCAGAAATCGCCAGAGATACCGTCACTTCCGTGGATCCAGGTGCATCCAGATCATAAGCGATGTCCATCAGCTTCGTGTCTGCCCGTTGGGAGACTGTGAGATTGCTCACCACAGGCACCGCCCAAGCCGGATCAAAGCTAGCGAGCAGAAGACAGGATAAACCGAGATACAGGAAGCAGGTTAACCGAGAAGATTTCATACTCATGAGTGCCTATCGAAGTTGTAGAATAGAAATCGTATAAATCGCGATTTCGAGCAAGCATTTTTCCGAATTTCGGAAACGTATCGAAAACAGCGTCTTCCGTCGCCCATTTTCTACCTGCACATTCCTCCGAGAGCACAGAAATGTGCGACGAACGAGATCAACGCCTGCCTCCTGTCAAGTGTGAGGAAGCGTCGAAATGATGCCTGAAGAATGGCTGAGATGCACCGAGAATGCGGCAGTCTCTCGCTGCCTCACTTCCCCGGCTTGATGTCGAGCAGTTCAACCTCGAAAATCAAAGTGCTGTAGGGTTTGATATCTGCACCTGCACCACGGTCGCCATAGGCGAGATCGTAGGGAATCACAAAACGGAATTTTGATCCCTTCGTCATTAGTTGAACCCCTTCGGTCCATCCGGGAATCACTTGATTCAGTGGGAAGCTCGTGGGTTCACCTCGCTCGACGCTACTGTCGAACACTTTGCCATCGATCAGCATTCCATGATAATGCACGGTCACTTCATCCGTCGGCTTCGGCTTCTCACCATCACCTTGCTTGAGCACTTCATACTGGAGGCCACTGGCGGTCGTCTTCACTCCATCCTTCTTTCCATTTTCTGCAAGATAGGCCATCCCAGCTTCCAAATTTGCCTTGTCCTCACCAGTGACATTCTTTTGATCCATAATTTTTTGATTCTCTGAAAAAGCGGCGGAAATCTCATCCTCCGTCATCAGAGACTCTTTCTTGTCGATCACTGATCGAAAAGCAGCGTCGAACTGAGATAAGTCGATCTCGATGCCTCGCTCCGAAAGCTGTCGAGCTATCATGAGTCCATAGGCATAACTCACGCGCTCGCTGAGACTCACGGGCTTCTTTGCCTCGTCGGCATGAAGTGAGGGGAAGCCAGTGCTGCAAAGGAATACGGGTAGAGCGAAAAGAGTGAGACGGCGAAAGACGTGGATGGTCATGAGTGACGAATGACGGAACGGGAAGAGTTTAATCGTCTTCAAATGAGCGTCAAGCAGATCAAATTTTAAAAAAGTCACACATGAAACTGAATTATTTTAAAATTTATTCGTCTTCTCTGAAGAATGGGGTGTATATTCTCACGCAGTTAATAGTTAAATTTTATAATTTATTCACTAAATCTCACCTTGATTCCAATGCGTGCCTTCCTTCGATTCTTTCGTTCGGCGCTTCTGCTCTCCGGGTTCGCACTGAGCATGCGCCTGGCCCCCGCCGCCGTCACAGTCGTCATCGACCCTGGGCACGGGGGTGCAGATCTGGGAGCGACAGACTCATATGTGTATGAAAAGCACATTAATCTGGATGTGGCTCGTCGACTCGAACGGAGTCTAACCGAAGCCGGATTCAAAGCGATTCTGACTCGCTCCCGAGATGAGTTCATTAGTCTCTCCGAGCGATCTGTCATTGCGAATCGTCAACGAAAGGCAATTTTTGTCAGTATTCACTTCAACTCCAGCTACAAGACTTCAGCGTTCGGCATCGAGACTTATTATCGCTCAGCAGGTTCTGAGAGGCTGGCGAAGTTTGTTCAGACCGAACTCGTTCGTAACTGCCGCCTTCCAGATCGGGGTGTCAAGACAGCCAATTATGCGGTGCTTCGAAGGACAAAGCACACCTGTATCTTGGTGGAGGGCGGATTCGTCAGTAACAAGACGGATCGCACGGCGATGTGTGATCCACTCTATCGACAAATCGTCGCGGACAGCATCGCTCGAGCTCTAGTTCAATACGAACGTAGCTGATCAACAAGAGATTCGCTTGAGTGTTGAATCGTCCACTCCACAGCTTCCATGCTGATCCCTTGCGCAGAGATGGCAGCAGCAGAGCGGCGATTCTTCGCGACTCGCTCGCCGGAACCTTGGATGGATGAAGCGGGGCGGCGCTGTGCTGCCGCGATTATCGACTTCTTTCCCAAGCCGGGGCACCTCATCCTCTTTTGTGGTCGAGGGAATAATGGCGGGGATGCTTTGGTGATCGGCCGCTGGCTTCGTCGTCAGGGCTGGACGGTTGATGTGCGTTGTTCCGGGCCTCTCTCTCCACTGGCACGAAAGAAGATGAGGGAGTTGGAGTCAGAGAGCGTCATCAGTCCATCTCTCACATCGCCGTCAGAACGTCCACTCATCCTAGTGGATGGCCTACTCGGAATCGGGGCCAAAGGCGATCTCCGAGGCCTAACTCACACGATGGCCATCGAACTCAATCGGATGCGAGCGGAAGGACGAGGAACAACCTTCGCTGTCGATTTACCCTCCGGATTCGATGCCGATGCAGGAATTGCTGGACAAGATGCCGTGATTGCCGATTACACGCTCTCTATTACTCTACCGAAGATCGGCTTCGTGCAAGATGGTGCGGAGAACCATCTGGGACGACTAATCGAAATCCCGCTCGATGTTCCGCTCACGGGAATTCTAGGGCGTCGCTTTCTTTTCCCGTCCAATCTTCGCTCACGAGTTCCACGGCGTTTCTTCGATACCCACAAGGGTACTGCCGGAAGGGTCGTGATCGCCGCAGGTTCTGTCGGAATGGAGGGATCTGCGATTCTGTCAGCGCTTGGAGCTTCGCGCGGAGGCAGTGGACTTGTGACAATATTTACGCCAGAGGAGATTCGGTCAATTGTCGCGATGAAAGTTCCTGCGGAAGTTATGGTGCGTTCCTATCGTGACTTCAGAGAAATCGTCGATACAGCCGCTGATGCCTACGTCGTTGGTCCAGGGCTGGGAGGAACTCCTCTTCCGGGGCTAGGAGACTTTCTCACCCAGTGTAAGACCCCGATGATCGTCGACGCTGATGCTTTGAATTTTCTGTCTCGAAATCCGTCTTTGTTGGAACAACTACCGGCACGGCGTCTCCTGACTCCTCATCCTGGCGAAATGGCTCGACTCTTTCCCCGCAAGTCCTGCGATTGGGATCGAGCAACTTGGGCGAAAGCGCTCCTGAGCGAGCACCAGTTCACCCTTCTACTGAAAGGTGCTCGCACTCTAATCATGTCGCCGGGGAAAGATGTCGAATACAATACGACGGGCCATCCTGGCATGGCATCCGGTGGAATGGGCGATGTTCTCTCCGGATTATGTGGAGCGCTCGTCGGACAGGGCTGTAGTCTACACGATGCAGGATGCTTGGGCAGTTGGCTCCTCGGGCGAGCCGCAGAACTCGCCCTACGAAACGGCATGACCCCCGAGTCGATCAGCGCTCCTGTGCTTGCTGAATCGCTGGGACTGGCGATGCGAGCCTTAGCGAATCCGGATTCTCCCTGAGCGAAACAATCGGTTTTGGGGCGAGAAGTTGAAAAGGTGCCCAAGGCAGGTTGCGGGCCACCCAGTACGACATCAGCACGGCAATGACAATCCAAGTATCACGCTCTCTCCAGTGAAACGGCAGCGGACGAAGCCAACCGGGCGCAACCCAATGGAGCCAGGTACGGGCGAAGAGGATCCCCAGAAAAGGCAGCGAAAGAACGAAGAGAATGTTCTGTCGCAGAGCTCCGGCCAGATCCGCGTGCAATAGCGCGTATGCCACTCGTGTATTGCCACAGCCGGGACAATGAAGCCCGGTGAGTTCGTGAAACATGCAGTGAGGCAGCCAAATCGGGGGATGCCCGAGATCGCTGCCCCGTAAGGCGAGCGCCAGACTGGCGAGCGCGGTAAGCGCCACCAACGAGACGATCACTCGTCCCGACCTTAGAGTCATCACTGCACAGTGCCCACGCCTTCCTGAATTCCCTGCATCACGCCACTCGAAAAAGCGACAACCTGAAGTGTGATGATAATCAGATTGATCACCAGTCCAAGAGCCAGTGCTATGATGCACCATAACTTCGCTTTCTTGGAATAAGCCTCAGCTCCTGCAAGGTCACCCAAAGCAAAGGTTGAATTCACTTTGGTGCTAAAAATAATTGCAGGGATTCCAAGAGGCAAACAGCAAAGGAGCGTTACGACAATCGACTGCCAGAGATAATTCGGCGGAGGAGTGCCCCCGGGAATCGTGGAAGGAGAAGAATAGCCGGAAGGGGGTACGTAGGACATTGGCGGAGTGTATTGAGGTTCTAATGGAGTTGACGGAGAATAAGAAGAAGATGATGATGTCGTCGGTGGAGTCGCCGGTGGAAAATCATCGACTAGAGTCGGAGCAGCGCTCGGCGTGCTCGGCTCAGAAGCGGAGGCAGACGGGGTGTCTGGACCCGACATGATGGATGCAAAAGCTGCGACTTTTGAGATCGGAGTCCACTCGCTCATAGACTCACACCAGACGAGATCCGATCCCTTCACTGTTCCGGTGCGATAGAGATTGGCGAGCTGATCCTCTGAGACGGGGCCGTGCTGTTGATTATTTTCCGAGTAATACCAGTCCATGATGGAGAGAATTTGGGATCGTGAGAGTTTGTATTTCTGAATTTGACATTTCGTGCTGCCTTAAGCCCCGTGCAGGGGATGTATCTGGTTCAGAATGGCGTTCTGCTCCCGATGCATCACCTCACGATCTGACTCATCAGCATCTGTGTGTCCGTTGAGATGCAGTAATCCGTGCAAAATGTAAAGCAAAGTTTCGCGCTCGACAGAATTTCCGTGTGTCAATCCCTCTCTTCGAGCAGTCTCTACACTCACTAGAATCTCTCCATGCTGAAAGGTGATCACATCCGTCGGCGTCGGATCACCCATAAATTCGTCGTGAATTCGAGCAATCTCCGCATCATTTACCAAGCTGATTTCTACACCCTTCAACTCCGCCAGAGGCGCATCGCCTGCCCCGATAGCGGGATAACAAAGAGGAAGTGCCCTTTCAACAAAGTCCCGCAGTCGATCCGCTTCGATTTCGGCATCTTCCTCGTGAACGTAGAGAAGAATCTGGGGTAGAGCACTCATCCGCGACTCGTAGCGTTCTCGATAGATCCACGACTGAGCGCTGTAGTGCCACTCCCTTCTGCAATGGAAGTTTTTTTCGCCTTCAACTTTGCCGTATCTCCGCTTAATTCCTCGATTTTCGGATAGGCGATTCGGGCGTGCATCATACTCCGCAGAGTCGAAGCGAAGCTGTTCCTGATCGTAGCCAAGTCTGCGAGTGTCAGGGCAGCATCGTCTAGCTGACCGTCATTCAGCCGATCCCGAAAAATCGAATCAATCAGTTCATCAATTTTTTTCGGTGTCGGCTTCTGCAAGCTGCGTGAGGCACTTTCCACAGAATCCGCCAGACTAATGATCGCGCTCTCTCGCGTTCGAGGCTTCGGCCCGGCGTAACGGAAGCTGTCCTCTTTCACCTCGGGGATATCATCCTCGTGTGCGATTCCCTCTTCAGCCTGTTTTTCCACCTCTTCCCGCAATTTAATCGCACGGTGGTAAAAGACGCGTACGAGAGAAGTCCCGTGATGCTCACGAATGACGTTCACGATCTCTGAATTCAGCTTGTACTTAATCGCCAGATCCTCCCCATCCTTTACATGAGACATAACCACCAAGGCGCTCATCGTCGGGGTCAGGTCATCATGCGGATTATGACCTTCGCCGATATTCTCGATAAAGTAGCCTGGCTTTTTCAACTTTCCGATGTCGTGAAAGTAAGAGCACACTCGACACATGATCGCATTGGCTCCCACTGCCTTCGCTGCCGTTTCTGCAATCGTAGCGACAGTTACGCTGTGATGAAAAGTTCCGGGAGCCTCCATGGTTAGTCGTTGGAGAAGCGGATGACTCAGGTCCGCCAACTCGATCCAAGAAACATTGGTTGTGATCCTGAAAGCCGCTTCCGCCATCGGAAGAAGGCCACTGACCAAAACTGCGGTCAGGGTGGACAAAAGAATTGCTGAGAGAACTTGCCGGATCAGCATAATCCACTGCTCAGCCCCCGCATCAAGCGAAATCCATTGAATCAATCCAAGAGCCGAGGCCAAAATGGCACAGGCGAGTCCCGAATACACACCAGCCATTACCAGACGGCTTCGGCGGCACACTCGATCCGTAAGAAACACCGCAACAAAGCCGCACAACATTGAAAAAATCACGAAATGAAAAGCCTCGCCCTTTTCCACCGTCATCGCTCCAAACAGGCTCGCGTACACCACCGCAAAGGTTCCGAGTTGACGCCCCACAAGCAGTGAAATCAAAATCGGAGCAAAAATATATGGCTCCACGAGAAAACGGAACCCGCCCGCCGGGGCAAAGGTCATCGCGATGTACTCGCTCAACTTCATCAGCATTAGCTGAATAACGATCACCATCAGGACGAGCAGAATCCGGGAATTCTGGTGAAAACTCTTCGACAAGCTCACATGCCAGTGAACTGCGAGAGTCAAGGACACGACGACTACGACCACTGTCGTCTGAAGAGGCTTGCCAGAAAATACCGATCCCGGACTGGACGAAAAGACGATCCAGCCCGATAGGATGGCCGCAAAGCTCACGAATAGGAGCGCACTGATTCTTCCTCCCGTCCGTAGCATTTCCTGCCACGCAGCATCGCTCAATTTACGCCTCTTCTGGCCGCTGGAAAATCCGCGACTTTGAAGGCGTTTCTGTGAAAGGAAGTGAAGCATGAAATTCCCGAGGGCGTATTCCTCCAATGTCGGACGAAGGCGATGTCTACCTCGCTCTATTCTCACCTGAATTTCCTTTCCGACAAGCAAAATCGATAACTCGTACCGTTCATATAATCAGCATACAATCTCCATAGCTGTAAAATCGATACTTCTGTCGCACCGCCTCCTGATAGGCGTGCGAAACGAACTCCGGATCCGCGAAGGCACTCACCAGCATGATCAGAGTCGAGCGAGGAAGGTGAAAATTGGTCAGGAGCGCGTCGACTACCTGAAAACGATAGGGCGGATAAATGAAAATATTCGTTTCTCCGGTATGGGGCCGGAGAGAGCCGCCTCCTTCCTTGACCGACGCTTCCAGCACACGCACCACAGTAGTCCCGACCGCAATGACTCGATTGGCAGTCGCGATCTGATCGACAGCCTCCGCCCCGAGTGCATAGTGCTCGGTATGCATCGGGTGATCCTCCAGACTCTCAGTGGAAACCGGACGAAATGTCCCGATCCCGACATGAAGCGTGACAAAAGTGTGCGACAGCGAGTTCAATATCTCCTCTGAGAAATGTAACCCGGCAGTCGGAGCCGCGATCGCACCGCGCTCCTGTGCGAATACCGTCTGGTAACGCTCCGCATCCGAGGCATCGTCCGGTCGATCAATATAGGGGGGCAGTGCCAGATGACCATACATGGATTCATCAGGCGCACGGTCGAATTCGATGATCCGCTCTCCGCTCTCTGGACACACCGAGATCACCGTACCGAGGCAACCGCCTACTTTCACGACATGCCCGCGCTTAAATCGTTTTCCCGGACGCACGAGACATTTCCAAGTTCGTTCATTCAGGGCTTCCACCCTCAAAATTTCACGCCCACCCTCTTCCGGAAAAAATCGCGCTGCGACCACTCGCGTGTTATTGAGCACGAGGAGATCATCCGAGGCGAGGTACTCCGGCAGGTCGCAAAACATTCTGTGCTGGATCGATCTCGAGGCGCGGTCTAGCACCATCATCCGGGATTTACCTCTCGTCTCCGGGGGATGCTGCGCAATGAGATCCGCAGGCAGATCGTAATCGAAATCGGAAGTCTGCATGAATCTCACCGAATCTCCTGTCGGATATCTACCGGTCGGGATACAGAACGCAGTTGCACCTCTGCCTCGCGCTCCTGCCCCAACCAATCGAGCAGAACAGCGATCCGATCTCCGCTCGACAAGAGACGAGTCACCACAGTTTTTAAACCTTTCATTGCGCCTTCCGTGACCACGACCTCGTCTCCCGGTGAGATTCCCGGGCGGATCACGCGGACTGACCCCTCTTCGTCGGGAAACTCCCCTCGCAGTTCGGAGATGTAATCGGAATGAATCTGAGGATAGAAATCCGCGAACCGTAGAACCCCTGACACGCTGGGTGAGGCATTCACAACTCGCAAGTCCTTCTCCAGATCGAAATACGCAAAGAAATATCCTGGAAAGAGAGCCTCTACGAACCAGACCTTCCCTCGAAGCGTCGGCTTCTCGAAGCGAATCCGTGGACAGAACACCTGCTCGACATGCGCGAACTGCTGCACACTGCGGGCAGCGATGTGCTCACCCTTTGGGCGGGTTCGCACACAGTACCAACCAGTAAGTAGGCCAGATGTCGAAAGAGAGAGAGACGATTCTTGCATCAGAAGAAAAATGTTCGAGGGAGAAAGGGAGCTATCCGGGAGAGCTTCGTCAACTCAATGCGCAGAATCTCCACCCCCCTCCACCGTCACCGCATTCCTACGGCGACTCCATTTTCATCCGCCTCTTTGAGGAAGTTCTCAATCGTTTGATCTCTGGGAATCCCCAGATCGACAGCTCTATGGTAGTGCTTACTCACCTCCGGCACGTTTGGCTGATCCTTCCGCGCATAGAGAACTGCCAGATTAAAGTGGGCGTCTCCATACTTCGGATCGATGGACACCGCATTGACGAAGGCCCTTTCTGCACGATCAACCCATCCCTTGCGACTGGAGATCACGCCGATGCAATTGTGGGCCTTCGCATTCTGAGGTTCGAAATTCAGACCGCGCTCCAGCTTCTCTAGAGCCTGATCCATCTTGTCTTGCAAAAAATACGCTCTCCCCAGCAGGTAGTTTGCCAGCCCTGATTTCTCATCAATGGCGAGCGCCTTCTCCAGATAGTGTTCTGCTTCGGAATAATTTTTCATCGCCAGTTTCAGAACACCCAGATTACACAGACAGGGAACACTCTGAGGCATGTAGTGCAAATAGTCCAAGAATCCAGCCTCAGCTTCAGCATAGCGACCTTCATTGAAATCGAGACGTGCTGCTTTTTCGAGCTGAGTCAACTCGACCGAGAGTTTCTTTCGCTCGACAAAGCCATCCTGGGCGGCGGGGCGATCACCCGGCTTTTTCCCGGCGGCGACGAGAGTTGCGCTCATGAAAGCAGCCGCCCCAACCGCAGCCGCGCTGCGTGGAGCTTTCGCAGACTCATCGCTCTTCGTATCCGTTGCTCCCTCGGCGGCGGCAATGATTTCCTCGAACTGAGGATTACGAAAAAGAGCTTTCTCTTCAGGACTCAACTGGGATCCTTTCGCAAGGTCATCCACCAGATTCAACAGAGCATCTGACCGCGCACCAACGCGATCAAGCTGAGCCAAAAGCAACTCCTTCGCCTGCTTCATCTGCGCCTGGCGACGCAGTTGCTTCATCACGATGGATCGCAGCAATTCGTTCTCTTGGCGCTCGGCGGGTGTCGCATTGGCCAGAGCGGCCTTGTCTTCTGCAGAAAGACCGTCGGACAGCAGCTCCAGCTTGCGCTGAAGATCGTCAATGCTCTGTTGGTGGCGAGCGTTCTCGGTGACGAGTTGATCCCGCTCCAGCTTGATCCGCGTGATCTCGCTCTTGAGCAACGAGATATCCTGATCCTTGCCCTTGTTCAGCTCCGACAGACTAGTGGCGAGCTGCTCAGCCCGATCCAATTGCTCGGTAAGGGCGCGATTGCGATCCATCAGTTCCTTCAGCGCCTTACCAGATCCACCTTCGCCCTGAACGACTTCCACCAAGTTATCTCGCTCGCGCTCAACTTCGGCGATCCGACTCCGCAACTTGGTCATCTCCTGTTGAGACTGCTCTAGCGCGGAGACCAGCTTTTCATTGCGCTTGGTTGCCTCCTCGAGCTGCGCAGTGGCGTCCCCCAGCAGCCCCTTGAGTTGTGCGATCTTTTCCTGGGCATTTTCGCTCTCCGGAGAATTTTCCCAAGCAGCCTTCTGCCTCAGTAGCTCGTCGCGATTCGACTTCGCCTGCACAAGCTCCGCCGTCACCTGTTGCAGACTCTGCTCGCGCTGCTGTAGACTATTCCGCAACTTCTGATTCTCCCCATTGAGCCAAGCGATCAGAGAGTCCTTATTCGTCAGCTCTTCATGGAGCGAACTAGCGATCGCGCCCACCGTAGATCCTCCAGAAATTTCCACACGCGGCATTCCTGGCGGCGTGGGCGACATCGAATCCACCTGCATCCCATCTCCCCAGCTGGGTAGACCGAATTCGGTATCCGTACCATTTAGCGTTTCCGACTCAGGATTGGAAGCAAAACTCGGCTCTGATTCCGAGAACGGAGGTGGACTGATCCGATTCGTTGCAGTGGATACCACAGGCAGATTCTGCGCTGGAGCCGCCGAGCCAGCAATCGTCGGGGCAGGCGGGGCAGATCTGGCTGACATCACTCGCTTGATCTCCACTCGCTTTTCCTCAATCAACTCACGACGATAGCGTACGATCTCCGGCTGAAAGTCAGGATAACGCTGAGCCAAATGATCAAAGAGCGGCTTCGCTTCGGTGTACTTATTCAGCGACTCCAAGAGCTTTCCCTTTTGCTCCAACTCTCCGGCAGCTTGGACCAAAATATAGCCACGATACCACATATCGTTCGGGTTCAACTCCTCCTGCGCTCGAATGCGAACGAAGGAGGCAAGAAAGGAAAATAGAAGCACCCAGACGACATGCGCGAACATAAACGCGCACGGACTCTTTCGAAGGCCGTCTCTGGGTTTCATGAATCTGTCGTGTTTCGTGACGGGGCACACTGTTGCGCTCCCATCGGAATGATGCAGCCAATTTCCGACAGAGCCAAGCAGAAAATGTGACCGTCGAAGCCTTCGCTTCTGGTCAAAATATTTAGTCAAATCTGCTTCGGAACCCATGAATGAAGAAGAACGAGCGATATCTTTTGATAAAATTCACAAAAACTTAAATCAAATTTTAAAATAATCATCTGAACTTATCATCGAATCAACTCTTTTACTGATTCCCGCCATTGCCTGACACGACAATCCCACGTCGTTCTGTGCCCAGAGATGTATCGGCCTCTGCTGGCAACTTTTGTCGGGAGAGTGGGATCGCTTTTTGACAATTCGCCTGTAAGGAGTTCTGGTATAAGAGCGACCCATGCTTACCGTTTTTCGGTCGAATTCATACAATCCCTAACCAATTACTACTTTTATGGCATACGAACTCCCCTCTCTTCCCTACGCAAATAACGCGCTTGAGCCTCACATCGACGCGAAAACGATGGAAATCCATCACGGGAAACACCACGCCGGATATGTGGCGAACTTGAACAAGGCGCTCGAAGGTCAAGAGGCGCTGGCTGCCAAGTCAGTGGAAGACCTGATCTCGAACTTGGATGCCGTGCCAGAGAACGTTCGTGGAGCCGTTCGCAATAATGGAGGCGGCCATGCGAATCACTCTCTCTTCTGGAGCATCATGGGGCCAAATGCGGGAGGGGCACCCTCGGGCGATCTCGCAGCAGCGATTGACGCCGCCTTCGGATCGTTTTCGGCATTTCAAGATGCATTCAAAGCAGCCGCGCTGACTCGTTTCGGTTCCGGATGGGCTTGGCTCGTCGTCAAGTCCGATGGTTCCGTCGCTGTCACGAGTACCGCGAATCAGGACAATCCGCTCATGGGCCACGTCACAGATCAGGGATGTGAAGGTTGCACCCCGATTCTCGGAATCGACGTCTGGGAACACGCATATTACCTCAATTATCAGAATCGCCGCGCCGATTATATCGGAGCCTTCTGGAACGTCGTCAACTGGGACGCGGTCGCTGCACGCTACGCCGCTGCAAAAGCGAAATAATTCTGTGGAACATCTCCGGTAAAAAGTCGGATATTCTCACTCCAGCGGACCAGGAATCCTGGTCCGCTTTTTTATTGATACAGCCCACCCAAAAGCCGTTCTTTTCTTGCCTGATAAGAGTTTCGTCATACTTTGACGAGTGGTCAGAACTCCCATGTTTACCGATCCGCCTGCTTCACTCCCTGATTGGCTAACTCTGTCCCCTGAGCTAGCAGCCCTTACCACAGCCCATTCCGGTCGACAGCGCTGTCTTTCCGCAGGCGGCCAGATCCTGCTGATCGTCCACGAAGTCCCGGATGCCGAGGTCCATTCACGAATCCCACGATATTTCCTACGCCTGCAAAACGGCGAATGGGTGGATGAATCAGGTAGCGGTCTCTCAGCGCTCGCCGAACTACTGGATCGTTATCAGACCACGATTGATCGCTGCGATGAAGAAATTGATGATGCAGAATCTGCCGCACGCATTTTCGAGCTAATTCGTCATTCCGGAGCCATTGCTCGCGCTACACGTAGCCTGAATGCGGCCATCCAGGAAGCCGTCTTGCTATCTCAGCATAACCGAGCGCTGATTGTGGCACTCGACCGCAGTCATGAAATCGTTCGTGCCGGAGAAATCCTGAGTCAGGACGTACGACTGGCACTCGAGATCTGGCAGGCAAAGCGAGGCGAGGAGCACCAGGACACGGCGGAACGCCTGAATATCATTGCCGGGTTCTTTCTCCCCATCGTCGCCATGAGTGGACTCCTCGGAATGAACGTAGATATCCCTCCTTTTCTGCAGCGTATGTTCTGGGTCATCATGATCAGCGGAGCAGTTCTCGGAGCAATTCTACTCCGCTACTCTCGTCCGAAAATTGATCAATAAATCAGCAATGAAATCTTCCTTATGGCTGCCTGCTTTATGCGCCTTGCTTGCCGCAAACACCGTCGCTGATAATCGCAGTGACTCAATCAAACCCGACTTGCACCTCGATCTGAAAGTCGATTGTGGAGCGAGCGGCGATGGGCTGAGCAACGACACCGATGCGTTCCAGAAAGCCTCCCAACTGCTGCAAGAAGCTGGAGGGGGGACTCTTTTTATCCCCGAAGGCACCTATCTCGTCGGTCGCCAGTCACACGTTGACGGGGAAACTCCCTATTATAAATCCGACCCGATCTTCAGTGTCACCAATATCAACGGACTCAAAATCTACGGGAAAGGAGCTGTGATTCGCCTCGCAGACGGACTTCGCTACGGAACTTTCGACAAGGCAACAGGTGAGACTTTTCATCCAAAAATGCCTTTTACTGATCGTCAGTACAGAGTGGGCGATATGCCGATTTTTAATATCCGGGAGAGCCAAAACATCGAAATTCGCGATCTAGAAATCGACGGTAACTCTCCGAACTTGATTCTCGGGGGAACATGGGGTGACAAAGGGCGACAGAT
>CAUJIH010000004.1 GCA_963205275.1 Verrucomicrobiota bacterium | reverse complement strand
CGCTCCGGACGCAGTTGAGACGCTACAGGGCTTGAAGAAGAGCAGTCGCATTCCATTTGATTTGCTTCCCGACGCACTGGGTGCAGACCGTTTGCCATCCTACGTTTCGGGATACAGACAAATCACAGATGGACATCTTCTCGAACTGGCAAGGGAATCATCCATGCAGCTTGCCACCTTAGACAGAGGGATTCCGGGAGCCTACCTCATCTCATAAAGATCAAACTGAACAGAAAGTCGGGGTCGTGCAACATTTCTTGACAAAACTCTCACTCGTTTCTCGTCCATGTTCGTGTACCGTAAAAAATGTTGTCACCCAACTACAACTGTCAAGAAATGTTGCATGACCCCAACTTCCAACTGTCACAACTTCTAACCCCAACTTTCACCATGCCCCCAACTTCCCAACTTCTCTCCAGCGATCTTGACTGGAAGCATCATTCGTGTAGCTTGGAGTCGTGCTTGCGCCCCCGGTAGCGGGTTCCAGGCTATCCACCGTTAGGCGTTGCTACGCATCTCCCGTGAACGAAAGCCATCCAAGACCAACCTTCGGCGACACGCTCTTTGGCGGCAGCCGCTTTATGTTTTGGTGCTTGGGACCGCTTTTTCTACTCGTCGCCATCGTCGTCGCTTTCATCGCATATACCCAGTTCGTCACTGGTCGTTTTGCAGCCGGAGGCATTGCGTTGGCTGTTGCCTGGGCCTGCTTCTGCTTCTTTCTCGCGCTCCTCAATGGCCCTTACTTTTGGTGGGCGGGTCGTGTTGTCGCCGCCTCAGTTTTCAGCGCTTACCTTTGGTATCTGCTCGACACTTGGCTCATCCACCCAAAACCTTTCGAGATTGGCGGGCGTCGCAGCGATGCCACCCCTTGGAACGCACTTCTTGGCTTGGTCATCATTGGTTGGCCGTGCCTTCTCTACACTTTCCTCGGTCGCTTCACGCTTTGGGTGCCGCCACCGCCAGACGATTCCGCATCCCTATACGAGGAGGATGCAGACGACTCCAACCACGAAGACTCAAATGACAACAGTCGCAACGCCTAACCAGGCCGTCGCCTGATCCGAAGCGTTCGACAAAAATATGACTCTCTCCGATTTCACAGCCATAATTCAGAGCCAGCCGAATGGCGTCGTTTTGCTTGAAGGCCGACGAGCAATTTCGACAGATGACTACGCAAAGGCTACCGCCTTGGGGAGGAGTCTTGCGCTTCGATTTCCACAGTTGAAATTTCGCTCAGGCAATGCTGAAGGATCAGATCAGGCGTTTTCCGAAGGCGTGGCCCAGGTGGATGCAAGCCGTTTGCAGGTTGTTGCACCTTACGCATCGCACAGAAAAAGCGTCCGTTATTCGGACGCAATATATGATTCTCCCGACTCGCTATCTCGCGTTCAAGAGGATATAGTTGCTTACAAAACCATCAGCGCGACTCCAAAGAATAAAGGATTGATTGAGAAACGAGCCAAGAAGGGGCGACTCGCCGCCAAAGCCGCTTATTTGATTCGCGACACCATGAAGGTCATTGGGCATTCCGAGGATTTTACGAAGCCGATATGTGCCCTTTTCTATGTGGATTTGAGCGATCCGATGGCGGGAGGAACCGGGCACACCATTCGCGTTTGCGAGCAGGAATGCGTTCCGGTAGCATTTCAAGATTCATGGGAAAGCTGGCCAGATGAAGAATAATGTCGAACTGATGCCGCACCCACGGCTACCCTTCGGGTAGGCGTGGGTGAGCTTGGGCATTCGGAAATAAAATTGCCTTTTCGGAGCTCATCATATAGTACCCCGACATGATTCTCACCGCAGTATTAACACCTGATCCAGAGGGAGGTTATGTCGCGTACAATCCAGAAACGGGAACGACGACACAAGGCGATTCTATTCCCGAAGCCCTCGCAAATTTGAAAGAGGCAACAGATCTTTATCTTGAGGAATTTCCGTTTACGCCCTCCTCTCCGTCCTTGATGACGACATTTGAAGTGGCTCATGCCTAAAATACCAAGAATCGGAAGTCGGGAATGTATTGCTGCGCTCCAACGAATGGGCTTTACGGTTGCACGTCGAAAAGGAATCCATATCGTTCTTCGTCGCAGATCATCTGGATGCGTGGTGCCTAATCACAAAGAGATTAGAATGGGGGGGGTATGATCTGGCATTTTGAAACAGGCCGGGGTTTCAGTTGAAGGGCTTCTCAATAATCTATAATTCCAACATTAAAGGGTGCAGCAAAGCCGTAGCGAAGCGGAGGATTTGACTGCGCCCCTTGAACAATATACTGCTTCCCAAGCAAGTCGGAATCGATCTCGCGAGAGAACAAGGGATAAGACTCGTCCATGATCTCTTTGGTCTCTACAAATCAATCGCCACAATCCAGTTACCCCATCGCGCCCACCGCACACACTCCAGAGAATTGAACTACTCAAGAATTTTGAGTTTCCAAGTCTCCGAGAGGCGCTAGTCTATGCGATAGTGTCGGCTCGAATTACAGCGTTTTATCCTATTGCTCCCCTTGCTTTGATCGGGGCGGGAGCGGTTCTGCTCTCTGTGGGTGGTAGGTTTATCGCAGCTCAGGAAAATCTCGGTGGTGTATCCACTTCGCTGGCATCGGTTACGGATCGATTCTTTTCGGTTCAGGATGAGGCCGGATTTCTATGGCAGTCACTGAATAACGGAGCGATTCTGGCGGGAGACAGTCAGTATTTTCAGTCAGGTCTGAATCTGATCGTCGATGGAGAACCCTTCGCCCCGCAGGAGTCTGAGACGAAGGAACCTAGCGCCGAAACGGAGCGAATCTCGGTAAATCTGAGAGAAACCAGAACATGGGGTTCGATCACTCGAGATCTGTGGTTCGACACAAAGCGCTCGGCTGTCCGCGTCTGGGATACGGTGTCCAATTCCACACAGAAGGAAAAGTCTGTCACTGTCGTTTTACGCACGACCTATCCATTCTCGTGGCAGAGTCTGCACGGAACCGGAGGCGGGCTGGTCGATCCGGCTGCAGGAGGTGGAGCGCTTCAGCCGAGCGACGTCAGCCTGGACGTGCATTTCAGTCCTTCCGATGGGAGACAGGATACAATCCTCCTCTTTGGAAGTGAGAAAGGTGGGCAGAAGCCTGAGATCAAGGCGTCAAGCAACTCTCGCGAGCTACTATTCACCTATCATTTGACGATTCCTTCAGGGCAAAGTCGAGGGCTGCTTCACTGGATTCTTCAGAGAAACGTAACCGATATAGCTCAGGATGCCGCAATTCTCACGCCTCTGATTCAGCGTGGGCAGTGGATGGACGCAGGAATCGATCCGGTGAACAGCTCATTGATCGTCAATCTGACAAAGGATAGTTTCCCTGTTCAGTCTTCTTCCTCGACTCAGCTCCAGGGATTGGCGGTGCTGAATGAGCTAACGGATCAGTTGGGACTTTATCGTAGAGATGCGGAGATGTTGTGGCTCGGGCCTACAAACGGACTTTCAGGAAGTCTCTCGCCGGAAGGAAGCGTGACGCTAATGAGCACGACGAAGCAGAACGAAGAAATTACGGCTTCAGTCGTTGAAATCGCCGCCATTCAAGGGGGAATCCGCCCCCGATTATTTCTCCGAGATGGGCGGGTTCTGACGGGAGAACTAGCCAAGAGCGACCTGTCCTGGACGACGAAAGGTGCCCCCTCTTCTGAACCGCTCGATTTGAATGATGTCTATCTCTTACTGCTCAAGATTGATGAGAAGGACGGACAGATCACCAAAGGAGCAACCCATTACATAGAAACCGTGGACGGGAATGTGATCGCATTCACAACGACTTCTCCCAAAACTCCTGAGTGGGCCAGTGCTTATGGACGCCAAGCCTTCGTCTGGACAGAATTCGTCGAGTATTATCGATGGAACGGAGTCTCTCCGCAGCCAAGGATTCTGCTGAGTGGCGGCTCGCTCTTTCCAGTAGCTGTGGCTGATAAATTTCTCGCTGGAACGGATGTCGGAGCGAATCATTCCGTGAATATCCCGATGGCTCTGGTGAAGCGAATCTGGAGAGCAGGAAGCCTACCTGTCTTAAAGTCCCTCCTGTCAGAAGAATGGGTGGACTTTCAGGAACTTCCGGAAGGTCTCGTTACCACCCCGGCGATTCTCTTGTCCGGAAATCAAATTCTCAGCGGTTCTTTGGCGAAGAATCCTATTCCTGTGAGAAGTGACACAGCTACGTGGAAGGTCGATGGTGATCGAGTCGCGAGCCTTTCTCGCTCACTCGATCCGGAAACTCGCCAGCAATGGAAGGTCCAGCTCTTGGGCGGCGAAACGATCATGGGTGAGATTTCCACTCCCGTCCTTGAGCTGATTCGCCCCGACGGAACTTTAGCGATTCCCCTATCCGAAATCCTGTCTTACAAGAATCCAAAAACCGAGTGAACTTCCCTTTTCCAGCGCGATTTAACGAATATTACCTCAGCAGAAGCTGGGGTTCCGCTGCCGTCGGCACTCTTTTCGCGCTCTTGACTCTGACTCTGATTCCGGCATCGGTCAGTGCATCGGATCGCCCTGACTTGATTCCTGCGGCCTTCGGAATCTGGACAGATGTAACGGGAAGTCCGTGGAGCGTCGAAGCAGCAGGGAATATCGGACGGATTGGCAGCGCCATGGTGAACAGTGGACTGGCGCTTCTGATCGACGAAGAGAAATTCGCTCCTCATCGTCCCATGATGACCCCGGACGGGAAAGAACTGATCCTGCAGGGTCTTCCGATGGATGCCTGGCCGGGACTGCGTGTGCAGCGTCGCATCCGCATGATGGACGATCCTGGCGGCCTCCGATACACAGAATTATTCCTGAACAACTCCGCAAACGAAATCAGTTTTTCAATCGCTCTGGCAACCAATTTTTCCGGGAATTTCAAGACCTTTCTCAGTGACCACGGTCGCTCGGAACCCCTAATTTTAGGACCACGCGAGACTTCGCTGATCGTTCTTCCGGGCACATCACAAGCATCACGAGCTTTTCTCTTCACTCTGGCAGGAGCCTCTGGCGGGGAGCGACCTACGATCTCTTCTCAGAATCGCTATGCCCTGACTTTTCGCTATCGGATCGATCTCGCACCCGGTGAGTCGGCTGCCATCGTCCATCATGTAGCGCAGATCGCAATCCCTCAATCAATGGATCGGCGCAGTCTGCTGAAATCAGTGCAGCCCTTCACTCTCGACAGGCTACGATCCGGCTTTGATCCTGACTGGTTGCCATTTGTGCTCAATGCGCTCCCACCGTCCAAAGCAACTCCAAGGACGTCTCTGGAGACCGGCGGAATTTCAGCGCTCGATTCCGTATCTACGGAAAGTGATCTTCTCGTCATGGGTGAAGGCTCGCGTCTGACTGGTTCCGTGGTGAGTGATGGACCGATTCGCCTTAAGTCGCCCTTGGGAGATGCCGAATTTTCTCTCGAACAGATTGCTGCCATCGCAGGTCCGGCCTTTCAGAAACTCGGCCAGACTCGCCTCTATCTCCGGGATGGACAAATTCTCTCCGGAACGCTTCAGACGAAAAACTTGGCATTCCAACCGACGGAGGGAGAGAGAATCGCCCTAGACCTGTCTCGCCTAGATAGGCTGGTCTGTGCCAACGCTACACCCATGACGGCTTGGCCAAAGCAGACTCCGATTCTGCTCGTCACTCGGGAGGGTGATCGTGTCCGCATTGCTCCCACCGATGGCAAGACGGAATTATTTCAACTCTCCACCGCATGGGGCTCGATTCCTGTAACGGCGGAGAATCTGATCTGGCTACATCCGTCAGAGACCCCGGGTGTCGGCTTTCGAGTGCTCCTACAAAACGGCACGGCCGGTGAGGGTTTTCTGTTTGATTCTGCCGTTTCACTCTCCTCCATCAGTTTTGGAGAGACCAAAATTTCTGCCTTGCAGATAGAATCTCTCTATACCGAAGCTGCATGGATGTTGCACGAGGGAGATTCGCGCAGCCCGATCTCATCGTCTATTACGTTGACTGGCAATCAGCGATTTGACGCGATGATGGCTGAGGAATCTGTAACTGTTCAGGTGGATGGCGCACTCATTCAGACTCCAATTAGCGAGATTCAGAGAATCGAGGGGAAGGATTGGACGCAGGATCTCCTCCGCGTCCAAATCGAGCGCTGGGACGGTGGCGTGCTAACGGGATTTTTGATGCAGCCAGCAGTGAATATTAGGACGAACGGACAATCATGGATCGTTCCTTCCATCGACATCTTCCAGGTTGATTTTGCCTCTCCGAAACTGACTCCGGAAATCCAGGAAAAGATTAAAAAGCTAGTCATCGAGCTTGGTTCAGAGGATTGGGCTGTGCGCGAACGAGCCAGTCGAGAACTGGGCGCATTCGGCTACCTTGCACATCCTGTTTTGAAGCGTGAGCTTGCTACCGCCACCGATCCGGAGGTGATCCAACGCCTTGAGATGATCCTCGATCCGGCGAACTAAATTCTCCCTGCCACGATTCCATCACTTTTTCTTTCACCCCCCTGCTAGGCTCAACTTGAACATCTCCTCCCAGCTAAGCAAATTCCGCACAACAGCGCAGATCGTTCAGCGCAGGGTTCGAGTGGGGCGCTTTGTCACGGCTTGGTGTAAGCTCGACGTATGGGCAGTATCAGGACTGCTGCTTCTGCTGGTGATTCTCCGGCTGCTCTTTCGATGGCAGCAGGGAGAATGGGTGGTCATCGGGGGTGGATTCGCGCTCTGCTTAGCGCTGATCGCATTATTTACTCTATTCAGGCGCTGCGATACCGCACAAGCGCTGCGCCTGCTCGACCGTCGAGGAGGATGGAAAGATCGCTTCTCCTCTGCGTGGGACTTTCTGCAGCGGAAATCGCCGAGTGAGGCCGAGCAACTGCACATCGCTCGGGCGAATGTCTCTTTGGGAATCGCGCAGCAGTCGATTCCTGAGATTCTTCCAATTCCATCACTTCGTTGGCGATGGATTCTGCCCGTACTCGTCATTGCACTGTCACTGACTCCCTGGGGACGCTCTCTCCCTGATCCGTTTGACCGCCTACTCACGCAGGAAATGAAGGACGCGTCGGCGCTTCAGTCGGAAAAAATTCAAAAGGAAATCGAGCGAATTCGTGCGCTCCCCTCGCTGACTGAAAAGCAGAAAAAGCAGTTAGAATCTCTACTGGCCGAAGTCAAAACAGCAGCGGAATCCCTAGCCGATCCCAAGGGACTCACGGCAGGCGATGCGCTCGAGTCTCTGGAAAGCCAGGCCCGGGCCGCAGAAAAATTGGCGAATGATCTCGCTCCTCATTCCGACGCATGGGCTTCAGAGGAGATGCTAGCGGAGATGGCCCGTCACTCTGACACGGCGGATCTTTCTCAGATGATTGCGGACAAGGTATCATCTGGAGCCGCCGATGAGACGGAGAAAATCGCCTCGGCTCTAGCAGATGATACCGTCACTGTCGATACGGTGGAACGTTATACCCGAGCGCTGGAGAGAATTTCTGCAGCGGCGACAGAGGAAGATCGTGCTCGTCCGGTCGGAGAGCACTTCGGGAACGCCTCGCAAAAAATTGCCGCTGCTTCCTCGAAAATCGCCGCAAGGGAATTCGCAGAGTTGGCGAAGTATTTTCGAGGACTGGCAGAAGACGATGAACTAAAAAGTCAGATCAACGCGCTGGCGGAGAATCTACGAGAGGCTGGGAGTGAGATCGGTAGGAGTGAGCTGAAAAAAATGGAGGAGATCGCAGCAGCGCGATCCGAATCTCCGGTGATGGAGGGACTTCAGACTCTGAACTCCGGCATGGAAAACGTTCAACCGATGGACGTGCCAGGATTACCGAATCCTACAGAAAATCCCAGTAAAAATCCCCAGTCAGTTCCAAATATCGCCGAAGTCAGTCCTCCCGCAGATGGGAAAGAAGAAAGCTCGGAACAAACTGGAAACCATGACTCTGCAGGGAAAAAGCCCGTACCAGGAGAAGCATCTCTGATGGCTCCAGTGCCGGGTGAGAAGCCATCGGACGGAATGGCACAGGGTAGTATAGGCAGTGGGAATCAAAGGAGCGAAGGCCAGCCACAGAGCGGAATGCTATCGGCTCCCATCCCCGGCACCAACCCCGACGACTCCGCCGGAGCCAGCGCACTGGGTGCCGCGAACGGGGCAATGAGCCAGACCAGTCAGGGCGGAGATCAGGCCGGAGCAGGTACTGCCGGAATGACCGATGCCACATCCGATCCGATGAAGGCTTCCACGGATTCGAAAGTCGTCGCCCAGGCAGGCAAGGAAGGTGAATCTACCACGCGGGCAGTCGACGGCCAGACCCGGCAGGAACAGGCGACTCGCTCGCGACAGGATGTGATCGCTGACTTTTTATCCGTCGAGGAACAAGCACTGGACAGACAAGCCTTACCTCTATCGCGGCGGGAGCAGGTGCTTCGCTATTTTACGGGAATCCGCGAGCAGTTTGAAAAAGCGGATCGTGAGTGAATATCAGTTTGTTATGAAAGACAGTGGAGAATTGGAGAAAGAACTCGAGCGCTTTCAAGAGCGCTTTCAGACTCTAAAGGGTGAAATTCAGAAAGGAATCGTCGGATACGACGAACTTCTGACGGATACGCTAGTGGCAGTCTTTGCTCGGGGACACGTTCTGCTCGAGGGCGTCCCTGGACTGGGCAAGACTTTCCTAGTTCAGACACTATCCAAAGTTTTAGGACTCCAGCCGGGACGTATCCAGTGTACGCCGGATCTGATGCCCGCAGACATCTTGGGAACTCATATCGTCAATGAGAATGAAAATGGACGGAGGGTGATGCATTTCGAAAAAGGACCCGTTTTCGCCAATCTAATCCTCGTGGACGAGGTCAATCGTGCGACACCGAAGACCCAAGCTGCGCTGCTGGAAGCAATGCAGGAGGGAGCCGTAACAGCTGGTGGCGAGACCATGCCTCTACCGAAGCCATTTTTCGTGATGGCGACTCAGAATCCCATGGAAATGGAGGGCACCTATCCGCTCCCGGAAGCTCAGGCAGATCGTTTTCTTTTTAAACTGCGTGTCCCCTTCCCTGACCGAGCGACACTGATGGAAATTTCTCGCAGGACGGCTTCCTTCGATCTGCCAGAACTCTCGCAGGTGCTGGATGCGGACGAATTGATCAGCTTTCAGAGAATCGTATCTCAGATACCTGTGGCCGATCATGTGAACGAGTTCGCCGCTCGTCTCATCCTAGCGACGCATCCTGGAGATGAGTGTGCCACAGAGAACATCTCTCGCTACGTGAGTTATGGGGCGAGTCCACGAGGGATGCAGGCTCTGATACGCGGTGCTAAGATTCATTGTGCTCTGGATGATCGGACCGCAGTCTCCATCGATGATGTGAGCCGAGTGGCACTCTCAGCGTTGAGACATCGGGTGATTCTTAACTTCCAAGGCGAGGCTGAGTCCCGCGATATCGACCTCATCTTGCGCGAAGTCATCGATTCTGTCGCTACCGCCGTCTGACCGAATCAGCCGCTCGGGCGAGTCATGAAAGAGCCTTTTGGCGTATTGAGAATGAAGATGGGAAGCAGGCGAGGATCGAGAGTGCTGATTCTACTCAGCCTGTTTCTCCTCGCGCTGTTCCCGAATGGGCATAGTCAGGACAAGTCGGCGGAGGATAAATTTAATGCGGCATCACTTCGCTACCGGACGACGCTTCATTACGATCCTCTGCAGGAAGCTTCCCTAGAGGATCTGGTAAAGCTCTATCTGGCGGTCGGTCGATCTGACGAACTGATCGCCCTCTATCGGAATCACATTTCTCAGTATCCCGATGATTCAGGAGCACTCACAGTTCTCATCCGCATCCTGCGACGTGTGGATCGGGCGGGAGCAGACGAATTGATCGCTGCTGCCCTGCCGAAGTATCCGAACTACGCTCCCCTTCAGTATGTCATGTTCCGCTTCTACGAGGAACGAGGGGATCCTCGAGCCCCGGCGGCGCTGTCGCGGGCCATCGATCTGGAAACTGACCTCTCCCGACGAAACAAGTGGTTCAAGGAATTGCTCGATTTGTCCGAGGGTGAAGAAGCTCGTAAACTCGCATTAGCGCACTTTTCCAAACTCCTAGAAGCGGAGAAGATGGATACGTCTCTACTGCTGGAAATCGCACAAATCGCTCAGAGGCATCGATTTTGGGAGCAAAGTCGTCTAGCACTAATCCGTGCATCGAGTGGAACCGAGAGTCCCGAGCAAAAACTTCAGATCGATCTTCTGCTGGTCGAGTCTCTCAAGGAACTAAATCGGCGAGCAGAAGCAGAACGCCTGCTCGATTCCGTTCTAGAGAAACTCGCTCCGGATTACCGGCGAAGGAAAGAAATCCTAGTGATGCGTATCAATCTGATTCCTACGGAAGAGGAGCGGCAGGTGTATCTAAAGAGTCTAGCGGATCGTTCAACCAACCAGCCAGCGAATGAATCCGCCCTCATCGACTGGGTCGAGACTCTGATCGCAGCGGATCAACAGAAGGAAGCGATCAATGTCTTGCTCACCGCCAGCCCCCGATTCCCGAAATCAGTATTCCTAGAATCGGAAACAATGAAGCTTCTAGAAAACTCTGGCGATTACGCTCGCTTTGTTGGGTATCTATCGGAGCGATTGGAGTCTGAACCGGAGCGACTGGACCTGCGTTTCCGACTGTCCAAAGCAGAGTTTGCTATCGGTCAAGATGATGCCGGGCTTCAAGATTTCCTCGTCGTGATCGGTGGCGAGACTCCGAAGAATGTCGCCGAAAAGATTCTTGAACTGCAGACATACTTAAAAGAAATCGACCGTGCGGGAGCGATTGCCTCGTATCTGGAAAAATTCGTGAAAGAGCACCCGTCCTTTCTTAATATTGCTCGCGAACTGGCTGAAATTGATATCGCGAAGAATAACGAGACTGCGGTGAATGATTTGGTCGCTAAACTCGATTCTGGCACGGCAGATTCCGAGGATGTTCTCGAGTTTGCCGATTTCCTTCTCGAGGCAAAATTTATCCTTGCCGCACAATCACTCGTAGAGGCAAGACTCAAATTTGATTCCAATAATTTCGCACTCAATCTCAAGCTGATTGCGATCTCGGGCCTGGCCGGTAATGGAGTGACCACGAAAGAGCGAATCGCCACCCTCCGCGAAGCCGCCGATACGCCTCAGCGGTATTCCCAATGGCTCGACGCGGCGATTCTGGCTCATCAATCTTTGGAAACGCTGCCTCAATTCCTAGAAGACGAATTGAGCCGATACAGCTTCGACGAAGCGGACTGGCCTGATACAAAGGTAGAAAGATTCCTAATTCTCTGTGAAAAGCATAGAAAAAATCTGGTCGCTGATCGCTTGGCGGATCAGGTGAGAAAACAACTGGATCGCCCGAATTTGAACGATTCCACTCGCATGCGCCTTCGCAAAATTCTAGCCGGAATTCTGGAAGTCAATCCGGCTCTGATGGCGGATGCGGTTAAGCAATTGCAGGCGCTCATTACCGAGGATACCCCACGTCGTGCGACCTATGAACTGCGGCTCGCATTGGTATATCATCGCGGCGGCAGACCTGATTTAGCCGCACCCATTTTCTCCCGTATCGATTATGACGAAGTGGACAGCCCAAGTTTGCTGCGCTCTGCGTCGGACGTTCTCATCGACTCTCAAATGCTGCGGGAAGCGGCTCGTGCACTGGAGACGATAACGAAACTGGTGCGATCCGATTTCCTGAGTTGGGAGCGTCGAATCTCAGTTTTGGCTGCACTCGGAGATGAAACCGCGCTGCGATCTATTATCCGAATGCTTCAGAGTGGAGATAAGGATACTGAGGATGAAAACATCGTCCTGCGAGAGCGCTCTCGGGAGGCGCTTCGGAACCATCTCGAAGCTTCCTACTGGCGCTCCATATCCACAATTCTGGCCTCTGATCCTGTCGAGGAGGCCCTACCGATGCTCACCGCCCTAGATCAGGAAGATCTCGGGATTCGCGCCCGCTTCTGGAGTGAGTGGACCCGCTCGCGAGTCCTAGGTCGGCTCAATCGCCCCACCGAAGCGCGGGAGGCGTTAATTCGCCTCTCAAAGCTGGCTGAGGCTCGTGGGGAAAAATATCTGTCCTTTCCGGATGGACTGACCTTGGCCCTGCCGGTCGGTCAAACAACGTGGGTGGAGGATGCGGGAGATGTGTCTTCTTCAGAGCCTACTGAAGTCTCCCTCGACTATCTTTTTGCACACCCATCACTCCTTTGGATAGCCGAATTACCTGATGGGGTCTCGGTTGAACGCATTTTACGAAGTGAGCACTACGTTCTGATTCTGGATAGTTCAGAAACCATTCGCTGCCTCGATTCTCGCAGCGGGAAGCTTCTTTGGAAAGTTGGACTCGAAGGGCAGCGCGAGCGAGCACACCTCCCCTACCCTCGCGTCTTTGATGAAGTTTCACTCCCGCTCCGGATTCAGTCTCAATCGGAAGAAAATGTGATCAAAACACGAACGCCTCCATCCATCGCCGTCTGGAAAGATTGCTGTTTTCTGGTATCGGCCAAGGACTGTATCGCCCGCTCACTTGAGAATGGCGAGATTCTCTGGGTAAAACACCTTCCGGACAGTGTGCTAAGCGCGACAAAAACGGCACCTCGGGGAGCGCGTCCCACAGTTTCTCTCGTCGTCGATGATGGGAAGCTGATTCTATTTGATCCTAATTCCGGAGATGCGCTGGGACTGGAAACGAAGAGCGGAAAGCTACTCTGGTCTCGGAAAAATGAGACCGATAGAGCAGAAAATCATGCTGGTGAGAGTATCAAGCTCGCTTCTCTCAATACGGGACTCGCACTAGGCGATCCTCTGGGCTTGTCCTATGGGGAAGAAGTTCGTCTCTTCGATGTAAAAAGTGGTGCAGTTGCGTGGCACTTTCGGAAATCACAAGTCGGTCGCTTCCCCGTCATCCTTCGCGCACCACGCGAGGGTGAATCAGCGGAAGATGATCAAGTCTCTGCCGCCATCGAATCAGAAGGAATTGAAAAATTCTACGACGTAATTCCCTCCACGTCTCCTGAAACGAATCAAAAGGGACGCGAATTTTTTTCCTCCTCAGCTCTCATTCTGGGACCAGCGGTGTATTGGGCAGAATCTCGGTTTCGACAAAATAGCCCTGCTTTTGCGGCTGTCGGAGATCGGTTTCTCTGGCTGATGGAACAAGACAGAGTGCACCGCATCTCAATCGATCTACCGATCGAATCCCGCCAGCTCCCGGCAAGCGGAACCTTTATCGGACAGAGTGATGAACATTTATGGTTTTTTGATGAGGGAGATCTGTATCACGCAGATTTTCGCCGAGGGAAGACAACTCGTATTTCTGTTCGTGATCTCGGTGCCCCGTCCACAATTCGCTTCACACTGAATGTTGGGCGACTCGTAGTTCGTGGTAATGCCTCCATGATCATGCTGAACGCCCATACGGGAGAGATCCTCGCTCGGGCATCTCTGCCAGAGGCTCTGGTTCGGGATCTCTCAGAAAAACTGAATTCAAATTCGCTGGAGGAAATTGTCAGCTTCGTCTGGCAGGGACAGATTACGAGACGTGCGCTCGGTGGAACTTCGCACTGCGTGCCGATCACCGATGTCCCTGGGAGTGAAAGTTACATCGCTGTCTGCGGCGGACGCATGATCGCCTGTCTCGTGCCATCCGTTTCAGCAACTCCCGCCGTGCCTCCTCCTGCCTCAACCACGTCGACGACCCCTCCTCCCACCCAGTGAGCACCTTCTTCCCGATGCTTCCCTCTCCAGAGTCTCCCAGTTCCAGTGTCCTATTCGATGCCGAGTTCCTCGAACGACTTCGCGCTCTGTATCTGCGCCTGCGCAAGCGTAAGAAACTCAGGCGAAAAGGCCTACAGAACACTCCGGCGACGGGCTTCACACGAGAGTTCAAAGACTTCCGTCAATATACTCCCAGAGACGATTATCGTGCCATTGACTGGCGTTTGTATGCACGACTGGGACGACTTTTCATCCGCCTCTATGAAGAGATCCAGGAGTTTCACGTCCATGTCGTGATCGATACGAGCGCCTCCATGGCTGAACCCTTTGCGGAGAAGCGAATCGCCAGCCTGAAGCTGGCTGTCGCGCTCTCCTACATGGGACTGGTGGGCCATCATCGAGTCAGCCTGCACACCATAGGCGAGAAGTTGGGCGACGCCTCACCTCCTCTGAAAGGTCAGGGCAGCTTTCAGCGAGTCCTCGACTTCGCTCACACTCTCCCGTATGGGGGGGTGACGGATCTGGAGACCTGCTTCGAGTCCTTTCGCCCAGGACGACGACGCTACGGGATCATCTTTGTCATTTCTGATCTGTACGGTAGGAGCGTGAACGAGGCACGAGAAGCGATGCGCCATGTAGCCACTTGGCCTGGAGAAGTTCACTTTATCCAAGTCTATCATCCCTGGGAGGAATCACCGGATGTGGATGGCGAAATCGAACTTCACGATGTCGAAACAGGTGAGCAGCGGCGACTATGGTTCACGCCCGGCGACCGAGAACGCTACGCCCGAAATTTTCGCCTCTTTCTGGACGAGATCGAGCGCACCTGCCAGTCCCGACAGATCGATTATCAGCGGTGGAGGACAGATTACCCCTTCGACGAACTTTTCCTAGATCTCCTGTCTCGGGGATCGGCTCTAGCAGGGAGCCATTGAGGACTGTGGACTGAACCATGGAATTTCTCGCCCCTGGCTCTCTCTGGCTGCTTCTCCTCGGGATCATTCCGGTCCTGCTCTATCTAGTGCGTCGTCGGTCCAAAAAAGTTCGAGTTTCCACCTTAGCTTTCTTCCGGATGCTGGCGCAGGAGCACCAGGAGGCCGCTTGGATGCGTCGCCTGAAGCGATTCCTGTCTTTCATTCTCACTCTTCTGCTACTGATTCTGCCGATCCTCGCACTAGCTCGGCTTTTCATGAACTACGGAGATATAGAGAAGCACAGAACAGTCGTGATTCTGTTGGATCGCTCCGCTTCAATGGCCGCCCAAGATGAGGCAGGAGAAAGCCGCCTCCATGCTGCAAAACAGATCCTGCGCACCCGACTCGAACGACTGCCCGAGGAAGTAGGAGTCGCTCTAATCGCCTACGATCAGCGGGCGGAAGTGCTCCAGCCCCGCACGACGCGACGACGAGAGCTGCTCGCTGCGTTGGATCAGATCACGATCCGCCCAGTCGCAGATCGAAAGGATGTAGCGGTAGAAGCCGTACAAATGGCAACCCAACTAGCCCCTCCATCCGTCGTCTGGCATTTCAGCGACGAATTACTCGGAGATGCCATTCAGGGAGCCGAATTGAAGGAGAGAAACATGGCTCTCCCCAGCGCGAGCAATTTCGGGATTACCACGATGAATCTGCGCACCGTACCACTCCAAAACGGTCGCTTTGATCTCTTCATAAGAATTGCTCTGAATCGTGATTCTGCGGAATCTGTGGACGTAAGACTGGAGGTCAGTGTCGGGGGCATCCCCAGTCAGGTGCGTGAATTCACTCTGAAACCTAGCGAGGAAAACGCACTCTCCCTTCGGGTGAACGGATCGCGAGGTCAGCTCCTGCGCCTTTCTGTCACGGGAAAAAATGATGACCTTGCTCTGGATAATGATATCTCGCTCCCATTGCCAGATGCCCGCCCCATTCTCGCGGCCTGGATTCGTCCAGACGATGCAGAGGACCCCTACACTCGACTGGCACTCTCGTCCCTGCAGGAGAGTGGGAGCTTCGAACTGCTGAAGGGAAATCCATCTGCCTGGCCACTTTCGGAGAAAGTCGATGCAGTCATCTTTGATCATTGGCTCCCTGAGACCTGGCCGGAAAATCTGCCTGGAGTCGTGATCAATCCCCCAACCTTTTCCGGCACGCCTTTCTCTGTTCGTACCCTGTCCGCCCCGATTCCGTATGATAATGTACGCTCAAATCGAGAAGACCATCCAGTGCTATTCCGTGTCAGCACGGGTCGCGTGGCACTGACTCAGACAGCACTCTACGAGACGAAAGGCTCGCTCGAGACCCTGTGGACTGCGGGACGAGACCCTGTTCTGTCTGCTGGAGAGATCGGTGGGAGACGGATCGTCATGATGGGCTTCTCTCCGAAACTCTCCGAACGCCTCCCCCTGACGGCTTCTTTCCCGATTCTAATGGGAAACGCGCTCTTCTGGTGCGTGGAGCCGATGCGCGAGAAGGACCAGCCCCTGCTTCACCACACCGGCGATCTCGTGAAAGTTTCCGGTGACTCAATCTCTTGGTCCTCACGCGGAACACGAGACTGGGAGACTCAAAAATTCCCGCTTACCAGTTCGCTCATCGAGATGGATCACGTCGGTTCTTGGGAGACCAGCACAGGTGAGAAAGGCGGTGCTGCGCTGCTTTCTGCCCATGAAACGAATCTAGCAACACTCAACAAAGACAATGCCGGAGATACGGCTTACTTCGACGTGAGCGGGCGCTCGCCGACGCATTTCAGGAGCTGGATTCTAGCACTAATCCTTTGTGTCCTGATCGTGGAGAGTTGGCTTTTTCACCGACACGCTGTTTATTGAATTTTCGCATGGATTGGTTGTCTCCCAAAATACTCTTGCTGATCCTGCCCCTCGTCGCACTGCTGATCGCCTTCGACGGACGATCCACGCATCCGATGGGATTTTCTCGTCGTCGAGCCTTACTCATCGTTCGCTCCCTGTTGGTGCTCCTCGCTCTTGCTGCGTTCGCATCCCCAGCTCGACTCGTTACCAGTAGATCGCAGGCAACGGTTTTCCTGCTCGATCACAGCCTGAGCCAAGGGGGAAAAGGGGTGCAGGAGGACTACCAGATCGCACAAAAGCTCGTCCACTCTGCCTCCCCGACCTCTGCCGGATACGTCGCCTTCGGCGAAGATGCCCGACTGCTCGTGTCTCCGGCGGAAGGGGGGAAGCTCCCCGATGCGAAAAATGGGATCGCTCTGATGAGCGAAATCGGAGCAGGGTCTAATTACGAACAAGGGGTCCGTTTTGCCCGCAGTCTCTTTCCAGGAGGAAGTGCTCGGCACATCGTGATCATCGGTGACGGGGTGGAGACGCGAGGTTCTCTGATGGAAGCAGCGGAAGAAGCATCTGTCGCTGGGATTAAGATCCACGCCATTGGCGTCGCCGGTGCAATCCGGCCAGACGTGCGAGTCACTCGACTCGTCAGCTCCCAGTCACGAGTGAATGAAGGTGCCAGCATCGAGCTAGAGGCGACGGTTGAAACGTCCCTCTCTGGCCCAGGACGTCTGCGTCTATTCGAAAACGGGATCGAAGTCGCCTCCGAATCGCTCGATCTGAAGGCAGGCGAGGCTCTGGTGCATCGATTCCGTCGATCACCTGAAAAGAGGAATATCTATAACTATCGCGCTGTCATTGAGGGATTTGATGATCGTGACGCGATTCCTGAGAATAATGAAGCTCTCTGCATCGTGGATGTGCAGGGACGCTCGCTCTTTCTCTACGTTGAAGGGGAAGAGGGCGAAGCTCGTTATCTTGTGAAAGCGATGGAGAAAGAAGAGATTCGTCTCGATGTTCGCTCCCCTGAGGATATTCCGGATTCTCTACAGGAACTGTCAGGCTTTGACGGAATTATTCTCTCCGACGTGGCGGCTCATCGCATCGGGGAAAGCCGTATGGCGAAAATCCGCGACTACGTGGAAAAACTCGGGGGTGGATTCGTGATGATCGGAGGAATGAACTCCTTCGGAGCCGGAGGATATTACCGAACGCCTATCGAAGATCTCTTGCCGGTGAAACTGAAAGCGCCTGATCAGGAAGAGCTCCAATCTTCTGCTCTCGCACTAGTGGTGGACCGATCCGGCTCCATGGCAGGACAAAAAATCGAGATTTGTAAATCCGCAGCGATCGCCAGCGCCGAGCTGCTGACCAACAAGGACTCGATAGGAGTCTATGCCTTTGATTCTCAAGTTCACGAGATCGTTCCGATGACTCGTGTCACGTCGATCAGCAGCATCGCTGCTCAGATCAAACAGCTCAGCTCAGGGGGCGGCACTAACATTTATCCAGGCATGGTTCGAGCACGGGAGGAACTCGGGCGGACTAAGGCAAAGATCAAACACATGATCGTGCTCACGGATGGGCAAACTTCAGGCGAAGGTTATCAGGCACTGGCTTCTCAGTGTCATGCGGAAGGAATCACGATCTCGACCGTCGCCGTTGGCGCTGGCGCTCAGGTAGGACTGCTTCAGTCCATCGCCGCCGCTGGAGGTGGACAGAGCTATGTCACGATGGATCCAGCCTCTATCGTCCGCATTTTCACCCAGGATACCCTCACCCACACAGGGCGGATGATACGCGAGGAACCATTCTCGCCGAAATTGGTGGAAAAGCACCCCATGCTTCGCGATTGGAAGGATGGGGTCGCTCCGCCTCTCCTCGGATATGTCAAAACGAATCGCAAGGTCACAGCCCAGGTGCCTCTGGTTGCGGACGGAGGCGATCCACTCTTGGCCACTTGGCGTTTTGGTCTCGGGAAGGCCACGGCCTTCACCTCAGACTGTAAGTCGCGATGGGCCGCTCTCTGGGTCTCTGACTGGGACGGATATAGTCGTCTGTGGGCACAGATTCTACGCGAAACCGCCCGTGCCCCCCAAGGGCTGAACATGGATATGCAACTCGGAGAGGAGGGTTCGGACATCACGATCTCCGTCGATCTGGCGACCGACGCCGGAACTCGGCTAGACGGAGCGACGGTCGAGGCAGAAGTCTTTCACATCCCAGCTTCCTCGCTAAGTTCTGCGATGAAGTCAGTCGCTACCCTGACTTTGCCGCAGGAGGGACCAGGCTGGTATCAATCTCGCTTTCGCGCTACAGAATCCGGGGCTTACCTCGTCCGGGCACGTTCCGGATCGCACATGGTGTCCGCTGGCTATATCCACAATCCATCAACCGAAGTGGCAACGGGACAGGTGAACGATGATCTGCTGCGAAAAGTCTGCGAAATCACGGGCGGGACCTATCTCGAAAGCCCAGATCAGCCCCTCGTTCTCTCCGGTCAGAGCGTGGCTAGCCATGTCGAGCTGTGGCCTTGGCTGATGAAGACCTTTCTTGTAATCCTGCTCATCGATCTCTGCATTCGACGCTGGGAGAACGTACTCGGCGTCGTCGATCTGTTCCTACGGAGGCGACAGGAAAACTGATATCCCACCAACCTTTGTTTGACTCCCAGGCGTTGACAGAGCAGCGAGGGCAAGCCAGCATACGACCAGATTATGAGTGAAACCTCCCCTACCGTCTCTATCCTCGACGCCGTCGGTCAGAAACAACTGACACAGAGCGAGCGCTTTGAAAAAGTGCGTACGCTAGTGCATCCAAATTCCACCAGTGCCTGCACCGCTCTCGCCGCTGAGGTCGCCGATCTGATCCGCGCTCGGACGCAAGAAAATCTCGATACTGTACTCGGACTGGCCACCGGATCGACACCCGTTCCCTTCTATCGCGAACTCATCCGTCTTCATCGCGAAGAAGGACTGAGCTTTCGGCGAGTGATTACTTTTAATCTCGACGAATACTACGGCCTTTCTCGTGACCACCCCGAAAGTTACCTGCGTTTCATGCGCGATCAGCTCTTCGATCACGTCGATCTCGATCCTTCCCGCACGCATATCCCCGACGGAACAGTGTCTCCGGATGATGTTT
The DNA here is from genome assembly GCA_963205275.1 of Verrucomicrobiota bacterium. GTDB lineage: Bacteria > Verrucomicrobiota > Verrucomicrobiia > Verrucomicrobiales > DEV007 > Arctic95D-9. The sequence goes on along the minus strand of CAUJIH010000004.1, from coordinate 5,412 downwards.
ATCACCACTGTCTCGACTATGAGCGCCGCATCGCCGATGCTGGAGGCATCGACCTGCAGATTCTCGGGATCGGAAGGACGGGACATATCGGCTTTAATGAACCCGGTTCTCCCATCGACTCCCCCACGCGCATGATCGTTCTCGATCGAGTCACACGACAGGATGCCGCCGCAGACTTCATGGGAATCGCAAACGTACCTCGCTCTGCCATCACCATGGGCGTGGGAACCATCCTCGCGGCGAAACGCCTCGTACTGATGGCTTGGGGAGCGGGAAAAGCAGAGATCGTTCGCGAAGCTGTCGAGGGACCAATCAGCGACATCGTATCCGCGAGCTTCCTGCAGACGCACTCGAACGCCACCTTTCTGCTCGATGCAGAGGCTGCGTCCGGACTCACGCGCTTTCGTCAACCTTGGAGAACCGGGCAAATCGCGTGGGATGCGACGATGCAGAAACGGGCGACTGTCTGGCTGTCTAGGACGCTGGAGAAACCCATCCTCAAGTTGCTTGCTGATGACTATGCCGAGAACGGAATTGGAGGGATTCTCACTGGCGAACTCAATGCGGCGGAGAAAGCGAACGAAGACACCTTTCAGTTACTCCAGTCAGCAGTGAATGGCGACGTGATCCAGGCATCAGGCCAGGGCAACACGACGGAGATAAAGAAAATTCTGATCTTCAGCCCCGATCCACTCGATGGAATCGTCGGCATGGGTGCCACCCTCGCCCGCCTGATTGCCCAAGGGCATGATGTTCATCTAGCAATCCAAACCTCCGGGAATCTCCGCGTTACCGACTCTGCTGCTCGCGGATTTTCTGAGACTACGAAGGGACTGACCGCTCTTGATGCAGCAAGCGACTCATCGTCCGCCATGGCTGACTACGCCAACGAAATTTTACGCGATCTCGACGAGAAGGGAGAATTCGGAACAGACTCTCCCTCCGTTCGTGCTCTCAAGAGCCAGATTCTGCGGGCTGATACCAACCAAGCTATCAGAATTCTAGGTCTCGAACCATCCCGTATCCATTTCATTGACGCATCCTTTTACGAAAACGGCCGCTATCGCCGATTCCGATTCGACGAAGCCGATCTCGTGCCTGTGCGAGAGCTTCTCGATCAGATTTCGCCTGATCTCATCTTCATCACAGGAGACGCCAATGATCCCAGTTCTCCCCAGCGAATCGCCTTTCGTATCTTCGCCGAAGTTTGGCAAACGACATTAGACTCACACAGCACCGTGTGGCTGTTTCCCGGCTCTGGGAAACCGTACGGAGCGCAGGAATCAGATCTCTCCGTCCCTGTCAGCCCAGATCAGTTGAAACAAAAAGCCGATGCCATTCAGCGCTTTCGCTCCGTCGGCGCAGACGAGACCGCCGACACGATTACAGCGCGAGATCGCCGAGTCGCTACTGAATACGACACATTGGGCTTAGCCGAATACGAAGCGATGGAGACCTTCAGACGTTGGACGCCTCTGTCAGCAGCGGACCATCAATGAAACGAAGACTCGAAGTGCAAGTTAAGCCAAACTCGAAGGAATCCTCCTTCGAAGAGCAGGCTGACGGCACTTGGATCGCCCGAGTCAAAGCTCGTCCCATCGACGGAAAAGCGAATGCCGCGCTCATCGTACTGATCGCAGATCACTTCAGAATCCGACAAGCCGACGTCGAAATCCAACGAGGAAACACCAGCCGCCGAAAGTGTGTAGAAGTCGAGCTTCCCGAGTAATCCCGACTCAAAGCTGTCTTTGCCAAGATATCGCCGATCAAGGAAGGACTTCGAGCACACCCTGCGGTGGAGAAACCGCCGGGGAAGAAGGGTCGCGGCAAGCAGAGCCGGGAGCACAACCTGCTCAAACGCCTAAGCGAGAAGAAGGCTGAGATCGTTGCCTTTCTGCACGATCCGAGCCTTCCCTTCGACAACAATCAAGCAGAGCGTGATTTGCGGATGATGAAAGTGCAGCAAAAAGTCTCTGGTCGCTTTCGCAGCGAAGACGGGGCCAAGGTGTTCTGCGTCATCCGCAGCTATCTGTCCACGGCACGCAAACAAGGTCTGAGCATTATCGCGGCATCCGCAACGCCCTGTGCGAATGCCCCCAGCCCTTTGCCGAGGGTGCTGAATAGTTACATTCAACTAATCTTAGATACCTGAATAGTTACAAATATTTTAACTTCAATTTCTTGAAATTTATAAATATTTATGGATATTTATATCATATATTTTCAAACCGTTAAAATTTTCACCTTTCTCCTATTTTTTCTCATACTCCCTGATGAGTGATCCCTATTGGCTTGATCGCGTTCGCGGCTACCTTGAGCTTTCCATGATTGACGCGGCATGGGAAGAGCTAAACCAGCTATCCGACGCGCAGATCAATCGTCCGGAGACCTATGAGATGCGAATCTCGATTCTACTCGATCAGGGACGGCTAGAGGAAGCGCTCGCCTATTGCGGGATGCTCACAAGTCTCGATCCGGAAAATCATGCAGGATACATTCAGGGGGCATTTTGTCTCCATGCATTGGATCGCACTGAGGAGGCAATCGCTCTGATTCAAACGGGACCGGGAACCTTGCTAGAGGAACCAGTTTATTTTTATAATTTGGCCTGCTACGAACAAGCCCGAGGAAAATCACAGGCAGCTCTCACTTGGCTGCGAACCTCGATCGAAATGAGTCCTCATTTTCGGAAACGTGCTCTAGAAGATCCAGACCTGGTGGAGATCCGTGAAGAAATCTAAGGACGGAATGCTCGAAGCTCTTCAGAATCAGTTTTACAAAAATTTCGAAGAGCGCGGCGAAATCGGTGCGTCTCTGTCAATATGGCAGAATGGTGAACAGATCCTGTCGCTTCACCACGGCTGGCGAGAACCTCTGCATGAAAATCCTTGGACCGCTGATACCGTGGTGCCGGTCTGGTCAGCGACCAAAGGCCCCGCTGCGATCAGCTATCTGCTAGCGCTGCATCTGGCGGGGCTGTCTCCACACGATCCGGTCTCTGAGGTCTGGCCCGAGCTTCGCGCTGCACGAAATACTGGTCTCAGCTTCGTCCAGCTACTCTCTCACCAGAGCGGATTGGCTGCTCTCTCGTCCGAGAATCGGCCACATATTCTCTCCCGTCAGCAAGTCATCGTGGCGATGGAGCAGCAGAAGCCATTCTGGACACCGGGAAAAGCGCATGGCTATCATCCACGCACTTTGGGATTCCTATTGGACGAGATCGTTCGTCGTCTCCATGGGGTCTCACTAGGACAGCTTTGGAAAAGCCGTATTGCCGAGCCTTTCGGGATCGATTTCTGGATCGGAGATCTTCCTCTCTCTGTCGTAGATCGGCTTGCCACCATCGTTCCGCCGAAATCACTTCGCCCCGCTCCGGAGGAAATCGCATTTTACCAAGCTCTGACAAAGCAGGACTCGCTCTCTTCTCAGGCTTTCTCCTCGCCCGCCGGAATGCGGACGCTAGGCGAAATCAATCGGATAGAGAATCTCCAAGCAGGCTTCCCTGCCTTTGGCGGCGTAGGGACGGCTGAAGCGCTTGCGAAATTTTATCAGATTCTCGTATCGGGAGGGAGATTCTCCCACACGGAAGCTCTGCCTTCGTCCATCGTGCATACGGCCAGAGAGCTTCTCGTTTCCGGTATGGATCGGGCTCTCCTGCTGGAAACTGCGTTTACCGGCGGCTTCCAGCGCGATCCACTCGATGCGTCAGGAAAAAAGAGACGTCAGATTTTCGGCCCTCATCTGTCTGCTTTCGGACAACCGGGGGCTGGCGGCAGTCACGCCTTCGCTGATCCCGAGAGCGGAATCTCTTTTGCTTACGTGATGAATCAAATGGAGTCTGGACTTTTCCCCAATCGGAAATCGCTGGATCTAGTCGATCTTCTCTACGCAGAGTAAGGAGTCGTGCGACGTAGGAAAGCAATCCTTTCAGCGTCTTCAGCGCGTCCTCTTTGCCAACCACTGCCGCAGAGCTGCACCTCCGTTTTCTCCGACGTCTCCGCGATGTGAAGGCTCGATTTGGGTGCCCTCATGCCACTCGTTGAACGAGGTGATATCCAGACGAGGGCGACGAGATCTAAGGAAAGGTTCCGACATACGCAACATGGCGCTGAAGAGAGAATCCCCTACGGCTCCGTCGCGGATCTCACGGGGAATCGTGTAATGCCGCCCACCAGAGTTAAAACCGGGCATCACACCGGGGATGAAATCCACTCTCTCAGCGACGGCCGCTTCACGATATTCGCGATACACCTTCCCACACTCATCCACAAATTCACGCCAGTCTTGCAGGCTCGCAAAGGGGAGAGGGCCGTGCATGTTGTAGGAAGTGATCGCATCTAGAGAGCGAATTCTGTGTCGATCCGGCTGCCCCCAATAGACTTCGTCACCCACGAGATACAGCGTCGCACCCATCGCAGCCACTACCTCTCGCGCACGGAGGAGGGCCTTCTCCCACTCTCCTGAATAGGTGCGACTCAGGTATAGATACACGACCGGCTTCCCGTCGATTCGAAGATAGGCTGGATGATCGAAGTAATTTTTCGCTAAAAAAGTGAAATGTCCGGCAAATCGCTCCGTCTTCTCTGCATTGAAATCGATCTGCTCATTCTTATTCAGTTCCAGAAGTCCCTGTGACTCATAGAGAATACAAAAAGTCAGTGGCGGCGATCCTCCATTGAGAGCGGGCAAGATGTGCTCCCGCAGAGTCTGATTCTCCCACGAATCCGGTCCCCACCACGAGCATATCCAGTTCGATATTCCGAACTCTTTTGACCAAGAGATGTGCTGTCGAATGATCTCTTCACTGCGTGAGGAATACTCTCCCAAGGCCGGGGCACCATCTGTTCCACGGGCGGGAAAGCCCTCCTTCCAGTGTCGTCCGTCTGCGTCGTACCAAGGGTAGTAATACGCAGAGACGAGTGGCTTTTCCGCTCCTTCACTTCCGAATAGAAGCAGGGCAAGCAAGGCCGCGACGAGAACTCTTGTTTTCATCGCAGCGTCGAAAATCCAAGGGGATACGGCTCTGGAAGCCCTCCCAGCAGAAAGCTTTCCTCAAAAATCGATGCAGGGGCACTGGACGTGACACGATTCAGCAACTGCTGAGTCTCTCGCAGGAAGCGCTCAGTGGAGAATCTCTCGGCATTCGCTCGGATCAATCGTGGATCCCACGAGCAACTTTCCAGTTCCAGAACAGCATCAATCAAAGATTCTGCCTCTAATTGATCGAAAAATACACCCGTCTCGCCCTCAATGACAGTCTCCAGCGCCCCTCCATCGCGATAAGCGACCACAGGCTTTCCGCAGGCCTGTGCCTCGACAGGCACGATTCCGAAGTCTTCGCTGCCGGGAAAGACGTAGGCACGACAATTCGCCATACTTTCCTCGACGACCGCGTCTGGAGCACGCCCCAAG
>CAUJIH010000003.1 GCA_963205275.1 Verrucomicrobiota bacterium | reverse complement strand
AAGTCCGGGAAATGGGTGAAGCTCTCTCTCGATCCTGCCCAGATGAAACTCGCTCCGGGAGCGCGGATCGGGAGCGTCGCCGTCCAGCTCGTCGGAGGGCGAGCCGCTTGGGATCACTTCGTCGTCACTGGTGATCTCAGTCCCGCGAAAGATCCGCTGATGTCCTTCGCTCTGTGGTGGAAAGGGGAGGCTGGAAAGAAGCCAGCCGACCTTCCGCCTGATCTTCTCGAAACCCTACAGCAGGGACCGGAGAAGGTGAAATCTCCGGAGAAACGGCAAAAGCTGCTCGCTTGGTACCTTCGCAACGTCTCTGAGATATCAGAATTGATCGTTGCTGCCCGAAAGAATCTGGAATCAGCTCGTGTCGTCGCGAGTGCGGCAGAGGCAGCCATGCCCTCAACTCTGATCTATCGCGATTTGCCTGAGCCACGGGATACTTTCGTGGCGCTGCGCGGAGACTACACCAAGCTCGGAGACAAAGTCGAGCCGGACCTCCCGAGGGGACTTGGTCCTTTTAAAACTCCGTCACCTGCCCGACGGCTCCAGCGCACAGACCTCGCTCGTTGGTTGGTGGAACCCGATCATCCACTCACCGCCCGAGTCATCGTCAATCGCTTCTGGCAGCAGGTGTTTGGCACCGGAATCGTCGCCACCAGTCACGACTTTGGAACAGCGGGAGAAGCCCCCAGCCATCCCGAACTGCTGGATTGGCTGGCTCTCACTTTTATGGAAAAGGGTTGGGATGTGAAATGGTTGATGAAGGAAATGATGCTCTCGCGCGCATTTCGTCAGGAGAGCCGAGTGGACGCACGCCTTCTCGCTCTCGATCCGGGAAATCGTCTCTTGGGCAGGGCGCCTCGTCTGCGCCTCGATGCGGAGCAAATCCGGGATAACGCTCTCTTCGTCAGCGGATTGATCGATCTCACCCAGGGTGGTCGTGGCGTGCATCCCTACCAGCCGCCGAATATCTGGGAGCCAGTCGGATACGGGGACAGTAATACGCGCAATTACTTGCAGGATCACGGTTCAGCACTCTATCGACGCAGTCTCTACACCTTCCTGAAGCGCACGGCACCACCACCCTTCATGACGAATTTTGACGCTCCTAGTCGCGAGCAGACCTGCACCCGACGCGAACGCAATGACACACCTATGCAAGCGCTGCAACTCCTCAATGATGTCCAGCATCTCGAGGCTGCCCGCGCTTTGGCCGAGAGAACATTGGCGGAAAAGAGTGCTGATGATCAATCGCGTCTTCGGTGGATGTTCCGCACGGTACTGAGCCGTCAGCCTGACTCACAGGAAGCCACTCTGCTCCAAGAGGCACTCGCTCACCAACGCGATCATGCAGAGACGCATCCCGAGGTTTCGCAGAAACTTGTATCCGTCGGAGAATCTCCTTCGCGCAAGATCGCCCCAGCCGCTGAAGTCGCAGCGTGGACGATGATGGCCAATCTAGTTTTGAACCTAGATGAAACCGTAACTCGTAACTGACTTTTATTTTTCTCCTTTGTCGTCATGGATCCTTTGCTCGAATCCGATCTTCTTCTCTCTCGACGCTTATTTTTTGGCCATAGCGGACTCCGGCTCGGTGGTCTCGCTCTGGCGGGACTCATGGGGAAAAAGGCCTTGGGCAAATCAGAAAATTCTACAGGCTTGGTTTATCCTCCACTCAAGGGTTTGCCAAATTTCCCCGCGAAAGCAAAAGCCGTGATCTATCTGCACATGAACGGTGGACCGTCCCAGCTCGATACTTGGGATTACAAGCCGGGACTAGCCCAGTGGTTCAACAAAGATCTTCCCCCGAGCGTGCGTGGTGAGCAGCGCCTGACAGGCATGACCAGCAAGCAGGCTCGCTTTCCCGTCGCTCCCAGCGCCTTCCGATTCCAGCAATATGGACAATGCGGTATGTGGGCCAGCGAGCTCCTCTCACACACGGCTCAGCATGCGGATGATATCGCCCTGATCAAGACCGTTCGTACGAATGCGATCAATCACGATCCCGCCTGTACTTTCGTGATGACGGGTCGCGAGGTTCCCGGTTACGCCAGCCTAGGATCGTGGCTTGCCTATGGACTGGGGAGTGAGAGCAATGATCTGCCCGCCTTCGTCGTTCTCACCCCGAATTGGAGCTCGCGCGCCTCGGCTCAGGCGTTGTTTACCCGCATGTGGAGCAGCGGATTCCTCCCTGGGAAATACAGCGGCGTTGCCCTGAGGGCTGTGGGCGATCCCGTGCTCTATCTGCAGGATCCCTGCGAGATCCCTCCCGCCCAGCGCCGAGATCAGCTCAACACCCTGTCCGCTCTCAATGCGCATCGCTTTGCACAACTCGGCGATCCCGAGATTCAAAATCGGATCTCCCAGTACGAGATGGCTTTCCGGATGCAAAGTAGTGTGCCCGAGCTGACGGACCTCTCGGGAGAAAGTCGTGCGACCTTAGAAAGTTATGGCCCGGATGTCGAGAAGCCGGGATCCTTCGCCGCTAGCGCCCTCTTGGCTCGCCGTCTCGTCGAGCGTGGCGTCCGCGTCGTGCAAATCCTCCATCGAGGCTGGGATCAGCATGGAAATCTGCCGTCTGATATTCGCCTCCAGTGCCAAGACACCGACCAGCCCATCGGAGCACTCCTGAATGATCTAAAGCAGCGCGGACTGCTGGAGAGCACCCTAGTCGTCTGGGGCGGGGAGTTCGGTCGCACGGTCTATTCCCAGGGAACCCTGACCAAAACGAACTACGGGCGCGATCACCATCCCCGGAACTTCTGCATGTGGATGGCCGGTGGAGGAATCAAGGGTGGAGTGACTTTTGGAGAAACGGATGATTTCAGTTACAACGCGATCGAAAATCCCTCGCATCTGAACGACGTAAACGCCACCATCCTGACACTCTGTGGAATCGATCACGAACGCTTGACATACAAATTCCAGGGACTTGACGCTCGGCTCACGGGAGTCGAGAAACAGCGCCCGATTCGGGAAGTGATGGTATAAGTGGGCGATAGGGATTGAACAGAATCGCAATCCGTGTGTCTCAACTCATAACAGCGTTCTTCGTCACGGGTGCGGAGATCCTGAGGATGGCTCACCCGAGACGGAGGACATAAGCCCTCGGTGATATGCCGCCCGCATCGCGACGAGGGTCTCAGTGAAAGAGAGAAGTTCGGCGACGGGCTTCTCTCTTGCGAACACATTCTGAACGCTCCATTCACCGAAACTCTGGCTGTGGCAGAAGGCGATCACCGCCCAATCTGTCACGATCATGTCTGCCAGCTTTCACTCTCACAGCTCTGATTTTCACGGCGATCTGCGAGCCAGTCACATTGATCCTTTTCACGAAACTGGCTTCCCCAATGTCCGCATCGGTGTCGCGCTTTCCTCTGGTGGGGCGAAAGGACTCGCCCACATTGGCGTGATCCAGGTTCTGGAGGAAAACGGAATTCCTGTCCACGCCATCGCCGGTACCAGTATGGGTGCCTACGTTGGCGGCATGTGGGCCTCGGGACTCAATGGAAATCAGCTCGCTGCCCTGGCGGCGGAGATGCAGACGCGACGCGATCTCTTTCAATTGGTCGACCCCATCCTACCCAGACGCGGCTTCATCGGAGGGCGAAAGATTCTCGCTCGTCTTCGACATACGCTCGGGACGAAGACTTTCGATCATCTGGCCAAGCCTTTCTACTGCGTGGCGACGGAACTCAACGGCTATGCACGCGCCGTTCTTCACAAAGGTGATGTCGCTTCTGCCATTCTCGCCAGTCTGGCCATTCCTGGCATCGTTGCCCCTGTACTTCGCGACGGTATTGAATACGTCGATGGCGGTGTCGCAGAGCCTCTCCCGGTGGATGCACTGTGCGAATCGAGCGAAGTCGATTTCGTCATCGCCGTGAATGTGCTGCCGCGCCCGAGCGAGACTCCACGGTTTCGTCACAGTCCAGTGCCTTTCAATCCCTGTCAGCATCCGTGGCTGTGGCTGAACCAAATGACGAACCTTTTCGCTCGTGGCAACTTGCTCGACATCCTACGTGGAGCTGCGATGGGATCGCAGATTCGCTTAGTGGAACGCAGCGCTTCTCACGCAGATGTGCTCATTCGTGCGGTCTGTCCGACCCCGCGCTGGCACGACTATACCAGATACGAGTCCTACATCCGCCTTGGTCGTCGTGCGGCGGAAGCTCACTTGCCGGAGATTCGCGCTAAGCTTGCCGAAGCCGTCGAAGCTCGTCGCCAAACCTCTCACGCTCTCACAGGATCATGACCTCGCGCCTCACTAAACACTGGGACTCCCTCTCTGCGGACGAGTTGCATCGGCTGCAAGGCGAAAAGCTGCATCGCTATCTGACGCAGCAGGTCGTCCCATTTTCGAGCTACTACCGACGAGTCTTTGCAGAACATGACATCGATCCGTATCACATTCGCACCTTGGGAGACCTAGCGCACCTGCCCTTTACATCGAAGCAGAACTTCGTCGGTGATTCCGAGTCAAAGTCCTCTCCTTCGGATTTCATCCTCATGCCAGACGAAGCCATTCTGCGACGTCGCCCTGCCACCATCCTTCGTGCGCTTCTTCACGGAAAAGCGGCGGCAAAAGACGCTCTTGATCGCGAATATCGCCCGATACTGATGACCAGTACCACCGGGCGCTCTGCCGAGCCAGTTCCGTTTTTTTACACGAGCCACGACCTCGACATCCTCGCCATCACAGGTCGTCGCATGATGGAGATCTGTGAGTCCAGTCGGAGCAATCGCCACCTGAACCTCTTCCCCTTCGCCCCACATCTCGCCTTTTGGCAGACTCATTACGCCGGTACGGGTTACGGCACTTTCATGCTCTCCACTGGTGGCGGCAAGTCCATGGGCACAGAGGCCAATGTGCGCCTGCTCGGCAAGGTGAAACCCGATGCTCTGATCGGGATGCCGACTTTCATCTATCACCTGCTGCAGATAGCGACGGAGAAGGGGATTCGTATTCCGAATTTGAGCAAAATCGTGCTTGGTGGTGAGAAAACACCAGCGGGCACTCGGCGAAAATTGCGTGCTTTGTGCGCGGAACTAGGCGCGGAGAAAGTCGATGTCATGTCCACCTACGGCTTCACCGAAGCGAAGATCGCTTTCCCTGAATGCCCCGGCAGTCCGGATGGAACGCCGACTGGCTTCCATATTTCACCCGACTTCGCCATCATCGAGATCATCAATCCGGATACGGGCGAAGTTGTCGGCGAAGGAGAACCTGGCGAAATCGTCTTCACCCCTCTCGATAGTCGCGGCAGCGTGGTAATTCGCTATCGAACCGGTGACAGCATCTCGGGAGGACTCGTTTATGCACCCTGCCCCGGATGCGGTCGTCGTATACCTCGCCTAATCGGACAGATCTCCCGCGTTTCGGATATCAAACGCCTCCACTTGGACAAGGTGAAAGGCACTTTGGTAAACTTCAACGAATTAGAGGTCCTTCTCGATGATATGGATCGCGTCGGTGCTTGGCAAATTGAGCTACGGAAGCGCGATAATGATCTTCACGCACCTGATGAGATCATCGTTCACGTCGTCTCGCGAGGAGAAGGCTCCCAAGATTCGCTCCGAGAGGAAATCGAAAATCGCTTCCGCGAAGTCACCGAACTGACTCCCAACCATATCGAATTTCACACTCCCGAGCAAATGCGCGAACTTCAGGGCGTCGGGCGAGCGCTGAAAGAAGAGCGGCTCGTCGATCATCGATCCACTACGGAATCCACGCATATCCCCTGCGAGCCGGAAGAACCCACAACAGTATTTGAAATATGAACACGAGCGCAGAAAAATCCTTCGTCATCGTGGATGGCGTCCGCACGCCCTTTTTGAAAATGGGCAGTGATTTCGCGATGATCGACGCGGTTGAACAGGGTCGAGTCGTCATTCAGACCCTGTTGAGTCGCACCGGAATCGATCCCGAAATCGTCGATGAAGTCATCTTCGGATGCGTTTCCCAGCCTGCCGACGCCGCGAACATCGCCCGCGTGATCGCCCTGAGAGCGGGGCTGCCCCAGAGCATTCCGGCGATGACTGTGCATCGCAACTGCGCCAGCGGACTCGAGGCCCTGACTACCGCCTCCGACCGCCATGCCGCCGGGCACGGCGAGGTCTTTATCGTGGGAGGCACGGAAAACATGAGCCGCATCCCTCTCTTCTTCCCTTTGGCGGCTGCCGCCAAGTTCGCGGCTCTGTCGCGAGCGAAAACTGCGGGCGGCAGGGCGGCTGCCGCCATCCGATTTCGACCCTCAGACTTCGCTCCCGTGGTGGGTCTGAAGCTCGGACTGACCGACCCCGTTTCCGGCATGAACATGGGCGAGACGGCGGAGTTCGTCGCCCGCGACTACGGCATTTCCCGCGAGGAGCAGGACCTCTTCGCCCTGTCGTCGCATCGCAAATCCACCGCTGGACGCGCAGAATTGGCGAAAGAAATCATCCCTGTCTATCTGCCGAATACCTCTCAGGGCTATGTGGACAATGACAACGGTGTCCGCGAAAACCAAACCATCGAGGCGCTCGCCCGGCTCCGCCCCGTCTTCGAACCGAAGACGGGTACTGTCACGGCGGGGAATAGCTCGCAGATCACCGATGGAGCCGTCGCCCTGCTCGTCATGGATGAAAAACGCGCCGAGTCTCTGGGGCTGGAGCCTCTCGGGCGACTCGTCGATTACGCCTACAGCGGATGCGATCCGCGACGCATGGGCCTCGGCCCCGCTTTCGCGATTCGGAAGCTCCACCAGCGCACCGGTCTGCGACCCGAGGAGGCGGATCTGATCGAGATCAACGAGGCCTTCGCCGCCCAAGTTCTGGCCGTGCTCAAGCTTCTGAAAAGCGATGGTTTTTCCGGCTTGGCCATCCCGGAGGAGAGGCTCAATCTTCTCGGGGGAGCCATCGCGCTGGGACATCCGGTCGGTGCCACCGGAGCACGACTCGTCCTCACCGCTCTGAAACAACTCCAGAGTTCTGGGAAAAAACGAGCACTGATCAGCCTTTGCATCGGTGGAGGCCAAGGCGGTGCCGCTTGGCTCGAACGCCTGTGATTTGATCCTTCTTCGCCATGTAACCCATCTCTCTCCATGAACTCAGAAACCACGTCTCGCCTCAGCCTTCAGATCATGGATGGTATCGCCGTTCTCACGCTGGACAATGCTGAGCGACCGATCAATCTCGTCGATGATGCCTTCCTCACTGAGCTGGAATCCGCCATCGGACAACTCGCCACCAGCGGTGCCAAAGGACTCGTGATCCTCAGCGCCAAGGCGAAAGTTTTCCTCGCCGGAGCGGACCTGCACTCGCTCGGTTCCCTGCGCGGCGAAGCTCTCTCGGCCATGATCACACGCGGGCAGCAGGTGTTCGAATCCATCGCCCGCCTTCGCCTTCCCACCGTCGCCGCCATCCACGGTGCCTGCCTCGGAGGGGGACTCGAACTCGCCCTCGCCTGCCGCCAGCGCATCGCCAGCGACAGCCATTCGACGAAAATCGGCTTCCCGGAGACCCAGCTCGGCCTTCTCCCGGCTTGGGGAGGCTCCACCCGTCTCCCTCGCCTCTTGGGACTGCCGAAGGCGCTCTCCCTCATTCTCTCGGGCAAACAGTTGGACGCTGGTGGTGCCAAACATGTCGGTCTCATCGACGAAATCGTGCCGAAAGAGCGACTGCTCGAACGCGCCATCGCCCTGATCGAAGGCCGCTCGCCCCAGAGAAAAACGCACTTCTGGACCAATAATTCTCTCGTCGCCGCCCTCATCCGCCAGAGTTCTCAGCGACAGCTTTTGGCGAAAACTCATGGACACTATCCCGCTCTGCTAACCGCCCTCGATGTTGTCAGCCGAGCCGGAATGTCTCCGCAGGCCAGTACGGCAGCTTCCTTTGAGCGAGAACGAAACGCTTTTCTCGAATTGGTCGAAGGCGATACGACGCATCAGTTGATCCGTCTGTTTTTTCTCCAAGAGGACGCCAAAAGTCGCCGCTACGACGAGGGTGTGGATATCCGATCTCTCCCGCCGACTCGGAGCACCGCCGTCATCGGAGCTGGAGTCATGGGCTCGGGTATCGCCCAGTTCACCGCCGCACGCGGCATTCCCGTACTGCTCGCCGACATCGACGCCGCCCGCGTCGCGCAGGGGATGAAATCTGTCGCTCGACTCTTCGACGAGGCCGTGCGTCGCCACATTTTCACCCCTCACGAAGCCGAGCGAAAACGCGATCTCGTCGCCCCGACCGCCGATCCTGTCTCCCTGCGCGGCTGCGATCTCGTCATCGAGGCCGCCGTTGAGAATCTTGAAGTGAAAAAGAAAATCTTCGCAGACCTCTGCGCTCGCAGTTCGGATCGCACTGTCCTCGCCACCAATACCTCCGCTTTGCCTATCACCGAGTTGGCGAAGTCCGACGGCATCACTCATCCCGAACGCATCCTGGGCATCCACTTTTTCAATCCCGTCAGTCGCATGAAGCTGGTCGAGATCGTCGTCACCGAGCTGACTTCGCCCGAGACGGTCGAGCGGGCGCTCGCTTTCGTCCGCGTCTTGGGGAAAACGCCCGTCGTGGTCAAAGACTCGCCCGGTTTTCTCGTCAATCGCATCCTCATGCCCTACCTCGTGGAGGCTGCGCGACTCGTGGAATCGGGAGTCTCCGTCGCTCGCATCGACCAGGCCATGCTCGACTTCGGGATGCCCATGGGGCCACTGCGCCTGCTCGATGAGATCGGACTCGATGTCGCTGGACACGTCGCCTCCACCATGACCGCCGCCTTCGGGGACAGATTCGCCATTCCCGCCCTGCTCGACCAGCTCACCAGCGAGGGAAAACTCGGACGGAAGAGCGGATCGGGTTTCTACGACTACGATCACCGACGCGAGACCCCGTGCGTCTTCCAGTGCAGCCAAGATCAGCCCGGACTCGACCACATCGCTCGCCAGCTCGCCGACTGCATGAGCCGCGAAGCCCAGCTCTGCCTAGACGAAAAAATCGTCGCCGATGCCGACTCCATCGATCTGGCCATGGTTCTCGGCACGGGATACGCACCCTTCCGAGGCGGGCCGATGAAATATCAGTCCATCCTCTCGGAACGTGCCGCCACCTGATGCGTCACCATTCGTTCCTTTCACCCACTTCTTCCCCTACTTCTTCACTCAGCCACACGACCAAACGCCATGGACACGCCCCACCAACCCATCATCGATACATCGAAAATGACTCCCGAGGAACGAGCCGCGCTCGAACTGGCCGAGGCTTCGCGTGTCGAGGCAGGACCGAGCGGCAGTTTTGGTGGATCGCTCTTTCTCGGGCGTCCGCTCTTCGATTCGATTTTTCGCTTTCCCGCCCAAAGCGCGGAGGACAGATCTGAGGGCGATGCCTTTCTCGACCAACTCTCCGATTTCCTCGAAAAGAAAGTCGATCCCGACGAGATTGACCGCACGGGTGAGATCCCCGATGAAGTCATCGACGGCTTGGCGAAGCTCGGGGCCTTCGGTATCAAAATCCCGAAACAATACGGCGGACTCGGCCTTTCTCAGATGAACTACTCCCGGGCCGCCATGCTGCTCGGATCGCACTGCGGCAATCTCACCGCCCTGATCTCCGCCCACCAGTCCATAGGCGTGCCGCAGCCGCTGCTCGTGTTCGGCACTGAGGAGCAAAAGCAAGCCTACCTGCCGCGCTGCGCGAAAGGTGAGATCTCCGCCTTCGCCCTCACTGAGCCGAATGTCGGTTCTGATCCGGCCAAAATCGAGACCACCGCCACCTACGACGAAGCGACGGGCGAATACATCCTGTCGGGCGAGAAACTCTGGTGTACGAATGGCACGAGGGCCAAAGTCCTCGTCGTGATGGCTCGCATGGCTGGATCGCCGCCCGAGCGTCCCAAGATCAGCGCCTTCATCGTCGATACCAGCACGCCGGGAGTGAAAGTCGCTCACCGCTGTCACTTCATGGGACTCCATGCGCTCTACAATGCCGTCATCCACTTCGACAAAGTTCGTGTGCCCAAAGAGAACCTCATTATCGAAGAAGGACGAGGACTAAAAATCGCGCTCACCACGCTGAACACTGGACGCATCACTCTGCCCGCCGCCTGTGTCGGTATGGCGCGACGCTGTCTCGACTGGGCCACACATTGGGCCGCCGAGCGGGTACAGTGGGGAGCGCCCGTCGGACGCCACGAAGCCGTCGCTCAGATGCTCGCTCGCATCAAAGCCGAGACTTTCGCCATGGAGGCCATGGTTCGCTACGTCTCACTGCTCGTGGATCGCGACAAGAAATCCGACATTCGGCTCGAGGCCGCTTTTGCCAAAATGTGGGGCACTGAGCGAGGTTGGGAAATCGTCAACGACACCATGCAAATCCGAGGCGGACGTGGCTATGAGACTGCCCAGTCTCTCGCCGCTAGAGGCGAGGAAGCGATCCCCGTCGAGCGCTTCCTCCGCGACAGCCGAATCAACACAATATTTGAAGGTTCCAGTGAGATCATGCGCCTACTCATCGCTCGCGAAGCTCTGGACCCGCACCTGAAAGTGGGCGCTCCCGTCCTGAACTCGACACTTCCCGTCGGAACCCGAATCCTCGCCGCGATCAAAGCGGGGTGGCACTATGGACTCTGGTATCCGACTCTCTGGTTCCCAAGCCCCTGCGGAGCTTCCACCGCCGGTGCCGAGTTTCGGTCCGAGGCCCGTCGCATTCGCTCGCGGAGCAAGAAGCTCGCCCGGACACTCTTTCACGCCATGCTGCGCCACGGGCCGAAGCTAGAGAAAAAGCAAGCCATTCTCGGACGCTTCGTCGAGATCGGAGCCGAGCTTTTCGCCCAAGCTGCCGCCATCGGCTACGCCAATCAGCTCCTCGAAAAAGAACTACGAGACCCCAGCGAGAGAAAGGATCTCATCGCCACCGTCCATCACTTCTGTCGTCTGAGCCAAGTGAAAGTCGACACGATCTTCAGCCAGCTCCGTCACAACGCCGATAAAGGCGGCTACCAGCTAGCGAAACACATGCTCGATGCTGAGATCGAGAGGCAGGGGGAGTAAGAATGGCTCTTCTCAGCGCGTTCGGAACTCGGTATTCTCTTCGGTCCGTGCGCTTAATCCTTGCTGCGTAGAGGGGCACTCCACTCTAGGGGCGAGCTTTGATTGATTTGATCCAGTGATGTGCTTTTTCTACTCCCTGGAGTGAGGATAACGATCATATCCAGATCTCCAGAGGCAGGTGCGACTGCGGTGAATGCAGCCATCCCTGTGCCGGGATTCGGAGAATCCCATGTCTGGCGTGGAGCCGACGTATCGATCCATTCCCAGACGAGTCCCGCATTCCCCACGATTCGCATCGTGAGAGAGGCTTCTTTCTGGCGAAGAACCATCTGCGAAGTTCCCGAAATTTTCGGCTTCCCTCGGGTCTCCATTCCCCAGCGGACACATGCTCCAGGCTTCAATCCTGTGATCTGATCGTGGATCATTACTTCGCCGCTCGGCAGCAGAGCGAAACCCCTGATCGCCTTCGATACTTGGGTTTGATACACCGGAGTCAGATCCACGACCGTGTGAGGGAAGTCGAGGGAGTCTGAAAAGCGGATGATTTCTGCGTGACCCGCCGCCGTCTGGAGAGCATCATCGATCACCAGTGTATTGTGACTGTGATTCATTTGACGAAAAATTGTCCAGCGATCTGAGTTCTGCTTCATACTCCAGAGGCTCATGCCACGAGACTCGATGCCATTGTATCCTTCTGCCCCCAGATCAATCGCCCAGCGCACTCCATCAGAATCGAGCACGAAAGAGCCGATGTCCATGTGCGCATGATTGTCAGAAGGAGAGCCTGCCTTGACGCCCAGAAAGACGGCTTTGGGATCTTCCCAAGAACTGCGGTGAACAGAGATGGGGACACGGCTTTCGCTCGTCCAATGAAGAGGCAGATCTCCGCTGACAGATTTTTGAGCATTCTTCCAATCCTGAGTCTGAAACCAGAGAGGCATCAAGGCAAAAAAGCGATCACTGTCGCCTGAACCATCCACTTTTTTCGATAATGCCTGGCTCAGATAGGCATCGCTCCCATGCAGCCAAGCAGGATGTTGAAAGTGATGCGCGAGCCAGTAGAGAACCGGTTCTACTCCACGTCCCGCTCCTCCGTCGGCATAGTTGAATGACTCGCCGGAGGGACCGGTCATGAGAGCCGGATAAGCCCCTGTGAGGGAGAAGCCAGGTGCCTGATCAAGACCAAAGCTCTCTCCCAGTGCGGATTCGAGCATCGCGATCAGCAGCGCATTATAGGTAGTGCCGTAGGACCAGTAGCCCGGTCCCTCGGGATACGCCCCTTTGGGATCATAGGCGGACATGGAAATCGGCAGATTCTCCAGAGCGCGCACTAGGGTGAGAACGGTGGATTTCGGATCGTCCTCCATCGTAGCTAATGCGCCGGCGACCATTCCTCCATGGCAGACCTGTCCCCAGTTGTTCCGAGCTTTTGTCCATCCAGCGAACTTTCCCTCCAGCGGAACGCGCACGCCTTTGTTCAGAATCGCATCGCGAATCTGAGTCCGCTCTTTCTCGGGCAGATCGTTAAAAAGCCAATCGTAGCCGATCGCCATGGCAAAGGTCATTTCGGCGACGTCGAGATAGTGCGAAGGATTCCAGTCGGAAAATTCGCTGATCCCCAGCATTTCACGAGTCGTTCGTTTCAGGAATTTCTTGTTTCCAGAGAGTTGATAGGCCATCGCCAGTATCAGAATCCGACGTACAGCAGTCCGGGACTTCCCGAGAAGACGTCTGCCATTGAGCTCTCGTTGAACTGGCTTCGTATTCAATATCTCTTCTGCTTCAGCCACGATTCGTTTTGAAAGAAGCTGGAGTTGCGGGGATTTCGTTCCAGCCTCGATCAAAGCGTTGAACCCTCCTGTCGGAATCAGGAGTCGGGGATGGGGCGAAATTTTGCTTGCAATCAGCGATTCGATTTCTGCAGTGGCTACTTTGGGAGGATACGCCTGGCCAGAAGCCGTTCCCGAAACAGAGAGGAAGAGGGGAGCTAGGATGAAACCGAAAAAGTGTTCGTAACAGATGCGATGGATTGTGCGCATGAAGGAGCGAGACCAGACGGTGAATTGTGAATTGCAGCGTATCGGTAGAATTCGACTAGGAGAGGTCGAAGACTCATGAGCTGTACGCTCAAAAATCAGAAGGTCGAAATGCGCAATCGCGGGAGAAATAAAGGGCCAAGTCGAGCAGGTTCGCTCGTATTACAGGCTCCAATCTGTAGCGAAGAGTGCGGTATCTCGATTGATAGCGAAAGTACCTGAAAAATAATCCCTTGCATATCAGGGAAGCTTGAGAATTCGATTGACAGAAAGATTGCTCTGAGATAAGGGCTATTGTTAGTCCCTGTTTATGCGAAGAGTAGCTTTCTCCCTCTCTCCGATCCCATCGTTTCCCTCCCATCGCATGAAGCCGAGCCAGAACTTCCTGAAATTCTTCACCGGATATGCCGCCCTTTGGTGGCGATCACTTTCGGTCCTGATGATCGCTCTTCTCTGGATTACTTCCATTGTCAGAGCCAATCCCACTGATGGGCAAGTGAGGGCGGGGCAGGCGACAATTTCGACGAGTGGATCGACGCTTACGGTGAACCAGCTCACGGATCGGGCCATCATCCACTGGCAGGATTTCTCCATTCCGGCAGGCAGCACCACGAAGTTCGTTCAACCGTCAGCAACTAGTGCGGCCCTCAATCGCGTGCTCGGTGGCAATCCCAGTCAGATTTACGGGAATCTCGAAGCGAATGGTCAGGTCTATCTCATCAATCCTAACGGAGTGCTCGTGGGCGCGAGTGGAGTCGTCAACACGGCAGGCTTCATCGCCTCTACCCTGGACATTTCGGATGAAAATTTCTTGTCCGGCGGTGATTTGCGTTTCAAAGGGACCTCCGACGCTTCGGTGGTCAACCTGGGAAAAATCAGCGGCAGCGAGAGGGATGTGATTCTAATCGCCCGGACGGTGGAGAACCACGGGACAATCGAGGCACCCAAGGGAACCGCTGCTCTGGCAGCGGGGAGTGAGGTGCTGGTGAAAGCGACGGGAGACGAGCGTGTGTTCGTGCAGGCAGGAAGTTCTACTGAGGTATCGACAGCGACTCAGGCGGGATTGATCAAAGCGGCAGCGGCGGAGATTAAGGCGGCGGGTGGCAATGAGTACGCACTGGCGATCAAGCATAGCGGAGTGACCCGTGCGACGGGCGTGACGAAGGAGGGCGGACGCATCCTGTTGAGCGCAGGGAAGGGCAAGGTGGAGCAGAGCGGGAAGCTGGTAGCCCGGACGAGCACGAAGAGCGGGGGCAAGGTCCGGATCGAAGCCGATCATGTGGAATTGACGAAAAAATCGAAGATCGATGTGTCCGGAGAGGGCGTGGGCAACGGTGGGGAAGTCTTGATCGGAGGC
>CAUJIH010000002.1 GCA_963205275.1 Verrucomicrobiota bacterium | reverse complement strand
GATGGTGTAGCGTTGTTCTGGGGTCAGACGGTTGTATGTAGGCATCTCGGATTCGATTTGGTTGTTGAGCCAGAAACTTCATACAGCCTCTGGC
The DNA here is from genome assembly GCA_963205275.1 of Verrucomicrobiota bacterium. Classification (GTDB taxonomy): domain Bacteria; phylum Verrucomicrobiota; class Verrucomicrobiia; order Verrucomicrobiales; family DEV007; genus Arctic95D-9. The sequence continues at coordinate 19,607 of CAUJIH010000002.1, read as the reverse complement.
CTTTTTCCAGTCTACCCGATTGCGCTAGACTATTGAATGCGCGTTGGCATGAAAGCGCTGGACATCATCCAAGCACAGAAAATCGACCTGAATGCCGTGATCTTGAAGCGGACCGCTCCAGTCCAGCCATTTGGAATCAGCCGCTTGCAGGATGGGCGGATGCTTGGAATGTGCCGCAGCCACCGCCACGAATTTCCGGTCGGGAGGATCAAAGTTTTCCAAGCGCTTATCCTCCGGGAATTCCTCAAATTCTCTTTGATCGTGCTCAGTGATTGGGACAAGATCGCATTTTCCCGGGTTTGCACGATTTCGTAGCGCCCATTTCACAAAGGCATCGCCGGGGCCCCTTCTGGCTCTTGGAATTGGTCTTGTTTTGGTATTCTAGGAGAATGAGAAAACCTTCATCCAGCGCGATTCGACCGGAGTTCATGAGTTGCTGAAGCCGCTCGGCACAATGATTCACACACGCCTGGGTAACATCCTGATGCTGCCCATTGGCCACCAGCACCACATTGGTATCGACAATAGCGGTCATCACTTGATCTGCTGTGCGATCTTTTTCTTCGCAGCAGCAACGGTACGTGCTGTCAAATCCTCCATTTCATTCCCGAAGAAATTCTCCGGCCAGTTCTCAATATCTCCGAACATATTGACTTCCAACGGCTCCATATCGGCTTCGCCGCTTTTGTTTTTTCGGCAAAAATACACAGCTACATTGTCTGACGAGATTACGCCTTCGGCAATCCGACGCTGGAGGCGATTCAGAAAATGCTCGGAGTGACTTTCGACAATGAGCTGAATGTTTCGTCCCTTGTGATTTTCCCGAGCTGTGGTCGCACTGATGAATACATCGGCCAACTCTGCCTGCACTTGGGGATGAAGATGGATTTCAGGTTGTTCCATCCACACAATGGAATTGGCAGGACAGTAGAATGGCAATACGAGTGCCGGCAGCACCTGAGAGACGCCAAAGCCCACATCCGTAATCTTTACTTCCGGAGTAGATGAGCCGGTTTTGACCAGCACCTCGTATTCTTTGCGCCCAGCGGCAATAGGCTTCACTAAGAAATCATCAATCACTCCCAAGTCTTTCAACCATGTGGCAATAAAGGCCTGAAAAAGCAGATACTTGTGTTTCGGTCCGCGGTTGAGTTTTCGCTCCTGAGCATCTGCGGCGAGAATGGCAGACACCGTCAGTTCCCCCTTACTCCCCACATCTTCAGGGGTGTCACCTGACCATTGATAGGTGCGCCTGGGGTGATCTCGAAGCGGTCCCAAGTAGTAAAAGCGATTGAGCAACTCTTCCGCGGTCAGAGCGAGATCCGACAAGAATCCGGCATTTTGAAATCTCGCGCGACTGGCATCAGAGATACGGTAGAACTTTTCCGGAGCATCCAATGGCCATTGGCGCCCTTGGGTTTTCACGAGCTTGTAAGACGAAGACTCCAAAGCAAATTCCCCTTGCGGGGAACAGGAAAAATCCACCTCTAGTTTGCTTTGCTTTCCCTCCATAAGACGGTATCGGATACTTGAGACCTGAGCTTGCGCCTGGGCATCCGCCTCCAAACGAGTAAGAAGGGATATAGTGTCACCCCGGAAAGAATCCCGAGAAATGGGATCCTCAGTTTGAAACCCGCCGGGGGGATGCCATTGCAGCTCGAATTCTAGCGGATTCTGAGATTGGTGCCCGTGGAGGCAGTCAGCGAAGGTGCCGAGATCAATCAGGGATTTACCGTCGCCCAAATGGAGAGCACGTCGGCGATCCGTGGACTGGACAGTCTGCTTGAGTGCCAGCATCAGATGCCCCAGACTGCTCTTGCCCGCACTGTTCGCTCCGAAAATCACGGTGAGTGGGGCCAGGCGGACCGGTCCGGTATCCCTCCAGGCTTTGAAATTCTGAATATGCAGTGAGGTGAGCATAGCATTTGTATTGGTGACGATGGCAGAGTGGTGGGAAGGGGATGGTAAACTCAGACGGAGGGGAAGTCGAGTGTCTCGAATATCCCCTCCGCTTTCATCCGGCCCTGGCATAGAGTTGTCGGCGACAGATATGCCTCTCAAACGAACACAAAAATGCACAAGATAAAAATTTACTTCTTGTAACCTTCGGCATTCTAGGGTAGAATCAGGGTTATAACTTGTTTTAGATCAAATATTTACATAATTCTCTAATCCATGAGTCACAGCTTTGAGTTCTGCAAGGTGTGCTTGCGAGAAGCCAATGGATTACGAAAGAGATTTTGAAAAATCTCTTCGCTCAATAGGCTGCGGTTAAGCCTCCGTCGATGAGCAGATTTTGACCGGTGAGATAGGCGTTCGCTCCGGAGGACAGCCAGACGACGATGCGGGCGAAGTCAGAAGGTGCTCCGTAGCGTCCCAGGGGGATCGAGGACTCAACGCGAGAGCGCTGTTCTTCACGAGTAATTCCGGCTTTTTCAGCCCAAACGGTGTCGAGGGATGTGATGCGATCTGTGTCGATCCGGCCTGCACCTACGATGTTTACTAGAATGCTGTCGCGTCCCAACTCGCGGGCGAGACTCTTTCCCAATCCTACCAACCCGGCGCGAAACACATTCGAGAGCAGAAGTCCGTCAATGGCTTGACGGGTCGAAACAGAGGCGTTGCTCACGATGCGCCCCCCGTCCCCTGCTCGGAAATGCGGCAGCGCAGCCCGAATCGCACGGACATAGCTCAGGGTAGTGAGCTCAAAAGCGGTCTGCCACGCAGCATCATCGAAGTCATCGAAGCCTCCGGCCGGTGGGCCTCCGGTATTATTAAAGAGCGCCCAAAGTCCTCCGAACTGATGGGCAGCGCGATTGACGACGTCTGCGACGGCATCGGCATCACAGAGATCTCCCGCAACATACGGTGGACGGTAGCCCGTCTCTGCAGCGATCATCTCAGAGGCAGCAGCCAGCTTTTCCTCGGATCGGGCGAAAAGCATGACCTGAGCACCTTCGCGAGCAAATTCGAGAGCCACGGCACGCCCGATGCCCCCACTGGAAGCGAGCACGACTACGCCTTTGTTTCGGAGTTGGAGATCCATAGTTTAAGAATTTTATGAGAGCCTGAGAGATTGCGCAAATATTACGCGCTGAGATTGGAAATCATCCGCTTCAGCTCAGCGACACGGTTTTGCCAATGCTTCTGCCGTTGTTTCATTTCTTCGACTACCTCTTCATTCGCACGAGTGATGAAGTTTTCGTTCGCGAGCTTGGCATTCACTTTTTTCACCTCATCTTCTGCCTTTTTTAGCTCCTTGCCGAGGCGCTCTTGCTCGGAAGCGACATCGATGAGTCCTTCCAAGGGGAGATAAACTTTCCCGATTCCGGTCAGGGCGACGGGGACGCCTTTTGCGGCTACATAGTCAGGAGACACGAGCACTTCCGCCGCGCCTGCGAGACGAGCGAAGACGTTCGATTCAGGGAAGGTCGCATCCGTAAGGGGATCGATGATGAATTTCACGGCCTTACTGGCGGCCAGTCCGTATTCGGCCTTGAGATTGCGTGCTCGTCCCACAGCCTCATAGATTGCGATCACGCGAGTCTGAGCGGCTTTGATCAGTGCTGAATCAAAGCCTTCCAACACGGACTGTCGAGGCAGCGGGGTCTGCATGAGGAATTCTGGTCCGCCCGCCCCGTACCCGATGCTGGCCCACAACTCCTCGGTGAGATGGGGCATGTAGGGATGCAGGAGGAGCAGGAACCGCTTCAGCACTAGGTCCATGGTGGAAAGTGTCGCGGTACGTTGGACGGGATCGGCATCTGGGGCGAAGTCGCCTTTGCTGGCCTCCAGATACCAATCGCAGTATTGACTCCACCAGAATTCGTACAAATGCTGGGCGATTTCATTGAATCGATAATCCTGATAGGCGAGCCGAAGATCTTTCTCCAGCTTATCGAGTCGGGCGAGGATTTCGATGGAATAGATGCTCAGAGCTGCCGGATCGGGCGCGACGGTGGACACTGGCTCGGGCTGCATCTGACGATAGCGAGCCGCATTCCAGATTTTGGTGGCGAAATTCCGTCCTTCCACGACCTGCTCGGTATCGAATTTTACATCCGTGCCTGTCGGGGCGATGCGCAGCAGGCCGAAGCGCAGAGCGTCTGCGCCGTATTCGGCCATCAGGTCGAGCGGATCGGGAGAGTTCCCGAGCTGTTTCGACATCTTTCGTCCTTTCTTGTCACGAATAATGCTGGTGAAGAACACGTTGCGAAAGGGAATGTCACCCTGCCATCGGAAGCCAGCCATGATCATGCGAGCCACCCAGAAGAACAGAATATCTGGTCCGGTGACGAGATCAGCGGTCGGATAAAATTTCTTCAGAGTTGCTGTCGGATCTTCGTCGCTGTTCGTCATGGTGGCGAAGGGCCAGAGCCAACTGGAAAACCAGGTGTCGAGAACATCCTCATCACGAACCCAGTTTTCTTCGTCCTCTGGAGGATCGACGGAAACGTGAATCGCATCTCCAGCAGTCGCGGTGTCGAGGCTCTCGCGGGAGCGCAGTTCATCCGCAATTTCCCGGCGATACCAGACAGGGATCTGATGCCCCCACCAGAGCTGACGACTGATGCACCAGTCCTGAATGCCTTCCATCCAGTGAAGGAAGGTCTTTTTCCAACGGTCCGGGCGAAAGCGGATTTGGTCACTCGTGACAGCATTGGTAGCCTCGTCCGTGCGGGGGTATTTCAAAAACCACTGCATGGAGATTCGCGGCTCTATGGGAACATCGGCGCGTTCGCTGAAACCGACGTTATTTTCGTAGTTCTCAACGCGAACCAACTGCTCCATGGCATCGAGCTTTTCCGCTGCCTTTTCCCGCGCCGCAAAGCGATCCATGCCTTCGAATTCCGGTCCGGCTAGGGAGTTCAGCGTGCCGTCGGGATTGAGGACGTCGATAATGGGCAGATTGTGACGCAGTCCGATCTCGAAGTCGGCCTTATCGTGGGCGGGAGTTACTTTCAGCACACCTGTGCCAAATTCTATGTCCACGTGCTCAGAGCCGACGACGGGAATCTCCGCCTCTGGGAAGGGGCGGATTACAAATTTCCCGATCAGATCCGCGTAGCGCGGATCTTTTGGGTTCACGGCGACGGCAGTATCGCCCATCAGGGTCTCGGGTCGTGTCGTCGCGATTTCCACCCAGCGATTCTCTTCACCAACTACGCGATAACGCATGGTATAAAGCTTCGATTTCTGGGATTTCATGATCACCTCCTCATCGCTGAGCGCCGTGAGAGAGACGGGGCACCAGTTAACCATGCGTTTCCCTCGATAGATCAAGCCTTCGCGAAAGAGATCGACGAAAACTTTCGCCACCCAGCGACTATAGGCAGGATCCATGGTGAAGCGTTCGCGCTCCCAATCACAGGAGCAGCCAAGGCGTTTGAGCTGGGAAACGATGATCCCGCCGTGTTGCTCTTTCCATGCCCAGACTTTTTCGAGGAAGGCCTCGCGTCCGAGATCGCGGCGCGTTTTTCCCTCTTCCTGACGCAGTTTCTTTTCTACTTTCGATTGGGTGGCGATCCCTGCGTGGTCGGTACCTGGCAGCCAGAGCACGTCCTTCCCCTCCATGCGGGCACGTCGGGCCAGAATGTCCTGGATGGTGTTGTTCAAGACGTGCCCCAGATGAAGGATTCCTGTAACGTTTGGTGGAGGGATCACGATAGAGTATGCCTCACCGCTCCCCGACGCATCTCCGCGAAAGCATCCGGCGGCGATCCAGCGGGAATACCATCTAGGTTCGACGTCTGCGGGTTGATAGGTTTTGGAAATTTCTTCCGTCATAATTGAGTGGTTCGATCTCAGGCGGATCGGATGGACATGATGGGATGAACCAGTACCTTTGTAAAACGGAATCCCCGTTTCGTGATTGCGTTCTTGGCAGGAATATCCAATAGTTTCCGTTCGACTTCCCGAATTAATTGGGCATCCGATCTCCATGACGCGTATTTTCGCGAAAATCTCCAAAGCTTTTCCGGACACGGCAACTCACTTCGTGCGTGCAGTCGTGGCCCCTGTCTTGATGCTCCCCGTCTTGATTCTAATTGGGGTGATGGCCACCCCGGAACGTGTGGAGGGGAAGGATTGGGATGTCTATTCGCTCGGTGGACGGGAGTATATCTCGGATGAGAATGTGAACCAGTTTTATGGATTCGCCCGTTTTGCAAAGCAGGATAGTGATCGGATTTTTGATCATCCAAGCCTGAGAATGCTTTGGAAGATCGGCTCGGACACAATCTACGTGAATAATATCAAATTTTGCCTCAGCTTTCCTATCGTCGAAAATGGTGGGATGGCGATGCTCTCCACGGTCGATCTCGCAAAGCTGGTCGATCCGGTGCTTAGGCCATCCTACATCCGCAAGCCCATCTTGTTCGACACTGTGGTAATCGATGCTGGTCACGGGGCGCACGATAGCGGTGCTGTCGGCCCCTATGGACGGGAGAAGGATTATACCCTCGACACCTCGGCGCGACTCTCACGGGCGCTGCAAGCGCGGGGCTTCAAGACTGTCATGACGCGGAGCGACGATACATTCCTCACACTCGGGCAGCGCGTTGATTTCGCGAATCGGATTAAAAACGCGATTTTCATCAGTATTCACTACAACTCCTCCGGAGCGAAGGCGTCTAATGGGATCGAGACTTACGCTCTGGCCCCCCAAGGAACCAGCTCCACCAATGGAGGTGGTCCGTGGTCTTCTCAACTGACTGGAAACGTCCGAGATGCAGAGAACATCGCTCTGGCAACTGCGATCCACGCCCATGTGATTTCAGATCTCAAAACCTTTGATCGCGGAATCAAGCGTGCTCGATTTAACGTCCTGCGAGGCATCAACAAGCCTGGTATCTTGTTCGAAGGCGGGTTCGTTACGAGTCCCACAGAAGGCAAGGCCATCAATGACGAAGCCTATCGCGAGCGTCTGGCGAACTCCATCGCCGAAGCCGTCGTGCGCTTCAAAACAGCGGTGGGAAAGAAGCGATGATGCGACTCGGACGATTTTTCGAGACTTGACACATTTTAATTCGGAGATGAGAGTACAAGCCGTTTCTATGGTGCGCTCCGTTCTCAGAGCCTTCGTTCTGGCCGTCATGTTCCTGCTCCTCGTCGCGGGGGGCAAGACGAGCATGTGCGCACTGCTATCGGTCGTCGGACTTGCTCCGCATCATCATGTAAGCGTTTCGGATGAACCTCAGGCTCAATCGATCTGTTTATCTGACGATGTCTGCCTTGGCGATCAAAGCACCGTTCCCTGCACGAAAAGTTGCCTGTTCCATCTGGCCAGCGCAACATCTCCGACGGTGAGCAATCTTCCGGTGCCGATTGTCGCTGGTGCTGGCACGCCTTTTACTCTGTCAGAGTCTCTTCTCCGCATTGAACCGGCTTCGCAGGTTCATTTCACTTCGTCGCTTCCTCATTCGACGGATATAAGGAAACGTCTTCTCGCGTCACCGTCTGTCACGGGGCGCTTTTTAATCTGATCTCGCTGCCTTAAAGCAGGTTGTTCGCCGTGTCAGGTAACCGTGGCTGCCTAGAGTCAGTCGTGCCACGAACCTTCGCCGGAATCGATCTCTGGTCGTTCATGACGCCGCATTCGCGAGTCCTCGTTGCGGCTTGGACTTCTGCTCAGATTTGCTCACCGAATCTTCTAATTCGTCTTCTGATTTATGAAATTTTTCCTTTCGATTTCTTTGATACTCCCAGCTCTTTCGCTCCTCTGCCTGATTAGTGAGGCAGGCGATAGCCGAACGCTCTCGCGTGACGAGGCGATCCGGTTGGCATTTTCACGTCGTGCAGACCTCGCCGCTGCACGCATTACGATTGATCGAGCCGCCACCAGAGCGAGGTGGTCGGGCCGATTGGAGAACCCTACTTTTGACTTCGAATATAAAGGAGACGGAGTGGGGCAGGCCGAAGGCGAACAAACGGCAACGGCCGGTTTTTCTCAGCGTTTCCCCATCACCTCTCGGCTGAAGCACGAGAAAAATCTGCGCAATCACCAGATTCTGCTGGCCGAGGCGGAAGTGGCTGAGCGCGGCCGCGAGATTGCTGGAGAAATCGATCTCGCCCTGATTGCTCTACTCGCCACCCGAGAACGACAGCGACTGTCGCGGGAAAGTCTGAAAACGACTCAGGAAATCGTCTCCTTTCTAGAAACCCAAGCGGAAAAAGGTGAGACCTCCAAGCTCGATTCCATGCAGGCGAAGCTGACCGCAAAGGGCTTGGAGCAGGACCGCGAACGCTTGGCTCTGACCGAGCGGCAGCAGCAACTGGAACTCTTGCGCCTCGTGGGACTTTCAGCATCGACCACATTGCAGCTAACGGACTCCCTTTCGCTCCCGACTTCCTCTCCCCCGGCCAAAGCCGACTTTGATTCTGCGCTGAAACGCCGTCCGGACTACGCTCTGGCACTCGCAAAGATCGACGAGGCGAAAGCGGCTCTCGTGTTGGAGAATGCGAAGCGTTGGGAGGACATCTCCGTTTCCCTGTTCGTCGAGGACGAGCATTCCGTAGATCTGCCTAGGGGAATGGATAAAAACACCTTCGCGGGTTTCGGATTCTCGATTCCTCTCCCGTTGAGGCAACGGAATCAGGAGGGGATAGCGCAAGCCAAACTCGACGAAGAGGAAGCGCAGAAGAGTACAGAGGCCGTGCGTTTTTCTATTCAATCCGATTGCGATTCCGCCTACCGATCTCGGATCGATGCCTGGAATCTCGCTCGCGAGGCTGCTGGCGAATTGCCCGCCCTAGCGGAAAAGCATCTGGGCGAGGTACGAAAGGTCTATGAAAGCGGCGAGGCCACGTATATCCAAGTCAGCCAAGCGCAGGAGCAACTCCTACAAGCCCGCCGCACCGCACTGGACTTTCTAGTCGATTACCACCAAGCCGAAGCTCGCGTCCGACTGGCCACCGGAGCGTATCCCAGTATTTCCACCCCTTCCCGAAATTCATCCAAATGAGAAAAATGAAAGGCATTCTTTGTTCCATCGTTCTCGCCACCACGCTGCCCGCGTTCGCGAATGACGATACTGTGATTCTCGACGAGACCGGTGTGCGAAACCTGCGTCTAGAAACAGAGGTCGTCGAAGAGGCTGATTTTGACGAAACTGCCTTCGCCCTAGGGCGGATTGAGGCCTTACCCGGCAAGACAGGAGTCATCAGCAGTCGAATTTCCGGACGTGTATCGGAACTGTCCGTGGTGCCGGGCGATCTCGTGACAGCCGGGCAGATCGTAGTACAGATCGAGAGTCGTCAGCCGGGCAGTCCTCCGCCCACGATTCCTCTCAAAGCGCCGATCAGCGGACTGGTGATGGCAGTCAATGCTCAGCTCGGTGAGGCAGTCGAGCCAGATCGATCACTCGTCGAAATTGCTGATCTTTCCAAGGTTTCAGCCATCGCCCGAGTGCCGGAAGACCTAGCCGGAGTCATCGCACCTAGTACGGCTGCTCATATCCGAATCGCAGCGCTCCCCAACATGGCTTTCGAAGGGAAACTCTCCCGATTCGGCACCAGCGTGAATTCGACCAGTGGCACGCTCGACGCGATTTTCGAGATCGAAAATAAGGAAGGGCGCCTGCGTCCTGGAATGAGGGCAGAATTCGCCCTCGTGCTGGGGAAGCGGAGAAACGTGCTCCGCGTGCCCCGGATCGCCCTGCAAGGGGATGCCAGCAATCGTTTTCTCTATGTGAAGCACTTCGATATTCCGAACGCCTTTATCCATACTCCAGTCGAGGTGGGCGCGATGAATGATCGCTATGTGGAGATTCTGTCCGGCCTGTTTCCTGCCGATGAGGTCGTAACGAAGGGTGCCTATGCGCTCTCCTTCGCCGGAGGCGGAGCGGGTATCTCTCTGAAAGAAGCTCTCGATGCAGCTCATGGCCATGAACATGCCGCCGACGGGTCAGAACTGACTCCGGAGAAAGCCGGGATGGAGAAAGGGAAAGCGGAGGAAGGGCACGGCGAGGAAGGTCATGACCATGATCACGGAGAGAAGGGGCATTCTGCGGTGGCATCAGGCGGTGGTGGCAGAATTTGGCGATACGTCAGCGGAGTGCTCTTCCTCCTGCTGGTCGCTTCCTTCTTCGGAAAGAGGCGCTCTCCTATTGTGGAAGAGCGCCACGAAGCCTCTCCTCAACACCAACCCGAGAAAGCCTGAGACATGCTTAATTCGATGATTCAGTGGTCGCTCGCGAACCGAGCGACAGTGATCGTTGTGGCCCTATTAATTCTAGGAGCAGGCTTGTACACTGCGACGCGCTTACCGGTGGAGGTGTTACCCGATCTCACAAAGCCGACGGTGACAATCCTCACGGAAGCCCCAGGCCTCGCCCCTGAGGAGGTGGAAACACGCATCACTCGCCCCATCGAAAATGCTCTGATGGGAGTGACAGGTCTTGCGCGGCTCCGATCAAATTCCGACGTGGCACTGTCCCTAGTCTTTGCCGAATTCGATTGGAACACGGATGTGCAGCGCGCCCGCGTTCTCGTGCAGGAACGTTTACAGGCTGCGCGGGAGCAACTGCCCGAAGACGTGCAGCCCTACATGACTCCCGTAGCCTCTTTGATGGGGGAGATCCTGATTGTCGGAGTCCGTTCCACGATCAAAGAGGGTGAGCCTGATTACATTTCACCCCGTGAAGTGCGGACCATCGCCGACTGGACGATCCGTCCGCGCCTGCAAAGCATCCCTGGAATCGCAGAAATTCTGAACATGGGCGGTGGGGTCTCTCGCATCGAGATTCAGCCCGATCCTTTTCGGATGCAAGCATTGGGGGTTACGCTCGACGAACTCTCGACGGCAGCCGCCGAGGCGGCGGGAAACACCACCGGAGGCTTTATCGATCAGGGCACGACTGAGATCATGGTGCGAAATCTGGCGATGACGATCGATCTGGATGAGATCGGGAAAACCGCGATCAAAAATGTCGAAGGCAGGACGATTTCCATCGCAGACGTCGCTGAAGTCGTCTGGGGGATCGAGCCGATGCGTGGGGATGCCACAGTGAGCGTCAGTCCGGAAAAGACGCCGACGTACGGGGTAGCGATGTCCGTCACCAAAGCACCCGGCTTCGACACACGGACCCTGACGGAGCAGATTCGCAAGGCTCTCGACGAGCTAGCTCCGAGTCTTCCTCACGGAGTCGAGACCACCCTACTCTTTCAGCAAAAGACATTCATAGATCATGCGATCGGGAATCTGGTGGAGGCGATACGCGATGGCGCTGTCATGGTGACAGTGGTGCTGTTTCTCTTTCTTCTCAATCTGCGCACTACCTTTATCACTCTGATGGCCATGCCTATTTCATTCGCGATCACCATGCTCGTGTTCGCAGGGATGGGCATTAGCGTGAATTCGATGACACTGGGCGGTCTCGCCGTCGCGATCGGCATGGTGGTGGACGATGCGATCGTAGATGTCGAAAATGTGCATAGACGACTGGGGGAATGGGCCCGAGGAATGCTCGGTTCCGCTGTTCACAAGGCCGGACACGGTGGCGAAGCGCTCCATCAAGACAGTATGCTCACACGGCGCTCGGTGATCTCATCCGCGTCGATGGAGGTGAGAAATTCCATCCTTTACGCCACTGTTCTGATCATCTTGGTTTTTCTCCCTCTGCTGGGTCTCAGCGGAATCGAGGGTAAGCTGTTCGCCCCCATCGCCATCGCGACCATCATATCGATGATCGCTTCCTTCATCGTTTCCCTCACCGTGATTCCAGTCCTGTGCTCTTACCTTCTGCACATGAAAGTGGGGAAAGAACATGGTGATGGAAGAGTGGTTCGCCTGATGAAATGGCTGCTAGATGTGACTCTCCTACGTCTAGCTCTGGAGAGGCCGTGGCTCGTGCTAACGGGTTCCCTAGCCCTGTTGCTGGGAGCGCTGATGCTCTACCCGGAAATGAACAAGGACTTTCTCCCCAAGTTTCGAGAGGAGACCGCCTTGGTCGCAGCCACCGCAGCTCCTGGGACTTCGCTGAACGAAATGAATCGGATTAGTGATTCGATCGAGTCCCAGATCCTCTCCGTGCCAGAGGTGAAAAAAGTGGGCCGTCGAGTCGGGCGTGCAGAGCGAGGTGATCACGTCGTGCCGGTCTCCACTGTCGAGTTCGATGTTGACTTCACTGTGGAAGAAGGAGGCCGTGATCGCAAGACAGTGCTCGAGGACATCGGAATCAAGGCTCGCAGTGTCCCCGGAATCTTCGCTGCCGTGAGTGGACCGCTGGCCGATCGCATCGGACACATGCTCAGTGGCGTCGCGGCACCGGTTGCGGTGAAAATTTTCGGCCCAGATCTGGATATGCTTCGCAAACTGGGAGAGGAGGTGAGAGATGTGGCAAAGACGATTCCTGGTTTTGAAAACGCCAAGCTCGATATACAGTCGAGCGTGCCGCAATTGCGAATCGAGCCGGATCGTGATCGCACGCGTGCCTATGGAATTGCGCCAGGAAAACTCAATGAGGAACTCTCCACCTGGATCGGGGGAAAACAGGTAGCTGAACTCCGAGACGGGCATCGCACGGTTAGTCTGATCGTTCGCCTCCCTGCCGCACTCCGGGGGACGCCAGAGAAAATCGCCTCGCTCCCCATTCTGGTTGGTGAGGAGCGTTACGTCCCGCTGAATCGCATCGCTGATGTCCGCGAAGCCAAGGGGCCGAACGCCATCATGAGGGAAAATGCGCAGCGTCGTTACGTGATCGCCATACAGCCCACCGCTCGCGACGTCACGAATTTGGCCGAGCGTCTGCGTCAAGAGGTGACGGAAAAGGTCAGTCTGCCGGAAGGATATTTCGTATCGTTCGAGGGTGAATTCCAAGCCCAGCAAGATGCGACACGACGAATCGCGATCGCGTCGATCGGGGTCTTCGTGATTGTCTTCATGATGTTACGCTCCTTTTTCGGTAGTGCGTCACTCGCCTTTCAGGTCTTGATGAACATCCCGCTCTCGCTGATGGGTGGACTCGCCTACACATGGTTGAAAGTGGATAACATTAGTATCGCCACACTCGTGGGATTCATCGCCGTCGGGGGAGTCGCCGCTCGGAATGGAATCATGATGCTCTCTCACTATCTTCACCTAATGAAACACGAAGGAGAAGGCTTCACCTCCACAATGATCGCCCGCGGAACAGAGGAACGACTCGTGCCCGTCTTGATGACAGCGCTCTCTGCTGGGATCGGTCTGATCCCCCTCGTCCTCGCGGCCGATCAGCCGGGGAAGGAAATCTTGCATCCGGTCGCCGTCGTGATCGTCGGTGGACTGGTCTCTGCGACTCTACTCAACATGGCAGTCACACCGGCGATGTTCGTTCTTTTTGGCCGCAAAGCCGCCGCCCGAGCGCTTGCTGATAATGCCCCCGCAACACGATGAATTTTCAACGCCGTTATTCGTCAGACAGACGCAGCCGCGACGGCGTGCTCTCCCAACAAAATCCTAAATCCAAGCTGATCCGTAACTCCTATGAAACTCCGTAATCTCCTCATGCTTCTGCCCACTCTGCTCAGTCTCTCGGTATTCTCGCTCGCTGATGAGAATCAAGTGATCGATGCTCATGGTCATGAGCACGAACACGAAGAAAAAATCGCTGGTCCCAACGGTGGGCGTGTGGTGACCTCGGTCAAGCCGCACTATGAGCTTCTCGTGCTCGAGGATCGCCGTCTGAAGATCACCTTTCTGTCCGATGAGGGAGCTGTCGTAGCCCCTAATGCTGCCACAGTCGTTGGCACTGGTGGTGATCGCAGCAAGCCGACTCGCTTCGTCTTTACAGAAAAGGATGGTTCACTCATCTCCGATGCTGCTCTACCAGAAGGCAACGAGATCCCTCTGATCCTACAGGTAAAAGTGACTCCTGATGCAAAGTCAGTGGCGGAGCGGATCACGATGAATCTGGCGACATGCGAAAAGTGCAAACATCCGGAATACGCCTGCGTCTGTGCTCATGACGACCACGACCACGACCATAAAAAAGGCTGAACCGGGCCTAGCTGACAGGGTTGACTCTTTGATTTGACCCTGTTGGATTTCCGCTACATCACACTTTCCCATGTTCCCTTGCTCCTGATCCCGCGATGTCCGACTTCCGCATTACCTGCGATCATTGTGATCACGATCATGTGGAAAATCCGCATACGGAGCGTACGGTGATCGCCCTAGCGGGCTTAGCGACTGGCTGCGGCTTGCTGTTACGGTGGCTGCACAGTCCGGCCTGGCTCGTGACTGCGGTTTTCGCTTTGGCGACGGTGACGGGATTCGTGCTGGTATTACCCGGCGCCTGGCGGGCCGTGCGCTCGCTGCGGCTGGACATGTATCTGCTGATGACGGCTGCCGTTTTAGGGGCCTGGATTCTGGGCGAGCAGGCGGAGGGAGCGAGCGTGATTTTCCTCTTCGCGTTCTCTGAATGGCTGGAGGGTCTCAGCGGAGAACGTGCCCGCCACGCCGTCCGTGCGCTGATATCTCTTTCTCCTCCGACCGCATTGGTGCGAAAGGACGATGGTACGAGCGTGGAGGTGGCTGCTGATGAAGTGGAAGTTGGACAAATCATCATCGTTCGCGGTGGCCAACGAGTCCCGCTGGATGGCGTCGTAACGGAAGGCCGGTCCGGTGTAAACCAAGCCCCGATCACTGGTGAATCGATCCCGGTCGAAAAAGAACCTGGAAACGAGGTCTTCGCCGGGACAGTCAATGGCGAAGGAACATTGATCGTGAAAGTCACTCGGAAGAATGCTGACTCCACGCTCTCGCGCATCATCCAGCTCGTGGGTGAGGCCGAGGGCGTTCGCGCTCCCGTCCAGCGATTCGTGGATCGCTTTGCTACGATCTATACTCCGGTCGTATTCATTGTCGCATTGCTCGTGGCGATTTTGCCGCCGCTCATCTTCTCAGGGGCTTGGAGCGACTGGATCTATCGGGCGCTGGCTCTGCTCGTCATCGCCTGCCCCTGTGCTCTGGTGATCGCAACTCCCGTTTCGATTGTCTCCGGGCTCACCGCTCTCGTGAGGAGAGGTGTGCTGGTGAAGGGCGGAGCGATTCTCGAGTCGCTAGGTACCCTTCGCGCTCTGGCCGTAGATAAGACGGGCACTCTGACGGAAGGGCATCCCAGCGTGATGAACATCGTGCCATTCAGCCCCGCCTCTGCCGACGAAGTTCTGCAAATCGCGGCCGCCGTCGATTCGCAGTCTCCGCATCCCATCGCACGAGCGATCATCGACAAGGCGCGAGAATCCGGACTCTCCCAGCTTCCATCACAGAATCACCAGATCGTGACAGGACAGGGAATGGAGGCGAGAGTCGAGGATCGAGACTGCTTCGTGGGGAACCATCGCATGGGACATAATTCTGGCGATTGCAGCACGGAAATCGAGGAACATATTGCGCAAATCGAAAGTCAGGGTCTCTCGATTGCTGTCGTCGGTGAGAGAGAGCACGACGGCATACCGGGCCGTCTCTTGGGTGTGCTTGCCATAGGGGATCCGCTGAGGTCAGAAGCGAAATCTGCTCTCGATGCACTCCGTCAGGCGGGAGTAGAGCGGATCGTGATGCTCAGCGGCGACAATCAGCGTGCCGCATCCGCCATTGCCGCACAGGCGGGTGTGGACGAAGCCTTCGGCGACTTGCTGCCGGAGGACAAGGTGCAGAAAATGCACGAGCTTCTAGCATCCCATGGGCAGGTCGGCATGGTCGGCGACGGGGTAAACGACGCGCCCGCACTCGCTCTGGCGACCGTCGGAATCGCAATGGCCGCGATGGGGAGCGACACTGCCATCGAAACTGCCGATGTCGCACTGATGCAGGATGATCTGAGCAAGCTCGCCGAAGCCGTCCGCATGGGGCGACGAACACTTTCCGTCATCCGATTCAACGTCAGCTTCGCCCTGATCGTGAAGACCGTGTTTCTGGTGCTCGCCGTTGCCGGAAAGGCGACCCTCTGGATGGCCATTCTCGCCGATACAGGAGCGACGCTGCTCGTGATCGTGAATTCGCTGCGCCTCCTCTCCTCTTCGCATCAAGCGAACGCGAATCGACGATCCAAGTGATCCATCGAGTTCTGCGGTGGGAATGAATCTCCCTCTGAGAAAATTCACCGCGATTCAGGCGACGTGGTGCTCGCGCTCCGGCGTGATGTCTCCTCGATCCTGACTCTCGAATTCCCGGTAGGTGAAATTGTGTTCCTCCATGAGGCAGTGGGAGACCCAAGCCTCAAAACGAGAAAAATCGGAATTCGCATTCGCACTGGTAACAACGTGCTGCCAATCGTGATCGCGATCCGTGATCGGAGCCGCATATCGACGGATCGAGATGAAGTGTCCGAGGATTGAGGCAAATTCCTTATGCGTAAAATTCTCGATTACGGCGGGTTCCGGCAGATCGTCGAGCGCGTCGGCATCAAGTCCGAAACTGAGAACTCCGATCCCATGGCGAGCGGCGAAGCGACTGACTTCCGCCGACAGACGAGCGTCTTTAATCGGCTCTGCGATGATCAGCTCTCCCGCATTTGCCCACTCTGAAGCGGAAAGACATTGAAACAGGTCTTCGAGCACGGTGTCATAGTCGAGCCGAAGACGGAGTTTCACAGAGGTGATCTTCATGGGCGATGCTCCGATGCGCCGATTCACTTCCAATTTTTGCTTGTTCAACCCACCCTCTTCCGCGTCTACTGCGAGCCAGTCGATCACGGCCAGATCCGGTACACGCCAGCGATTCGCCCAAGGATCTTCGGAAAAAGACTCCTCAAAGGCGAAAGGATATTGCTGGCTGAACTCTAGATAGCGTTGCACTAGAGCACGAAATTTAGAGGCTCGCGTGATGGCAAGTTCGATCTCACCGGGTTCGAGAGCCGTACCATTCTCGTTGACCAGACCTTCGCGAATGAGATTGCGAGCACTGTTGAGAGAGTGAATCGAGGTGCTCCGAAGAAAATATCCCTGTCCCTGTTCAACCTTCGCAATTGGCGAGGATGGATCACAGGACATAATGGAAAAATGGTAGCGCAGCGTGGCATCAGAATACTCTTGTTTGAGCTGGTGCTTCACCATCTCTATCAGCTCAGTCCCCTTGATCGACTGCGCAGGGTTCCGGGGTAGGATGTCAGGGAGGATTTCTTTCAGCTGGTCGCGAAGATTCATAGTCGAGCGGTCAAGATTTTAAAAAGTGATCAGGAGTGTCGGGAATTTTTGCAGGATTGCATCATCCTTTTTTAATCCAGACAACATTCTGAACATTCGTCAAGCGATTCGTTCAAAAAGTTAATAGTAAATGCAAGTAGATTTTTAATTTTTAACAATTTTATAATTTCTAGCGGTCAATTGCCTGATTCCGACCTGTCACTTCGCTTTCGGAAGATTCTTCCAGACGATATTTCGGTATTTTGCCCGTGTTTGGTAGGCCGCGATGCCAATCGGAATTGAAAGCTCGATATCCCCTGGCAGAAGGCTGATTTTACGATCCTTCGTAGTGAGGTTAACCTTTTCCTCATCATTGATCCAAGCCTCGATCTTTTCGTCGGTGACGCGCACGCGAATTTTGTACCAGAGGTCTTTGCCGAAGCCATCGATGGTCATCGTCTCGTTCTCCATCGCGCTGAGATCATCGACGCAGGAGAGACCGACGACGCCTCCACCCCAGCCGCCGACGACGAAAGTGGCGAACTCTTCCTTCACGGGGAACGTGAGGGCGACGAAGAAGTCATTTCCATCGAGCTTCATCGCTTCTAGGCTGATCTCGAAATTAGAAGTAGCGGGCGGCTTTTCGCCCCAGTTGACCCCAGTAATGACGGCCCCGAATCCGAATTCCAGTTCGCTGTTTTCGTTGACGAACACATCACCTTCCCCTCCGAACGCCGTTTTCTTCCACTTAGCGAGGTTTTTGCCATCAAAGAGAGAAATCGTGTTCTGATCTGCAGATTTCGAATCGGCAGGCTTTTCTTCTTTTTTTTCCTCGACCTGCACGGCCGGGGCGGTAGGAGCTTCCTTCGCAGGTGCTGCCTCAGCGGCGGGTGCGATTTGTTCTGCCTGAGCCAGTTCGAGTGTGGTGCGAGTGATCGCTGTCCGACCACTGTCAGAATCAGCCTGCAGCGACCAGATAAAAAGTCCCGGACGCTGGTACATCGCTACATGCATGGCGATACCAGTGCCGAGGAACACAGCGAGGAACAAGAGGAACCCACCTACTTTTTTCATACGTTTGATTTCACAGAAGGCGAGCGTCTCTGCAAGTAAAATCCATCCGAAACGCTTTTGCGCCTTTGAGTTGTGAGACTGAAATATTTCGATTCATTTTCCCTCTAAGTTCGCTACAATGTCCCGATGAACAAAGCCTATGCACTCCTCACTTGTCTCACCGTCCTGTTTCTCTCCAGTGCCTGTATGCGCTCAGACTCGGTCGTTTCCGTCCGAAAAGACGGCAGCGGCACGATCACTGTAAATCAGGAAATGGGACCACAGCTTCAAGGAATGCTGAGCCAGTTCGAAGCGCTCGGTGATATGTTCTCCAAGCTTTCATCCTCCACAGATGCGGGAGCTGGATCGACTCCCGATCTCGGAGCATTGCGCGGAATTATCCAACCAGACGAGGAAAAGCTGAAGGCGAACGCTGTGAATTTTGGTGAAGGGGTGCGCTATCAGTCGCACGAGGCCGTTAAGAGCGCCGATGGATGGGCGGGGCACAAGGCGGTTTATACCTTCGACGATATCCGCAAAGTGCGCGTCGACCAGCGTTCCGCGATGAGTGGGTTGAAGGCTCCTTCCCACGAGTCTGCGTCCCACGAGTCTGCGGGTGAGATTTCCTTCGCACTGGAGGGAGACGTGCTGACGATTTCTTCTCGAATCAACGAAAAGGGTGTGGAGTCTATCTTGGAGCAAGATGGTCTAAAGTCGATGGGGGCATCGTCAGCTCAATCGATGAAGATGGCGGCGGAGACGATGAAAGGGATGCGCTTCAGTTATCGTGTACAGGCAGAAAGCGGAATCGCGCAGACGGATGCGGATCATGTCTCTGGTAATCAGATCACTCTCTTCGATGCAGATGTGGCAAAAATCTTGAGCGATCCGAACTTCATCGCGCTAATGGAAAAGGCTGAAAGCAATCCGAAATCGATCACTCCGGAGGAATACCGAGAGGTCATGAAAAAGGTCGATGGAATGACCGTTGAGTCGAAGCAGATCGTGAAGGTGACGCTGAAGTGAATCGTGCGATCACTTCCAGTTCAGACGAAACCTTTCCTGATTCGCCGGATGCGATTTGTCAATGGCTTGAAGTGCGAGCGTCATTCCCTGATTGTCGATGTGTGCGAGCACCCATCCGACGGGGTTCTCCGGCGCGGATGAGGAGGGATAGGCGAGTGCGGGTAAGCCGATCACCGAGCGTTCGCCATTTTCTCCTTGCGTCACAGTCCAGCGATGGCGATGGCCGTGAATGATGACTTTCACTTTCGGATACTTGTCGAGCACGGCGAGAAAGGCGGGAGTATCGCCGATTCCTCCGATCTTCTTATTAGCCTTCAGATCATCGATGTGGTGATGCAATACCACTACGGTGGGCTGATCAGGCAGGGCGGCGAGTGTTCGATCTAGCCACATCAGCTGCGCCTCCCCCAGATTTCCGGGACCCT
>CAUJIH010000001.1 GCA_963205275.1 Verrucomicrobiota bacterium | reverse complement strand
GACGCTTCACCCAGCACAGCGTGAAATTTATCCGCTGGTTGAACAACCATTTGGATCGTGCGTGCGACTGGCATCAAGCTGGTCGGGCTTTAAAGGCACGCTACGCCTATCAATAGTCGGTGAATTTTGGACACCGTTGGTCGTGATTTTAAGGGACAGGCTATTTTTTCGATTGATTTTAAGGGACAGGCTATTTTTTCGATAGACAATTCTCTCTCAATATCCCATACTCCTTTTCCATGAGACAGGCTCGGATCAAAGGCGAGGGCGTCAGCTACTATCACTGCATCTCTCGTGTGGTGGACAGGCAGTTCATCTTCGGTAATGAGGAGCGTGAGTTCTTTGTTGCCCTCATGCGCAAGCTGGAAGCTTTTCACGGACTTCGTGTTCTCACCTATGTCGTGATGTCTAATCACTTTCACCTGATGGTTGAAGAACCGGATCGCGATGCGTTGCAGCCGCTGGATCGGGAGTCGCTGCTCAAACGTCTGGGATTCCTTTATAAGCGCATGTATGTCGATACCGTGCGCCAGGAACTGGAGCGAGCGGTGAAGGCGGGAAATAGCGACTGGGAAAAGGCCATCATCGAGCGCTATCAGTCCCGAATGGGGAATATTTCCATCTTCATGAAGGAGTTGAAGCAGCGCTTTAGCTCGTGGTACAATCGTCGGAAAGGGCGGAGGGGCACGCTTTGGGAGGAACGCTTCAAGAGTGTGCTGGTGGAGGGAGATGAAAAGGCGCTGATGGCTATCGCTGCGTATATCGACCTGAACCCAGTTCGGGCGGGAATGGTGTCGCGAGTGGAGGAATATCGTTGGTGCGGCTATGCGTCAGCGGTGTCAGGAAATCGTCGGGCTCGGCAGGGGTTGGGACGGATCTTGTCGAGTTCGGGGCGAGTGAGCGGGGAGGATTTTGAGAAGCACTGGAAGGAAACTGCCGCACTGTATCGACTGTGGCTTTACGATCAGGGTGAAGTAGGGGAAGTGACAGCTCCGGAAGAGGAGGAAGAGGAGCGAGTTTCCGTTCGACGTGGATTCAGCGCAAAGGAAGTAGAAGCGGAGATACAGCGAGGAGGGCAAATCCCACTGAAGCAACTGATTCGATTGCGGGTACGATCCTTCATTGATGGAGGAGTGTTGGGAAGTGTGGCTTTTGTCGATCAAGTGTTCGAGAGATATCGAGGGGAATTCAAGATCAAGAGGAAATCTGGAGCGCGGCGAATGCGAAATGCGGAATCGGACGGGCTGTGTGTGTTTCGAAATCTGAGACAGAATTGAGGCCGTGATTCAAGATCGGGAGATGCTACTATAATGCTACTTGGGCATCCTTTGCCAGAGGTGGAGGAGAGCACGGATGGACTCGGTCCATTGGGTGCCGTTCGAAAGTACGCTCATGACTGACAGGAACCACATCTCCACACTTTAACCTTCGCATAACTCTCCTTGTAATCGCAGAAGTTTTCGGCATCGTTTCTGATCGTCTCGGTCGTGCACAGTGGCTCTAACAAATCTTCGCACGAGCGAGTTCACTCCACTTTCCCTAAGGCTAAGACACATCCTATGACACTCGGCATCATCCTCAACGGCGTCACCGGACGCATGGGCACGAATCAACACCTGATTCGCTCCATTCTCGAGATTCGTAAGGAAGGAGGCATCCTCACGGCTTCGGGCGACCGAGTGCAGGTCGATCCTATTCTAACGGGGCGCAGTGAGTCGAAGCTGCGTGCTCTGGCAACTGCTCACGGCGTGGAGCGCTGGACTACTGATCTGGATGCTGCCTTCGCAGATCCACACAATCGCGTCTTTTTCGATGCTTCGTCCACTCTCCATCGAGCAGGCTTCGTGGAGAAGGCAGCAGCGGCTGGCAAAGCGATCTACTGCGAAAAACCAACGGCGGTGGAGACTGCAGAAGCCGTCCGACTGGCGAAACTCTGTCGCGATGCTGGCGTAAAGCACGGAGTCGTGCAGGACAAGCTATGGCTCGCCGGTATCCGCAAGTTAAAGACTCTGATTCAGCAAGGTTTCTTCGGTCGTATCTTATCAGTCCGCGGTGAATTTGGCTACTGGGTCTTCACCGGGCACGATGCTGATCAGCCCATTCAGCGACCGAGCTGGAATTATCGCAAGGAAGACGGTGGTGGCATCATCGTCGATATGCTCTGTCACTGGCGCTACTTGGTGGACAATGTCTTCGGCCCTATCCGCAGCCTTTCCTGTCTAGGCGCGACCCACATCCCGGAGCGTATCGACGAGAGCGGAAAACCATACTCGTGCACCGCCGACGATGCCTGTTATGCGACCTTCGAGCTAGAAAACGGAGTCGTCTGTCAATTCAACAGTTCTTGGGACGTGCGTGTGCGCCGCGATGATCTCTTCGTGATGAACGTCGATGGCACACATGGTTCTGCCGTGGTCGGCCTGCGCAAGTGCTGGGTCCAGTCGCTTGGCACTACTCCCAAACCCGTCTGGAACCCTGATATAGCGCAGCCGATTAATTTCTACGAAGGCTGGCAGGAAGTTCCAGATGCGACGACGTACGACAACGCCTTCAAAATTCAGTGGGAGCTGTTCCTGCGCCACGTTCTCGACGACGCTCCCTTCCCTTGGGATATGATGGAAGGAGCAAAAGGCGTACAGCTCGCCGAGGCTGGCCTCCAGAGCTGGGCCGAGCGCCGCTGGATCGAGATACAGCCCCTGGAATGATCGCCTGAATCTGCGTGATGATCGAGCGCCTGCTGTCAAGGCTCGTACCCCCTTGCCCAAGTCCTTCTCAAGTCCCCCGCTTCGCTCCGTAGAGACGTAGATGGAGACGATCTGAGTAACGCAGGCGATGCCCCAGTGCCCATTCTGCTACCTTCTTCTGCGTTAGATTCAACATCTCCGGCGTATGGGCTAAAGGCATCAGGAAGACGCGATCTCGCTCTAAAGAAAACTCTTCGACCAGATCGAGAACTTCTCCGAGATCCTCTCCCGATCCGACGACAAACTTGAAATCCGCCTTTCCCGAACGGGAAAGAAGCTCGAGCACCTCCCCTTTGATTCGCATCTGAGGTTCCATCCCCGAATTTGTCAACTTGGGGGAGACATTCAGTTGGTCGATTCGCGCAAGAAAGACCTCCGACGGAAGAATCGTGCCATTCGTCTCGACCTCGAACCAGGGGCGATTCGCCATTGCAACATCCAGTCCTTCCATCAGCTTCATCCAGTCTGCCTGCTGGATCATCGGCTCACCACCCGTGAACACGAAACTTTCGCATGAAAACTGCAGAGCCGCCTCCACGAGTTCGGAAACTGTTCGATCCACGATTTGTTCCTCGCGCTTATATTTCCTGTAGCCGGATTCGGACTCTCGGTCATGGTGATACGAGGTCCCCTCCCAGTTCCAAGTGTAATCCGTATCACACCAGCGGCAGTGCAGATTACAAAGCGCGGCACGAATGAACACTGAAGGACGTCCGATGGATCGCCCTTCGCCCTGCAAGGAGAAAAAAACCTCCGGACTCCCATCCGGCATTCGTGCCAGTTTCATGGCAGGAAGTCACGCGCAGAAAGCTGCAACTAGCAAGGAGCACTCTCAGCGTCTACCCACGATCACACAGGTCTCAGACGGATTGTACAGATAGCCAAAGCCAAAGCTCATCGGCTTCACCGGATGGGTATGATTGGCATAGGCTGCGACCAGATCTGATTGCGTGTACTGAGTAAAAGGAGAGCCTGCTCCGCGATAATTTCCATGCAAGCGCAGATTCCATCCAGCATCACGTAGATTGCGATAGGGGACGCCCGATGGACCCTGCACCAGACCTCGTGAAGAGTTCGTGATATAGTCGCGAATTACAGAAAAATTCCCCTGGTGCATCAGGTAGCTAGCGCTCTTCACGAAGGTAACGGGTGCCCCGTAATGATCGACAAATTTAAGCAGACGGCGATCTCCGAGACCTCCGTTCGACAGATCCTGACGAAAGTAAAAGATATCCTTTCCTCCGGCACGGATATGCCAACCAGGACAAGCTCCACCCCGCCCAGTCAAGTTTCCGGCACCATCCAGACTCACGGCTTCGATCGAGTGCACGGTCTTTCCATCCCGAGCGATCTGAGACAGCAGGAGAGGCAGAGTCCCTCGCAAACTTCCACCAGCCAAGTCCGAACGCATCTCCGTAGTCACGAAGTACCCCGCCTCGATTTGATTGCGTACCGCGTAGGAGAGTCCGCGCAGTCCTCGCGAGAGATCGTCTGCTGACAAAGACGAGATCTCGGGTATCGATTCAACTCCCTCCAGTCCGACCAGAACGTAGGTGGAGGCACCAGGGAAGTAGGAAGATGCATGGAGATAATCCGGTCCACCGAAAGGATAAAAGAGCACGCGAGGCGAGGTCAGTCCGATTAACTCCTTTCGGAACTTGCCGATGTGACTCTGGCGTCCCGACTGTCGAGTCCACAGGGAATTCATTCGATCCGCATGCGCCTTCCATTCCGCCGAGCTCCGGGGCAGAGCTAGGTCAGAGCGATTACTTCCAGAGAGTCCGGCCAGATAGCGAGCAGTGTCCCCGATGGCAGAAGACCCGCCACCGAGATCACTCCCCCCAGGCGAAGTAACGCAGGAGGGAAGAACGCAGAGCGACAAAACTCCGAAAAAGACGGAAAGCAGACGTGCAGAATTCATCAAATCGTGTGGCAGAATTGAAAACGAGAACGATTCAAATACTTTAGGAAACCCTAAGTATCTGTGTGAGAGATGGATTGCAAGTGAAATATCTGGGAGCTGATATTTAGTCGGGCGATTTCGTTTCTTTGATGCCTCGCCTCATAATTGTCTCCAAATCTGCTCCAAGGCCAGCAGGGAGTAGGCAGTGACTAGATCTGGATCGTCTTCCATCCATCGATTGGACGCTTCATTCTTCCAAGAGCCGTCACGCTTCTGGAGCGATAGGATCCGTAGTGCGAGATCCTGTTTCCAGTCGATCCGTTTTCCCGTCGCATCGTGAAGAATGTCTAAACCTGAGAGGGCGAGAGCTTTGCTCATGGTGTGGTAGTAATAATACAAACCCTGACTATCCATACCGGGATTTTCGTCGAGAGTGTAGTTCTGCTGCAGCCAATCTAGGGCAGCGACGACGCGAGGATCGGTGGAATCCATGTCCGCGTAGAGAAAGGAGAGAAGCCCTGTGTAGGTCATGCTGCCGTAGCTGCGAAGGGCGATCTTTGGCTTCGCCCCGGTGATGGGAATCTCGATCTGATCCGACTTTGTATTGCCAGGGTAGTACACGAATCCGCCTTTGTCCTCAGGCCGCAGGATGAAGGATTCGCCCCAACGCTGCACCGAAGCCTCGGAATTCTGTGTGGCGCTGATGAAAGAAATCGCAGCATCCCAGTCGAGTTCCTCCTCCGCTTTGACCGAGTATTCCGTATCGGCTAGGGCTTTCTTTGAATAATACAGCGCCTCCAGAGCACGAGAAGTATTCGACAGATCGGAGTGAGCCGTCGTAGAGCTACCGTAGCCGATTCCGCCATCGTAGAGACTATCTGCGACACCCGGCTTTTCATAGTCATGCTGCAAGTTCACTAGAAAGCGCCTAGCTTTCGCGATGACGGGTAGGTGCTCCGCTTTTCCGGATTGCACGAGAGCCATGATCGCGAGAGAGGTATTGTAGTTGGAGAGTCCCTTCGCATAAATTCCGCCGTCAGCCTGACGATTCGCGAGGAGGAAGGCGTAACCTTGCTCGATTTCAGCTGAGAGAGGCTGATGTAAATCCCGTCCCGGATCACCGATCAGAGCAGATACAGCCAGCGCTGTAAAGGCGGGATAGTCGGGATCGCTCCAGGCTCCACTTGCCGCATCTTGTTGACTTTTCAGATAAGCGACGCCCTTCGCGATGGAGCGCTCGATTTCCAACTTGAGTGAGAGGTTTGGTTCGGGACCAGCAGCGATACGACCTTGTGCCTGTGCGTCTGGAGAGAGAATGAGTAGGGACATGATAATCCCGAGCATTGGCACGGTCGATGAGAGAAGAGAGGCACGCAGGGTGAAAGCTTTCATGGAATAAGTTCCACTGTAAGCGATCAAGGCGATGGGACAGAAGTTTTTTCTTCGCCCCTGTCTTCTGGTGAGGAATACGAGCGAACGATCAATGTTCCTTTCGTGCCCACTGCGGGGATCGAGTCACGATTTGCATTCCAACGCTCGTCAATCTCGGCACCGGATCGAGCCATATTAAACTGCGCTGCCGGATCGAGGTAGATCGCAATCATCGAGCCCGTACTTTCCGCCAAAAATTGTCCATCCAAAACTGCGGAACCGGTGTAAAACCAGGAGTCAGGAGTCATCGCATGCCCGGTCTCTTGATCAAGAACGAACTCACATGCGGGAATCTCGATTCCTCCGTCAGGTTGGAAGAAGAAGGCGATTGCATCACCCAGAGCATCGAGAGATGATGAGGTTTCGCCTCCCCTCAATGGGCGAGTCAGTCGAGGAAGTCCGATCCGCGCAAATAAATCTCCACTTTCCTCTCGATAGTGAAGCAATTTTAGAGCGATCTGCAAATGTAGAGGTGAAGCCGAGGTCGTGAGAATCGATTCGTGAACTTTTCCCTGCTCGTGAACCAGCAAATACTCCATCGGTCCGCCTTCACACTGATTCACCATGGCAGGGAGTCTTAATTCCCGTGAGCGCGAATCGAATTCGATTTTGCCCAGCCGATAACGATGGTCGCCTATCTTCTCGACCTTCGCACTGCGGCTCTCCGGTTCTGTCTTCTTTGCACCTTCCGGAAATGCGCGTGAAGGTTCCTGTGCGTCACCCAGCCCCACCAGTGCGAAGACGAGGAGCATCGTCACGATTACAAGCACAGGGCCAAATCGCTGCGAGCCGCTAACTATCGTCGAGCGTATCATGATCCGCAGAGTATAATCCGATCTAGCCTGCCTGAAAAATGCGAACTCAAATTCCACGCATTGAATTTTTCAAGTCAGCGTTAGCGCGAATCCATCGAAGAGCGTAGCGTGGCGAGTCTCTCCTACTGCGTTCTCATGAGTCTGCCACGAATCCTGATTATCGGTGCCGGTTTTGCCGGAATCGAATGTGCCAAAACTTTTCGAGATGAGGAGGTGGAAGTCCTTCTCATCGATCGACAGAATCACCATCTGTTCCAGCCTCTGCTCTATCAGGTGGCCTCCTCTGGCCTAGCCGCCCCGGAGATCGCCCATCCAGTGCGCAGTATTTTTCACAACCAAGAAAATGTTCGCGTATTCATGGAGGAGGTCACGTCTATCGATCTGGCGGAACGCTGTGTCGTTACTAACGAATCGCGAATCTCATACGACTTTCTGGTTCTGGCCACAGGGGTGAAAACGGGATACTTCGGGCATCCGGAATGGGCGAAATATTCACACGCCCTGAAGTCGCTTGACGACGCCATAACGATCCGCCGTGAAGTTTTGCTCGCCTGTGAAAAAGCTGAAATTAGCGATGATCCCGAGGAGCAAGAGCGCCTACTGAGCATCGTAATCGTAGGAGGTGGTCCCACAGGCGTTGAACTGGCGGGAGCTTTCGCGGAGCTGGTGCGAGACGTGATTCGACGTGATTTTAAACGCATCGATACAAGCAAGGCGAAAATCTATTTGGTGGAGGGGCAGAATCGCCTTCTAACAATGTACGATCCGACTCTGTCCGACTACGCCCGTCAGACACTGGAGGAGATGGGAGTGATCATCCGACTCTCCACTCGTGTCACAGACCTACATGAAGGCGAAGTCATTCTAGGAGATGGCTCTCTGCGAGCAGCGAATATCATCTGGGCTGCTGGCGTGGAGGCTCCCGCATTCATCCGCACTCTGGGAGTCGACGCAGATCGAGCCGGACGGCTGAAAGTCTCTCCCGATCTCAGCCTGCCTGCCCATCCGGAAGTTTTTGCTGTGGGCGATATTGCAAATTGTGTCGATGCCAATGAGAAACCCGTCCCAGGACTAGCTCCGGCTGCGATGCAGATGGGACGCCATGCGGCGAAAGTCATTCTGTACCAGATCGCGTTAGACGAAGGGGACGAGAAGAATTTGCCGGCAGAGCGCCCTGCCTTCCGCTACTGGGATCGAGGCAGCATGGCGACGATCGGACGCAGTCATGCGATCGCAGAGATTCGCGAGAAAAAATTCGACGGCGTATTTGCCTGGCTCACTTGGCTCTTCGTCCACCTGCTCTTCCTCATTGGCTTCCGGAATCGAGTGGCCGTGCTGTTGCAATGGTTCTACGCCTACCTCCGGAATCGGCGTGGGGCACGCATCATCACGGGCGTGAGAAGAAAGGCCGACGGGTAAGACTTAGAGAGAGAGGAAAGCCGATCTAGTCATCGTCGTCTTCGTCTCTCTGAACAAAACGTCGTCTGTGCCAGATTGCCCAAGCGAGTGCGATCCCCACCCACAGAACGGCGGCATACTGGTGATGGGAAATGGCCAGCTTCGGTACCATTGCAGGCACAGCCCGAGTCAATGCGGTCATCAGCAGTAGGAAGACGAGAATGCGAGCCATCCACGATCCCTGAGAAAATTTCTCCAACTCTCCCGCATGTCCGAACAGAACACGCCCTGCCACGATAAAGATTAGAAGCCCGTAGCCCCCCAGATAGAGTAAATGCTCCACAGATACGCGCATTGGCGAAAAGCCCGGATTGTTCGAATCTGCGAAGGCAGACAGCGCCAAGCTACCGAAGGCGATCAGGATCGCGACTCTGAGACTCACTGTCATCAGATTCCAATCAGATCGCTTGAACCACGGAATCTCGATCAAGAGATAACAGAGGCAGCTCACCACGCGCAGCATCACCCCCACCCTGAGCGACCAATAGGCATCGATCACGAAACTCACACCGATCAGGATCGCGATCAGCAGAGAAAATCGCCGACGACGAATCAATTCCTCGGGCGTAGAAGCCTCACCGAAGCCGCCACCCAGAATCCGAGGAAAAACGAAGGATCCCATCCCGAGAATCGGCGGCAGGAGCAATCCCTGATCCAGTAGAAGACGTGGAAGTCGATAGGCTCCAAGACCCGAAAGAAGACTCGGGAAACTTAGAAAAATCGCCCCCGTTGCGCCGTAAAGCAGCCCGGCAAAGGCCAGCACAAGCTGATGCGGAGGCGGCTCCTTGCGAAAACGAATAATACGGACTACAAGACAGCCAATGAAAGTCGCGAGCAGAATGGCGAAAAGCAAATCCCCCAACCTGTGAAAGCCGCGTAAATGCACGATTCCGACCAGAGTATGAAGTACGACTAGGGTCACTAGCTCTATCGGACTCAGTCTAGGCGCGGAAGCCATACGCGGCCCTGCGGTTCCGAGAAAGCCGAGGACAAACCCACCGCCGAAGCCCTCGATCATCAGGCGAGCATGAGTCTCGAGAGGATGAGTGGCAAGCAAGCCATGATAAAAGAGCGGCCACAGAACGACTCCAACCACACTCCAGAGAATCCCTGTAGCGAAAAAGATCCGGTAAGGCTCTGCTCCGAGCCAATCTAGTCCCTCTCGACGAACTTTTTTGCGCTTCTTGTGCGGACAGGCAGGGAAACTCATCTTAGGCAATCGTCTTGGCAGCTTCACGGTAGGCGGCATATCGCGCACGCTGCTCCGGAGTCAGGTTCGCCGGATCAAAGCGCTCATCCCTGACATGATTCACCTTCGCATGCAACAACGCCGCCATGTCTCGTGCGCTTTTCTTGATCCGCTCCGCATTCTCCCCCGCGTAGAGTTCATCCACCGTCTGACAAAACAGCTCGAGCCAGCGATTAAACTGCTCCTGCCCCATCCGGGTGAGCGGGGCGAGTTGTGCATGAGCATTCACTGGATTTCCCCGATAAGCTCCGGTACGAAAGAGGATCGTATCCCAAAAGTTATACATTTTCGGCAAATGGGACGTCCAGTTCACCTTCGCGACATCGTCGAAGATGAAGCCCAGCAGATCATCTTGCCGAATTCGACCGTAGAATAAGTCCACGATCTTTTCGACCCCCTCTCGTCCCTCGAAATCGGTCTTCACCGAACTGGTAGATTCTGTCATGATTATCTGATTAGACACCCTACGCAGCAAAAGTCGTGATTAAAGAAAAATTCTCCACCAATTAGGTATTCTCATTGATTTTGCTCTCATCTTGCGGTTTCCTCTCGCGATCCATCCGATCAGTTCACATTTTTAATAAGACTCTCGTGTTTTCGAAAGCGCGGAGCATTCATCGAAATTTGAACTCTTTCGCCAGACCTACAAAAATCTCATGTTCACCTACGGCAAACTCGCACAAGCTGGCATCGCAGCTGTCAGTTACCTTTCAGAATCCGGTTCCCTTGGCCGCCTCGTCGGCAGCAAAGAGATCGCTGATGCACGGCTGATGTCACACATGCTGGTCGCAAAAATTCTCTGGATGCTGTCCAATGCGGGAATCGTCCGAGGGAAATCGGGGCCTTCTGGCGGGTATGCGCTGCTCCGACCTTCCAATGAAATCTCGATGCTCGATGTGCTAAGGGTCTTTGAGGATACGGAAGAACACGTCATGTGCCCCTTCGGTCCACACTGGTGCGGGATCGGCCCCGCCTGCCCAATGCATGATACTCTCTGCGCGCTGCATGACAGCGTGCTGGAACGACTGAGCAAAGAGACCTTTGATCAATTCGAAGGCTCCAGTCGCGGCCCACTGCCTACAGAGGGAAGGAGTGAATCCAACGAGGAATCCGAGGGATAAACACTCCATCCCGTCCCTGAGTCGCTCTACTTTCTCCAGAGAATATTTTTCTGCTCATCGAAAGAGTTGCAAAGCAGACCCATCCCGTTTTGAGTCTCCCATGGAGTCAAATCAAGCCGTCGGAGTCATCGGTCTGGGAATTATCGGCAGTCGGGTCGCCGCCCGTCTGCGTGAATCAGACCGCGATGTGTATGTCTGGAATCGATCTCCGAAGCAGATTCCGAACTTTCTAGGGGCCGCTGCTGATGTATTCGCCTTGGCGGACGTTATTCAACTTTTCGTTCCCGATAGCGCGGCACTGCGCGAGATGCTCGATTCGGTGAAGGATAAAATCGAATCTCGTCATACCATCATCGCCAACGGAACCTTCGCTCCCGAAAGCGTGGCCGATGCCTACGATCTGGTTCACGCAAAAGGTGCGGCTTTTCTCGACTGTCCTTTCACCGGCAGCCGAAAGGCAGCGGAAGCTGGAGAACTAGTTTACTACGTGGGGGGCGATGCAGCCGTATTGGAGAAAGTTCGCCCCATCCTGGATATCAGCGCGAAATCCATCCTCCACGTCGGACGGATCGGTGAAGCATCTGTGATCAAAATCGCAACTAACACAATCTCCGCCGCCATCGTCGGGGCCTTGGCAGAAGCTTACGGACTGGTGGTGAAGGCCGAAATCGATCCGGCGAAACTCTTGGAAGCTCTCGATCTCAATGCCTGCTGCTCGCCATTGATCCGGATGAAGCTACCCGCGATGATGACTCGTGAATACGAGACCCATTTCGCGCTGAAACACATGTTCAAGGACGTACAGTATGCTCTGAATCTCGGCAGAACACTCAACGTCGAGCAACCCGTAGCCTCCACCATGGCGAACGTGATGTATCGAACGATGCAGCAGGGAAAAGGCGATCTCGACTACTCAGTCCTCGCCATGAAATATGCCCCACCGCGAGCTGCGAAAAAGAGTGAGACGAAGTAATCGGGGCGACTGGATTCGAACCAGCGACCTCCTGTTCCCAAAACAGGCGCACTACCAGGCTGTGCTACGCCCCGTTCCACTACGGGGTGGCACTGTCCTGCTTCTTGCGCTGCTTTCAAGCGGCAATTTCACTTCCAATCGAAACATTTCAGGAAAATAGATTATCCACAGGTGAATCACTATGATTTTCTTCCGAAGAAAGCCATGCTTGAACGTGATCGCCTCTCGAACACGCTCCCATCACGCGACTCTGTCCCAACCTTTGCTCTCTGACCCTGTAGAGTCTGGCACCCTACCCTGTTTCGTCAGCCGATTCCGAAGAAATATCACCCCTGAACGACCTTCAAAGCCGATCTCTCGAAATGACTCCTTCCCTCCGTGGAAGAGTGCCCTCAGGAACTTCGGAGGGGTTAAAACCAAGTGACTCTACGATCTAAAAACGTAATTGGAGCCCTTACCGGAGATGTGCTATCAAAGATTTCTGAATCGAATTCGATAAATTCCTCAATCACCCTAGCGCCAGAAAGCTCTTTTCTATCGTCACTTGATTCTCCAGATTATGAAGGCGAACGGTCAGCTTCCCGTGCCGGATTTCCCCGTGGATATAACGCGCCTGCTCCGGCTTGGGGCCTCCACCCACGATCTGAGCGTAGGGAAACTGATCATTCGGCTCCACCCATTCCTCCTGATGCATGTGTCCGGAAATCACTACCTGAGCACCCCACTTCACTAAGCTCTCGTGCCACAACTCGCGACTAGAACGTGCGTAGAAATCAAAATTTTTTCCCTTCAAATCGTAGTCTTCGACGATAACTTCCTCATTCAAACGCATCGGGATATGACAAAACAGCACTCGGAACGGTGCGTCTTTGATCTCTGGGGTCTCAATCACCTCCTTCAACCACGCCGCCTGCTCCTCGCGGAAGCGACTGAAGGACACGCGCCCCTCGAAGCTAGGATGGTCATCGGGCTTATCCTCCCCGGTATTCATGAAAATTGCCGCCAGCGGGCCATGACGCATCGCCCAATAGGCGCGTCCCGAGGGAGTCGCATAATAGCGCGGCATTTCGAAGGCGTATTTTCCTCTGACATCGTGATTCCCCATCGTCAGAAAGAGTGGCTGCTTCGCCGTGAGGTCGCAACCACCGGAATTTAGCAACACTGGAACGAACAAGCTCTCATCCTTCCAGTTATTACAGGTATCACCATTCCAGAGTTGAAAGTCTGCCTTCGGAGTCAGCTCGTAGAGTCTGCGAATCGTCTCGTCGTGGATGTGCGTATCGTTCCAAACCACGAAGCTGGCATGATCTCGCTCCAGTCCTGCGAGAGTGCGAAACTGACGCCATTCGCTAATCGCGATTTCTGCGTCTCCGTCGATCGCCTCTGTCACGGAGCGCACCGTATATTCCGTGTCCGGCTTTAACCCGTCCAGCCGAATGCGTAAGACAGTATCAGACTGAGGATAAAATCCAAATCCATCCGTATGCGCTTGCCCACTCTCACCGTTCGGTCCCGTCCACTCGATTCGCCCACGAGAGAGCCGACTCACCGCCCAAATCAGTTCCACTCCATCCCGGC
The DNA here is from genome assembly GCA_963205275.1 of Verrucomicrobiota bacterium. Classification (GTDB taxonomy): domain Bacteria; phylum Verrucomicrobiota; class Verrucomicrobiia; order Verrucomicrobiales; family DEV007; genus Arctic95D-9. The sequence goes on along the minus strand of CAUJIH010000001.1, from coordinate 11,478 downwards.
GGGGCGCCATCACGACCAGAGGGCTGCGGATGAGAGCCTCCACTTTGAGAGCATCGTCTGACTCAGCAGCCTGAACGAGCGAGGAACTCGCACTGCCCACGACTCCAAGAGCACTGGTTCGAGAAAGAAAATGACGCCGTTTCATATCAGGCACAATAGAAGCCGAGCGTGACTACTGCAAAAGCGTAAACGTGGCCCGTGGCCTTAAACCTTGACTCACGACCTCCCCAAATATACAAAAAAGGAATTTCCCAACCCCTATCCTGTATACTCATAATCAGGACTTAGGAACCAACCACTCCACCTGATTGATCCACTCCGCCGCGCTCGAATCACTCTCTGCACAAACAGACACTTGATACCACCCAACTCGCCCATCAGGAGCAGTCGCCTCGAAATACAGTGTCTCATATAGAGGAAAGTCGGCACCACTCCCGGCATCAACCTGATACCACTTGACCTCGCGCCCCAGAATGCGGGTGATACGCCATTTTTGTGCATGATGGAGCACTTTTACTTTATCTTCTGAGCCTTCTAGGAACTCCTCCCAAGGCGGAGGACTGTCAGGAGTTTTCTGCGGCACAGGAGAAGCTTTCACCCAGAGATAATTCAGAGAATCTGCTTTGCGATACCGCAGGCGATAGCCCCCGTCCGGCATTGATTCTATATTCTCGGGACCACCCCAATTCTTTGCACACCACGCGGAGTGAAGAACTGCCAGTTTCCCGGTCGCATTCAATTTCTCGAGACTACTTCTCGCTTCAGCGGTTTCGGAGACGCCCTCTCCGGATGTTTCGACCGACTTGCAGCCGCAAAGGCACACGACAATCAACCCGAAATACAATGCTTTCATTCGTGGGAGACTTACACGATCATTTCATTCTTTCAAATCGGAACTTTATCGGACATGATTCTCGTATGAAGAAGTTCTCTTTCTACGCGTTCATCGTAATCGTCTTTTCATTCATCCCGGCTTCTCCACTTGCGCACGCCGGTCAAGCGATCATTCTACCTGATCTGTCGAGCGCTTGGTTCATTCCATTGGGAGAGGGCGGTACACTGCAGCAAGTCGATCTCGACACTGGCACTGTGACCATGCATAAACTCGCCAGTCCCCTTCAGAATGCCGAAATTTCTGGCATTTGCGATCTTCCCGAAGGCGGAGCCGCTATCGTCGCCGGTGGCGCTGTGTGGACCTGGCCGAATACCGCCTTATCCGAAAAGCCAGTGAAGCTAAAAAATCTGCCGGAAGGCTTCTCTGCCTGGGATATTTCTTGCCTCACCAGCACAGGCTCTGGACCAGTCGGCACCATTCTCCTGTACGGCACCTATGGAGACGATCCAGAAAGCGTGGTGCTCGCCCTGACGCCCGGTGCCAAAAAATTTGCCAAAGTCTTCTTCCGGCGCACTTCTCTCACCGCTCTGCCTGACCAATCTCGTGATGGACGCATGTTCGTCGGAGCAGATTCCGACCTCTGGGAAGGGCGCATTGACGGACCCGAAGCAGGAGATGACGATCCCATGCTGCCGTTCACGGGCTGTCGTCTGGCCCCATTGGCAATGGCGAACAGCGATGAGGGGAACTCCGGCTCAATGGGTGTTAGCTGTGTTGCCGTGGGCCATCGGAAGGTCTATGTGAACTTGGCGGGGCGACACATGGGCGCGATTCTCGCGGTCACGATACATCAAAAGCCTCGCTACCTCGACAACAGCGAAAGTGAACATCCCGAACTGGCTGAAGCCTATGCTATACAAAGGGAAGCCTTGAGTGGAGTAGAGATTCTCTACGATGGCAGTCCCTGCTCCGGTTTGGCTGTCGGCACGGATGCTGATGGAAAGGATGTGATCGTGTGGAGAGAAGATGAGAGCGGAAAAATCGTCCTCAAGTCTGAACAGGGCGAGGCAAAAGTTCTCGTTCCGGGAGAGTGAACATTTCTCAAGAACACCTTACCCACAGAACTCAAATGCCCTGGCTGATTAAATCCGAACCGAACGTTTTTTCCATACAGGACCTAGAAAAGGTGAAGCAAGAACCCTGGAACGGAGTGCGCAACTACCAAGCGCGGAATTTCATGTGGAAAGAGATGAAGCTCGGGGATATGGCGCTGTTCTATCACTCCAACGCAACGCCTCCCGGTATCGTGGGACTGGCCGAAGTCGCATCCGCCCCCTACCCTGATTCAACACAATTCGATCCCACTTCCGAATACTATGATCCGAAGGCGAGCGAATCATCTCCGCGCTGGTACCTAGTAGATTTTCGTCACATCGCCACGTTTCGCGAGATCATTCCACTTCAGCAACTACGCGAGGACGAGATGCTACGTGAGATGATGGTCTGCCAGCGAGGCTCCCGGCTTTCCATTACGCCAGTCGAGGAGACGCACTTTCGAAAAATTCTGAAAATCGCAGGATACGAGAGAAGGGCCTGAACACTGGTTCGAATCCATCCTTTCTGTTCCGATTGATTCACTCGATCTGAACCTCGATCGCCTCGGTCTTGGTGAATCTTTCGCGGTCATTATTACTGCGTCGTAGCGAAGCCCAGAAGCTCTCCCAAGGCTCAATATCTCTCCGTCCAGCTCCTCCGGTCAGGAAGATCTTACTGCTGGTCGTCCGTGCATGGAATTTTCTAGGTCCGAAAGAAGGCCCCTGAACGACGATATCTCGGATTCCGGCTGGAAACACACGAATCAGCTCATTGTACTTCCGGGTATTGTAACCCATATCGAAGCCGGAAATCGCCCATTGTTTAAGATATCGATCCCGTTCCGCCCTCGGTAGATTGAAGATGACCTCATTCGCTTTCACCGCTTCTCGCACCTGATCAAGCTTCAATCCACTCGAGGGATAATCATAGCCATAATAAAAATCCTTATTCTCCGTCGCTAAGGCGGGAATCCGGAAACCGATCCAGGCAGCATCCTTATGATCCTTGGGCACTGTCGCTGTATAGGTCGCGTTCATCCCCTTCCGACTGAGATAGAGGTGAACTTGGAACTTGATCTCATCCTCCAACACCATTTTCCATATAATCTCCGTTCCATCGAAGGTCGGCTCCTCCTCCATCCGAAGAAACTTTCGTGCACGCCAGCGGAATCGGGGATCTGGGTGATCTGGAATCTCCTTTTCTGCATAATAAAAGAAGGTGATCGGATCCTGAATGTACTTCCCGTTCGCATCCTTCAAAAAGATCGCTACCCGAGCCTGTGGACCATAGAATACAGCGTCGTATTCTGGTTCTGAGAGGCGGTGAATCTCTTTCCAACTCTTGTCCACCTTGAAGCCGTGATTCGGGATATTCGTCTCAATCGTATCACGTGGCGTCGCTAGATGAATATCCATCTTCGCCAATTCTTCCAACTGCTGCTTCACGCTCGTCTTTGTCAATGAACTGACTTCCGCATCCTTTTCTCCCCCCCGGATCAGCGACACCAACGAGGGCAATTGTCGTCCCAGAGTCTTATTCGCTATCTTCTTCGTCAGCACATCTAGAAATTCCGTCCCCTTCTCTGCTGGCTGGAGATAGGTACGAATTTTCCTCCGTCCCAGCTTCTGCCCAAGCTCCGCTGCGATGTTCTCATCGGCAAAATCCTCAAAATCCGAGAATATGTAGAGTCCATCCATATTCTGCTCGATCAGAAACTCGACGGCTTTGATCACGCTACTTCCTTCCCAGCCCCGTCCTGTCGTCAGAAACTGATTCGGGCGGGTTTTGAAAGTCTCGATCAGTCGATCCACGTAACGCTGCGGTGCCTTCCTCGGCAGATCATTCCAAAGAAACCAGTACGGTGTCCGCGTCTTTAGTTCGGGATGGTAAGGAATGACGTCCTCGGGGCGAATCAGGCGCACTTCGCCTTCCCGGTCTTGCTCTGTCATCACCGTATTCCGGACATACACAATCGGCGAATTCACGAAGTTCTTGTCCACTTCCTTCACCACCACCGGCAGATACTCCGCCATCGATCCCGATACATCCAGAATCACCCCCAGTACCTCGCCCTTCATCTCCATTGTCTGGCCGAACATCATCTTCGAGGTCGTCGATGTTGACATCCCCAGCGTCACCGATGGGTTAAAGCCCACCCCTCCCACTCCGCTCATCGCCGCACGACTCCCCTCTGCTGCCGTATCCGATGCCATGTCGGTCATCGGAGCTTCCACATTCGACATCGAAAACGCCGAGCTAGCATTCGATGACACGATATTTACTTCTGTCGTACTCGCTGTGGTCGCTCCCGCCACCGTTTGCTCCATCTTTACATTATTCAACTCTGGCACTTCCGAATTATTGGCAGGCGCAGAGGATGCCACGATCGCTGGAGGCACTCTTGGCGGCGACTGGGTCGCGACGAAGGTCAGCGCCATGAACAGCACGACGTGGATCAGAACTGTGATCGTCAGCGAATTAAACTTATCCCGACGCGTCGTCTTTTCCCGACGTGCGCGCACCTCTTCCTCGGCAGCTCTCAGCACTTCCAGTTCCTCGTTCGAAAACGATACCTTGGGCAACTGAAAGGCTTCGGCTGGTGAACCATCCCCCTGCTTGCGCACCAAAGGCACCGCATCCGGCCCGACGAAGACTACCCCGCCTTCGTCATCATCTGAAGGCACGACGCTCACAGCGGACTCTGCGGCTAGCTCGTTCCAGTATTCCTTTGCAGGTTCGTAATTCGGGTCAATCTCCAGAGATGTCGCCACCAAGGAACCCGCCTGCTCGAAAGCCCCCACAGCAGCATACGCTTTCGCTGCGTCCAGCCACGGTCCTGGCTCATGCGGAATCGCTTCACCCGCGTTGACCACCTCCACTGCTTCGTCGTGGCGGCCTTCGTTCATAAAGGCTTCCACCAGCATGCGACGGAGTTCCCAGTTACCGGGATCCTGCTTCAGGGCTTGCGTCAGTTCGGATAAATTCATCAAAGTTGAAAGGCTATAGTGTGAATTACGAGGAATTAACAAGGTCAGGAAAAAATTGTCGCGAGAGGAATTTACCGAACTTCATCACCCAGATCGATGCGAAGGCACGCTCCCTCCTCAGCCCATTGACAGGTGCCGACTCAACTTGTGACATTGCTTTTGGAATGTCGTAGAAAAATGCGTATTGACCCTACTTTTTTCCTTCTGAAGCTTTGCGACGGCGAGTCCATAGAAAAACTATGGGGATCACAAGTCGGTTCGAAGGGTTCTAGGCCTCGATCAAGCGCAGTTGGGCAGACCGAGCGATCCCTCCATCACCCCCGTAAGGTGATGGAGGAATAAACAGCGAATCGAAGTATGGCTGGCACCGTGATATCAGCCTGACGGAGTCACTGACAGAAAAAAAGCCCGGCTTTCGCCGGGCTTTTGTTTCCTGTCAGTTCGAATCAATGCGCTCTCATAAAAGCGAGAAGCACATGAAGCGATACAGAATCAGGAAAGACATTATTTCGCGTAGCTGACAGGTGCGGGAGGAGTCGCCGGTACCGGAGCAGGATTCTTGCTTTTGCAAGCTCCCAGAGCGAGGCCGAGGAAGCAGAGTGCGAGTGCGAGTGCAGTAAGTTTCATATAGGTATCTTGATGAGTTGAATAAAAAAGCGGATGAAATCAGATATGCCGATTCAGTCCGCTGGAATGACACGCTTTGGAATGTTTGGGTTCAGAGCGTAACGTCTCGGTAACTTAACGCTTCATGCGACAAATGCAAGTGTCACTGCCATTAAAATTTTTAAATTTTAATGGCAGTGACACTTCTGAACTGCAACGGTCGCCGATTTTAGGCTGGTGCAGGCACCCCTGGCAGGCCACCTTCATTCTCACTCGACTTCTCCACCGGACGCCGCTGCGTCATCCCGGAAGGGAGATCTGGCGGGGTCGGAGAAGACGGAGGATTCAAAATTCTCCCGGCCTCCATGATCTCGTGAATGTGTTTCGCATCCAGCGTTTCATACTCAAGCAGCCCCTTCGCAATCGCGTCGAGCTTATCCCGATTCGTCTGAATCAGATCGGTTGCGTGGCCATAGGCGGTATCGATCAGTCGCTTTACTTCCATGTCGATCTGCTGCGCTGTGGCCTCGCTGTAATTGCGTGGAGACCCCATTTCACGCCCCAGAAAGATGTGTTCCTGATGATCTCCATATTCGACCATGCCAAGCGCCTCGCTCATCCCCCACTCACAAACCATCTTTCGTGCGATCTGAGTCGCCTGCTTGATATCGCCACTCGCCCCACTCGCGACATCACCGAAGACAATCTCCTCAGCGACTCGCCCTCCCATGATTACGACGAGCTGATCGAGCAGTTCACTCTTTCTCTGCGTGTACTTGTCCTGCTCAGGCAGCCACATCGTCGATCCCAACGACGGCCCTCGTGGAATGATCGTCACCTTATGAAGAGGATCGGTATTCTCAAGCAGCACTAGCAGAATTGCGTGCCCAGCTTCGTGATAGGCGGTCTTTTCCTTATCCTTTTCTGATAGCGCGAGACTGCGCCTCTCTTTCCCCCAGCGCACTTTATCCCGCGCCTCCTCCAGCTCAGCCTGAGTAATCGCCTTGAGACCTCGCCGGGCAGCCAGCAATGCTGCTTCGTTAATCACATTCGCCAACTCTGCACCGGAGTATCCAGGGGTTCCGCGAGCGACCGTACTGAGATCGACTCCCTCCGCTAGTCTTACCTTTTTGGCGTGAACACGCAGAATCTCCTCCCGCCCGTTCACATCAGGAAGATCTACGGTCACTTCGCGGTCAAAGCGCCCTGGACGAAGAAGCGCAGGGTCGAGAACATCCGGGCGGTTAGTCGCTGCAATGATGATGACTCCTTCTTGAGTATCAAAGCCATCCATCTCGACGAGCAAGGCATTGAGCGTCTGTTCTCGCTCGTCATGGCCGCCTCCCAATCCGTGACCGCGATGTCTGCCCACCGCATCGATTTCATCAATGAAGATCAGGCACGGAGCACTTTTCTTCCCCTGCTCGAACATATCTCTCACCCGCGAAGCACCAACGCCGACAAACATTTCGACGAAATCCGATCCACTGATCGAGAAAAATGGCACGTCAGCCTCGCCGGCGATCGCACGAGCGAGAAGGGTCTTCCCTGTGCCAGGCGAACCTACCATTAGCACACCTTTTGGAATTCGCCCCCCCAGTCGCTGAAATTTCTTTGGATCACGGAGATATTCGACGATCTCCCACAGCTCCTCCTTTGCCTCCTCGACTCCTGCGACATCCTTGAAAGTCACTCGATTCTTGTCCATGCTCATCAGCTTGGCCCGGCTCTTTCCGAAACTCATCGCCCCTTTCCCCGCAGCGCGAATCTGATGGCGGAAGAGAAAGTAAAGCAGCACGAGCAAAATAAAAATCGGAAGGTAGAACGACATCATCATCACCCCAAAGCCGTCGGAATCCGTCTGTAAATCCGAAATCTCTAACCCGTTCTTTGTTAACAACGCCTTGAGGTCATCGCCGACGTATTCCAGAATGACGGGAACGGTGAACTCTTTGTCTCCAACGGTCACGGGGCTAACTACTGTAGCTTTCTCGTCACCTTCCTGCACCTCGTTGCGAACCGAAACCACAGGTTTTCCATCCGGCCAATACCAGCCCGATAAATACTGCCTAGAACTACCATCACGCTGCTTGAGTCGGAGAATCTTAGGCGGCTCGGCGCTCGGATCGACATGGATTTTCCCTGCTGCCACGATCTCCTTGAATTCTGAGTATGTAAGCGTTTTGGAGGTGTCAGAAAAGGTCTTCGACCAGATGGCGAGACCAAAAAGGCCCATGGCCACAGAGAGGAGGATCAGCCCCTTCCAGTTAAAGCCACTGTCTCCGCCAGCACCCCGGCGGTTGTTTTGGTTCGGTTCATCTTCTTGCATATCAGGTATAAGGGTCTTTTCGACCGAATCGACGCTACCACAGGTTTTCCATCGACGCAAACCGTCGACTTAAAGCGTACGAAATATTGTGAACGAAACTGCTTGCAGAATTCGTAGAAACGCGATAAACTCCGATTACGGAATCTTAGTTCCGAATAACTATTTCTAATTTCAATTCTAATTGCGATCTTTTCGATTATTCAATAAGTTAAAGCTATGACAGCACTCAATATCGACACGCAAGTAAAGGCTTCTAATGAAGACCTAGTGGATGAGGCGGCTTTTAACGGGATCGCAGAGGGAAAGACTGCTTCATTTGAAGAAATTCACGCTCGCTACTCCGATTTGTTATTTAGCTTAATTTATCGAATTCTAGGTGACTCAGGAGATACAGAAGAGGTAATGCAGGAGGTTTTTAACTCCCTGTGGCAGAAGGCCGGGCAGTATTATCGAGACCGCGGTCGCCCCATCACTTGGCTCACCTCCATGGCCCGAAACAGAGCGATCGACAGACTTCGTGCCCGGAATCGCCAGACGAAGCTGAAAGGGGCCTACAGTGATTTTATTTCGGTAATTCCGTCCGCTAGCGCTCCTCTCGCCGGTCCCGAAGCGGCGAGTCGGCGCGACACTTGCCGTACCGTTCGCTCTGCTGTGATGGAATTGACTCCTATCCAGCGCGAAGCAATCGAAAAGGTCTATTTTGAAGGATTGACCCAACAGGAAATCGCCGATCAGATCGGAGAGCCGTTAGGGACGGTGAAAGCACGCATCAGGCGCGGCCTTGCGAAGCTTCGTGAGACGATCAGCGAGGAAGACGAGTGAACCTTTCATCCATCGCCGCCTTCCACGCCACCTCATAGGGCGAAGGATCAGAGGATCAGAACATCCTCGCTCAAGCCCCTGCAATCCGGGCAATGATTTCCAGATTGGCAGTGGGATCAAAGCGAGCGAGAATCGATTGCTGCATGGAAATCAACTCTCCGATTCCCTTTTTTCCGAGGCGGAGCATTTCATTCATCTCCTCTTCTGAAAAGGTGGCTTCTTCTCCCGTACCCTGAACTTCGATCAGCCTTTGATCCTCCGTCATTACGTAATTGAAATCGACTGCCGCATCCTTGTCCTCTAGATAGTTCAAGTCCAATACGCAACGTCCTTCGCTGATTCCGGCACTGACCGCCGCCGCTAGCTGACGCAGAGGTGAAGCACTCAACTTTCGAGCCGTAATGAATCTTCGAAACGCCATTTCCGCCGCCAGAATCGCCCCGGTAATCGAAGCAGTGCGAGTGCCGCCATCGGCACAGAGCACGTCGCAATCGATCCACAGAGTCCTAGCTCCGAGTACAGAAAGATCGATCACCGCTCGGAGACTCCGACCGATCAGCCTCTGAATCTCAGAACTCCGACCGTCTAGGCGTCCGCGATTGATATCACGGGGCTTTCTTTGGAGAGTCGAATATGGCAACATGCTGTATTCTGCAGTAATCCAGCCACCAGCCACTCCTTGAGACTTCATCCAAGAAGGGACCCCAGCTTCGAGCATCGCTGTGCAAATCACACGAGTCTCGCCAAAACAGCTCAGGACGCTGCCGTGAGCGTGCGATGCAACATCGACTTGAAAGTCGATTTTTCTAAGAGATTCGGGGGCACGTCCGTCAATTCGGTTCATAGATTGGTAATAGCGTCTAGGTTCACCGCTTTGCAAGTGCTGACCTTCCGTGTTGCGTTCACCACCGGATTCGGCAAAGTGATCGAAGTTACCGAATCTATCGGGTGAATTCTCTAATCCATGTCGCATTCTCGCGAAAAACTCGAGCAATTCGTGGTCGACGTCATTCTCGGACGCCGAAGAGGAACGCGTGCTTCCATCCTGCGCGTCTTTCTCAGTGGACTTTCCAAGATCTACGAATTCGCCGTTAACTCTCGTCTCAATCTCTATCGTAGGCGAATTCTGCGCGAACGTACATTGGGATGTCTCGTCGTCAGCATCGGCAACCTGACCGTCGGAGGTACGGGAAAAACCCCGGTAGTGGAAAAGTTCGCTCGATCACTCCAAGATGGTGGCCGTCGAGTCGCCATTCTTAGTCGAGGTTACAAGTCGGTGAAACATCCGATTCTAAAGCGACTGAAAGGGAAGCTGAAAGGAGAACATGCCTTCGACCCACCTCGAGTGGTCAGCGACGGAAGATCGCTGTTGCTGGACTCAAAGACAGCCGGGGACGAACCCTTTATGTTGGCCTCCAACCTGCCCGATATTCCGGTCATCGTGGATAAGGATCGAGTAAAGAGCGGAAAGCACGCGATTTCTGAATTTAACTGCGACACCCTTATTCTCGACGATGGCTTACAATATCTGCGATTAAAACATCGTCTCGACATCGTGTTAGTTGATCGATGGCAGCCATTTGGAACAGAATACCTCTTGCCACGAGGGACACTGAGAGAGCCGCATAGGAATCTGAAGCGCGCTTCCTACATCTTTATCACAAAGTGCAATGGCGAGCCGAATGATGAACTCATCGAGCGAATCCGAAAGTACAACAGGACGGCTGAAATTATCGAGTGCGAGCACAAACCTCGTTACCTGCAGCATATCGAAAGCCGAGCGATTCTTCCCCTAGAGACTCTGAAAGGAACACGAGTCGGGACGATCAGCGCGATCGCTGTCCCGGAGAGTTTTGAAGACGGAGTGCGCAAGCTAGGGGCAGAGATCGTGGCCACCTGTCGGTTCATGGACCATCACCGCTTCACTCAGCAGGAGATCCTGTCCTTCATTAACTGCTGTGTGGAATCAGAAGTGGACATGATCATCACTACTGAAAAAGACGCTGTCCGCTTTCCACGCATCGGTCGCCTCGACATACCGATCTACTTTCTACGGGTCGAGATCGGAATCCTCAATAACAAGGAGAGCTTCGATCAATGTGTCGCTCGAATCTGCCACCCGCGTGCCGAGACGGAAACACGACACTTCTTCTAAATCCGTCTCTCTCGCCAGACTTTTTTATGAATTCTTTTCTCGCGACCTGGATAGAATCAGGCTGGAGCAGTGGAGCCAAAGACATCATCATCTATTCTCTCGTAACGATCCTATTCGTCGTCGGATTTATCGGAACTTTCCTCCCGGTTCTCCCAGGGAATATCCTCATCCTGATCGGAGCCTTGCTCTATTACTTCACCTCGGGTATGGAGAGCTCAGGTCTGGCTTGGCAGGGACTGGTTCTAATCGGTGTCGTCACCGTAATCTCTCTTATTCTCGATTCCCTTAGCGGTGTTCTCGGGGCCAAATACTTTGGCTCCAGTCGATGGGGTATCCTAGGAGCGATCCTCGGCACGATAATCGGCCTGTTCTTTGGTCTGCCCGGGCTGATCATCGGGCCGATCACGGGCGTGTTTCTCTTCGAAATTCTGATCGCCCGTCAGGAGCCGAAAAAGGCAGGGAAATCTACGGTCGGAACCGTCGTGGGAGGGATCGTAGCGATTATCGTCCGCGTAATCGCCGCTCTGCTGATTGAGCCGGTCCCAAGACTCTGGCCAGATACCCGGCTAACTTAAGCTATGATATCGCGAACAGCTAAAGGAGTAAAGGATTACAGTGAGATTGTCAAGGTTGAGTCTGATTAGATGGC